>NZ_BAABDK010000001.1:0-585013 GCF_039539585.1 Hymenobacter glaciei | reverse complement strand
CTTTATTTGCGCGGACTCAAAGCCATGCACTACACTTTGACCAAACTGGCTGCGTAACATCAGTTACTAATACCCATTCTCTAGCAAGACGAATTAAGTCACATGGCTTTAACTCGTTTGCCTCAGTCTTGAAAATCAAAGAAGAGATTTTGATATTGACACTGTCGCCATTCTGTGTCGCGTCGATATAGAAGAGACCGAGTTTACTTAAATGATTGTGCTGAATGAAATTTCAAATCTCAGTAGCAACCGCAGGAATTTTAAGTGACAATGCAGCCTCTTGGCTAGTAAATGATTTGTGATTCTCTTGGGCACAGGCAGCCATTAGTAGGAATAAGACAACTGCTGAAACATGAGGCAGAAAAGGCCGAATAGTCATGAACAATAAGCGTATAAATGCTTAAGTATCGTCACCATTGCGTGCTGCAAAATAAAGGTTGCTAAAGCTTGAATCTTTATTTCAACAATGAAGATTACCGCACGCCCAACCGATTCTTTCGCCAGCCCGAAGCCTGCTCGGCAGTTTCGCCAGTTGCAGCGGCCGCTTTCGGTTTCTTCTCGCTGAGTAGCATGGCGCCGAGCGCGGCGGCAACTTTTGCCGTGGCCTCGTCTGGGGTGGTAGGAGCGAGGGTGGTGGGGGTGAAATGGTCTTTGATGAAGTTGGTGTCGAAATCGCCGCTTACGAAAGCGGGGTGCGTGAGCACGTAGCGGCCAAAGCCGAGCGTGGTCTCGATGCCCGTGATTTTATACTCGTCAATGGCGCGCAGCATGCGGGCAATGGCCTCGGCGCGGTCGGCCCCGAAGGTAACCAGCTTGGCAATCATCGGGTCGTAGTAAATCGGAATGTCCATGCCCTGCTCGAAGCCGTCGTCGACGCGTACGCCGGGGCCCTGGGGGCGCACGTAGGTGGTGAGGGTTCCGATATCGGGGAGGAAGTTGTTTTGCGGGTCCTCGGCGTACACGCGCAACTCGAGGGCGTGGCCGGTGATGGTGAGGTCTTCCTGGCGGAAGGCCAGGGGCTCGCCCTGGGCCACTTTGATTTGTTCCTTCACCAGGTCAAGGCCCGTGATTTGTTCCGTCACGGGGTGTTCTACCTGCAGGCGGGTATTCATCTCGAGGAAGTAGAAGTTGCGCTTCTCATCGAGCAAAAATTCCACGGTGCCGGCACCAGCGTAATTGCAGGCGCGGGCCACGTCTACAGCGCAGCGGCCCATTTCGGCGCGCAGCTCGGGGGTGAGCACCGACGACGGCGCTTCTTCAATTACCTTCTGGTGGCGGCGCTGTATGCTGCACTCACGCTCGAACAGATGCACGATGTTGCCATGCTCGTCGCCCAGCACCTGAATTTCGATGTGGCGCGGACCGGTCACAAACTTCTCAATGAAAACGGCCCCATCGCCAAATGCCAACACGGCCTCGTTGATGGCCAACTGCATCTGCTCCTCAAACTCGTCGGCCCCGTTCACAATGCGCATGCCCTTGCCGCCGCCGCCAGCCGAGGCCTTGATGAGAATAGGAAAGCCCACTTCCTCGGCAATGCGCTTGGCAGCGGGCACATCAGATATGGCTTCGGCCGTGCCGGGCACCAGCGGAATGTTGTAGGCCTGTACCGCCTGCTTGGCCGAGAGCTTGTCGCCCATGATTTCCATGGCTTCGGGCGAAGGACCCACGAAAATCAGGCCTGCCTCGCGCACCATCCGGGCAAACCCGGCATTCTCCGAAAGGAAGCCGTAGCCGGGGTGAATGGCATCGACGCCTAGTTCCTTGCACACGGCCAGAATCTTGTCGCCACGCAGGTAGCTGTCTTTCGAGGCGGGCGGACCTACGCATACTGCTTCGTCGGCGTAGCGCACGTGCAGGGCGTTGCGGTCGGCCTCGGAGTAGATGGCCACGGTGGCAATGCCCATTTCTTTGGCGGAGCGCAGAACACGCAGGGCAATTTCACCCCGGTTGGCAACGAGCAGCTTGGTGATTTTTTTCATGTGGGTGGGAAGCGGATAGAAATCAGACCCGTCCTGCCGAACGAGGCCGAAACAACTCGCGTGTTGTCGCGAATTAATGAGGTTGTAACGACTGGCTTACTACCACAAGCAGGGGGCTTTGACAGGGCACAGCCTGCTACTTAGGATTGATGGTATTAGAAAGCACGCACAAAGAAACTGCGAAACTGTAGCCCGACGGTAAACCCGGGAGGCATTATCTGGTTATTAAGCCCAAATTATGCACATCGGCGGCCTATGGTTACCTTTGTGGTTGGGCCGTTTGGATAGTAGCTTAAAATCCTCTAAACGGCCGTTGCAGCGCGTTACATCACCACCTAATTCCCGTTTTTCAGTGGATATTTTCGACCGGGTTTCGGCCAACCGCGGCCCCTTGGGTTCGCAATCGCATTACGCCCACGGCTATTTCGCTTTTCCGAAGCTGGAAGGCCAAATCAATCCCCGCATGCTATTTCGGGGCAAAGAGGTGCTGACCTGGAGCCTGAATAACTACCTGGGCCTGGCCAACCACCCCGAAGTGCGGCAGGCCGACATCGACGGCGCCACCGACTACGGCATGGCGTACCCCATGGGAGCGCGCATCATGAGCGGTAACTCGACGAACCACGAGCGCCTCGAAAACGAGCTGGCCGACTTCGTGCAAAAGCCCGGTGCGCTGCTGCTGAATTTCGGTTACCAGGGCGTCGTGAGCATTATCGATGCGCTGGTGAGCCGGCACGATGCCATTGTGTACGACGCCGAGTCGCACGCCTGCATCATCGACGGCGTACGCCTGCACCAGGGCAAGCGGTTCGTATTTAACCATAATGACATGGCCAGCCTCGAAAAGCAGCTGGAGCGCGCCAAGCGCCTGACCGACGAAACGGGCGGTGGCATTCTGGTTATTACGGAGGGCATGTTTGGCATGTCGGGCAACTTGGGCAAGCTGCCCGAAATCGTGGAACTGAAGAAGAAATTCGACTTCCGCATCTTCGTCGACGATGCGCACGGATTCGGCACTTTGGGCGCTACCGGGGCCGGCACGGCCGAGCATTTGGGCTGTATTGAAGGCGTAGACCTGATTTTTTACACCTTCGCCAAGAGCATGGCCAGCATCGGTGCGTTTGTGGCTGGTGAGGAAAGCGTGATTGAATATTTGCGTTATAACATGCGTAGCCAGATTTTCGCCAAATCGTTGCCCATGCCATTGGTAATTGGGGCGCTGAAGCGTTTGGAGCTGATTCGCAACCACCCCGAGTACCGCGAAAAGCTGTGGACCGTGGTGCGTGCCCTGCAGGGCGGCCTGCGCGAAAAAGGGTTCAACATCGGTACGACCGAATCGCCGGTTACGCCCGTGTTACTGAACGGTGAGTTGTCGGATGCAACGGCCCTAACCTTTGATTTGCGTGAGAACCACGGCATTTTCTGCTCCATCGTGGTGTATCCAGTGGTACCCAAGGGCGTGATTATGCTGCGCCTGATTCCGACGGCCATGCACACGCTGGACGATGTGCAGGAAACGATTGCAGCCTTCGAAACCGTGGCGGCCAAGCTCGACAAAGGGCTTTACAGCAAAACGCCCGTTGCTTCGCAAACAGCTTAGAATAGCCTGCCAAGGCACATTGCGCCGGCCACCTGCAAGGGTGGCCGGCGCTTTCGTTTTTGAACTATTCTAAGCTAAGGGCTTTAGCGGTACTTGCTGCAAACGGGGTTTTTTAGAGTAAAATCGGCCTCTGAATGCCGGGAACGGGGTTTTTAAAAAAACGCTAAAAAGTTGCTTGCATTTGAAATCCCTGTATATTAGGGCCGGCTTAACACCACCAACCATTCATTTTTCACCCCAAACCACAACCCCCAATGAACAATTTCAGCCAACTGAAAGACCTCGTGATGTCGCTCGAAGACGATTTCTCGAAATTCTACGAGAAGCAGAACGCCGCTGCCGGTACCCGCGTGCGTAAAGGCATGCAGGAGCTGAAAACAATGGCTCAGGCGTTCCGCACCGAAGTACAGAACACCAAGAACTCGGCTACTGCTACCGCTCCTAAGGCTGCTGCTGGTGCCAAGAAAGCGGCTCCTGCTAAGAAGGCCGCTGCACCTGCTGCCAAAAAGGCTGCTCCTGCCAAGAAGAAGTAATCACGAATTCGTCGGAATCGACGGCTTTTGTAGATGACGAAAAAGGCCCCGCTAATCAGCGGGGCCTTTTTTATGTTGGCTGTTCCTGGTAGAAATGCTGTTTAATTATACCAGCTCCACCAAAAAGTAATTCTTCTTGCCTTTCTGCACCACCAAATATTTGCTGGCCAAGTGCTGTAGGGCCGCTACTGGCGCATCGGGAGAGGTCACTTTCTCACGGTTGATGCTTACGCCGCCAGCCTGAATCATTTTGCGGGCTTCGCCTTTGGAAGGGAAGATTTTGTTTAACGTGAAATCGCTGAGGAAGGTGGCGGCGTTGAGTTCAGTCATTTCATCGCGCAGTACGCGCAGGTGTGGCACACCGGCGAATACGTCGAGCAGCGTAGCTTCATCGAGGGAGGCGAGGTCGCCACCACCAAAAAGTACCTGCGAAGCGGCAATAGCCGCCTCGGTCGCTTCGACTGAATGCACGCGCGTGGTGACATCGGCTGCCAGCGCCTTTTGCAGGATGCGCAGGTGTGGAGCAGCGGCGTGCTCGGCTTCCAATGTATCAATTTCTGCCTTCGATAGCAGCGTGAACACGCGGATGAGTCGCGGAGCGTCGGCGTCGGCGGCGTTGAGGAAAAACTGGTAGAACTGGTAAGGCGAAGTCAGCTTGGGGTCGAGCCAGACGGTGCCGGTTTCGGACTTGCCGTACTTGGTGCCGTCGGCCTTGGTGATGAGCTGGCCGGTGAGGGCATAGGCTTTGGCTTCGCGCTCGTCGGCGTTGGCGAGGCGACGGATGAGCTCTGTGCCGGTGGTGATGTTGCCCCACTGGTCGCTGGCGCCCATTTGCAGGGTGCAGCCAAGCGTTTTGTTGAGGTGCACGAAGTCGTAGCCCTGCAGCAGCTGGTAGCTGAACTCGGTGTAGCTGATGCCGCTGCTGTCGCCGTCCTCGCCGCCACCGATGCGGCGCTTCACCGAATCCTTGGCCATCATGTAGTTTACGGTGAGGTGCTTGCCTACTTCTCGTAGAAATTCAAGGAAGCCGAAGTTCTTGAACCAGTCGTAGTTGTTCACCACCAGCGCGCCGGTGGGACCTTCCGAGAAATCCAAAAACTTCTCGAGCTGGGCCTGAATACCGGCCTGGTTGTGGCGCAGCGTGGTTTCGTCGAGCAGGTTGCGCTCGGCTGATTTGCCGCTGGGGTCGCCAATCATACCGGTAGCGCCGCCCACCAGGGCCAGCGGGCGGTGGCCGGCGCGCTGCAAATGCACCAGCA
This sequence comes from Hymenobacter glaciei, assembly GCF_039539585.1. Lineage (NCBI taxonomy): Bacteria > Pseudomonadati > Bacteroidota > Cytophagia > Cytophagales > Hymenobacteraceae > Hymenobacter > Hymenobacter glaciei. Next base: position 579,639 of record NZ_BAABDK010000001.1, on the reverse strand, counting down.
GCATGATGGTGGCCAGGTTGCCAATGTGCAGCGAAGCGGCCGTGGGGTCGAACCCAATGTAGCCGGTAATGGGTGCATTGGCAGCGAGGTGTTCGGCGGTGCCGGGCATGGCGTCGTGAAACATGCCGCGCCAGGTCAGTTCTTCAATCAGGGACATAGAGTCGGAGGGACTTAGGGGCTTGGGAACTTGTGGACTTGGTTTTGGGCATTGCCGCGAAAACCTGCCACTATATTAAGTGGGCAAAGGTAGGGCGGGGCTCAACCAAGGCCTAATTTTGCGGTGGAACTGTCCAGGTCCCACGTCCCTAAAGACGGCAAGTTCCCATTTGTTATGCCCTTATTAGAAGCCGACGCGATACTTAAGCAGCTGCAGCAGCGCCAGTTTCAACCCGTGTATTTTTTGCAGGGCGAAGAGCCGTACTACATCGATGTAGTGGCCGACCTGATTGAAAAAACTGCCTTGGCGGAGCACGAGCGTAGCTTCAACCAGATGGTGGTGTACGGCAAGGACGTGGACGTAACGGCTATTCTGGGCCAGGCCAAGCGGTTTCCGATGATGGCCGAACGCAGCGTCGTCATCGTGAAAGAAGCCCAGACCATAGCCGACCTGGAGCAGGAGCGGAACTGGCCTTTCCTGGAGGCTTACCTGAAAAACCCACTGCCCAGCACCGTGCTGGTGTTCTGCTACAAGCACAAAACGCTGGACTCGCGCAAGAAGCTCGGTAAGCTCCTCGCTGGCAAAGACTCGCCGGCCGTGCTCATGACCAGCAAGAAGCTCTACGACAACCAGGTGCCACAGTGGCTCACGGCCAACGTGCGCAACCGGGGGCAGCAAATAACCGGGCAGGCCACGGCCATGCTGGCCGAGTATATCGGGGCCGATTTGGGCCGGCTGGCCAACGAAATCGACAAACTGATGCTGAACCTGAAGCCGGGGCAGCCCATCGACGAGGAGTTGGTGCAGCGCATGGTGGGCATCAGCAAGGACTACAACATTTTTGAGCTGCAAAAGGCGCTGGTGCAGCGCGACGTGCTCAAGGCCAACCGCATTCTGGCCTACTTCGCGGCCAATCCCAAGGCCAACCCGCTCATCCCGAACCTGACGCTGCTGTTCAACTTTTTCAGCAAGCTGCTCGTGCTGCACCAGGCCGGGCCCAACCCACCCGATGGCGTATTCAAGAGCCTGGGCATTGTAAACAGCTTTGCACAGAAGGAATACCAGCAGGCAATGCGCGTGTTTCCGCCCGAGCGGGTGGTGGGGCTTATTCACGCTATCAGAAGGGCTGATGCCCAAAGCAAGGGCATCGAAAGCGGCTCGATGGACGATGCCGAGATTCTGCGGGAGTTGGTGTGGCTGATACTGCACAATGTGCCGGCCGGGGTGCTGGAGTAACGACTAGGATGAATACGCCGTACAAAGCGGGTCTTTCACCTTAAACTGACTTTACTATGAGCGATAACCAACCCAGCGGCACTCTCGGGGGCATGCTTTCCGGCCTGTTTGGTGGCCGAACAAACAACGATGGTACCCGCGCTTCCGGCTCAACTTCGGGAAGTTTGGTAAAAGGAGCCCTGCTGGCTGCCGGTGCTGCATACCTGTACAAGCGCTACAAAGCCGGCAACCTGAATGTGCCAAGCTTCCTATCCAAGCAAAAGCAGGCTTAACCTCGTCACGTCTGTGGCCAAAAGGTCCCGTTAGCATTGGCTAGCGGGACCTTTTCTTTGTCCTTCCAATTTGCAGCTGTTCGTACTTGCCAATTCTTTGCGATACCAAGGAGGTGTCCGAAACTGCTTCAAGAATTGCTGCCATCGTCTAGACCTTTCTCATGCGAGCCCATATCCATTTCCACCATGGCATTCCCCAGAGCGTCAATAACTAATTGGCAATGGACGGTTTCCAGCAAATGGGTTGGGAAATTGTGCCTTATACCGATGCAGAGCCAGTGCATGACCTCGCACCCGATGAAGTAGTAGTCGGGCACATTGCGGCCGTGCGGGCCAGCCTGCGGTCGCTGGGAATGGTTGTGCCCGCTGAGTTAGGGTATCCGGCGTCGCTGTTGCCTTTTCTGGGGCGGCGGTTGTGGCGCAGCACCATCAACGCCGTAGCGGCTGATGCCAGCCTATGGCCCGTATTTGTAAAGCCCTTGCACGACGCCAAAAAATTCACGGGGGTGTTGGTGCGCAGCCCTCGCGACCTGGTGGGCTGCGGCGACCAATACGAAGACACGCCGGTGTGGTGCGCCGAGCCCCTGCATTTCGTGACCGAATGGCGCTGCTTCGTGCGCTACGGGCGTATTTTGGACGTGCGGCCCTATAAAGGGGATTGGCGAGCTCATTTTGACCCCCGCGTGATAGAACAAGCATTAGCTGCGTACCTGCCGGAAGCCCCAACTGCATTTTCGCTGGACATTGGTTGTACGGCCACCGGCCAAACCGTGGTGGTGGAAGTGAACGATGGCTACGCCCTAGGTTCCTATGGGCTGATGCCGCTGGCGTACGCGAAATTCCTCTCGGCGCGCTGGGCCGAAATGACGGGAAGTGTAGACTATTGCGACTTCTGAGGGCTCGGCAAATGCGATTATTCGACCCCCTCGGGCAGCGCAAACGTGCCCCGAGGCTGCCAGTGCTGGCCATCGTGGCGGTACAGGGTAATGTTGGGTACGACGAATGTGCCTACGAAGGAGCGGGCCTCGAATTCCGCCCGCAAAGCCGGTACCTGCGCGGGAGGCAAGTCGCGGGTAGCGAGTGTAAGGTGCGGCGTAAACGGACGGTTTTCGGGCCGAACTTCGGGCAAATGAATAGTGCACCAACCCATTAGCGCGGCGTGGAAGGCCTGCAGTCTTTCAGCTGCGCTCACCCGCACAAATAAGGTGCGGTTGCCGAACCAGGCAAACCCATCGAGGCCTATCGAAAACTGGGGCTGCGTGGCGGCAAACTCATCCAGCGCCGCCGTACAGGCCGCCTCGAAGCCATCGGGCTGGCGCAGGGGCGGAATAAGGGTGATGTGCGGCGGTAGACGAACTGAGTTGCGGCTGCCCGTTAAGTCGTGTACTTCCTGCTTCAGGGCCCACGTTTGGGAGAATAAGGGCTCCGGGGGAAGTAGGGCTACCAGATAAAGCGCGTTCATACAGGCAAAAGCTATGGTGAGGCGGCAACGTGTTTTTTAAAAGTGCGGACACGGCCTCGTCAATAGGTCTGATAAGCTTGGCAGCATCGGGAGGGAGCACACTTTTGACGTTTTTAAAATTCCCGCTGGCCACTCTGGCCTGTAGTTGTGCTCAAGGTAAGGCCGGCAGTGAAGCAGTTGGTAAGCAAAAAAAGGCTTCACTATGCCTACCTAGTTCTACTTAGTATGTGCTTTCCTTTGTCAGGAAAAGGTTCATTAAGTATCTCAGCGTTTTATGAAAACAATAAATGGCCTGGACGAATGGAGCCTGCAATACAACGACTTGCCTGTGCTCGACAACAACGCTACTGTTCATTTGAATTTGATATACCCAAATTATAAATCGGTAGTGGCATATGCACCCCAAGAACGAGGACGTCAGATTTCGGCCCAGCTACGGGCAGCTTTTAAGGCGTTAAAAGCACGAATTCCAAAGGTGCCATTTGCAAGACGGGGTTCTCATATGCGACCAACCGGCATGACGCTACAATTGCCCCTAAACCAGTTAGCCTCGCTTTTAGCCCGTCACGAAGTCAGTAGCATCACCTTAGAGGCAATTGAAGGGATGACTCGGAAAAAACCTGCAGCCACAAAGTGCTTTTGGAGCATTAAAGCCCGCTTCGCAATACAGATTGAGAATGTTACGGGTGGGCTGCAGACCTACGAAGACCGCATTCTGCTGGTGAAAGCCGCGGATGAGGAGGAGGCCCACCGCAAGCTGCTGCCAAGCTTTGCTAGTTACGCAGAGCCGTATTTGAGTTCGGCCGGATTACTGGTAAGGTGGCAATTCGAGGAATTCCTGGATGCGTACGAAACTGATGTTTCGTCCCTGGACGCATTTCTGCGTGACGAGGGGGTGGAGGTGTTTTCTGAGCTAGGCACTCGGAAACGCAAAGCGGGTTACGAATGGCGGCCGGAGTAAAGCACGTGGCAAGCCTTAACTGGCAGGATAAACTGGTCGTATCGAGCTTCAGGTCTGGCAATGAAAACCGCTTTTCCACGTTGCCGGGGCAACCTACGGGCATTTATCGCTACTTTTGGCCAGTTCCCGGGCCCGGTGTGGCCCCCCACGCAAGGACATTACATGAAGCTATTCCCCCGGTTGGCGCTGGCCGCCGCCCTGAGCGCCGCGGCCCCCGTGGCCGCTACTGCCCAGCAAACCCAGGTGTTTGCCGCCGACGAGCGGCACTTTCAGGAAGGATTGGAGCTGTTTGACCGCGGCCAGTATGGGGCCGCCCAAGAGGCATTCCGGCAGTACCTGGCCATCGAGCCAGTGCGCCAGGGTCAGGTTGGCCCCACCGCCTCCGACCGCACCGCCGACGCTGAGTACTACTACGCTGTGAGTGGCCTCTACCTTTCGCACCCCGATGCCGAAGGGCTGATTCTGGATTTCGCGGCTCACCACCCGGCCCACCCGCGCGCGGCTGTGGCCTATTTCGAGTTGGGCAAGTTTTACTTCGACCAGAAGAACTACGAATCGGCCATCCGCTACTTTACCAAAGTAGCGCCCGATAACCTGAGCAACGACCAGCGCGCTGAGTCCGATTTCAAGCTGGCCTACAGTTACTTCGAGCAGAAGGACTACGAGAAGGCCCGCTTGCTGTTCGACCGCAACAAGCAGGTGCAGAGCCAGTACAAGTATGCCAGCTCGTACTATGCCGGCTACCTGGCCTACCGGGCCGGCGACTTTGCCGGGGCCCGCACCGACCTGAGCGTGGCCGAGCAGAATGATGCGTACAAACCGGTGGTGCCGGCCATCATGACGCAGATTTACTACAAGGAGGGCAACTACGACGGCCTGATTGCCTACGCCAGTAAGGCCCTGCAAAACACGCCGCCCCCGCAAAATTCTGACGAAATTCAGCTGCTGCTCGGCGATGCGTACTACCAGAAAGACCAGTACAAAGAAGCCGCCGACAACTTCGATAAGTACGCGGTGCTGCACAAGGGCCGCATCGAACCGGCGCTGCAGTACAAGATTGGTTTCGCCAACTACAAGATGGGCGACTTCAAGGGGGCCATTGCCAGCCTGAAGACCGTGGCCGTGCGCCGCGACTCGCTGGGCCAGAATGCCGCATACCACCTGGGCCTGAGCTACATCCAAACCAATCAGAAGCGTGAGGCCGTCACGGCCTTCGAAGCGGCCCGCCAAAGCACCTTCGACCGTGCCGTGGCCGAAAACGCCACCCTGAAGCTGGGCCAGGTGCAATACGAGCTGGGCAACCTGCCCGAAACCATTGCCGTCCTGCGCGACTTCCGCAAGCGTTTCCCGCGCTCAAAAAACCAGGCCGCGGTCGACGATTTGCTGAGCAACAGCTTCCTGTCGAGTACCGACTACGCCCAGGCGCTGGCCTACCTCGAAGGCCTCGACGACCGCAGCGACAAGCTGAACGCCACCTACCAGCGTGTAGCCTACGCCCAGGCCGCCACGCTGTACAACAACGGCAACTATGCCCAGGCGCTGCCGCTACTCGACAAGTCGCTGCAGTTTCCGACTGACGATGGCCTGCGGGCAGCAGCCCAGGTGTTGCGCGGCGAGATTTTCAGCGTGGGCCAGCAGTACCCCGATGCCATTACGGCCTACGCCGCGGCCGCTCGGTCGGCCCGGCAGGATGGCGTGAGCCCCGAGGAGGCTGACTTTGAACAAAAAGCTCGTTACGGGCTGGGCTACGCCTACTACAACACCAAGCAGTACGACCGTGCCCGCTCGCAGTTCCAGGCTTTCCTGAACGATACCGATGCCAAGCCGTCGGACATCAACTATTACGATGCCACGCTGCGCTTGGCCGATACCTATTACGTAGCCAAAACCTACCCGCAGGCCCTGTCGCTGTACGACAAAGTCATTCAGGCCAACGCCGCCGACAAGGATTACGCTTATTACCAAAAAGGGCGCACGCTGGGCGCCATGGGCCGCCGCGACGAAGCCAGCAGCACGCTCGCCGCGCTGCTCAAAACCAGCCCCAACTCGCGCTATGCTGAGGATGCAGTGTTCCAGCAGGCCCAGCTGTCGTTCGAGGCGGGCGACTACCAGCCGGCCGTCGCGGGCTTCTCGAAGCTGATTGATAACCGGCCCAACAGCCCGCTTATTCCTCAGGCTTTGCAGAAGCGCGGTGTAGCCTATGCAAACCTGCAGCAGCAGGACAAAGCCGTGGCCGACTTCCAACGCGTGCTCACGAATTATCCGCGGAGCGAGGCCGCCTCGCAGGCCTTATACAGCCTGCAGGAAAGCCTCACCGCCCTTGGCCGCACCGAAGAATTTGATGCCTCACTGGCTTCTTTTAAGGCCCAGAACCCCGACAGCAAAGCCACCGAAAGCGTGGAATTCGAAGCGGCAAAGTCATTGTATCTGTCTGAAAAATACCAGCCTGCCATTCTGCGTCTGGAGTCTTACTTGAAGCAGTACCCGCAGTCGGCACTTGGTGCTGATGCCCGCTTCTTCCTGGCCGATGCTTACCTGAAAACCGGCGACCGTCAGCAGGGCCTTACCCGTCTGCGCGCTGTGGTTGAGGAAGGCAAGTCCGAATTTGTGAACCGCGCTGTTGGCCGTTTGGCTGACCTCGAATTCGAGAACAAAAACTACGCGGCCGCCGCCAAGCTTTACGAGCGTCTGCGCGGGGCCAGCACCAACCGCCGCGAGGTTGCCAACGCTACGCTGGGTCAGATGCGCAGCCTCTACGAAAGCGCCGATTACCCCGGTACCCGCCGGGTAGCCGAGGAGTTGCGCGCCCAGGCCGGCGCTACTGCCAACGCCACCAACGCTGCTTTGCTCTATTTAGGCAAAGCCAGTCTGCGCACCGACCAACTCGACCAGGCTGCTACCGAGCTCACGGCAGCGGTTGCTGCTGCACCCAACGACATCAACGGGGCCGAAGCGCAATACTATCTGGCCGAAACCCTCTTCAAGCAGAAGAAAACCGAAGAAGCCAAAGCCGCTGCCCTGAAGGTGAACTCTGACTTCAGCAGCTACTCCCTGTGGCTGGGCCGAGCCTTCCTATTGGTGGCCGACATCTATGCCGCCGAAGGCGATAATTTTCAGGCACGAGGTACGCTGAACTCGCTTATCGATAACAATTTCCCGGTGCCCGAAATCCTGGAGGCCGCAAAGCAGCGCCTCAAGACCCTCGGCGCTGACCAACCGGACGAAACCACCGAGCCGGCCCCAACCAAAAAGCCGCCGGTGAAAGCCCCGGTAAAAGCTCCTACCAAGGCTCCCGCGAAACCAACCTCTTCTGCTACTGCGCCCCCCAAGCCGACGACTGCTCCGGCCAAGGGCAAAACCACCGTGCCCCGCACCAACCTGCGCGGCAACACCACTGCCCCGGCCGACACCACCCAGCGCTAGCCGCGGTGCCTTTTTTCATTGAAACCTCCCTGCTGATGAAGCGTTTGTCGATACTTACTTCACATACTGGTCCGCGCTCTGCCGCTGGGCTGGTGCTGGCCGCTGTGCTGGCCGGCGGCCTGGCTCCGGCCGCTGCCCAGACCCAGCCCCCCAAAAAGCGCACTGGGCAGATTGAAGAAGCCGAGATTGAGATTGTGAAGGAACGGGTGAATCTGCTGCCCGAAGCTACGCGCAACTACGAGAAAATCAAGCTGCCCGCCCCGCCCAAAGTCGAGCGCAAGGTGGCGTATACCTTTCCCGATTTCCGCTTGCCCGCCAACCGCCTCGCCCCATCGGTAAAAGTGCTCACCATTCGGGCCGAGGAACCCACGCCGCTCACTGGCAACCTTGTAAAGCTTGGCATCGGCAACTATGGCACGTTTTACGGGCGCGGCTACTTTCACAGCACCCGCAACACCGACCACGCCTATGGTTTGGACATCAAGCATATCAGCTCCATCCAGGGGCCGGTAGATGGCAAAAATTCGCGTATGTCCGAAAACAGCGCCCACCTGATGGGTGAGCTGTACCGGGGCACCGGGGCGTTCGGAGCCACGCTGGACTTTGGCCGTGAGCGGTATAATTTCTACGGCTACGAGAAAGCCGCCAATGCCAGTCCCGTAACCACGCCCGAGTCAGCCGATATCAAGCAGATTTTTAGCCGTTTCGCCGTGAAGGCCTACGCCCATAACCGCGACCCCGAGCAGGTGCTGACCTATGATGCGGGCATTGGGTACCGCTATTGGGCCGACAACTTTGCCGCTTCCGAAAACGATGTGCGGCTGAACGCTAAAGTTGGGTACGCTCTCAGCGAATCCAGTAGGATTACCGTAGCCGCTGATGCCTCGTTTATTTCGGATAAAGACCAGGCGGCTCCCACAACGGGCAATCCCAACCCGGCTTCGCTTACTCGCACGCGCACGTTTGTACAGGCCACGCCAGCCTACGAGTTCCTGAAGAATAACATTGCCGTGACGGTGGGGGCCACGCTGGGCTATTCCAGCGATACCACCACCAACGTGAGCAAAACCAGCGCCTATCCTGCAATCCGTTTGGGCTACACCATTGAGCCTGAAAAATTCATGGTGTACGCCGGCTTGGGCGGGGCTATTCAGCGGGTAACCCGCTACGACCTGAGCACCGAGAACCCCTGGCTCAACCGTGGACTGAATGTAGCCGACACGCATCGCGGGCCCACCATTTACGCTGGCTTTACATCGACGCCGGCTCGGGGCCTGGAATTCAATGCCCGCGCCACGTTTGCCCGCGACCGCAACCTGTACTTCTACCTCAATAACCCCATCGACCCTACGCGTTTCGACCTAGTGTATGATAGGCAAGGCACCACCGTGTTGAACCTGCACGGCGAACTGCTATACAATGCCGCTGAAAAATTCCGCATCGGCACGCGCATGGACTATAATACGTACACGCTCAAAAACCTCCCGGCGCCTTTTCACCGGCCCGAGTTTCAGGGCTCCGTGTTCGGTACCTATAACGTGTTCGATAAGCTGATGCTCGGCGTCGAAGGCTACTTCTACTCGGCGAGCTATGGCATCAGCTACCGGCCGGCGGCCACGCCTAGCGCGGTGCGCACCGCCGATTTCTACCGCGCCACCGACCCGGTTATCGACCTGAATCTGCGCGCCGACTACCGCATTACGCCAAAAATATCCATCTTTGTGATGGGTAACAACCTCGTCAACCGACAGTATCAGCGCTTCTATGGGTATCCGGTGAAGGGCATCAACGTACTGGGCGGGGCTACCTACACTTTCTAAGTTAAGTGTTGAGTGTTGAAGGTGAAACGCTTTATTGCTTTTAAAGTAGTAAGCTTAAGCCTGATAACTCCCGGCTTTTAACACTATACTTTTCGCTGATACAATGCATCTCGCCGACCACATCCGTCCTTTGCTCCGTGACCACGACTGCGTGATTATTCCGGACTTTGGCGGACTCGTGGCCGATGTATCGCCGGCCCGGGCCCAGCCCGGTCGGCAGGCCCTGAGCCCACCCACCAAACTTGTTGCCTTCAACCAAGCCCTCACGCGCAACGATGGGCTGCTGGTTGATGCCCTGAGCCAGCACCTGGGCTTGCCCATTGCCGAAGCGCGTGAGCGGGTGCGTGCGGCCGTGGCCGGCTTGCACCAGGAGCTTGACGAGAACAACCGCACCGAGCTGCCGGGTATTGGCATTTTCCGTCGCGCCGCCGGCCGTGGACTCGCCTTTGAGTACACGGGTACCGATAACCTGCTTGCTTCCTCGTTCGGCCTGCCCGAACTGGCCGCCCGCCCGGTGCGCACCGGCGAAAGTCGCAAGTTGCCGCAGCCCGTGTTGCGCGGCGCACGCACCCGCCTGGCCCGCTTCGTGCCTGCCAGCATCATCGCGGTAGCTGTTAGCCTGCTGTTGATTGCTAATTACCAGGTGGCCCTCAAAGCTGGGTACCTGCCCACGGCCCTGCGTACGTCGGTGCCAAAATGGGAGTGGGCGCAACGCCGCGCTGCCACGCCCGCGGTTGCAGCCGAGCCTCAACAGGCTGCCTTGGGCCAGCACGACTTTGGTCGCCCAGCGCCAGAGGCCACTGAGGGGCTAACGCCCATTGCCGAAACGCCGCCCGCAGTTCCCGAAATGGGCTCATCAAGCGACCTCACAGATACACCAGTGCGTAAAGCGCCGGTGGTGCGTGCCGAAACTGGGTCAACCAACGCACCAATTAGCTCAGCGAAGGCTGCCGCTGCTGAGCCGGCAGAAGTTGTAGCCACAATGGCTGCGCCGGCAGTGGTGGCCGCGCCGCGCAAGGCTGTAGTCATCAACAGCAGCACAATTAAAACCCGTACGGGTCGTTTCTACGTTATTGCCGGAGCCTACACCAGCCTGGCCCGGGCCGAAGCGGGCCGCCGCAACCTGCTCCGGGCTGGCCACACGGCCCGCATCATCCTGCCGCATTTTGGTACGCGGTATTTCCGCCTTACGGCCGGCGACTTTGCCGACCAGGCCTCGGCCCAGCGCGAGGCCCAGCGCTTGCGCCTGAGCACGCGCTGCGACTACATTACGCTGAAATATTAATCGACCGCATGTCCGTATTCCTCCTGCAAGTGGTTCCCACCGCTGCCGATACCCTCAATACCGCCGCCACTGCTGCTCCCATTGCCTCCGCCGACGTTCCGGTTATCGACCTGCTGATGCGGGGGGGCTTGATTATGATTCCGCTGGTAGCGCTGTCGCTGCTCTCGCTCTACATCATTCTCGAGCGCTACTTCACCATCCGCAAAGCCGCTGGCGACCCGGACTCGTTCATGGCCAACATCCGTGCCCTTATGGTAAAGGGTGACCTAGCCGGCGCCAAACTGCTTTGCGCCCAAACTGCCTCGCCACTGGCCCGAATGGTTGAGAAAGGCCTGCGCCGCATCGGCCTGCCACTCAAGGAAATCGAGACGAGCGTGGAGAACGTGGGCAAGATTGAAATTGCCCGCCTTGAAAAGAACATCAGTATCCTAGGAATCATCGCCGGCATTGCGCCCATGATTGGCTTCGTGGGTACCATCATCGGCGTTATCAAAATATTCTATTCAATTGCCGCGACCAAGGAGTTCGGCATTCCGCAGGTGGCCGATGGCCTCTACGTGAAGCTTGTGACTTCCGCTACTGGCCTTATTGTCGGCATCATCGCCCACGTGGGCTACCATTGGCTCAGCATTCTGGTTGAGCGCATGGTGTTTCGCATGGAGAACTCGGCCATCGAGTTCATGGACATTCTGCAGGATAACTAATCAATGAAGAATGAGGAATGAGGAATGAAGAAGTGGTTTCGGCCAACTCCGTCATTCCTCGTCCCTCGTTCCGCATTCTTCATTAAAAAGAATGAATCTTTCCCGCCGTCATCGTCTCACTTCGCACGTCGAAACCGGGGCTATGAACGACATCATGTTCTTCCTGATGTTGTTCTTTCTGATTGCTTCCACGCTGGTGAACCCCAACGTCATCAAATTGCTCTTGCCAAACGCAAAGTCGAGCAAGCAAGTAATGAAGCAGCCCATCACCATATCAGTTGATGCGGCTGGAACCTACTTCGTGAATAAGAAGCCGGTGAACCCATCGGCGGTGGAGTCGGAGTTGGTGGCACTGGTAGGGCCAACCACGCCTACCAGCGAGCAGCCCACGGTGGTGCTGCGCGTCGACAACTCATTGAACGTACAGAAGCTGGTTGATATTCTGGAAATTGGCAACCGGCTCAAGCTGAAAATGGTAATGGCCACGCAAGCCCAGCAGGCAGCCGGTAAATAAGCAGGCGTGAGGAACGAGTAGCAACATTCTTTGTTTCTAGTCTTGTATTCTTCATTGCTCATTCTTCATTCCTCCCCGAAAATGGCCATTGATTATCCCGAACCGCATCGCCGCGAAGCCCTGATTGGCACCCTGATCGTGCACGGGCTGCTGCTGCTGCTGTTTTTGTTCACGCACTTTCATGGGCCCAACCCGCCGCTGGCAACGTTGGGCGGAGATGGCGTAGAACTAAACTACGGTCTCGATGAAGCGGGCTCGGGCGATATTCAGAGCATGGCTCCGGCCAATAACTCGCCCAACCGCGAAGACAGCCGCCCGCCGAAAGCCAGCCCCGACCCGCAACCGCGCCCCGTGGCCACGGCTACGCCCGACCCCACTCCACCCGCGCAGGAGAAAATCATCACCAGCGACGCCGAAGAAAGCCCAGTTTCGGAAACTCCTGTTGAAACGCCTGCTCCACCCAAGGAGGAAGTGAAACCTGCCCCGCGTATGCCGCGCAAAGTAGCCGTAACATTTGCTCCCAAAGGCAATGCCACCGGTGGTGGTAATGGGGTGAACGGCACCAGCAATGTGCCTACAGGCAACAACAACGGCGACCGCCCCGGTACTACCGGCGACCAGGGCGACCCCAACGGCTCGCTCGACGCCAAAGCCCTGTACGGCGCTGGGGGCCGTGGTGGCACGGGGAGCAGCCCCGGCAGCGGCGGCCTTGAAATGAGCGGATGGCGATTTGAGAGTACACCTGTGGTGCAGGCCATCGATGATAACTCCGGCGTGGTGCGCTTCAAGATTAAGATTTCTTCGGATGGAGAAGTAGAGTCGGTTTCCAAAGTGTCAGGCAACGTATCGCCGGCTCAGGAAAAGCTTTGCCGCGATAAGCTGCTTGATGCCAACTTTGTGAAGACCAATAGTGCCACGGGAGGTGCTACCGGGTTCTATACGTTTAAAATCTCGGTGCGCTAATCCGCGTAACCCCCATAAAAAGGCCCGCAACCTACAGCAAGGTTGCGGGCCTTTTTATGGGCCGACGGTGCACTGTGCTGTAATTTGGGGCTTTCAACTTTCAAGACTTGCTACCTGTGACCTACGCCGAAACCCTTTCCTATCTCTACGAGCAGTTGCCCATGTTCCAGCGAGTGGGTGCGGCTGGCTTCAAAAAAGGGCTCGGTAATACAATAGCCTTGGCCGAAGCGCAGGGACACCCTGAGCACGGGTTCCGGAGCGTGCACGTGGCCGGTACCAATGGCAAGGGCAGCAGTTCGCACCTGCTGGCAGCAGTCCTGCAAGCGGCCGGTTACAAAGTGGGCCTTTACACTTCCCCGCACCTGCGCGAGTTCACCGAGCGCATCCGGGTGAACGGGCGCGAGCTGTCGCAGGAATACCTGGTGCAATGGGTAACCAAGTGGAGGCCCTTGTTCGAGCAGGTGCAGCCATCTTTTTTCGAGATGTGCGTGGCACTGGCCTTTTCCTATTTCGCCGAGCAGCGCGTGGATGTGGCCGTGGTCGAAGTAGGGCTTGGAGGTCGGTTTGATTCCACGAACATCATCACGCCGCTGGTTTCACTCATCACCAACATCAGCTACGACCATCAAGCGTTGCTGGGCAACACGCTGCCTGAAATAGCAGGGGAGAAGGCTGGGATTATCAAGCCCGGTGTGCCAGTGGTAATAAGCCAAATGCAGCCCGAAGTGGCCGAAGTTTTCCGCAGCGAAGCGGCCGCAAAGCTGGCTCATCTGGTCTTTGCCGATGAAATCTACCAGGCCAGCTTCACCGCCGAGGGCGACCCCGAAACGGGCTTGCGGCCGCTGGCCCTGCGCCAACACGGCCGCCTATACCTGCCCAATGCGGAGTTAGGCCTGCCCGGCGACTATCAGCAGCTGAACCTGCCCGGCGTATTGGCTACCCTTGACGAGTTGCGCGCCCAAGGTTTCCGCATTACAGAGGCGGCGGTGCGCGCCGGTTTGCGGCAAGTAACCCAGCTTACCGGCCTGCGCGGACGCTGGAGTGTAATTGGGCGACGGCCACTGGTTGTGTGCGACACCGGCCACAACGAAGCTGGCCTGCGCATGGTAATGAATCAGCTACAACGCGTTCCACACCAGTGTTTACATTTGGTCATCGGCACGGTGAACGACAAGGACGTGCCTGCTGTGCTGACCCTGCTGCCTGCTGAGGCTAATTTTTACTTTTGTGCCGCTGCTATTCCGCGTGCGTTGCCAGCTTCCGAGTTGGCCGAACAGGGCCGTAAGGCTGGACTGCGTGGGCAAGCATACGAGTCGGTAACAGCTGCTGTGGCAGCCGCTCGGGCGGCCGCTGGGCCGCACGATGTCGTGTTTATCGGAGGCAGCACCTTTGTGGTGGCTGAGGTAGCCGAGCTTTATGACCCTGGTTAAGCGGCGGGCATCGTAATTTTGAGGCTGGCCCGGGCCTTCGGCTTTGAAAAAAAGAGGCGACGGGCATTTGTAAACCCCTCATTAACTACTGCTTTTGGCCCGCGTTAAGCTTCAGCGTTTCCACGACAACGCTACCCGCCCCGACATCATTGAACCGGGTAAACCCGAATACGAACAACTGGGCGGCCGTTGGCGCACCGATTTTTTCCGGGAGCCTCACCCACTTACGCTGGAAGTTGGCTGTGGCAAAGGCGAGTACACCGTGGGCCTGGCCCAACGCCACCCGGCCCGCAATTTTCTGGGGCTCGACATCAAGGGGGAGCGCATCTGGCGGGGGAGTGCCCGGGCCACCGAAATGGGTCTGAGGAATGTGGGCTTCGTGCGGATGCGCGCCGAAGCACTGGCGGCGCAGTTCGGCCCCGGCGAACTGGACGAAATTTGGATAACCTTTCCCGACCCCCGGCCACGCGACCGCGACATTAAGCGCCGGCTTACCTCCCCACGCTTTCTGGGGCTGTATGAACAATTGTTAACTGCCGGTGGATTGCTCCACTTAAAGACTGATAACGAAGGTCTTTTCGAATACACCCTCGAAGTCCTTGCCGCCCGGTCCGGGGCAGTAGTGGAGCGGTTTACCCGCGATTTGTATGCGGAAACCGACGCTGAGTTTACGGAAGCGCAGGCAATTCAAACAAATTTTGAAGGAAAGTACCGCGCTATTGGGGTACCCATCAAATACGTGCGCTTCCGGGTCAGCTAGTCTTTCAGTTTTTTGTCTGGTAGTAAGCGCGGGTTGTGCATAAACAAGGAAAGCATCTGAGAACCTTCGATTCAGGGTCTTTCAGATGCTTCTCTGCTCTCTATGCACCCAAATTATTCCATCTCCAGCGCTTCAAAAACGGCTTCGAGCTGGTCGAAATCGCGGAGCCCGGGCTTTACTTCATTGCCCGAAGGAAAGGACAAACCGGCTAGCGGCAGCTGGGTGGCCAGGGCACGAGCCCGTTCTGGATGCAGGCCAGGACCCAGCCACAACCGTCCCTGAGCAGCCAGCGCTACCAGTGCGCTAGGGGCTTCGCTCGATGAATTATCTGATAGTTCAACCACAAACCCAACCGGCGCTGACGGCAGCAGAACTGACCCGACCGCAAGCCCATCGGCGTTGAGTTCTAGGTAAACCGGCGGCGCAATTTCGGCTAGCTCATCCTCCGTACGGTAGGAGCGGAGCAGCACTGCATCAAGGGAACATTCAGCTGATAACGCATTAATATTTTCGGCGCTAAGCTGGTCGAACTCACCAATTAGTTCAACCCCCGCCACCCAGCCGGCCAGCTCCTTCATGGCCTTGGCATCGAGGTGGCCGGGCAGCGCGGGGTCGAGCACAAACGTGAGTTTGTCGGCCCCCATGCCGGCGCAGTAGCGGGCATCGGAGAGGTTGTTGATGCCGCGAATGAGCAGCGGAACGAGGTGAGGCACGTTAAGGTAATTAGTAATGGATTTTGAGCAGTAAGCCGAGGCCGGGAGTGAAATGTGTAGCCTCGGACGGCCACAAAAGTAGAGCCAGACGGCATTCGGGGAGTGTGGCGGGTGGCTGTATCTTCGTGCCCATGAATACAACTCGTCGCGCTCCGTTGCTGGCCCCCTCGTTTCTGGCCGCTGACCTAGCCAATCTGCAAGCCGAAACCGAACTCTTGGCCAACAGCGCTGCCGACTGGCTGCACTTCGATGTGATGGATGGCCGGTTTGTGCCGAATATTTCGTTTGGCCTGCCCGTGCTGCAAGCCGTGGCCCGCTATGCCAAGCAGCCCATCGACGTGCATTTGATGATTGAGGAGCCGCAGCACTACCTGAGCGCGTTTCGGGATGCCGGAGCCAGTGGCATCACGGTGCATTACGAGGCCTGCCCGCACCTGCACCGCGTGGTGCAGCAAATCAAGCAGCTGGGGTGCCGGGCCGGCGTCGCCCTGAACCCCCACACGCCCGTGGCCCTGCTCGAAGACATCGCCGCCGACCTCGACGTGGTGCTGATTATGTCGGTTAACCCCGGTTTTGGCGGGCAGGCATTCATTCCGAACACCCTGAAAAAAGTGGCCATGCTCAAAGAGCTGTTGCTCGACAGCGGCTCCGAGGCGCTGATTGAAGTGGATGGAGGTGTGAATATGGACAATGCCGGCCCGCTGGTGGAAGCCGGCGCCGACGTGCTGGTGGCGGGCAACTTTGTGTTTAGCGCCCCAGAAGGGCCAGTAGCCACGCTGGCCCGCCTGCGCGAGCACTTGGCCGGATTGGAAATAGGCACCGAGGTCTCCACCCGGCGGCAATAGGTGCGCGGGCTCTTCGTTCTCTGCTTCGTGAAATTACCCGCTATGCCGACCCGGCCCCCGATGCCGCATTCATCTCTCCCATTTTCAGGACGCTGGCTGCTGGTCGGCACGGTTGTGCTGGGGCCGCTATTGCTGGCCACGCTGCCAGCCCACGCGCAGAATCCGGGCGAAAACGCTGCTGTTAGCCCAGGCGAATACACCATTACTGGCACGTTGCGCGATACCAACGGGCAGCCCCTGGAGCTTGCCGCTGTGGCAGTTGAAGGCCAGACTACTGGTGCCAATACCGCCGCCGACGGCAGCTTTCGCCTTCGGGTGGCCGCACCAGCCTCTGGCACGACCCTGGTGTTGGTGGTGCGCCGGCTGGGTTACCTACCCATCCGCCAGTCTTTGCGCCTGCCAGCCGATGCTAACCGGGCCCTGCGCCTGACCATGCGCCTCGACACCAAAGCCCTTGGCACGGTAAAAGTTACGGCCCGCGGCAGCCAGGGCGATACCCGCGAGGAAGTGAGTCTTACCCGCATCGACCCGCGCCAAGCGAAGGAAATTCCGTCGCCGTTCGGCGATTTCAATGCTATTCTAAAAACGTTGCCCGGCGTAATGTCGAACAACGAGCTGAGCAGCACCTACAACGTGCGCGGCGGCAACTACGATGAGAACCTGGTGTATGTGAATGGCTTCGAGATTTACCGGCCATTTCTTGTCACCTCGGCCCAACAGGAAGGCCTGAGTTTTATCAACGCCGATTTGGTGAAGCAGGTGGAGTTTAGCAGCGGCGGCTGGCAGCCTAAGTATGGCGACAAGCTGGCTTCGGTGCTGAGCGTGGATTACAAAACCCCTGAGAAGTTTGCGGCCTCCATCACAGCTAGCCTGGTGGGCGGGGCTGCTCATGCCGAGGCCCGCTCGGCCAATGGTCGGGTGAGCTACCTGGCCGGCGTACGTTACAAAAATGCCCAATACGTACTTAGCTCGTTGAGGCAGGCACAGGGTGGCTACAACCCGACTTTCTACGATGCGCAGGCGTTTGTCAACATTGGCTTGGGCCGCAAGGATGACTTGCAGCGCACCACCCTGGGCCTGATGGGCGTGGTGGCGCACAACGACTACCGCTTCTCGCCCGAAACCGGCGAGTCGACGTTCTCAACCGGCGTCAACCAGCTCACGCGGGTGTTTATTGGCTACGGCGGCCGCGAGCGGATGCAGTTCGATACCTATCAGGGCGGCCTCAACCTGAAGCATGATTTCACCTCCCGGTTGCAAGTAGAGTTGCTGGGCTCGGCGCTGATTTCGCGCGAGTTCGAGTACCGCGACGTGGAAGCGGCGTATCGGTTTGCCGAAATCAACCGCGACCCAAGCTCGCGCGATTTCAATCAGGCCGTGCGCGAGCGGGACCTGGGGTCCGAATTCAAGCATTCCCGCAACAACCTCACGGCCCGCATATTCACCGCCGAAACCCGGGGACGGTGGGCGCCCGTCACCAACCACACCGTGCGGTGGGGAGCTAAAATTGGTCGCGAGAAAATTGCTGACCGCCTCGACGAATACAGCTACGCCGACTCGGCCGACTTCGTACCCGACGCCCGGCGCACGCGCCTGCTTTCCGATTTGAGCCTGCTCAGCACCCGCAGCCAGGGCTTCGTGCAGGATACCTGGAACCTCGACTCGCTGCGCACGCTAACCTACGGCGCCCGGGCCCACTACTGGACCACCAACGGCCAGCTCGTCATCAGCCCGCGGGTGCAGTTCTCGCAAATCAGCCGCCGCCATCCCAACCGCTCCCTGAAAGCAGCCGTGGGCGTGTACTACCAGCCGCCTTTCTACCGCGAGCTGCGCACCCAGGCCGGCGAGCGCAGCAACCCTACCCAGCCGCTGGTGCAAACCGGCCAGCTGAACGTGGAGCTGCGCGCCCAGAAATCCTACCACTTCATCGTGGGCAAGGATGTGACGTTCCAGGGGTTCGGGCGGCCGTTCAAGTTCACGAGCGAAGTCTATTACAAGTACCTTACCGACGTGGTGCCTTATGATGTCGACAACGTACGGCTGCGCTACTTCGGCAAGAACAACGCCCGCGCCTACGCTGCCGGTTTCGATGCCCGGCTCAGCGGCGAGTTCGTGAAAGGAGCGGAGTCCTGGTTCAGCCTGGGCATCCTCACCACGCAGGAAAACGTGGCCGGCGATTCAGCCAATGTGCTGGATGCCGCTGGCAAAACCATTGGCCGCGAGTCCAAAGGATTCATCCGCCGGCCGCAGGACCAGCGCCTGAACGTGGGCATTTTTTTCCAGGACCATTTGCCCAATAACCCTTCGGTGCGGGGATACGTGAACCTGGTGTTTGGCTCGGGCCTGCCATTCAGCCCGCCCAACCAGCCCGATTTGCGGGGGACCGACGCCCTGGTACGCAGCTACAAGCGCGTTGACCTGGGTTTCTCCAAAGTTATTGGCCTGAAAAACACCGGCGCAGCGAAAGCACATTTCTACAGCTTCGATAACCTCTGGCTGGGCTTGGAAATCCTGAACGTGTTGGGGGCAAACAATGTGGGCGGCTACAGCTACCTGCAGGATGTAAACGGCGTGACTTATTCGGTGCCCAACTACCTTTCGCAGCGCCTCATCAACCTGCGTCTGATTGCACGTTTCTAGCCCCTGCTTGGTTTTTGGCCTTGCTAAAAAAAAAATTTAGCGCTGCCCTGTGGTATTACCGGACCAATAAAATTGTGCCCATGTATGGCACCACTGGCATATTCGTATTACATTTGCACCCGATGACCCTATTCCCCGCTGTAATTTGTGCTGTTGCTGCTGCCCCGCTGGTGGGCGGCCAGGCCGTTGCGGGTGTCCACCATCACCACCATCTGTGGGAGGCCGGGCTGTGCGCCGGGTGCTAATTCAGCACCGGTAGCCCGAGTCTCCACCGCCGCGTTCGGGGGCTTGCCAGCTGCCCGCCACACCTTTTTATTTCCGGGAAGTCAAACAACAGGCCGTCGTTGCCTGCTTAGTCTTTCGCGACCTTCTGCGTCGCGTTCCCGGTTACTTACCCAATTCATGCTCCGTTTAGCCATTCAGAAGTCCGGTCGCCTCAGCGAGGACTCGCTCGCCCTCATCCGTGAATGCGGCATCAACTTCATCAGCAGCTCTTACAAGCTCAAAACCGAAGCGACCAATTTCCCGCTCGAAATCCTGTTTCTGCGCGACGATGACATTCCCGGGTACGTGCAGGACGGCGTCGCTGACCTTGGCATTGTGGGCCAGAATGTGCTGGTGGAAGCCGGCTACCCCAACCTCGAAGTCGAACCCCTCGGTTTCAGCAAGTGCCGCCTGAGCCTGGCCGTGCCCCGGGCCGATGCTTATGCCTCGGTGGAAGCGCTGCAGGGCAAAAATATTGCGACGTCGTACCCCAACATTCTGGGCCGTTACCTGGCCGAAAATGGCGTCCAGGCCCACCTGCACACCATTAGCGGCTCCGTCGAGATTGCGCCCAGCATTGGGCTGGCCGAGGCTATCTGCGACATCGTGAGCAGCGGCTCGACGCTGCTGGGCAATGGCCTGCGCGAGGTAGAAACCGTGTTTCGTTCCGAGGCCGTGCTCATTGCCCAGCCCAATCTGAGCGCCGAGCAGGCCGACCTGCTGGCCCAACTGCAGTTCCGGATGCAGGCCGTGCGCCGGGCCAAGCGCAGCAAGTACATTTTGCTGAATGCCCCGGTTTCGGCGCTGGAAGAAGTACGCCGGCTGCTGCCCGGCATTAAGTCGCCCACCGTTACGCCGCTGGCCGAAGCCGGGTGGGTATCGGTGCAGTCGGTAGTGCAGGAAGACGACTTCTGGCACATCACCAGCCAGCTCAAAGCCGTTGGGGCCGAGGGCATTCTGGTGTTACCCATCGAGAAAATGATTGCCTAGCCGCCCCGCCATGCAGTTTATTCCCAATCCCGCCCCTGAAACCTGGCCCTCACTCCAGCAACGCCCCGCAGCGGGCGAAGCCCCCCAGGTCGCCGCTCGTGTTCGCGCTATTTTTGAGCAGGTTCGCGCCGGTGGAGACGCCGCCCTGCGCCAGCTTGCGGCAGAGCTTGACAAAGCCACGCTAACCAATTTGCTGGTTTCGGAAGCAGAATTTGCAGCGGCAATTGCGCAGGTGCCAGCCGAACTTCAGGCGGCCATTCGCCAGGCTAAGGCCAATATCGAAGCCTTCCACACCGCCCAGCGGGAGCCCGAAATCCGCCTCGAAACCATGCCCGGTGTCGTTTGCTCGCGGCGTTCGGTGCCCGTGCAACGCGTGGGGTTATACGTACCCGGCGGTACCGCGCCCTTGTTCAGCACCTTGCTGATGCTGGGTGTGCCAGCCCGCCTGGCCGGTTGCCCCGAGGTAGTGGTGTGTACTCCGCCGCAACTCGACGGTTCCATTAGCCCGGTTATCTTATTTGTTGCCCAACTGCTGGGCATTGATAAAGTCGTGAAGGCTGGCGGAGCACAGGCCGTGGCTGCCTTAGCCCTGGGCACGCCCTCTGTACCAGCCGTTGACAAGATTTTCGGCCCTGGCAACCGCTACGTCACCGCCGCCAAGCAGCTAGCCGCGGCCGAGTACGGCGTGGCCATCGATATGCCGGCCGGCCCTTCGGAAGTCCTTGTTATTGCCGACTCCAGCGCCAATCCGGCTTTTGTGGCTGCCGACTTGCTCTCGCAGGCGGAACACGGGCCCGACTCGCAGGTAATTGTGCTCAGCGACTCGCAGGAAGTGCTGGAGAAAGTGCAGGCCGAAGTATTGAGCCAGTTGGAGACCCTGCCACGGCGCAAAGTAGCCGCCCAGGCCCTGGAAAATAGCCGGGCCATTCTGCTGCCCGATGCGGCGGCCATGCTGGCCTTTTCGAACCAGTACGCTCCTGAACACCTGATAATAGCCACCGATAACGCCGACGCTCAGGCTACGCAGGTAACCAACGCCGGCTCGGTATTCCTGGGAAATCTCACGCCCGAGGCTGTGGGCGACTATGCTTCAGGGACCAACCACACGCTACCCACCAGCGGCTATGCCCGGCAATACAGCGGCGTGTCGCTCGATTCGTTCGTGAAGAAAATTACCTTCCAACGTTTGTCGTCGGTGGGGTTGCAAGCCATTGGTCCGGTTGTGGAAACCATGGCCGAAGCTGAGGGCCTCGTTGCTCATGCTCGCGCCGTTACGGTTCGGCTGGCTTCCCTGGCCGCAGGAAGTGCATCTAATGGCACTGCACTAATGGCAAAACCCGCAAACCCGTACGCTGGCCTCATTCGACCTAGTGTTGAGCGCATGCAGGCCTACTCTTCGGCCCGTGATGAATTCGAAGGTTTAGCCCCGGTGATGCTCGATGCCAATGAAAACAGCCTGGGCTCGGTAGGCCCCGACGATTTTAGTCGCTACCCCGACCCGCACCAGCGCGCTATCAAAGCAGATTTGGCCCTTATAAAGGGCGTAAGCCCAGACCAGATTTTTCTTGGCAATGGTTCGGATGAGGCCATTGACCTGCTCGTGCGCCTTACCTGCACGCCAGGGCAGGACAGCATCGTTATTTGCCCGCCTACTTATGGCATGTACGAGGTAGCCGCCAACCTGAACGATGTGCGGGTGAAGCGACTGCCACTCACCGCCGATTTCCAGTTGCCGGCCAATGCTGCAGCCACTCTGGCGGCTTCCAAAGCCAAATTGGTGTTCTTATGCTCCCCCAACAACCCAACCGGCAACCTGCTGGCCCAGGAAGCCATCGAAACCATTCTCGCAAATTTCCGTGGGCTGGTGGTGGTTGATGAGGCCTATGCAGATTTTGCCGACGCTCTCAGCTGGATTAGTCGCTTAACCGAATTTCCGCGGTTAGTGGTGCTCCAAACTTTCTCGAAGGCCTGGGGACTGGCCGGGCTACGACTTGGAGTGGCCTACGCCTCGCCTACGCTCATCAGCTACTTCAACAAAATTAAGCCGCCCTACAACATTTCGGCAGCTACCCAACAGCACGCGCTGGCCGCCCTGGCCAATGCGCCGCAACTGCCCGGCATGCGCGCCGAATTGCTGCAGGGGCGCGAATGGCTCGGCCAGCAGTTATCGCAACTGCCCATCGTCGAGCACATTTTTCCTTCCGATGCCAACTTCCTGCTCGTTCGCTTCAACGTCGACGCTACTGCGGCGTACGATGAGCTAAGCAGCCGAGGCATTGTCGTTCGGAACCGTACCACTCAACCCGGTTGTGCTGGTTGCCTGCGCCTAACCGTCGGTACAGCTTCTGAAAATGCTCAATTGGTACAGGCGCTGGCCGAAATAGGAACAGCAGTGCCTACAAATTAAGGGCACCCACGTTCCAGCTATTCTTTAATTCTCACCGCTTACTGATGATTGATTTGAAAAAGGCTTTGTTCATCGACCGCGACGGCACCATTCTGGTGGAACCCCAGCCGAGCCAGCAAATCGACGGCCTCACGCCCGATAAATTCCAGTTTTTACCCGGCGCTATCAGTAACCTGGCACGCATCGCCCGAGAGCTGCCCGAGTACGAGTTGGTGCTCGTAACTAACCAGGACGGGCTGGGCACGGCTAGCTTCCCGGAATACACTTTCTGGCCTGCCCATCAGCTTATGCGTGATATTCTGGCAACCGAGGGGGTGCATTTTGCTGCCGAACACGTCGACCGGAGCTTCCCGCATGAAAACCTGGCCACGCGCAAGCCCGGCACCGCGCTGTTGGCGCAGTACCTGGACTCAGCCAATGGATATGACCTGGCGAACTCTTTCGTCATCGGCGACCGACTTACCGATGTGCAACTAGCCGTGAACCTCGGTAGTCAAGCCATCCTGATAGGAGGGGAGCCCGACCCTCGTGCTGCCCTCACCACCACCAGTTGGGACGAAATCTATCGTTTCCTCCGGTACCCGGCGCGCGTCGCTGTTATCGAGCGTAACACCAACGAAACCCAGATTGCTATTCGACTCAATTTGGATGGCTCTGGTAAATGTGACATTCACACCGGGCTGGGATTCTTCGACCACATGCTGGAACAACTCGGTCGTCATAGTGGTGTCGATTTACACATAAGTGTAAAAGGGGATTTGCACATTGATGAACATCATACCGTCGAAGACACTGCCTTGGCATTGGGCATAGCCTTCGCTCAGGCCCTGGGCGATAAGCGGGGCTTGGCTCGCTATGGTTTCCTGCTGCCGATGGATGAAGCCTTAGCGCAGGCCGCAATTGACTTTTCGGGTCGCCCTTGGCTGGTGTGGGATGCTGAGTTTAAACGCGAACGGGTTGGCGACCTGCCAACCGAACTGTTCTTTCACTTCTTTAAGTCATTCACCGACAACTCGCGGGCAACCCTGAACATTTCTTGTCAGGGCGACAACGAGCATCATAAAATAGAAGCCATCTTTAAAGCGGTTGCCAAAGCCATTAAAATGGCGCTGCAACGGGACGAGTCCGGCGCAATTCCCAGCACGAAAGGCATTTTGTAAAATTGATTCACATTACCCATTTGGGTAAATATGTACTTGTATGGAAATTGCTGTCGTGGACTATAAAGGTGGAAATGTGCAGTCGGTACTTTTCGCGCTTGAACGGCTTGGGGCCCAGCCTACTCTTACTTCCGACCCCGAGGTATTGCATCGCGCCGACAAAGTCTTGTTTCCAGGTGAAGGAGAAGCGTCCTCGGCGATGCAGGCCTTGCGCGAAGCCGGTCTCGACCGGGTGCTCCCTACTTTGACACAGCCATTTTTGGGCATATGCCTGGGCATGCAGCTGCTAGGCTTGCACAGCGAGGAAAATGATACGCCCATGCTGGGCCTGTTGCCCTTTCGGGTGCAGCGCTTCGTTCCCGATGCCGAGCACAAAGTGCCACACATGGGATGGAACAACCTGCAGGCGCTACGCGGGCCCCTTTTTAAGGGGCTGACGGAGGCCGACCACGTTTACTTCGTGCACAGCTATTATGCGCCGGTAGGTGACTACACAACCGCACAGGCTACTCACCCCACGGCATTTAGTGCGGCAGTGCAGTACCGCAATTTTCACGGCGTTCAGTTCCATACCGAGAAGAGCAGTGCGGTCGGCACTCGTATTCTAGCCAACTTCCTGGCATTCTAACACCTACTTAATATAGCTGCTGTTTTGGAGATTATTCCCGCAATCGACCTTATCAATGGACAATGCGTCCGCCTCAGTGCCGGCGATTTTGCCCGCCAGACCACCTACGATGCCGACCCGGTAGCTGTCGCCCAACGCTTCGCTGATGCCGGCCTGCGTCGCCTGCACCTGGTCGACCTCGACGGTGCGCGTGCTGGCAAGCCAGTTAACTTGGCCGTACTCGAAGCCATTGCCCAACGTACCAGCCTTGATATCGATGCTGGCGGCGGTATCCAAACCGATGAGGCTTTGGCTCAGGTACTGAATGCCGGTGCGAAGCATGCCACCGCAGGCAGTTTGGCGGTACGTCAACCCGATATTGTAAAGCGTTGGCTGGCAAACCATGGTGCGGATGCCATCTTTCTGGGAGCCGATTTTAAAGGTGCCCACATTCTTATCAATGCCTGGGCTGAGCAAAGCACGCTCACGCTCACCGTTTTTATCGAGCAATACCTGGCTGCGGGAGCCACCACGTTCATTTGCACCGATGTAAGCAAGGACGGACTCCTTCAGGGGCCTTCCCAATCAACTTACCAGCAGTTGGTGCAGCAGTTTCCAACGGCCCGGTTCGTGGCCAGTGGGGGCGTCACCACTATCGCCGATTTAGAAGCTTTGGCTGCTATTGGTATGCACGGAGCCATTATCGGCAAAGCCCTCTATGAAGGCAGCATTGCCCTGGCAGACTTACAGCGCTTTGTTTAGCGCAATTGCGTGCCAACCCCACTCTTTTAAAGTACTTCGTTCGTGGTTAAGAAACGTCTGATTCCCTGCCTTGATGTCCGAGATGGACGTACGGTGAAAGGCATTCAATTTGAAGGACTGCGCGATGCCGGCGACCCGGTGTCTTTGGCTGAGCGTTATGCGCTCGAAGGGGCTGACGAGCTGGTTTTCCTGGATATTACAGCTACGAACCAACGGCGCCAGCCACTCACTGAGCTGGTGCGCAATATTGCCCGGGTTCTTGATATTCCTTTCACTGTGGGTGGGGGCATCAACACTGTAGCTGATGTGGAAGCATTGCTTTTGAGCGGCGCTGACAAAGTTTCCATTAACTCAGCTGCCCTGGCCCGTCCGGAGTTCATTAATGAATTAGCCCGACGCTTCGGTTCGCAGTGCATCGTGGTGGCCGTTGATGCCCGTCAGGTAGCAGGCGAGTGGCAGGTGATGACGCGTGCTGGCACCACGGCCACAGGCCGCGAAGCCGTTGCCTGGTGCCGCGAAGCAGCTGAGCGAGGCGCTGGCGAATTGCTGCTTACTTCCATGAGCCACGACGGCACCAAATCTGGCTTTGCGCTGGAACTGACGCGGGCCGTAGCCGATGCCGTGCCGGTTCCGGTTATTGCGTCGGGCGGCGCGGGTCAGCCGTCAGATTTCACGGATGTTTTTATGGCGGGCGGTGCTGATGCGGCTTTGGCCGCCAGCATTTTTCACTTCAACGAGACGGCCCTTCCGGCTCTCAAAAGCTATTTACAGTCCGCTGGCATTGCTGTGCGGCCTTAATCGTCTCTTTCTCTTCATTTTCCTGTTCACCTGTAGATGTTCGCACAGCCCGCTTCCCTTGATACGCTCCGTTTTGACCCCGTTACTGGCCTGGCACCCGCCATCGTGCAGGATTCAGCTACAGGTCAGGTTATCATGCTTGGCTATGTCAATGCAGAGTCGTGGGCTAAAACCCGAGAGGAGGGACGTGTAACTTTCTTTTCGCGGTCGAAAAACCGGCTGTGGACCAAGGGCGAAGAAAGTGGCAACTTCTTGCAGGTAAATAGCCTGCATGTTGACTGTGATGCCGATACGGTGCTGATTATGGCGACACCAGCCGGTCCCACCTGTCATCGAGGTACTACCAGCTGCTTTATGCAGCCCGATGAGTTGGCAGCCCCCTCGGTTGCGGTGGGCTTTCTGGCGCAATTAGAGCAGTTGGTGGTTGAGCGGCACCAGTTTCCAGAGCGCGCGCCTACTTCCTATACCGTGTCCCTTTTTCAGAAAGGCATGCCGAAAATTGCGCAAAAAGTAGGCGAAGAAGCTGTTGAGACGGTAATTGATGCTGTTGCTGGCCACCGCGATACCTTGCCCGGAGAAGTGGCAGACTTGCTCTACCATTTGCTTGTATTGCTGGTAGGAGCGGGGGTGCCGTTTGCCGAAGTTATAACGGTGCTGCAGGACCGGCACAAGTTGCCTAACACGCGCCATCTGAACGAGAAGTAAGGATACGGTCTGAGGCTGGTAAATTTTGACACGGCTAAGCTTGTATTTTGACACGGCTAAGCTTGTATTTTGACACGGCTAAGCTTGTAGTCACATCAAGCCTAGCCGTGTCAATTAATCAATTATTGATTCGCACGCAGCTGCCGGCGAATCTTTTCCAGCATAGCAATGGCAATGGCCAGGTCGGCCTCGTCGGTGATGTCTAGGATGGTATTTACTCCAGGCCCGCTCATCTGCATTTGATACACACTTGTATTAGAAGGTTGTAGCGTAGTGTGAGTGTTGGTATTAACTATGCCCGTAGGGATGGCCGGTGTGTTTAGCTCCGGTGAAGAAGCCTGTTGTATGTGTGCATCCTGGGCCGGTGGAGTCAGACGAGAGCGAGTTATTTCTGAATTCTCATCTGCACTGTTTGACAGCCCAAATAAATTGGCAATGACGTCCTGGTTCGGCTTTGTGCGTTCAGATTCTGGTGCTGCTGTGTGAATAAACGACTCAGCAGGCTGCGTAAATAACCCAATGGCTGAGTTGTGAGCTGCGTTTTTCCCAACATGCTCTGAGTTGGTTGTAGGAGCCGTTGGGGCAGCAGTGAAGGTATTAATATTGGGGGGTGTGCTGGCAATCTCGCGTCTGGGGGCACGTGCATTGCTTAGGGCGTCTATGTCTGCGATGATGTTTCGCTCATCAAGCAGTCCACACATGCGGCACCCATCTACAAAGGCTTTCGCGACGTTCTGGGCGTTGATTTCCTCCACCCCGAACTCTCTAATGAGCATTACATCGAGCATCTGTACTGGAAGTTCCCGATTACGGAACTTCCGGCAGAGTTGCGTAAATAATGGTGGTGTAAGAAAAGCCTCTCGGTGAAACTGCAGTTCTTCTGCTTTGTCATACGCATGTTTAATGCGTCTGAATAGGGTAGTGGTGGTCAACAGTTCTCGCTTGCTGGTCATCAATCCGAATTTTACAGCGGAACCAATGATGGCTTTAAAAGATCCACTGACCTTGCGGTTTAGCTTTCGTGCTGCTGTCTCAATGGAGCTCTTTCCACCAGTGTCGTCGACTATTTCAGCTAGTTCCCATGCGCCGGTATAGCTGGTCCGAGGGTAGTCTATAAGTTTAGGCATTTGGCGTAGTAGGTAAGTACTTGTTATCTGGTAAACGAGTAAAGTATAAAAAAGTTAAAAAATGAGTGAAATTTTATACTTTTATATGCTTTGGTATGGTGATTCTGCCCACTATTGATATCGCTATTGCTTTGTACTCGTTTGTTACTTCTGATACAGAAGCGTCACTCAGAAACTAGAGTTATAGCACAATCCTAGAGTAATTAACTCGGGTGATTATCATAATTTCTTCTTCGTTAAGCTTTTGCAAGAAGAATTAATAAAAGATGATATGCACAGCACATAATAGTATAAAATCAATTGTATTTTTTAAACTTTTTTTACTTGTATTTGTGCAAGTAGGGCAGGGGTATGGCTGAACGATATTATAGTGATGATATTTAAAACCAATAGGTTAAAGTCAAGAAAAAACGAATAATTCGCGCCGCGTGCATGAGCAAAGCTTGGCTAAACGAGCAGGAGTTACACACCAACAGGCCGCACCGCTGGCACAAGGAGCAATTTAAAACTTCGACAATATTGGTTTGGCATTCGCCTTTGGGGCAAGGGCGGTAAGAATCCACGGGCAAGGCTTGGGCGTAGACGGGGAACAAGTCGGTGAAGGACCAGCAGTAGCGGCAGTAGCGCTTGGGCAACGCCTGCCAGAGCCACTGGGCGGTGTCCGCATCACGCCGGCCCAGCACCCACGCTCACGCACACGATGCTGCGTTGCGAGTTGCGAGTTGCACTGGGCTAAGAGCTTTTCCAACTGGGCGTATCGGGCCGCCTGCTCGACCGCGGCGGGCACAAGACAGGCCAGGTGCCCGCTGGCGTTGCAGCAATAGCGGTCATGCCCGCCGCTGTGCCCGTTGCAGTGAATCTGCGCGCTGCCGCAAGCGGCGCAGCTATACTTCAGCCCAATACAAAATCCATTCTAACTTAGACCACCGCCTTAAATTAAAAGGACAACAAAGAACATCACAGCTTGAATTGAAATTTCTCAAGCTGGGCACCTAGGACTTGGGAACACATGTGAGTAAAGTAGCATACACGAATTCCAGCCGCATGAAAATCACGTGGTTATTAGAATAGGGCCAATCCAGTCGTCGTATATACAACAAGCAAGATATATAAACTCCATACTCATGTAAAATGGTCAAACTCGCAGTACAGAGCTATATTTAATCAAAAGCTACAATTGTCTTATAATTTATATTATGTTAAGTTAACTTCCATAAAGTAAGGAGGCCCACCGTGTACAGTAAGCCTCCTCCTCTGCGAATCAGATAAAACTTACTTTTTGCCAAGAGCATCAAGCCGTGCCTGAAGACGCTCAGAATCAGCGTTTCGACCCAAGCGGAAGTAAATTTTCTTTAAAGACGTAAGCGTATTGCGGTCAGTGGGCTGCACTTCCAGGGCCTTCTCGAAGAAAGGAACAGCCGACTCGAAGTACTTCTTACCAGTAGCCTCAAGGCCGCGACCTGACGTCTGGTATGACTTCAAATCCATCTTGCTGGCCTTCGTGTACGCTTCAGCTGCCTTGTTGTAATTATATACACCAAGGTTGTACTGAGCATCAAAATTCTTGGAGTCAAGCTCAATAGCCTTGCGATAGTCAGCAACGGCTAAGTCGTTTTTCTTTTGCTGGTCGTACAGCGAGCCACGCACAGCGTAAAGGTTCGAATTGGTCGGGTCAGCAGCAATGGTCTTATTTATTTTCGCGATTGCATCTTCGCCTTTCCCACCTGCAAGCGAAGCGTTCAAGTCTTCGAGCATGAAATTTTTGTTGTTAGGGTAAGCAGCCAAAGCCTGTTGCAACACTTTAGTTGCTTCAGCATTGTCGTTCTGCTCACGCGCCATTTGCAACAAACGACCATAAACTGCTGGCGATTTGTAATTCAAAGCCAACAATTGGTTATAGCTGGCTTTCGCACCCACATAATCCTTCTTAGCCTCGTAGGCATAGGCCGAATACAAGACTGCAGTAGTATCCTGAGGCTTTATCTTCGACGCTAACTTGTAACTGCTAATGGCTTTATCAAAATCCTTAGCATTATAGTTGTTTACCGCATCGTTGAAAGCTCGACCATACAGTGCATCCATACGAGGCATGACTTGCTTACCGAATTCACCATCTTTCGTGTCAAGTTCGATGGTTTTGCTGTACGACTCGTACGCCTTCTGCAAGCCTTCGCCCGGCTGCAGCTGCTTGGAGTAGATGGGGCTTTCCAACATGCCTTCGTAAACCTGCCCACGAGTAAACCAAGTTTTGGCTTTACCGCTGGTCTTTTCATTGACAATCGCCTTGTCAATATCTATCCGCGCTTTATCAAGCAGGCCGGTACGTTGGTTAAGAATGGCATTAGTGACGGCCGACGTCTGGGCCGATGCCATCAAAGGCGCCCCAGTGGCCAAAGTGGCAGCAGCGGCGAGCGTCAAAAAAGTCTTTTTCATTAGGTTGGGAATGTGCAGTGTCAAACAGGAAAACGCTGGTGCCTAGCTCAAAAACTGCGTAAGAAAAGAATAAAGTAAGAATTAAAGCCGTCTTTTTCGGGCCACAAACGCCGAAAAGCCAGCTTGGGTTCGCCAAAAATAAACGGGGCGGCCCAAATGGACCGCCCCGCTCCTACTTCAGCAACTATGCCAATTCTGTATCGTCGTCGGATTCAGACTCATCATCACCTTCATCGAGGTCATCATCGTCTTCAATGTCCTCGTCGTCAGCATCGGTTTCATCGGCCAGCAACGCACCGGAAGACGACTGGCCGTTTTCAGCAATCGCCTCGCCTGCTTCGCCAGCCAATACGGCTGTAGTCTCAGCATCCTCGTCTTTTTCCTCAGCTTCCACTTTAGCAACAGACGAAATCTCATCGTTGGCACTGATTTTAATCAGACGCACACCTTGCGTGGCACGGCCAATGGTCCGCAGGTCGCCAATGCGCAGACGAATTGTAATGCCCGACTTGTTGATAATCATCAAATCATCGGTATTGTTCACGTCTTTAATGGCCACCAGATTACCAGTTTTTTCGGTAATCTTCATGGCCCGCACCCCTTTGCCACCGCGCTTGGTAATGCGGTATTCTTCGAGCTGGCTGCGCTTGCCGAAGCCGTTCTCGCTCACCACAAGCAACTCCTGGGTGGGGTCGGACACACAAACCATTCCTACCACCCGGTTGCCGGGCACATCTTCGAGGCGAATACCGCGCACGCCGGCAGCCGAGCGGCCCATGGAACGGGCCTGGCTTTCGTTGAAGCGAACAGCCCGGCCGGTCCGCGAAGCGAGGATAACCTCGGCATTCGGAGCCAGCAGCTGCACGTCAAGAATACGGTCGCCTTCGTTGATGGTAATAGCATTGATACCAGCAGTACGAGGACGTGAGTACGCTTCGAGCGGCGTTTTCTTCACCGTGCCCTGCTCAGTGCAGAACATCAGGTAAGTATTTTCGAGATAGTCTGGGTCTTTCAGCCCGCGCACATTCACCACGGAACGCACTTTGTCTTCGCGCGGAATCTCAATGAGGTTCTGAATAGGCAGGCCTTTGGTGGCCTTCCCTCCTTCTGGCACCTCGTATACCTTGAGCCAGAATACCCGCCCCAGTTCGGTAAAGAACAAGAGGTATTCGTGCGTGGTGGCTACGAACAGGTGTTCCGTGAAGTCGTCCTTTTTAGAGATGGCTCCGCGCGAACCTGCACCACCCCGGCCCTGGGCCCGGTACTCATCCAAGTTGGTGCGCTTGATGTAGCCTTCGCGGGAAATGGTAATAACCATCGCCTCATCGGCAATCATGTCCTCGGTCGAGAAGTCGCCGCCCTGGTAGTTGATTTCCGTACGACGGGCATCGCCGTACCGGTCTCGGATGTCTTCGAGCTCGGTTTTAATGATGCCCCGCTGCAGCACGTCCGAGTCGAGCACCGACTTCAGGTAGTCGATGAGCTTCATGAGCTCGTTGTATTCGGCCACGATTTTGTCGCGCTCCAGGCCGGTGAGCCGTTGCAGGCGCATATCGAGGATGGCGCGGGCCTGCACTTCGCTCAGAGCGAAGCGCTCGATGAGCTGCCCACGGGCAACCTCGGGGTCGCGCGAACTGCGAATGAGCTTAATAACCTCGTCCAGGTGATCGAGGGCAATGAGCAGGCCTTCCAGAATGTGGGCGCGCTTCTGCGCTTCAGCCAGCTCGTACTTGGTGCGGCGAATAATGATTTCGGCCCGGTGCTCAACAAAGTAGTGAATGAGCTGCTGCAGGTTCAGCGTCATCGGGCGGCCCTTCACGAGGCACACGTTATTGACGCCAAACGAGCTTTGCAGCTGTGTGTACTTGTAGAGATTGTTGAGCACCACACTAGGCATGGCGTCCCGCTTGAGGTCGTACACGATGCGCATGCCGTCGCGGTCCGACTCGTCGCGCATGTCCGAAATGCCCTCAATCTTCTTGTCGTTGATGAGTGCGGCAGTCTTTTCAATCATCGACGCCTTGTTCACCATGTAGGGAATTTCGGTGACGACGATTTGCTCTTTGCCGGTTTTCGAGGTTTCGAAAGTGGCTTTGGCCCGCATCACGATGCGGCCACGGCCGGTTTCGAATGCCTGCTTCACGCCCTCGTAGCCGTAGATAATACCGCCGGTCGGGAAGTCAGGGGCCGACACGTACTGCATCAGCTCGGCTACCGTGATGTCGGGGTTGTCGAGGTAGGCAATGATGCCGTTCACGACTTCCGTCATGTTGTGCGGAGCCATGTTGGTGGCCATGCCCACGGCAATGCCCGACGTGCCGTTCACCAGCAGGTTAGGGAACTTGGCGGGCATTACGCTGGGCTCTTCCAGCGAGTCGTCGAAGTTGGGCTGGAAGTCAACCGTGTCCTTGTCGAGGTCGCTCAGCATTTCATCCGAGAGGCGCTTGAGACGGGCCTCGGTGTAACGCATTGCAGCCGGCGAGTCACCGTCGACCGAGCCAAAGTTGCCCTGGCCATCGACCAAAGGATAGCGCAGGCTCCAGTCCTGGGCCATGCGCACCATGGTGTCGTATACCGAGCTGTCGCCGTGTGGGTGATATTTACCCAACACCTCACCCACGATACGGGCCGACTTTTTGTAGGATTTGTTGTAGCCCACGCCCAGTTCGCTCATGCCATAGAGCACGCGGCGGTGCACGGGCTTCAGGCCATCGCGCACATCGGGCAGGGCCCGGGAAATGATAACCGACATCGAGTAATCGATGTACGCCCCGCGCATCTCGTCTTCGATGTTAATCGGAATGATTTTTTCGCCTTCCGCCATTGAGGGGGTTGCTAGGCGGCTAGTAAAATCCCAATGAAGGGGC
This sequence comes from Hymenobacter glaciei, assembly GCF_039539585.1. Lineage (NCBI taxonomy): Bacteria > Pseudomonadati > Bacteroidota > Cytophagia > Cytophagales > Hymenobacteraceae > Hymenobacter > Hymenobacter glaciei. The sequence continues at coordinate 546,334 of NZ_BAABDK010000001.1, read as the reverse complement.
TTTATAGCCGCACGGTGAATGGTTCTTTATATGCGTGCGAAGATACAACAAAAAGGCCGCAACGGCAAGCGCAGCGGCCTTTTTTAGGGCATTTAAACCTATGCGAAATGGGTCGATTAGCTCCTCCCCTGCTACTCCGTAAACGGACAATTTTGAATGGAGCTCCAGGCAGGTACCCGGGGTAGAAACGAAGGATTATTTGAGGGTTTTGCTGCGGTCTTTGTTGGGAGCGAAACTCTTATCCTTATGGGTTTTGATTTTCTCGCCGATGGCAGGGTTCTGCTTTTTCCAGAGCGGCTGGCCCCGGTACTTGATGCCGTTGTGGAAGTGAACCTTGCGCACGTGGCAGGTACCGATAGGGCACGTGCGGCAGCTGGCCAGCACAAGCAGGAACAAGGGCAATAAACGCAGTATCGGCTTCATGCCATCAAAGGTACAGGCTACAGGAGTGGCTAGCCAGCAGGTGGGCTTAATCAATACCGTCCCATTCGGCCAGAAAACGGGCTACATACGCTTCCATGAAGGCATGACGCTCGGCGGCGACAGTGCGGGCAGCGTCGGTATTGAGCCGGTCTTTGAGGTGCAGCAGCTTCTCGTAGAAGTGGTTGAGCGTGGGCGCAGTGTTCTTTTGGTAACTGGCAAAAGAATCGTGCGCCACGGTTGGCACAGCCGGGTCGTGCAGCAGGCGGCCCTTGTGCCCACCGTAGGCAAAGGCCCGGGCAATGCCAATAGCCCCAATGGCATCAAGTCGGTCAGCATCCTGCACCAGCGCGGCTTCGAGCGACGATACCGGAGTCGCCACGCCCAGGCCTTTAAAGGAAACCTCACGAATGGCGGTTTCGACGCGTTGGATGAGGTCTTCATCGGCGCCCTGGCTGCTGAGCCAAGCGCGCGCGGCGCGAGGCCCCGCTTCATAGTCGCCGTCGTGGAATTTCCAGTCGGCGATGTCGTGCAGCAGCGCCGCCAGCTCCGTCACCAGGGTATCAGCGCCGGGCTGGGCCGCGGCCAGGCGGCGGGCCATCAGCCACACGCGGCGAATGTGGGCCCAGTCGTGGCCACTGCCTTCGCCGACAAACAAGTGCTCCATGTGGGCGGCGGTGGCCGTTATCAGGTCGTTGGTCATCAGAATAAACCGGAGCCCAGCTCCGTAAAAAGCAAATAAAAAAGGCGGCCGTTGCCAAAGCAGCGGCCGCATTCGAACCGGGCAAAACTAACCCAGAAACGGTTTTATTGCTCGTTCAGGGCCCAATTATACGTCAGGTACCTAAGCGTCGCACTGGGGTTTATTTTGGTAGTGGCGTAACGGTTAACGAATTCCTGCACCGACTTACTCCCGTTCTTGGTGAAATCCTTCGGGTAAAAGCTGAAAATGGCCGATACTTGCGGCTTATCAATGGGCGTGAGCTTGTTTTTGGCGGGATTATTCAGGAAATCACGTCCCTGGTCGTCGAGTTGGGCAGTAAGGCTCGGGCCGGTGTAAGCCTCATTGCGCAGGCGCGGGCACGACATGGCTGCGCATACCAGCGCCAGGTGAATGCGGTTGTCTTTGAATTGCTTGCGGATAATGCGGTGCTCGATGTCGTTGAGCGAATACGCCTGCCCACCGAGGTGAATAAAATGCTTGTCCCACGGCGTGTTCACGAAAATTTTATCTCCGCCCAGGTCCTTAATGCTCTTCACAGGATAATTGCGCACGATGAGCTGGACAGTATAGGCATTGTAGGCGTTAATCCAGTAAGCGAGGCGGTCGTTATCCGTCCAGCTTTTGCTTGGCATGTGGGAGCCCAGGTCTTGAATGTAAGCGTTGAGGGCAAGGCTGTCGGTGCGAAGGCCGCGGTAGTTTACCAATCCCTGCTGGTTCACGTATTGCTTGACAATGGTATTCCAGCCCGCGTGGGTGGGCGGAGTGGTGGCCGTTGCGGCCGTAGGGTTGAGCGGAATAAGGTAACGGATGTAACCGCACCCCCAAAAGCTCCCGCTCCCGAGCAGAAGCAAACATACCAAAACCAACAAACGTGAAGAACGAATCATAAAGAATTGAAGTAAAGCAGGCTCCACCTTGGGGCGGCGTAAATACGTAGCCCACGCGGATTTGGTAAGTGCGGGTGCATTTTAAATCATATTTTCATGTAGCCCGCCGTTTCTTCGCACTTTATACTTTCGCCCTTATCAGCATGCTTACCCGTTATTCCGCCCTCGTCGCGCTGCTTTTGCCCATTACAGCTGCGGCGCAGCTTCCAACTACTGCTCCTACAGACACGACCCACAAATACCAAAGCTCTGCGGGCGCTGCTGCGGCAACCAAAAAGACTTTTTTCAACAGCAAGGGGTTTCGGGCGGCCATTGTGCCGGCGTTGCTAATCGGCTACGGTGCCTCCACCATCAACGGCAACGGCTTGTACAGCTCCTACGACGTGCGCAACGACGTGCGGTACGTATTTGGGGATTATCGCAGCCATATCGACGATTTTCTGCAGTGGGCCCCCTACCTCGAAATTCCAGCCGTGCTGCTGGCGGGCGTAGAATCGCGCAGCGACCGGGTCAACCTGGGGCTGGTGATACTGAAGAGCGAGGCCATCATGCTGGGCTCGGTATACATCGTAAAAACACTGACCCACGTGGAGCGGCCCGATGGCTCGAATACGCTGTCATTTCCGTCGGGCCACACGGCCCAGGCATTTCTGGCGGCCAGCATAGTGCACACCGAGTTTCGGGACAAAAGCCAGTGGTACGGCATCGGCGCCTACACCCTGGCCACCAGCGTAGCCGCCTTTCGCATGATTAACGACAAGCACTGGGAATCCGACGTGATTGCCGGCGCGGGTTTTGGCATTCTCTCGGCGCATCTGGCCTACCTCACCCACCGGAACCGCTGGGGCCACAAGCCCACGGGACGCGGCATTGGCGACACCAGTTTGAGGCCGATGTGGACGCCGACGGGCGGTACGGGCCTGTGCTTTACCTGGCAGCCAAAATAACACCCTGATACGTCCTGGAAACCGAATAGCGCCTACTTATTCCCGTACTATCCACCTTTTGCTTTACGTATTTTTGCAATCATTGCCCCATGGAAACCACGCTTCAGACCAAGTACCGAATCTTTAAACTCGTTTTCGAATCCAATGTGCACGACCACGGTTCGATGTGGACCTACAAGCACATTCATGGCGAAGAGAATCGTGAATTCAACAGCGAAAAAGAAGCGCTGGAATGGGTGCACGAGAATCCCACACTAATGATTAAATGCCGCGAATTCGTGATTCTGCCCGTGTATCACTTGGTATTGGCATAAAGCACCCGCTGCAAGCAGGCTCAACCAAAAGCCCCGTTGCAATTGCAACGGGGCTTTTTCACTAACTGGAGCCGCCTGTCGGACTCGAACCAACGACCCTCTGATTACAAGTCAGAAGCTCTACCAACTGAGCTAAGGCGGCGAGTTGATGGGACAAAAGTAAACAGTCCGGGTTAGTTTAGCACCCTTTATCAACGCAAATAGCTAAAAAAAGGCCCTGTGCAAGTGCACAGGGCCTTTTTGTGGTTGAACGTAAGGCGCTTAGCTGCGCACCATTTTCAACTGTTTTTTCAGGGCGTCGATGCGCTTCTGACCTTCGGCGATGCGGCCCTGGTACTCCTCGCGCAGCTGCGAAGCGTTTTTGGAGCGCGCAAAGAAGTCGAGGTTGGTTTGCAGGGTCGAAGCATCGTTTTCGAGCTCGTTGATTTCCTTGCGCAACGCCATTTCCTTACGGGTAAGCTGCTGCTGGGCGTGCGGACGCGCCTTGAGGCGGGCTACTTCGGTCTGGAACAACAGGTCGGTACGGTCGGCGTACGCCAGGCCTGGCACCTGGTCGAGGTATTTGCCGAGGAGCCGCAGCAACTGTTCTTCGCTGGCGTCGCCAGTGCCACGGTTGGGTTGCTCGTCGGTGGGGTCGAACTCTGCCGACCATTCGGCCAGGATAGCGCGGAAGCCCTCGAGCGAGCCGGGGTTCTCAGCCGAAAGGGCTTCCACCTGCTCAGCAACCTTTTCGAGATGTCCAGTCTGCTCGGCCGAGGCTTGCTGCACCCGTTCCTCACGCTGGCGAAACTCCTGCTTCGGACGCTCGAATACGGCATCGCAAGCAGCCCGGAAACGGTGCCACAGCTTATCAGCCAGCTTGTCGGGCACGCGGCCCACGTCCTTCCACTCCTTCTGCACCCGGATGATGGTTTGACGGGCGGCATCCTGGTCGGCGTTGTTCTGCGCTTCTTCGGCTTGGTCGATGAGGGCCTGTTTGGCTTTCACGTTGGCCGATTTCTCGTTGTCGAGCGACTTGAAGAAGTCATTCTTCCGGTTGAAGAAGGCTTTGTAGGCCGCCCAGTACTGTTTGTTGAGGGCATCGGCCTGGACGCGGGGCACCAAACCAGCAGCTTCCCATTCCGTTTTGATTTCCTGCAGCTCGTCGGTTTTGGAGCGCCACAAGTTCACGCGGTCGGTTTCGAACGTAGCGAAGGGCAGCACGCGCTCGAGCAGGGCCTGCTTCACCACAAGGTTGGCCTTTTCTACCACCGAACGCTGGTCGGCAAACTCCTTGCGGCGCTGATGCAGAACATCGGAAGCGGCAATGAAACGCTGCCAAAGCGGCTCGCGCTGGTCGTTGGGCACGGGACCAATGTTCTTCCATTCCTCGTGCAGCTTGGTCAGCTCATCGAGGGCCTTGTTGATGCCGGAAGCCGAACCCAAGGCCTCAGCGCGCTTGATGAGGCCTTCTTTGGCTTCCAGGTTGCGGCGGCGGTCGAGGTCCTTCATCTGCAGGAACTGCCCCTGCTTGCTGTAGTATATGTCGAGCAGGCCGTGGTAGGTATCCCAAATTGACTGGCTGTCGGTTTGCGGCACGGCTCCGGTGGCCTTCCACTCCGATTGCAACGCTTTCAACTTGGCCGAACTGTCCTTGGTTTCAGCACCTTCCACCAACGTGCGCAGCTGGTCGAGCAAGGTCTTTTTCTTGGTGAGGTTGTCGCCACGGCTGGCATCCTCGGCTTTGGCATCCTTCACGCGGTTCTCGCGGAATTCCTGCATGGCTTTGTTGAGTTCCTGCTGGCCTTCGGGCTGCTGAAAAGCGAAAGCTTCCGCACCCTCGCCGCCGGCGGCAAACTTCTCACGGGCAGCGGTGCGGGCCAGGCCCACGTTGGCTTCATATTGGCGGGTGAGGTCCTGAATCTGCTTGCGGTTGGCACGGGCATCAGAACGGCGCAGCAACTCTACCAGGTATTTCGCCTGCGCAGGCAAATCGAGACCGGTGAAATCAGGCGCTGTGGTTTCGGCAACGGCTTCCGGCGCGACCGATTCAGTTGCTTCTGAGTCCAATGGGGTTTCCGACGAAGTCGGGAGCGTAGCAACCAGCTCAGGGGCCGATTCCAGTTCGTTGGCTTCGTGCAGGTCTACAACGGGAAGTTCGGGGGCCCGGTCTTCCCGCGTTTCGGCCTGCGGGGCGCTCAGAGTTTCAGGGTCGGCAATGGGCGCGGGAGTAGCGCTGGCAATGTGCTCGTCAGCGGGCAATGCTTCAGGGTTGAGTGTCAGCGCATCGACTTCAGCCTCCAGCGTGCCATAATGCGCCTCGGCACGGGCCTGCGGTGCCGAAACATCGCTGCCATCAACCGTGACGGAATCGGGCACGCTTTGGGCGGTAACAGCAGCGGCTGCAGCTTCGGGCGAGCCGGCGTCGGGAGCGATATGGCCCAGGTCGGTGGCCATTACAGCGGACGCAGGAGCCTCGGCGGTACCGGAGCCTTCGGGCTGGCCAGCGGCGAGCTCGGGCGTGCCCTGGGCGGGCAGTTCCACCTGGGTTTCGCCCGAGGCATTGGGCTCGGGGGTTGCCGAGGGCGCTGGGGCATCGGCAGCCTTGCCCTGGATTTCAGCCAGACGGCGTTGCAAAATGGTCATCCGGTCTTCAGCGGACGAGTCGGAACCGCCGGCTTGCGGCGTGGTAGGGGTTTCTTCAGCAGCCATAAATCTTCGTGTTAGCCAGCCCGCGACGGGACCAGAGGAGCGCGCAAAAAATGTAAAACAACAAACAACCGGGCCCGAAAGCCGCCTTAATTCAAGCTAGGGTCGACTGGATAATTGGCCAGCACCTTGTAGCGCCCGCCTTTCTCCCGCAGAATGTCCCGCCAGAAAGCATCAGATGCCAAAGTAAACACTTTCCCGGCGCTTGCGGGCTGACGTATCCAACTCTGGCCCTGCATTTCGGCCGCCAGCTGCCCACCCGACCAGCCGGAATAGCCTACGAAAAGGCGAACATCTTCGGCCCGCACCGTGCCGCTGCCAATAAGACCCAGCAACGTTTCGAAATCACCCCCCCAGTACACATCCTGGCCCAGCCCCTGCGCCCCGGGCAGGTCGCCACACTGATGCACAAAGTGCAACGTATCAGGCTCAACAGGGCCGCCAAGGTAGAGTGGCAGCGTTGCGGCGGGATGTTCGAGTTGCGGCAGGTCCAGAACGTCGCCCAAAGTGAGATTGGTGAGACGATTGAGTACCAGCCCAAAGGTGCCCTCGTCGGGCTTGTCGCGGCACAGGAGCACGACGCTCCGCTCAAAATTGGGGTCGCCGAGAAACGGCTTGGAAATAAGCAGCGTACCAGGGCGCATAGCCATATAAATGAGGTGAAGTAGTAATACGGCATTTGGCCGGGAAGGGCAAATGGCACCGGGACCAATGACGGATTGTGTGCGCAGAACCGATGCAGGCTTTGATGCAGGTAGTACCTTGCGGCCTCAAAACCGGCCGGACTCGCCCCGGTGGTTCTGGTAAAGACTGTGGCTTTCGGAAATTTGTTCCGGTCATCGCATTTGCCCCACTGCTTCGCTCCCACTTCCCTCCTGCTTCCATGAACGACTTCCAACTGGCCGACCTGCGCAAAACCTACGCGCAGCGCTCGCTTTCCGAAACCGACGTGCTGCCCGATGCCGTGCGCCAGTTTCGGGCCTGGCTCGATGAAGCCCTCGCCGCCAAGCTCGATGAGCCTACTGCCGTTACGCTAAGCACGGTTTCGGCGCTGGGGCAGCCTTCTTCGCGGGTTGTGCTGCTAAAAGGGCTACCCGACGACGCCGGCTTTCTCTTCTATACCAACTACGAGTCGCGCAAGGGCCAGGAGCTGGCCGCGCAGCCACTGGCGGCACTTAACTTCTTCTGGCCGGGGCTCGAACGGCAGGTTCGCGTGGAAGGCCGGGTAGAAAAAGCACCGGAGGGAATGTCGACTGAATACTTCCAAAGCCGGCCCCGCAGTAGCCAGCTGGGCGCCTGGGCTTCGCCCCAAAGTCAGGTAATTGGGAGCCGGGAGGAGTTGGAAGTCCGGGAGGCGGAAGTAGCCGAACAGTTTGGCGCCCAGGCCCCATTGCCACGCCCGCAGCATTGGGGTGGCTACATCCTGCGGCCCACTTTGGTTGAGTTTTGGCAGGGCCGCCCCAGCCGCCTGCACGACCGCATCGTGTATGAGCTGGAAGGCAACAGCTGGAAACGTAGCCGCCTAGCCCCGTGAGCGCGATGAGTTAACGTGAGTACGTGTGCATTGGCATTTTTGCACTCACTGCCCTCCCATACCCCTCTTCCTATTCACTCTTTTTATTCAATACCGGTTCCTTGGCTGAGATTCAACCCCTGCGTGGCTGGCGCTACAACCCGACTTTGAACGCCGACATCGACGCGTATGTATCGCCGCTGTTCGACGTGGTATCGGCTAAGCAGCGGGAAGCGCTGTACCGCAACCCGCTTAACTCGATTCATCTGTCGGTGCCACTGGGCAACGACCCGGCCGCGGCCGCGCTGGAACGGCTGCGCGAGTGGCAAGCCAACGGAGTATTGCTGCAGGACCAATTACCGGGTATTTACGCGTATTATCAGTATTTCCGGCTGCCGGGCAGCGCTCGCGAGTATTGCCGCAAAGGCTTTATGTGCCACATCCGGGCCTACGATTGGGAAGAGAATGTGGTGTTGCGCCACGAAAACACGCTTCCCGGGGCGGTAAACGACCGGGCCGAGCTCCTGGCTCGCACGCAGCTCCAATCGAGCGCGACGCACGGTTTGTTTCGCGACGAAGACTTTGAGCTCGAAACCTACCTCGATGAGGCCATGCGCACGCCGCTGGCCGAAACCGAGGAAGACTACCAGGGCGCCCGCGACGTGCTGGCCGTGATTCAGGATGCAGCTATTATCCGGCGCTTTCAGGCGGTGCTGGCAGCCCGGCAGGTGATTCTGGCCGACGGCCACCACCGCTATGAAGGCTCGTTGGCCTACCGCCAGGCCCGCGAACTGGCGGCCGACGGCCAGGACACCGGCCGCGAGCCCTGGAATTACCACCTCATGTACCTCACCAACGCGGCGGCCGATGACCTGCGCATTCTGCCCACGCACCGCCTGCTGCTGGAGCTGCCCGGCAACCTGAGCGACGACGAATTACTGGCCCGGCTGGAGCCGTATTTCACCATCCGCCCGATGGAGGACGCCGGTGACCTTACCGAAATCATTGCCGGCAAACCGTGGGCTTTTGGCCTATACCTGGGGGGCCTGGCCTATAAAATTCGGCTGCGGCCAGAGGTACATTCCCAGCTCGACTGGGAAACTACTGAGGCCGTGAAAGCCCTGGACTTGACCGTGCTCCACTATTTCGTAATGGAGAAATGCTTGGGTATTATCGGGCCCGATGCCCAACGAGCCTGGCTGGGCGTGGCGTATGTGCGCAACTTCACCGAGTGCCTGCAGCGCGTGGACCGTGGCGAAGCCCGCGCTGCTTTCATCGTAAACGAGGTGAGCATGGCCGAAGTGGAAGCGGTGTGCCACTCAGGAGCCGTCATGCCGCCTAAATCGACTTTTTTCTACCCCAAAACCATTGGAGGCTTCCTTTTCAGCAGCATTGCCAAAGAGGAAACGGGCGACGTCTTTCTTGATTACTTTCAGTCAGCTTCCGCGTGAAACTTATTTTAGCCTCCAATTCGCCCCGCCGCCGGCAGCTGCTGACCGAGCTGGGCCTGACCTACGAAATCCGTTTGCTGGCAGTAGACGAAGAATTTCCACCGCATCTGCACCGGGCCGAAGTGGCGGAGTTTCTGGCCGCCCGCAAAGCAGCAGCTTATGTGGACGGACTGGCCGAAGATGAACTGCTCATAACTGCCGATACCATTGTGTGCCTCGAAAACGAGGTGCTGAACAAGCCCGTGGACCGCGCCGATGCCCAGGCAATGCTCGGCCGCCTGCAGGGCCGGGCGCACGACGTTTTCACGGGGGTGTGCCTGCGCACCGGCGATGGACGGCAGGTGGTGTTTTCCGACCAGACCACGGTGCATTTTCGCGCGCTTACCAGCGCCGAAATAGACCACTACATCGACACTTGCCAACCCTACGACAAGGCCGGTTCCTATGGTGCGCAGGACTGGCTGGGCATGGCGGCCATCGACCGACTGGAAGGGTCCTACTTTAACGTAATGGGCTTGCCCACGCACCGTGTGTGGGCCGAGTTGGAAAAGCTAGGCGCAACGCAACGCTAATCCAGTGCCACCCATGCCCGGCCCTTTGCGTTCCAGCCTTCGCGCTCACCGGCCGGACGAGTTAGCAATTGGCCGCACAGCATTGGTACTGTTGTTCCTCATTGATGCAGTTCTGAGCGTGCTCTTCATGCCAGCAAACTTGCAGCAGTTAGCTGAGCCCGCCCAACTGGTTTACCACGAAGACGGCTTCCGACAGTTGGCCCTGGCACTCACCCCAACCCGCTTGTGGGTTCTGCGGGCCGTTGTGGCCTTTGCTACCCTGTTAGGGTTGGGTGGCTGGTTGGCGCTTAGAAAAAGGGCACCAGCGGTAATTTTGCACCAAATGCGTGTTGCTGCTCGACGCGTTAGCCAATACTGGCGGCGCTTGCCAACCAGCGCCCAATGCAGCATCTTGCTATTGCTAGCACTAATTTTTGCCGCCCGCCTGTATTATTTAGTTGCTTACCCATTGAGCACCGATGAAATAGCCTCGTTCGACTACTTCGTGCATCAGGGCCCACGCGTAATTCTCAGCTACTACCCAATACCTAATAACCATCTGCTTTATAACCTGCTAGCATGGCCGCTAAACCTGACCAAATTATCACCCCTGCTGGTCATGCGTCTGCCAACCCTCGTGCTGGGGTGCCTGAACTCGGCCCTCACGCTGGGGCTGCTAAGCCGGGTTGCCGGGTTACGGCGGGCCCTGGTTATAACGGCCCTGACGGCGCTTACTCCGCTCAGTGTGTATTATGGTGCTGTTGGCCGGGGATATGGCCTGCAGCTGGGCATGGTGCAGGTCGGTTTCTGTGCCGTGCTGGAACTGCTGCGGCCCGCCAGCCGCTACCGTCAGCTAGCCTGGGCCACCCTGGTCCTAAGCAGCATCGGCGGGCTGCTGCTGGTTCCGAGCTATGCATACCCCCTGGCCGCGCTGCTGTTGGGACTCGCCATTGGGATACTCCGGCAGCGGGACTGGCCCGCTTTCGGCACGCTCGCATTGGCCGGCGCGGGCATAGTGCTGATAACATTATTGCTGTATAGTCCCGTTGGCGCGATATCGGGATGGAAGCAGTTGCTGGCTAACCGCTACGTGGCCAGCCGGGCGTCCACGCAGTTCTGGCCCGGTTTCCGCCCCCGGCTCTATGAAGTAGCCGCAGAGTTGTTTGTGCCATCGGTACGCTTGGCCGGGCCGCTGTGGCTTGGCACAGCCTTGCTGGGTGGAGCGATTAGCTGGCGGCTACTGCCGGGCACCCGCCGCCAGGGGGCGCTACTGGCCTGGTTGCTGTTGGCCCTGCCCATTGGGCTGTTGGCAGCCCAGCGCGTGTTTCCGCTGGCGCGCGTGCTGCTGTACGTACCCTGGGCCGGTTGCGTGTGGTTGCTGCTGAGCCTGCCCCGGGTAAAAAGCACCGGGCCGACCAGACAGTGGGCTATGCGCTTGGCTTTAGTGGGTACAGCAGGCTTGGGGCTGTTCCGCATTTATCTCAATGAGCCGAGGCTACGCGGCGCGCAGCGCGAAACGCAACTTGTGCAACAGGCCTATACCCGGTTGCAGCAAGTAGCTCCGGCAGGCAAGCGGGCTTCGCTGATAGGGCTTCAGGCTCCCATTCACGAGCTTTTCTTTGCGCATTATCAATTGCTAGAGCCTCATCCACCCCTGCGACTCGTTTCTTACCGGACAGCTCAGCCCAATGCGCCATTTGATTTTATCGTATTGAGCCATGCAGCCGCAGCAAGTGGCAATCGGGTCCCGTCGCGTTATGTAGCGAGCTATTCAGATGCACTGGTGACGATATACACCAATTCGGTTCCGCGCCGGGCGTCGGCACTACTGCATTAAGCTTATTAATTACCGTGCTTTCAGAACCATACGCTCCGCCCTTGGCTTCCACATCAGAGACCTCAGTTCAGCGAGTGCCCCTGGGCTATTTTGGGTTGCTGGCTAGCAGCATTACGGCTCTTTGTGCAGGCTTTGCAGCGGCCGTATTGCATCAAACCACACTCGCGGAAATGCGAGAGCTTGACCGCATCTTCCCATACTATCATTGGCATGTCCGCATCGTAAACGGCCAACTCCGGTCATCTGCCACTACTTGGCTAACCCTGCTCAGTGCCGCAACCTGCGCTGGCTTTTTTCTCCTGCTATTCGCAAGAAACAGACAAAAATGTAAAAGCTCGGAGCGCTCCAACAGCACCGCCACAACAGCATCTGGTTGGTCAGTTCTATCACAGCCGCAACGCCGGCTAGCCCAGGGTGCTATGTTGGCCATTACGGCGCTACGGCTGTTTATGAGCATTCCGGCAATTACGCCGGCTTACGATGATGCCGCTTCCTACGCCCTCTTTGTAAGTCGGGGGCTGCTTTCAGTAACCAGTTACTACCCGCTGCCTAATAACCATGTTCTAAGCAACCTGGTGGATTGGCTTTTCTTTCAGGTTAACCCCGGCTTTTGGTGGACCATGCGCCTGCCGGTGGTGCTGGCGGCCGCGCTTGCCACCTGGCTTCTTTTTATCGGCCTGCTGCGGGCGCGGGTATCTTTCCGGCCCGCGTTGCTGACAGTCGTGCTCTTCAGCCTCAGCCAACTCAGCCTCTACCACGCCACGGTTGGCCGTGGGTACTGGCTATTGATGGTGGGTGCGGCGCTGGTGTTCTTCGCCACGCTGGAGCTAAGCAGTGCCGCCCCAACGCGTCCGCGCCGCACCTGGCTGGAACTAGTCGTGGGTGGGCTAGTGGGTACTTATTCCGTTCCCACCTTCGTTTTGGTGTTGGTTTCCGCTTTTTCCTGGCTGGGCTTCCGGGCAATCCGGCGGCGCCAGTGGGAGCTATTGCTGCAAACTGCACTGGCCGGAGCCATCATCAGTGCAGGCACGTTGCTGCTGTATGCGCCGCTCATGCTGGTTTCGGGGCCGGATAAGCTGTTTGGGAATGGGTTTGTAGCACCGCGCCCCTGGCAGGAATTTTTGGTGGGCCTGCCCCGCTATATCTGGGAAACCGAAGGTTTTCTGGCCGGACAAGTGAAGCTGGGCGCGATAATCACCCTGACGGTGCTGTTGGGCGCCCTTTGGTACTTGCTGCGGGTGCGAAAGGACATCGCCGCCGGTAGCAGAGAGTTCAGTCCCTGGCAGCGTCTGGGTCTCATCAGCCTGTGGTTTCTGGGGGTGCCCTATGCGGTGCTCATTGCCCAGCATGTGTTTGCCCCAAGCCGAACCCTTTTCTACAAGTCTTTCCTGCTTTACCTGCTGCTGGCCCTGTTAGTAGAGGAAATCTTGCGCACCACTAAGCTTCGACTCCCCAAAGTTTGCGGCTTAATCGTATTAGCCGTCGGCTGGACAGCTTACCAGTTCCGAAGCCTGAGCCACGACAATCGGACGCCCCGGCAGCACAACGCCGCGTACCACGAAGCGTACGCTTGGCTGGCCCAGCACGCACCCGGCCCAGCGTTGGTACCCGAGCCGACGCACGGCATCTTCCTCACCCTGTATTTCCGCTCAGAATCGCCTGGCTACCCCTGGCTGCCCGATTTTGAGCCCCAGCCCGGCCGCACCTACAAATACGTGGTGGCATTTCCTAACCAGCGCGGCTACTTCCAGCCTCGCTTTACTTACGCCCCGGCATTCCAGAATGCCGAAGTGGAAATTTATCAGGTTCGGGAAACTCAGGTCGGACCCGGGTTACCGAACTATTGGCACCTATCCAATTAAGCCGACTAATTGCCGCGCGCCAGCAGCGCAATACCCACCACAATGCACAGCAGCCCTCCGGCCTGAGCCAGGCTGAGGTTTTCGCGCAGCACCACCAAGCCCAATAGCGCCGTCAACAGCACCGAGCCACCCACAATAATCGGCGTACCCACCGACGATGGCACGCCCCGCTGAAAGACCACGAAGGTCAGAATTTCGGCCAGACCCACGCCCAGGCCAGCCAACGCCGCTAGGCCCAGTCCAGTCCTGTTCAGGGATATGGGCTGACCTTGCAACTTGAGCCTAACAAGCCACGCGGCCCCCAGGGCGGCCGCAACTAGCTGCAATACGACCGCGCCAACTGCGGGCGCGAGGTAGCCCGAAGCCAACTTGATGAAAAAGTTGTACAGAGCCAGGCACAGGGCCGTGAGCAAGGCAAGTGGCAACCAGGCAGGCATAGCGCGTTGGGTTCTTAAAGCAGCTCGTAGTTACGGTACTCGCCCAGGCGGTAGCCCGTCAGGCGCTCCAGGGTCTGCTTGAACCGGTCCTTGAAGCGGTAGCGGTTGCGGGCGATGTCGTGCTCGAAGCGCCAGTTCTGAGCATCGATGCGGGGCTGCATAGCGGCCGGGTGAGTGCCGGTAAACCGCTGCAGCGAATCCACCTGGCTGTAGTCGAATTCTTCGACTGGGGCTACGTGCTGTGCTACCCATTCATCCGAATGCCAGAGCTTGTTGAAGGTTTCCTGCTTGCGCTGCATGGCCGCCGGGGGCTTCACCCAGCCGTAGTGGTGCACGGTAGCCTCGAGCAGCTTCACCCGCAGCTTGCGGTTATCGGCCCGGCGGAAGCCCTGCGCATCGCGATACGAGCGCACGCCGATGCCGGGCCGCACAATGCGAATTTCGCGCCGGTACCAGCGGTAGGAATCGCCTACGTAATCGTAGGAACCGTAAAAATGGCGGTAGTTCAGCAGCAGGCCTTCAACGGCTTTATCGTCCTTCCACCGTTCCATTCCGGCCCGAATGGCCGCATAATCGGCTTCGTGCAGCACCTCGTCGGCCTGCAAGTAAATCGCCCAGTCAGCATCGGTTGATACGGCGGCCAGGGCCTTGTCCGTTTCCACGGCCAGCACCCGGCCGCCCTCCCGCAGGGTATCGTCCCACACGGTCTCGATAATGCGGATTTTGGGTGAGCCAATGCCCTTAATAAGACCCAACGTCCCATCATCAGAATTACCCACCGCTACCACGACCTCATCGCACAGCGGCAGCAGCGAGTTGATACTTTCCAGCACAGGATAATCGTATCTGAGGGCGTTACGCACGAAGGTAAAACCAACGACTTTCATAGGAATCTAATTATTTATCACTCTTCTGACTGTGCATTAGAATGGCTAAAGCATTTTCAGTTGCCTCAGTATCTAGTCCAATCATAGGTTTTGTCAGCACACATCGCTTCTTAATTTCTGGTGGCAGACCATTGATTGAAAGGTCATCATCAATTATGACAAAACGTTCTGTGAATCCCTTCTTGGCGACCCAAATACTTATTTCGGTTGCCCGGTCAGCCATCTCAGCTATGGATTCAACATTGTTAATTTTCGAAATCGTAGGGGAGTGAATACCTCGCGTCTTGAGAAGCACTATCCACTCGTCAACTGAATAGGTAATTCTGTGGGTTGTAGTCAACACAATCGAAGCATTTGTCTGCTTCAAGATATGCGCTAAGTTACTGGCAGCCTTTTCATTGAACTTCATGAATCCATCAGCAAGCAACTCAACCTTTCGCCATGATGGTGTTGTAACCAATACACCATCAATATCCAGGAGAATTACCACGCGGCTTCAGTAGGTCAAGTGTTAATTCAAGGCAAATTAGCGCAGCTTCTCCTTCAGCAGCTCCATCTCCACAGCCGGCGAAATACGCTCGTACAGGATATTATAGGCTGCCTCGGTAATCGGCATGTTCACCTTCAGCTTCTTATTGAGCTCGTGGATTGACTTCACTGCGAAGTAGCCCTCGGCCACCATATTCATTTCCAGTTGCGCTGATTTGACGGAATACCCGCGGCCCACCATGCTGCCGAACGTGCGGTTGCGCGAGAACTGCGAGTAGGCCGTCACGAGCAAATCGCCGAGGTAGGCCGAAGCCGACAAGTCACGCGGTTGCGGATTAATGGCCTGCAAAAAGCGGCGGATTTCCTGCACGGCGTTGCTCACCAGCACAGCCAGAAAGTTGTCGCCGTAGCCTACGCCGTGGGCAATGCCGCCGGTGAGGGCGATGATGTTCTTCATCACGGCGCAGTATTCGATGCCGTCGAGGTCCTGGGCCGGATGGGCCCGCACGTAGCGGTTGCGCAGCAGCTCCGAGAAATCCTCGGCCAGGGCCGCGTCGGGCGAGCCGATGGTGAGGTAGCTCTGCTTTTCGAGGGCCACTTCTTCGGCGTGGCAAGGGCCGGCAATCACGCCCAGGCGAGTGTGCGGCAGCCGAAACCGCTCGGCCACGTAGTCAGTCACAAGCTGGTTTTTGTTTGGAATCATGCCCTTAATGGCCGACACAATGCGCTTGTGCTTGAGGGCCCCGCGGTCGAGCTTATCGAGCACGGGCTGCACGTAGGCGGCCGGTACGGCCAGCACCAGCCAGTCGGCTTCTTCAATGGCTTCGTCGAGGTCGGTGGTCGGGTGCACGCGGGTCAGGTCGAACTGCACGGCCGAGAGGTAGCGCGGGTTGTGGCGGGTGCGCAGCAGGTGTTGCACGTCGTTTTTCGAGCGCAGCCACCAATCAACGCGGGCGCCGTTCTCGCTCAGAATTTTGGTTAGGGCGGTGGCCCAGGAGCCGCCGCCGAGCATGGCAATTTTTTCCAACGCAACAATGCTTAGGTGGGAAGTAGGACCGCAAATAACGACAAACTCCCCGCCGGAGGCCGACGGGGAGCTTAGTTGGCGGTTTATTTATCCGCGCCGGGGTCTTCTTTCAGCGCTTCTTTGTTCAGCGTTTTCAGGTCCTTGATGTCAACCAGTGCGCCGTCTTTCAGGGTCTTGGCTACGGCCCGGAACGGGCCGCTCACCACGGTAGCCCCGGCGGGCACTCCGCTCAGTATTTCAATATTCTGAAAGTCGCTGATGCCGGTTTTCACCGGGGTCATCACCGCCTTGCCATCTTTCACCACAAACACCACTTCCTGGATTTCGATTTTCTGCGGTTTGGAGTCGTCCACGGCTTTGGCAGTGCCGTTGCCGCGGCCACCCATGCGGGGGCCGTTCGGGCCCTTACTTTCTTTCGCCGCAGACGAGTCCGAGCGCGTGGTTACCGCGGCCAGGGGCACGCTCAGCGCACCGGGCTTGCGCTCGGTGATGATGTCAACCGACGCCGTCATGCCCGGGCGGAAGGGCACCAGGGTTTTGCCGCGCACGTTGCGCAGCAGGTGCTTGTAGCTTTCGGGGAGCAGCCGAATGCGCACTTCAAACTCGGTGACGGCTTCGGCCGTCAGGGCATCCTTGGCCGTGTTGGCAATGTTGGTGACGAGGCCCTTGAATTTTTCATTCCGGCTCGTGTACGCGTCTACTTCTACCTCTACCGAGTCGCCCAGGTTCACGTTATTCACGTCGTTCTCGTTCACGTTCACGCGCACCTCCATGTTGTTGAGGTTGGCAATGCGCATGATTTCGGTGCCGGCCATTTGGGTGGTACCCACTACCCGCTCGCCTTTCTTCACGTTGAGCTTGCTCACTGTGCCGCTAACGGGCGCATAAATCGTGGTTTTGTTGAGGTTTTTGCGGGCTTCCTCCAGTGAGGCCGAGGCGGCGCTCACGGTGCTTTGCGAAGCGCGGATTTGCTGACGGGCGCTGTTAATTTCCTCCTGCGAGGCATTATAAGCTGCCTGGCTGGCCTCGTAGTCGGCCTGCGAAATCACCTTTTGCTTGTACAGCGAGGCATTGCGGCGGTACGTCAACTCGGTTTGTTTGGCCGAGGCAATGAGCTGCTGAAGCCGGGCCTGGGCCTGGCCCACATTGGCCCGCTGCGTGCCCACCTGGGCGCTCTGCACGTTCACCTGCGCCTGGTAGTTATCGGGCCGGATGCGCAGCAGCAGCTGGCCTTTGCGCACCGAGTCACCTTCGTGCACATAGAGTTCAATGATTTCACCCGACACATCGGGCGATATTTTCACTTCGGTTTCGGGCTGCACCTTGCCCGAGGCGCTCACCTTTTCTACAATGGTGGCGGGGCCGGATTTGGAAACCAACACTTCCACCCCGGTGGGCTTGCTCACCCAGCCTTGCTTTTTTGCGACGGTGTAGCCCACTAGCAGCAACACCACCAGACCAATGAGAATGAATAGTAAACGGTTGTTTTTCATATGTTTGTAGGCAGTTGTTTGTTGTCAGTTGTCAGGCAGAAGCAGTGCCCGTTGCCCCTGTTAGAAAACCCTAACAACTGACAACAGGCAACTAACAACTAGTTAGAGCGTCAGCGGCTTGCCCTGGTAAAAGTCGAGCACCTTGTAGCGGAAGAAAAACTCGTATTTTGCCTGAATCATGTCCGATTGGGCGGCGGTGAGGTTGTTGCGGGCAATGTTGAAATCGGTGCCGTTGAGCAAGCCGTTGTTGAAGCGGATTTCGGCGTTGCGGAAAGCCAGGCTAAGGGCCTCGACCTGGCGCGAGCTGGCGGCGTAGCGGCGCTGGGCCGCGAGCGCATCGGCGTAGCTCTGCTGAATGGTCTGGCGCAACTGCAGCTTTACCTGCTCGGCGCGCAACGTGGCCTGCTGCACGGTTATTTGGGCACGCTGCACCCCCACCCGCGTTTGCAGCCCATTCAGAATGGGCACGTTCAGGCTGAACTGTAAGAACTCGCCCCGGTTATCGGCCAGTTGGTCGAAAAAACGATAGGGAAGCGCCTCGGACGTGACCTGAGGGCTCAGCAACACGTAGGGTGATGGCATGTAATTGCCACCGACGTTTTGCAGCACTGGCACCGGTATTGGTTCGCCAACGGTGCGCAAAAACTGCGTGCGCGCCGATGAGAAACCCGTTTGCACCCCTCCTGCCACCGTCAGGCGCGGGTAGTAGCTGCCGCGCGCAATTTCCAGGCCCCGCTGGGCGCTGTTCACGCGCAGGTCGGCTGCTTTGATTTCGGGCTGGCGCTGGCGGGCCATTTCGAAGGTAGCGTTCGGGTCGAGCGCATCCGAGGCCGGGGCCAACGTGGCCGGGTCGGGCAGTGTGGGGGCGACTACCGAGAAACGGCCGGCCGCGGCCGGGTCGAGGTTTAATAACTGCACGAGCGAGAGCTGGGCCAACGCCAGCTGGTTCTGGGCCGTCACGAGGGTGCGCTCCTCGCCGGCCAGCTGGGCGCGGCTGTCGAGCACGTTGCCCTCGGCCACCGCCCCGGCTTTCAGCAGCTTTTCGCTACGCGACACCTGGGCCTGCGTGGTACTCAGGCGCGCCTCCGAAGCCCGGATGAGCTCCTGGGCCAGCAACAGCTGCAGGAACGAAGAGGCTACATTCAGCGACAAGTCGTTGCGGGCCTTCTCTACATCGAAGCGGGTGGCTTCGGCTTCGAGCACGCCCTGCTTGATGGTATTGCGCAGCTGGAAGCCCGAAAACAGCGTAGCCTGACCCTGCAGCGCAAAGTTGTTCGAGCGCACGTTCAACTGCTGGAACTGGTTGGTGAATGGGTCGCGGTTGGTGCCAAAGTTGAAGCCCTGCGTGCCGCTCAGGCCCAGGCTGGGCAACAGCGCGGCCCGGTTGAGGCGCACGCTGGTCAGCTGCTGCTGGGCATTCAGGTCACTGGCCTGCACGGTCAGGTTGTGGGCCAGGGCGTAATCCACGGCCGCCTGCAGCGTCCAGGGGCCGGTGGGCGCGGCGGCAGCGGGCACACCCAGCACGGTGGGGGCTGGGGCGGCGGCCGGAGTTTGAGCCGCGACGGGGCCAGCTGCCAACCCACTTAGGGCCAGGCCGCCGGCTATAGCCCGCAGGCTAAGCGGCAAAAACAGGGTATTCCTTGGTTTCATAGGGCAAAAAAGGTAGGCGAACCGAAGCGCAGGTAGTGCGCAATCTATATATCGTTTTTATCGACCGGTTTATTACAACGGCTAGTCCAGGGTCGCAATGTTGGTAATGCTGTGCACCCAGCTCAGCTGCCGCAGATACGCCAGCGTTATTTCCTTGATGGGGCTGTCCGTTTCGATAAACTGCCGGGCGGCATCGTTGCGGCCCTTGCGGCTCACAAACATGGTGGCAATGTTGCACTGGTCATGCGCAATAACCGACGCAATAAAGGCAATGGAGCCCGGCACGTCGTCGGCATCGATGATGAGGGTGTGCAGGCTGCCCGAGAAATCGGCCGGAAAGCCGTCCACTTCCACAATGCGAATCACGCCGCCGCCCCGGCTCTGGCCAATTACCTCTACCCGGCGGCCGGTGGCCCCATCCAACAGGTTCAGCTTGATGGTGTTGGGGTGCATGGTGGAAGCATTGCCCACGCTCTGAAACGTGTACTTAAGCCCACCAGCTTCAGCGTAATCAAAGGCAGTGCGAATGCGGGTGTCGTCGGGGGCATAGCCTAGCAGGCCAGCCACAATGGCGCGATCGGAGCCGTGGCCCTCATAGGTGCGGGCAAACGAGTTGTAGAATGTGATGACCGCCTCGGTGGGCAATGCCCCCAGAATGCGAATGGATGCGCGGGCAATGCGCACCACGCCCGCTGTATGCGACGAGCTGGGCCCAATCATCACGGGACCAATCATATCAAAAATGCTGGATTTTTCGGCCATAAACGGGCGCAGGGAAAGACTTTTCGGGCCTAAAAGTAGGGCCTGCCGCGCGCACCGGCGGCCAAGGCCAAGGCAGGGCAACCCATTTTTTTGGGCCACTCGCCCAAGGATGCAGTCCACCGGCAGAAGGTTGCCCCACCCGGTAGCGCAATTTTGCGATATTTGCCCGCGTCCCACCCGATGCCCTCTCCCACCACCCCTCTTCTGTTTAGCACATGCCGACCGTTCCCACCCCGGACGAATTCTCCCCCGCCGTATTTGAACAGTTGCGGCGCCTGCAGGCCCGCTATGCCCCCGATGGCCAGGACCTGGCCGCCTACCTCGAAGGCTTGTACCACGCCAAATACATCAACTACTGGGACTACATCGAGCTCGATACGCTGCTGTCCATCCAACGCCCGCTCACCAACATTCCCGACGAGCGCATTTTCATCATGTACCACCAGATTTCGGAGCTGTACTTCAAGCTCTGCCTCTGCGAGTACGAACAGATTGGCGACTTGAAGGAGCCTACCCTGGGCGAAGTGGTACTGCGCCTGGGGCGCATCAACCGCTACTTTGAGAATCTGATTGACTCGTTCGATGTGATGGTGGACGGCATGGACAAGGAGCAGTTTCTTGATTTCCGCATGGCGCTTATGCCAGCCTCGGGCTTCCAGAGCGTGCAATACCGCATGATTGAAATTGCGAGCACGGCCCTCGAAAACCTCACCGATAAAGTGAAGCGCCAGGCGCTAGGTGAGGCTTCGGCCCACGATTACGACCAGCTGCTGGGCTGCATCTACTGGAAAGCCGGGGCCACCATCGAAGCCAGCGGCGCAAAAGCTCTTACCCTCATCGAGTTCGAACGCAAGTACACCGCCGACCTCGTGCGCCACGCCGCAGCTTTCCAGGACCGCAATGTGTGGGCCGTGGTGCAGCGCCTGTCGCCGGAGGAGCAGCAACACCCGCGCTTGGTGCGTGCGATGCGCCAACTCGACATCAGCGTGAACGTGAACTGGCCGCTGATGCACTTCAAATCGGCGGTGCGCTACCTGCAGCGCAACCCCACTGACGTGGCCGCCACCGGCGGCACCAACTGGCGCAATTACCTGCCTCCCAAGTTTCAGCGCCGCATTTTCTATCCGCAACTCTGGAGTGCCCAGGAACTGGAGGACTGGGGCAAAGGCTGGGTGGAAAGCGTGCTGGGTGAAAATGTAGCTATGTAGTCCCCTAGATGCTGAGACAATATATGAAGTCCTCCATTTCAATTCCGTGCGCCGGTATGCCGCATTTCAGCAGGCTCATAATAGCTGGCTTAACCCTGTTGTGTGGCTCCTGCAAAAAAGAATCCGTTGCGGAGCCCGCGCCAGTTCTGGAAGGGCGTTGGGAATTCCGAAGCACGGTCACCTACAATTACAATGCGACCAACCAGTTACTCTCAAAAAGCGAGCAGTTTCCTGGGCAATACGGGGCATTTTATCTGGTGCTCACCACCGATTCGCTCAAGTATTTCAAGTCCTACGACAACAGCCCGCTGGGAGCTTATAAAATCAGCCGTAACGGGAATGAAATACAAATTCCCAAGCTTCAACGTACTCCCATTATCACAGAGCTTACGAACCACTCCCTGAGCCTGCGCTTTCAAAAAACATTTGTAATTGGTTCTACTGGCGCATATGAAGACTTGGAAGATAATTACGTTAGATAGGTTACTCTGCCATGCGCCCGTGCTCGCCGCGGGTTTCGCCCATTCGCCAATACACTAGCAACGAGAGAAACGCGCAGCCCGTCACATACCAATAGAACCATTCTTCGACGCCGTGGTCCTTGGCGAAAAGCGCCACGTACTCGGCCGTACCGCCGAAAACAGCCACCGTGAGGGCAAACGGCAGCCCCACCCCCAGCGCCCGAATTTCCGTAGGGAACAGCTCGGCCTTCACCACCGCGCTGATGGACGTGTAGCCGCTCACCACGAACAGCGCGGCGATGAGCAGGCCCGCTGCCGTCCAGGCATCGTGCGTCTGGGCCAGCAGGCGCAGCAGCGGCACCGTACCCAGCGTAGCTCCGATGCCAAACATGAGCAGCACCGGCCGGCGGCCTACCTTATCGGAAATGACTCCCAGCAGTGGCTGGAATAAGAGTGCTACCGCCATTACGCCAAACGAAATCAGCGTGGCCGACTCCTTGCTAAAGCCAGCCGTGTTTACCAGGAATTTCTGGGCGTAAGTAGTAAAGGTGTAGAAGGCCAGCGTGCCACCGAGCGTGAGGCCCACTACCGTAAGCACCGCCCGCGGGTGTTTCATCAACTCCCGCATCTGGCCCGACGAGGGCACATTGCCTTCGCCTTCGGCCACGGCCGAAGCGGCCTGCTGCTTCTGCTCGAAGGCGGCTGTTTCGCCCATGTGGGTACGGAGGTAGAGCGCACCCAATGCCGCCAGTGCGCCGATTACGAAGGGCACCCGCCAGCCCCATTCGGCGAGTTGCCCAGCCGTGAGCACCTGCTGCAAGCCCAGCTGCACCAGCAGTGCCAGCAGCTGCCCGCCCATCAGAGTCAGGTATTGGAAGCTGGACCAAAAACCCCGGTGTTTGGCCCCGGCCATCTCGCTGAGGTAGGTAGCCGACGTTCCGTATTCGCCACCCACACTAATGCCCTGCACCAGCCGCGCTATCAAGAGCAGTGCCGGGGCGGCTACGCCAATCTGGGCGTAGCCGGGCGCGGCCGCAATCAGCAACGAGCCGCCCGCCATTAGCCGCACGGAAAACAGCAGCGCGGCGCGGCGCCCATGGCGGTCGGCGTAGGCCCCGAGCAGCCAAGCACCCAGCGGGCGCATTAAAAAGCCCACGGCAAAAATGGCGGCGGTGTTTAGCAGCTGGGCCGTGGGGCTTCCTTTGGGAAAAAATACCGGTGCGAAGTACAAGGCAAAAGCCGAGTAGGCATACCAGTCGTACCACTCGACGAGGTTGCCAATGGACCCGCTTACAATAGAGCGCAGCCGGGAGATGATAGGTGGGGCAGCAACTGGATTCATGCCCCAAACTAAGCAAGGTTTTGATTCCCGCCGATTGGCGATGGTGTAAATGACACTGCTTCTATACGAGGAGGATTCGGCGCAGCTGTACCTTTGCAATTACTTAGGCCCGTTGCTTGAGCCCTGAAGGATAGCCACCTTTCTATTACACATATGTTAAAACAAGAACTCGAGATTCTCCTCTCGCCAGAAGTAGCTTTTGATGAGTTTGCTCGCTACGAAGCTATTTTAAAAGAAGCACAGATTACGCCGGGTGAAGCAGATTATGTGCATCTACGTCGCCGCTCCATTGATGCCCGGGGCCGGCAACCCCTCATTCGCCTACGGGCTGACATCTACCGGAAACCGGCGCCGGCCGATTTATTTGGGCCTTGGTTTGTTTATCCAAATGTTAAAGAAACCTCACCGCGGGTTGTCATTGTTGGAGCTGGCCCAGCGGGATTATTTGCGGCGCTCCGCTGCCTGGAGCTGGGCCTGAAACCCATTGTACTGGAACGCGGCCGCGATGTGCGCGCCCGGCGCCGCGACCTCGCCGCCATCAACAAGGAGCAGCAGGTGAACCCCGATTCGAACTATTGCTTTGGGGAAGGAGGCGCGGGCACTTACTCCGATGGCAAGCTGTATACCCGCGCCACCAAGCGCGGCGATGTGGGCCGCGTGCTGCGGCGGCTGGTGCAGCACGGCGCCACACCCGACATTCTGGTGGACGCCCACCCCCACATCGGCACCAATAAATTGCCGGCCGTGGTGCAGGCCCTGCGCGAAGCCATTACGGATGCCGGCGGCGAAGTTCACTTCGAGACCCGCGTGAGTGACCTGCTGCTCGAAGGCAACCAGCTGCGCGGCGTGCTCACGGCTAGCGGCGAAACCATTGAGGCTGCTGCGACCATTCTCGCAACCGGCCACTCGGCCCGCGACATTTATGAGCTGCTGCACCGGCGCGGCGTCCTCATCGAAGCCAAGCCCTTTGCCCTGGGCGTGCGCGTCGAGCACCCCCAGGCGCTCATCGACCAGGCCCAGTACCGGCGGGCCGAGCGGGGGCTGCTGCCGGCGGCTTCCTACTCGCTGGTGCATCAAACGGAGGTGCGGGGCGAACAGCGCGGCGTTTTTTCGTTTTGCATGTGCCCGGGCGGTTTCATTGTGCCGGCGGCTACGGCCCCGGGCGAGGTAGTAGTGAATGGCATGAGCCCCAGCCGCCGCGACTCGCGCTTTGCCAACTCGGGCATTGTGGCGGCGGTGGAACTAACCGACATGGACGTGGCCAAGTACGGTCCGTTGGCCGGGCTTCATTTCCAGCAGCAGATTGAGCAGCTCGCCTGCCAGGCCGCCGGCGGCACGCAACGCGCCCCGGCCCAGCTGCTCGGCGATTTTATCAACAACAAGCCTTCAACTCAGCTGCTCGAAACATCTTACCAGCCCGGGCTGGTACCCGTGCAGATGGACGACGTACTGGGCCCGGTGTTGGCCGAGCGCCTGCGGCAGGGCTTCCGCGATTTTGGTCGCAAGATTCCCGGCTACGCCACCAACGCAGCCCAGATTGTAGGCGTAGAAAGCCGCACCTCTTCCCCGATTCGTATTCCACGCGACAAGGATACCTTGCAGCACCCGGTGGTAACAGGGCTATTTCCGTGCGGCGAGGGCGCCGGTTATGCAGGCGGCATCGTGTCGGCGGCGATGGATGGCGAGCGTTGCGCCGAAGCCGTGCGCGCGCTGGTGGGGCGCTAGTTGTCGGAGTGAGCCTCGTGATGAGTTGGCAGCATTTCGATGTGGCTGTGCGCGCCTTTGTGCTGGCGGTGGGCGCCTGAGCTCCGGCCCGGCTCAATGCCCGTGGCCCGGCGCAAGTCTAAAGGAGTCGTCCGGGTGACCAAGCGGGCATGAATTGCGTAAACACGGCATATCCCCTTATTACCCTTTATTGCTTTTACTGCCCATGGCAACTGTTAATAAGAAAACCCTCGTGCTGGGGGCATCCGACAACCCCGCCCGCTATTCGTTTCGGGCGGCGCACATGCTGAAAAACCACGGCCACGACGTGGTACCGGTGGGCATCCGCAAGGGTGAAGTGGCCGGCATGGCCATTCATACCGACCGGCCGCAGGCCGACGACGTGGACACCGTAACCCTGTACATCGGCCCGCAAAACCAGCCCGAGTGGTACGACTACATCCTCGGCCTGAAGCCCAAGCGCATTCTCTTCAACCCCGGCACCGAGAACCCCGAGCTGGAACGCCTGGCCCAACAGCGCGGCATCCGAACCGAAGAGGCCTGCACGCTGGTACTGCTTTCGATTGGCCAGTATTAGGGGTTGCAAGTCCCTTGCGGGGCATTAATCAAGTTGAAAAGCCGCCCGAATAACTGCTGATACGCAGTTATTCGGGCGGCTTTTTTGTGCTTCGGCCAGCTTACCTTACTCACGTGAAACTAGCGGAATCATCTTGACCCGGCCAACAGATAGGGCCGGAACCGGGGTTCGACATCCTGCTTTATACTATTGGATAGCCAAAAACAGCCCACCAGGTACAGCCCAAATACGAGAAGCAGTCCGAGTTTTCGACTGCCGGTTGTGGGCCAGGCTGGCCACTGGCCAAAGGCTACTAGCGCCAGCAGCAGCAGGTGCAGCGGCAGCAGGAAACGCACCTCCATGCTCATTGGAATTACGGCGAGACAGGGTAGCAGCAAGGCGGTCAGCACCAGCATCTCGCGGGCCGTTGGGCGGCGCCCCCAAGCAACCAGCACCGCCCAAAACCATAGCGTGTAGTTGAGCAGCTGTTGCGGGCGTGAGGGGTCCCAGCGTTTCAGGTAAGGCGTGGGGTGGCTGATGTCGAGGCCGGCAAACAGGTGACGGGCATAGATGCCGCACAGCGTAATCGGGTGCCGCACCACGAGCCCGAGGTACTGGCCGGGCGCTTCAATTTCGGTGATCCCTTCGGCCTTTAGCAAGGTGGCTCCTGCGCTATCAATAAAAAGGAGCTGGCCCGTGGGCAATTCACGCCCCACCGACGACTCGTACTTCTCGTGCAGCAGGCCCCATTTCAGCTTTTGCAGGTAGAGGTTGTGGATGCCCAGTGTTTTCGACTGTGAAAGGACCAGCGGTGTGCGCGCACCAAAATGCCGCTGGTTGATAAGCCATTGCGGAGCCAGCACCAATGCGCCCCCAAGTACTAACGCCGCCAGCCGTGCTGCCCAGCTTGGGCCTTCTGCTCTACCAAACCACAGCAGCGCCACTACCGGCAGCGCAGCAGCCAGGTAAATAGGCCGGATGTTCAGGGCCAGTGCCAGGGCCATGCCAGCCAGTAGCGCTGCTCCGAGGCGGGGGCGCTGCACGAGCCACAGCCCGGCACCCAGGGCCAGCACAGCCGGAAAATCAGACAGGGAAAAGTTGAAGTAGTCGCGCCAGAACACAAAACTGAGCGCCGCCCACGCCAGCCGGCGCACCAGGCTCGGCGGCTGCGGGGCGCCCGTGGTAGCCCGCCAAAGCCGGGGCCCCACAATGCCAAAGAGCAGGCCGGCGAAGGCAGCATTCACCAGCTTTACCACCGTCACGGCCGGCCAACCCAGCGCTTTGCGCGCCGCTAGGCACAGGAAATTCACCAGCGGGTAAGCATAGCCGCGCATGGCATCGTCGTAGCCCAGCAGCTCAAACCGGCCGGC
This sequence comes from Hymenobacter glaciei, assembly GCF_039539585.1. NCBI lineage: Bacteria > Pseudomonadati > Bacteroidota > Cytophagia > Cytophagales > Hymenobacteraceae > Hymenobacter > Hymenobacter glaciei. Next base: position 519,733 of record NZ_BAABDK010000001.1, on the reverse strand, counting down.
GCGCACAAACCGGTGGCCCAGCTGCCAGTAGTCTTCGGCGTCGTAATAGAGGTTGTGGTATTCTGTCGAAAACAAGTACAGCGCATATACCAAGGCAATGCACCCAGCCAAACCAGCTTCCTGCCGCCACTGCGAAGCAGACCGAGTAGCAGCGGAATAGGGAACAAATGCCATGGAAACGGAACAAGTATTGGAGGGCCCGCGGAACGGACACCCCAAAGGTCGAACGTGTACAGGCAATAGTTTCCATTTTCCAGGGTAGAAACGAAGCTCATGCCCAGCGGAGTACCGAACATCAGGTAAGGCTGCTATAACCTAGCCTACTTTAAAAGTGTCGACCAGCCACCGTGTCCCAACAGCGAACGGAAAGCCGTCTTCGCGCACTGGAAAGCATGTACCCACCTAGCAACGTTCTTATTTCGAGGCGAATGAGTTTAAAGGGTTCACCAAATAATTTGCACTGCCATGATTTTAAGAAGGACAGAGCGGTAAGCCCGCAACAAGTGCTGCCGCGGCAAGCTTAGCGAAGTGAACACAGCCTCATAAAAAATAAAGCAGCGCCGAGTTGCGGCTACGCCAAAGGCATGGCAAATAATATTGGCATTTTTTAGACTGCCGTTAACGCGAACTACTAGAAAGTGAGTTATTGAGAGCGCAATATCTCACCGCAGCCCAGCCGTTTATGATTACCCGCGAGAAAGCCGCTCTCTTCATCGCCTGTGACTTCTCCTCCGATTGGTTGATGCGCCATGGTACACCGCACGGCCAGGCGCTGGCCACGCAGGCAGAGTGGGCACTGATGCTCGACTACGTCGATTCGGCCTGCCGCATCCGGCGGCAATGCCTGGTGGAACCTTCGCGTCACCTTATTGGGGTTCTCCACGAGCGAGAAGATGCCCTAATGGGCGCATGTGAGAGCATGGAAGTGTTCCAAATCCTGTGAGAAGCGGTCAAGCGGCATTACGAGGCGATGGATAAAGAACCCACCTGGTTCGAGCGCGTGTTGGAGTGGCTGTCGCGCCGGCTCTAGGGTAGCCATGAGGTAACACACATTTCGGTGAACCCAACAGCGGCCCAATACCAAGTGGTCCGAAAGCTACTGCCGTGCCCTGCGAGTTTACAAAACTCGTCTACAAATCCACGTTTACAAAATGCCGGATGGGGGTTGAGTTTCGTAAACTCCCATTAACACCCATCATGCCGCCGAACTCCGCAACTCCCAAGCCATGGCAAAATTTGTGCCCACTAAAGTATACCTGCGTTTTATTGCCCTGCGCATGAGCATGCATATGGGCCACGGCAGTTCGAAGCACAGCGGAATGAACCATGGAAACATGAAACCGGGGTTATCTATAATAAAAAAGCAGCACCCAAAACCGGTGCTGCTTTTTTGTTGGCCTATTCATAGATGCCGGTGCCAAGCAACTGCCTTTATATTTGCCACCAGAATACGGTGATGGATTGCCACCGCGAACCGCCGGAGCCCCATGCCCCGCGCTGATGATTCCTACAAAACGGCACAGCCACAGGGGCCGCGCCGCCCAGCTCATCATATCCTTCGCGCTAGTGCCTTCACCCTTCTCCTTTGCTCGTCTGCGGGCCCGCAACACTACGGCGGCCCTGTTATTCCTGCTGCGTTGGCTGCTGATATGCGGCATAATTGGCGGAATGGCGGGTACCGCTTCAGCGGGTTTTCTGGTCGCTCTCGACTGGGTTACGAACTGGCGCGAAGCCCATCCCTGGGCTTTGGCACTGCTGCCGGTGGCGGGCCTGCTCATCGGGCTGGCCTACCACTATTTTGGCACCCGCGTGGTGCGCGGCAACAACCTCATTCTGGATGAAATTCATCGCCCCAGCCAGCGCCTGCCACTGCGCATGGTGCCGCTGGTGCTGGGCGGCACGCTGGTCACGCACCTGTTTGGCGGGTCGGCAGGCCGGGAGGGCACGGCCGTGCAAATGAGCGCAGCTTTGGCCGACCAGCTTACCCGCTGGCTGGGCCTGCGCCCGCGCGACCGGCGCCTGCTGCTCATCGCGGGCATGAGCGCGGGGTTTGCCTCGGTGTTCGGCACGCCGCTGGCGGGCGCGGTGTTTGGGCTGGAGGTCTTTTTGCTAGGCTCGATTCGGTACGACGCCGTGCTGCCCAGCTTTCTGGCCGCCGTGCTGGCCGACTGGGTAACGCGCGCCTGGGGCGTGGGCCACACCCACTACCCCACGCTGGGCGAATTGCCCCTTACTCCGGCGTTGTTGGGCGGCACGCTGCTGGCGGGCGCGTTGTTTGGGCTGGCAGCACGGGCCTTTGCGACGCTCACGCACGGCATTGGCAAGGTTTTCAGTCGCATTAATTACCCTCCGCTGCGGCCGGTAGTGGGCGGCGTGCTGGTGGCGGGGCTGCTGTGGCTGGCCGGCCCGGTGCGTTTCGGCGGGCTGGGCATCCCGGTTATTATCGAAGCTTTCCAGCACCCGCTTGCCCCTACCGACTGGGCCTGGAAACTGGTCCTCACAGCCCTCACGCTGGGTTGTGGCTTCAAGGGCGGCGAAGTCACGCCATTGTTTTTTATTGGGGCAGCGCTGGGCAGCGCGCTGGCCGTGGTGCTGCCACTACCGGTGGCGCTGCTGGCGGCCATGGGCTTTGTAGGGGTGTTTGCCGGCGCAGCCAATACCCCGCTGGCCTGCACGCTCATGGGGCTGGAGCTATTTGGCAGCAACGCGGCCATTTACCTGGGGCTGGCCTGCGTGGTGGCCTATTTGTTTTCGGGCCACCGGGGCATATATGCCTCGCAGGTAGTGGGCCAGGCCAAGCACCTGCGCCTGAGCCGGCAACAAGGCCGGCAGCTTGGGGAACTTGAGTAGCAGAGCCGGGAAGCATCTCCAGGCTGGACTCAGGACCGGGGCCAGAACAGAATGATGCCAATGCCCACGAAGCACACCACCCCACCGATAACGTCGTACCGGTCGGGCCGGAAACCATCGAAATACCAAGCCCAGGCAATGGACATCAGGATGAATACGCCCCCGTACACGGCGTAGGTTTTGCCAAAGGTCATGCTCTGCCAGGTGGCCACCCAGCCATAAACAATCAGCAGGAAGGCACCGAGCAGGCCGGTCCAGGCTGGTTGGTCGGCCTTGAGCCACTGCCACATCAGGTACCCGCCACCGATTTCGCAGAGGCCGGCTAGCAGGTATAGGGCGAGGGGTTGAAGGTTGGGCATGGGCAGCAGCAGTGAAATAACAGGCCAGCCGGAACAAAGGCCGCAGGCAATCTACGCCAACACCGCTCCTAGCAGCCAGCTCAACCACTCCCACCGCAGCTTTGGGCTTCAGGCTATATGCCCTCACCGCGCCAGGAAGCAGTTTTGCAGGAGTAAAGGCATGGCCCAGGCAACCCCAGCCAGTGAGTTCGAATCTGCCAGCTCACCACCCGAAACCGCCGGGGCGCAGCTTACTCAGCACTCGTCAGGCTTTTGCATCATTACCTGCCTGTATGCTCAACCGCACCATTGCCACGTCGCCCCTCTGGTATGCTCGCCTCGGCGGCGCGCTCTACCTCGTCATTATTCTGTTCGGAGCATTCTCGGAGGGGTTCGTGAACAGCAAGCTGATGGCGGCCGATGCCGCCACAACGGCGCACAACATTATTGCATCGCCGGGGCTGTGGCGGGTGGGCACCGCGGCCAACCTAATAGTGGTGCTCTGCGCCGTGCCACTGCTCTGGATTGAATTCCAGCTGCTGCGAACGGTGAGCAAAAGCCTCGCGCTGTTGGCGTTGCTGCTCAACGGCGTGTCGCTGGCCGTGGAGGCCGTGAGCAAGCTGTTTCAGCTGTTGGTGTTGCCCATTCTGCAAAGCGCCGATTACCTGCAAGCCTGGGGCCCGGCGCGAGTGGCTTTGCTGGCCAACCTCGCGCTGAAATCGCACGACGTGGCCTTCAACATTGCCCTCGTCTTTTTTGGCCTTACCTGTCTGGTGAATGGCTACCTGATTATTAAGTCGCGCTTTTTGCCCGCCGTGCTCGGCATTTTGCTGCAGGTAGCGGGCGCAGCCTACTTGCTGAGCTGCCTGGCGGCCCTTTTTGCCCCGGTGCTGGCCGATTGGCTCATTCCCGGCGTGTTGCTACCACCACTTATCGGCGAACTGTCGCTGTGCCTGTGGCTGCTTATTAAAGGGGTAAACATACCCCAATGGCAAGCGCAAATGCGCCTGCACACAGCTGGCAGCACCATTCAACCGCTTCAACCCACTGCTCATGCCCTTTAGCCTCAACGCTCTTTTCCAGCCATCGGAGTCGTAGCAAGGGGTGCACCGAATCAACATCTACGCGCTGCGAACGGTGTATGCGCTGATGTTCTTCATGCTCGGGCAAACCGTTTGGACGCACATTTTCACGCACCAGGGGCCTTGGGAGTCCGACAATGCCATGGCGTCGTCCGTGTGGGCGGCTTTCTCGGTCCTGGCTGGCTTGGGCATCGTTCGCCCCCTAAAAATGCTGCCCATCCTGCTGCTTGAAATAGTTTACAAAGGCCTGTGGCTGCTGCTGGTGGCCTACCCCCTGTGGAGGCAGGGCCAACTGGCGGGCTCAGCGTTCGAATACCAGAGTGCCGTGTTTGCCGGCGTGCTCCTGCCTATTCTAGCCATGCCGTGGCGGTACGTACTATCCCAATACGTATACCGCACGCCGCGGCCAGCACTGCTCTAGCCCTCCTACTGAGCGTGAAGAGTCGGCTGCGAGGGGTGCTTCAAAATAATTACTGGCGCAGGCAACCTTTGTGGGCGCAACGGCATCTGCCGCTGCAACTCACCATCCTTTCTGCGTTGTGCCTACTCTTACTCTATCGGAAGCCGACCTTATCGCTGCCTGCGTGCGCGGCGAGCACCGGGCCCAGCGCCAGCTCTACGACCAGCTGGCCGGGCTGATGCTCACCGTGTGCCGCCGCTACCTCAAGCGCCGCGAAGACGCCGAAGAAGCCCTGCTACTGGGCTTTGCCAAGATGTTTCGGGCCCTGCCCAACTACCGTTTCGAGGGCAGCTTCGAGGGGTGGGTACGGCGCATTATGGTGAACGAAGCGCTGATGCAGCTGCGCCAACGCGAGCTCATGACCGTGTCGTTCGAAGAGTTCGTGCAACCCGAAAGCCTGGCCGTCACGGCCGCCACCGCCGATACTGCGCTGCAGGCCGAAGACCTGATGAGCCTGCTGGGCACGCTGCCCGCCGGCTACCGCACCGTCTTCAACCTCTACGCACTGGAAGGCTACGGCCACCAGGAAATTGCCGAGCTGCTAGGCATCAGCGAAGGCACCAGCAAGTCGCAGCTCAGCAAGGCCCGCGCCATGCTGCAGCGCCGCATCCAGTTTTCCGCCATTAGCACCAACTAGACCAATGTCTACTGACCATATCGACGACTTATTCCGCAGCCAGCTCGGCGACCACGAAACGCCCCCGGGCGACGACCTGTGGGCCCGCCTGCAAGCTGGCCCCAGCGCCAGCGCGCCGGCTCCCCTGCCCAGCGCCCATGCACCCGAGCGGGTCGACCAGCTGTATCAACACCGGCTGAAGGTCCATGCCACACCGGTGCCTCGCAAAATCTGGGAGCGCCTGGAAGACGAGCACCTGCGGCCGCGTAAGCGCCGGGCAGCCGCCTGGTGGCCTATGGCCCTGGCGGCGGCAGTAGCACTGCTCCTGCTAGCCGGCGGCGCGGGCTTGTGGCTGGGTTTCCCCACGGGTTCGCGGGGTACGGCCGGCACGGTAGCTTCTCAACCAGCTGGACAGCCTAAAGCGCAAGAAAAACTGGGTAATACCACCAGCAATGCGACGATTGGCACAAAGAGCCTGGAGCAGAATAGCCAGACCGCCTCTACATCAATAATTACCAATGGTGCCGCAACCAGCATTGCTTCCGCAGCAACCCAAAACGGTGCTCAACCTTCGGAAACGGCAATTTCCAGCGCTACTCAAAAAAACCTGCCGGCCCGGGCAACCCGCTCTACTGGTACCGCATCTAGCGCTTCGAAGGTCGGGATGATGGCTCAGCAGTCGCCCCGCCGCCAGCAGGGAGCTTCCCGGCAGCCGGACGCGGCTACCACCTCCACCCCGCTGGTAGCCGGCACGACTGCCCCGCCCAGCATCTCCACCCGGCCGGCTGACGAGTCGGCATTGGCTTCCGCTAATCTGCCTGCACCTACCCCGACGGTGGAAAACGTCCCCGCCAATCCTGCTTCTTCTGCCGTCTCTCCCGCAACGCTGGCTGCAGCCAACATCATAACGGTAGATGTGCGCAACGGCGCACCCCGCCACCCCACCCTGGCAACGGCCGTGGCCACGGCTGCCGCTGCTACCGAAGACCGCCCGGGCCTGGGCGGACGCCTGCTGCGGCAAGTGGGCCACGCGGTACGGGGCGAGCGCATCAGCCTGTCGGAAGTAACCGGCCTGCCCCAAAACCTGACCCTGGAGGCCACCATTGCCGGTCGCCACGTCAGCAAGTCCATTCAACTCTAACTCTCTTCTTCTTCAGAAATCATGCAACGCGCTTTTCTCTCCTTATTTCTGCTTTTAGGCTTCGCTGGCGCCACGTCGCAGGCCCAGGCTACGGCCCTGGCCGGGCCCGCTACTGTGAAGGACACCATTGTAGTACGCCTGCCCAATAAGGCAGTCATCACCCTGATGGTGCGCGACGCGGCGCAGCTACGGCAGCTTAAAAAGTACCAGCTCGATTCGCTCACCTCGCGCTTGGCTACCTACATCACCCAAGCCGAAGCAGCGGCCAAAGCGTCCTCCACCAATCAGGTAACGATGGAATTTTACCCCGATAAGGACCAGCCGGGTAAGAACATGCCCGAGCAAATCCGCATCACCACCCACAAAACGTCCGCTGGCACCGCTACGAACAACAAGGTGGACGTGCTGATGGAAAAGGCCTCCAACAACACGGGCTTTAGCTTTAAGGTAGGTGGCAAGACGGATGAGGAGCGCCGTGTGCGCGAGACAAACCGCGACTCCATCCGCCTGAAGAATTTTGAAAACCACCACCACAAGTCGCACCTGATTCTTGACTTGGGAGTGAACACGTTTGTAAATCAGAAAACCTACCTGGGGCTCAATGGCCAGCCCGAAAGCCTTGATTTGCGCACCGAAGGTTCCCGCTACGTCAACATCGGCCTGAACTGGGACCCACGTCTCGGCGGCAAGCGCAGCCCGGTTAGCCTCACCATTGGCCCCGAGTTCGCCTTCAACAACTACATGCTGAGCGGCAACAACAAGTGGGTGAACAACAACGGCCGGACCGATGTGGTACGCGAAACCAACGGCCGCCAGTACCAGAAATCCAAACTCGCCACCTCTAGTGTGAACCTGCCCGTGATGCTGCGCCTGCAGCTGCGCGACTCGCACTACCGCCCCACTTTCCTGGTAGGAGCCGGAGGCTTTGTGGGCTACCGCATCAAGTCCTGGACCAAGCTGAAGTACACCAGCGAGGGCACCACTTACAAGGACAAAGAGGATGGCAGCTACAACATGGAGAACTTCCTCTATGGCCTGCAAGGCACCATTGGCTACCGCGACGTGGAGTTTTTCGCCAAGTACAACATGAACCAGCTCTTTAAAACCGGCGCGGGGCCCGACACCCAGGTTTTGAGCTTCGGCGTGCGCCTGATTGGGGTGAACTAAGGAACCGGGTAAACCGGCCATTGCGAGTGGAGCGCCGCAACCTCCATTTTCGGTGTGCAAGACCTTATAAAGTATTAAGCGGTTCCCCAATGAAAAAGCCCCGACACTGCATAGTGTCGGGGCTTTTCGCTTCTTACGTTTCGAATAGAGTAGGATTAGCTGCGCTCTCATCCAGGTGTCGCACTCAGCAATACCCGGAGGGCAGTCGGCGCCTTATTGCCCCCGAAAAAAGTTGTCGAGCAAAATCGCCGCAGATATTGCCACGTTTAAGCTTTCGGCCTGGCCACCGGTTCCTCTGGGGATGTGCAGCTTGCGGGTGAGCGCTGCCGCCACACCCGGCGTGAGGCCGTGCGACTCGCTGCCCATCACCAGCACGCCAGCCGGGCGAAGCTCGATGCGGTGCACGTTGTCGCCCTCCAAATCGGCCCCGTAGACGCTTGTTTGCGTTGACAGGGTGGGCAGCCACTCGGTCAGGTCGCGCTCCCACACGCGTACGCGGGCAAATGCGCCCATGCTGGCGGCCACGGTTTTGGGCGCATACGCATCGGCGCAACCGGAGCTGAGCACCACGCCAGGCAGGCCGTACCAGTCGGCCAAGCGCAACAGGGTGCCCAGGTTGCCGGGGTCGCGCACATCGTCGAGGGCCAGCAATAAACCGGTTTCGGCTAGCGTTTGGGGCAGCGGGGGTGCAACGGGCTGGCGGGCAATGGCCAGGGCCGTGGTGTTGGTGGCCAGCGTACCGAGTTGGGTGAGCTCGTGCTCGCTGGCCAAGCTCAAGGGTAGGTTGGCAGGCAGTTGGGCACGGTATTGGTCGGCGAATTCGGGGGTGGCCAGCACGTGTTCGGTTTCCAGGTCGGAACTTAGCAGCTCCAACACGCTTTTGCCGCCTTCCACCAGAAACACCCCGTGGCGGTGCCGGTACTTCTTTTGGTGCAGTGACTGCACGTATTTGCCCAGTGCTTTTGAAACCATTGTCGACTTCCTATTTTACAAACCTACGGCGCGGCGGCCGCCTGGGCCCGCTGCTGGCCCTGTTGGCAGTGGCCGCCTGCTCGCCGTTCAAGCTGCTCAAGCCCAACCAGCGCCTGCTCAGCCGCGTCGAGATAACCGGCGTGAAGAAGCAGTTAGACGAGGACGCCCTGAAAACCCTGGTCCAGCAGCAGCCCAATACCCAGCTGCCGCTGCCCAAGCTAGCCATCTACCAGCTGGGCGTAAAGTTTTACGATTCGGTGAAGTTGCGCAGCAAGCTGCGCGACATCCAGAGCACCTACGCCGCCCGCATGCAGGCCGCCGGTACCGACTCGGCCAAGCTCGGCCAGCTCATCACCCAGCGCGAGCGCAAAGCCAAGCGCAAGCAGCTGGCTCTCGACAAAGGCAACGCCATCATGCGCCTGGGCGAGCCACCGGCCATCTACGACACGGCCCTCACGGCCCGCACCGTGCAGCAGATGACTACCTACCTGCACACGCACGGCTTTTTCCGGGGCCAGGTTACGGCAACCGATACTGCCCGTTTCCGGCGCAGCCTGTTGTTTCGCATCCTCTCAGCCCCGGGCCGGGTGCTGCCCAGCAAAACCGATTCACTGGACCGTGCCAAGCGGTATCGCCGCGTAGTGGTGACTTACAAGGTCGACGAAAATCTGTTGTTTCGCTACCGTTTGCAGCCGCCCTTTATCCCCGATTCGGGGGTGGCGGCGGTGGTACGGCAACTTCAGCCTGCCTCGTTCCTGCACGAAAACGGCCGCTACAACGAAGACACGGTGGGCCTCGAGCGTACGCGCCTTGAAGCAGCCATAAAGAACGCCGGCTACTTCGATTTCCGCCAGCAGTACATCAGTTACGAGGCCGATACCAGCTACGATAAGGGCACTGTGCGGCTGCGCATGTTCATTGCGAACCCAGCTCCCGGCCAAGGCCACCGCAAGTACACTATTCGAGAGGTGCGTTTCGTAACCGATGCCGGCGTGGGCCGCACCCTACGCAGTGCCACCGGCGACACCCTGCGCCGGGCGGGTACGGCCGCGGCTTTGCGCGACCGGCCCAACCTCGGCTTGCGCACCGACACGACCGTTACGGATTCGGTTCGTTTTGCGGCTTATCAGCAGAAATACAGTACAAAGCTGCTGGCTCGCAAGGTGTTGGTACGCCCAGGCCAGCACTATAGCCTTGCCAATACCGTGCAGACGCAGCGCCTGCTCTCCGACCTCGATATGTTCCGGTTTAATACCGTGGGCTACCGCAAGGTGCCCGACCCACCCACCACCGATAGCACCAGTCTGCACCCGGTTACCGGCGAGCTGCTGGCTGTTATCAATGCCTCGCCTGCCCCTAAATATTCGCAAACTAGTGAGGTTGGTGGTACTTACGTGGCGTATTTGCCTGGTCCATTCCTCAACCTGCGCTTGAAAACCCGTAATCCGTTCGGTGGAGCCGAAGTGCTGGAACTAGGCGTTCGTGCCGGCTACGAAGGGCAGCTCACACGGGTCGATGTGAAAGAGGGAGAGGCTCCTCAAGCGGTACATACCACGCAGCTTGGGGCCACTGCTTCGCTGATATTGCCGCAGTTCCTGGTGCCTTTTCGCACCAACCACTTTTTGACCCGTTACAATCCTAAAACCCGTTTTCAGCTGTCGGAAACATTTGTTGACCGGCCTGAATACGCGCGTTCAAACTTCGAGTTCTCTTTCGATTACATCTGGCAGAAGTCGGCTTTCCATCAGTATGTTATTTCGCCTGTCGTACTGACACTCGTTAATTCCTATATTAAAGCTGACTCATTTAAGTATCAGCTGAATTATCTGCGCGATACCCAGGGCTCTTCGCTGTATCGCTCGTTCAGCAAGCAGATTGAGCCCAGCTTTAGCTTCACATCCCTTTATAATTCCAATGATTTCAACCAAACCCGCGATGCCCATTACTTGCGCATGTTTGTGGAGTTTGGGGGCCTTACACGCCACCTCTATCAAGATGCCTTAAAGTCTGGCACAGGACTGAACGTATACGATTTTGCTCGTCTCAGCATCGATTATCGGCGCTATCATCACCTTACTCCTGAGACCTTTTTCGTGTGGCGCCTTAATGGCGGCATCGTCCATGCCTTGAGCCGGACTTACGACGAAGAAACAAAAACGTATTCGTTCATCGTTCCCTACGATAAGTCATTTTTTGCCGGGGGCTCCACCAGTCTACGCGCCTGGCAACCTCGGCGGCTGGGCCCCGGAGGCTACACACCCACCCGTTCCGATGGCTCGCGCGACTACCTTACCGAACAACCGGGCGAACTGCTACTCGAAGGCAGTGCCGAATACCGTTTCCCAATCTCAGGTTTCTTCAAAGGTGCTGTTTTTACCGATTTTGGTAACGTGTGGGGCTTGCAGGAACGTAAGGAGACAAACCCTAATTCACCCAATTTTGGTAATTACCTGCGGCCGGGCGCGCAATTCCAATTAAATCAGTTCTACCGGCAAATTGCCGTGGGTTCCGGCTTCGGTGTTCGGTTTGACTTCACGTTCCTTATTATCCGCCTCGACATCGCTACTAAAATCTATGACCCGACCGCGCCCACTACAGCCGACAAATGGGCTCTACGCAACTTCGATAGCAGCGCCAACCCCATTTCTTTCAACCTGGGCATTGGTTACCCTTTTTAAGCCCAAAGAAATCAAAAAAAGGCGGTCGTGCTTCGCTTCAACTAGCGATGCACGACCGCCTTTCATTTTCACCCCTATTTAATATTCCAGCAACTCCCTCAGTGCCTCCGACACCTTGGCTGCACTGGGCAGCATCTGGCGTTCCAGCTCCACGTTCAGCGCAATAGCCGGTAGGTTAGCCGCTCCGAGGGTGAAAACCGGCGCATCCAGCGCCGTGAAGCAGTGCCGCTGAATGCGGCCCGCTAAACTCTCGGCAAAACTGTTGAGCAGTGGCTCTTCGGTGAGCACGAGCACCTTGCCGTGGCGTCGCGTAGCAGCCTCTATGGCTTCAAAATCAATGGGATTGAGAGTGCGCAAGTCGAGAATTTCGATTTGGCCGGGGAAGTCGCGACTGGCTGCTTTGGCCCAGTGCACGCCCATGCCGTAGGTTACCACCAGCGCCGTATTGCCCCGCCGCAACTGCTCGGCATCGGCGGCCTGCGCAATGGCAGCCTGGCCCAGCGGAATGGCGTAGCCAGCGGCTGGCTCCACGGTTTTGGCATCCTCGGTACCGGGCACCTTGCTCCAGTACAGGCCCTTGTGCTCGAGCATGATAACCGGGTTGGGGTCGAGGTAGGCCGCCCGCATCAGCCCTTTCATATCGGCCGCATTGCTGGGGTATACCACCTTGATGCCGCGAATAGTGAGCAGGGTGCTTTCAATGGAACCCGAATGGTAGGGGCCGCCGCCGCCGTAGGCCCCAATCGGCACGCGAATAACGGCCGGAATCGGAAACTTGCCCATGGTGAGGTAACAGGACTTCGACAGCTCCTCCACCAGCTGGTTCAGGGCCGGCCAGATGTAGTCGGCAAACTGAATTTCGACGATGGCACGCGCCCCCACGGCTGCCATACCCGCCGTGCTACCCACAATGTAGGCCTCCTGAATGGGCGTGTTAAACACCCGACGGTCGCCATACTTCTTGGCCAGCAGCGCGGCCTCGCGAAATACGCCACCCAGCTCGCCGCCCACGTCCTGCCCATAAAATAACGCCTCCGGGAATTCACGCAGGATGTCGTCTACTGCGTGCAGCGCGGCGTCTACCATCAGGGCTTTTTCGGCCCCGGCGGGGCTGCGCTCCCCGGTTTCTTCGGTTACTGCAGGCGGAGCAAACTCGTGGTCGGCAAAAGTGGCCGGGTCGGGGTTGGGCGCGGCCAGGGCCTCGGCCCAGTCGGCGCGCACCGTGGCGCGGGCTTCGGCGCGAAGGGCTTCGAGGTCACGTTCGCTTAGGCCCGTCGCCAACAACTGCTGGTGCAAGCGCGGCAGCGGGTCCTGCTCCTGGTGGGCGGCCAGGTCCGAGCGGTACCACTCGCGGCGCACGCCGCTGGTGTGGTGGCCCAGCAGCGGGCATTTAGCGTGCACCAGCACCGGCCCGCGCCGGGCGCGCACGTGGGCGAAGGCTTCGCTCAGGCCGGTGTATGAGGAGTTGAAATCGGCCCCGTCTACCTGCATCCGCCGCAGGCCGGGGAAGCCGGCGGCAAAGTCGTACGCATTCATAGCGCGCATTTCGCGGCCGGTAGCCGAAATGCCCCAGTCGTTGTCCTGCACCAGGTACACGATGGGCAGTTGGTGCAGAATAGCCATTTGCAGCGCTTCGGCCACTTCGCCTTCCGTCATGGCCCCGTCGCCAATCGAGCACAATACCAAGGGCTTTGTATCAGCCGCCTTTTCCCCAGCCAACTCTACGTTTCTGGGAATAGCCAGCCCCTGGCTTTCAAAATACGCCACCGCGTGGGCCGCCCCGGTGGCGGGAATCGCCTGCATGCCCGTCGCCGAGCTCTGGTGTGGAATCATGGGCACGCCGGCGCGGCGCAGCGAGGGATGCGAATAGTAAGTACGCCCCCCACTAAACGGGTCGTCGGCCTTGGCCAGCAGCTGCAGCATTAACTCATAGGGGCGCAGCCCCATCCCCAGCAGCATGGCATCGTCGCGATAATACGGGGCGGCGTAGTCGGTTTCGGTGAGCAAAAAGGCTGCCGCCAATTGCACGGCCTCGTGGCCCCGGGCGGTGGCGTGCACGTAGCGGGCAGCTACCGTTTTTTCCTCCTCGTAGAGGGTCGCCATTTCGGCGGCGGTGTGCATCAGGGCGTAGGCGCGCTTGAGCAGGGCCGGTTCCACGGTAGCCTGTGCCGGCGGGGCTGGCGCGGTGAAGGCCGCAGCCGCGGCTGCGGCGGCCGAAGCCACGCGGGTAGAAGCAAAGTCGGTTGTATCGGGCGCAGTTTCGGCAGCGGCGGAAGCAGCAAATTCAGTCATCGGGGGCGGGACGGGTGAGACTACAAAAGTACACCCGGCCCCGCCCTCGTATCTTTGCCGCCACTTCGGCATTCGGTATTTACCGGGGCCAAACCACCGACCCGCTGGTTTTCGGCGAGTTCTTTTTTACTTCCGCTTCGTGCGGCACTTCCTTTTGTGACTGCTACCACCTCCCCCACCATTCGACCCGAAATTGAAGCTTGGCTGGCTGATTTTCAGCTCCGCCTCTGCCAGCAGCTCGAAGCTGCCGACGGCGGCCCGGCAGCTTTCCTCACCGATGCCTGGCAGCGCGAAGGCGGCGGTGGCGGCCGTTCGAAAGTGCTTGAAAACGGCCGAATTCTCGAAAAGGGAGGCGTGGGATTTTCAACTGTGTGGGGCTCCATGAGCGAGGCGGCAGCCCGGCAGTTGCACATGCCCGACCCGCATTTCTACGCCACCGGGGTGAGTGTGGTGCTGCATCCGCGCAGCCCGCGCGTGCCCATCATCCACATGAATGTGCGGTATTTCGAAGCGGGCAACGGCGAAGCGTGGTTCGGCGGCGGCATCGACCTGACCCCGATATACGTGGACGAAACCCAGGCCCGCGCTTTCCACGCCCAGCTAAAAGCCGTATGCGACCGCCACAACCCTGCCTACTACCCCAAATTCACCCGTTGGGCCGACGATTATTTTTACCTGCCTCATCGCCAAGAAACCCGTGGTGTAGGCGGAATTTTCTATGATAGGCTGACCGTGGGAAAAGATGGCACGGCCGAAGAGCTGTTCGCTTTCATGCGCGACGTAGCCGAGCTGTTTGGCCCCTTCTATACTGGCCTAATGGCAACCAACCACGCCCTGCCCTACACCGAGCGCGAAGAAGCCTGGCAAAGCATACGCCGCGCCCGCTACGCCGAGTTCAACCTGGCCTTCGACCGCGGTACGCGCTTTGGCCTCGAAACCGGCGGCCGTACCGAATCCATTCTCATGAGCCTACCTCCGCGCACCGGCTGGGCCTACAACCCCGCCCCGCCAGCCCCCGGCACCCCCGAGGCGACCACGTTAAGCTGGCTCCGCAAAGGGGTCGATTGGCTGGCCGATGCTTGAGGCCATACTTGCGCTCGACCGCCGGCTGCTGTTAGCCATTAACCAGGCCCACAGCCCGATAATGGACGGAGTGATGGTATTTGCATCGAACCGCACGGTTTGGTTTCCGGCCTATGCCGTGCTCATTGGCTGGCTGATATACCAATTCCGGTGGCGGGCGCTGCTGCTACTGCCGCTGGTGATTACCGCCGTCGGGCTGGCCGACAGTATTACGAGCCGGTTGTTCAAGCCGTTTTTTGGGCGGCCCCGCCCCTGCCACGATGCTTCTTTGAGCCACCTGCTCCACCTGCCCGACGGCTGCGGCGGTCAGTTTGGTTTCCTGTCGTCGCACGCCGCCAATTCCGTGGCATTGGCAGTTTTCCTGACCTTGGTGCTGCCGCCCGGGCGCTTTCGCGGCCTAAAAATCGGCGTGTTTATCTGGTCTATGCTATTGTCCTACAGTCGCGTGTATCTTGGCGCTCATTATCTTAGCGATGTACTGGGTGGGGGCGCTGTAGGTGCTCTCCTGGGATGGCTGGCCGCAGTGGCTCACCAGCGCCTCTCACCGCGGTGGTGGCCTGCGCAAGCATAGCTTTTCCCTATGAGCCACTCCGGACGCCGGTTTCTATTCTTACTCTCGAGCCCGCGCCGATTGGGCAATAGCGAGCAGCTGGCTTACTGCGCTGCGCATTCGCTGCCGCCCGGCACCGAGCAGCAGTGGATGCATCTGCTCGATTTTCCGTTGCCTGATTTTGCCGACCTGCGGCACAATGGCCCCTACCAGCCACCTGTTGGCAATGCCCAGCTGCTGCTCGAGGCCACGGTGCATGCCACCGACCTGGTACTGGTTGCTCCGTTGTACTGGTACAGCCTGCCCGCGCCAGTCAAACTATACCTCGACCACTGGAGTGCCTGGCTACGCACCCCCGAGCTAAATTTTCGCGCGCAAATGCGGGGTAAAACCTTGTGGTCCATCACCGTGAGCAGCGGCGAGCGGCCCGAAGCCCAACCCCTCGAAGACACCCTGCTGCTCACGGCGCAGTACCTGCAAATGCAGTGGGGCGGCCTGCTCTTCGGCACCGGCTCGCGCCCCAACGACATCCAGGGCGATGACCTGGCCCTGCGCAATGCCAGGTCTTTTTTCTTGGCCTCTAATGAGCCTCACCAAGCTGCTCCGGCGCCCGGGCAGCCCACAGAAAAGCCCCATGGATGATATCCGTGGGGCTTTTCTGTGGGCTGATGATGTTACTTCGCCGGCTCGCGGTTGCCCGTGTGGCCGTCGCCGTGGTCGCCGTCGCCTGGTTCAGCCGTTTTCTTGGCGTTTTTGCGGTCATCTTCCGAAAGGGAGCGGTTCAGGTCGTCTGACTCGGTAAACTGGCCGTCTTCTCCGCGGCGCACGTACCGCTTATCGCCAGGAGTTGGCTCGATTAATTCGCGTTTGCTGGACATAGCAGAGGCATACATTGGGTGAATGGATACCTCGTTAACGTGCTTTCTGCGCGTGGGTTATGCCGTGGCGCGCTGACCCAACAGCTTTGCCACATATTTGCCCACGATGTCAAACTCCAGATTCACGGTATCGCCGGCCCGTAGCTGCTGAAAGCTGGTGTGCTCGTAGGTATACGGAATAATCGCCACCGTAAAACCTTCGTCGGTGCTCTCAAAGCAGGTCAGGCTGGTGCCATTCACGCAAATAGAGCCTTTCTCTACGGTGAGGCGACCGGGTGCTACTCCGTGCTCGAACCGAAACAGCCACGAGCCATTCTGGTCCTGCACGCTCTGGCACACCGCCGTGGCATCGGCGTGCCCCTGCACGATGTGGCCGTCGAAACGACCTGTAGCCGCCAGGCAACGCTCGAGGTTAAGCAGGCGGCCGGGTTGCCACTGGGCCAAATTGGTCACCCGCAGAGTCTCGTCGATGGCCGTAACGACGTGCGTACCAGCCACTACGTCGACGGCCACCACGGTCAGGCACACGCCGTCGTGCGCCACGCTTTGGTCAATTTTCAGCTCGGCCGCAAAGGGTGAGGCAATGGTGAAATGGCGGTTGCTGCCCTGGTCGGCCATGGCCACTACGGTGCCGACGGCTTCTATAATTCCGGTAAACACAGTTTGAGAAGTTAACGGTGGAGTGAAGCAGGCCCGCGCCCGGTCCGATACAAAGAACGGCACCCCGTTGCCAGAGTGCCGTTCGAAGGGAAACAACCGGCGAACCGGTAAAAAGATTGGTTAATGAGGTTGCGGTTACTTGTCGGTTTTCTCGAAGGGCCGCCAGTCGAGTTCGCCGGGCATTCCGCCAACCTTCTTGCGCAGGAATACCGTTTGGTCGTCGTCCTCCCGCTTGCCGAAGGTTACGTCGGCCCGGCACTCCAGGCAGCGCACCGAAGTGTACTTAAACTTGCCCTGCGCTACCCGGCTGGTCAGGTCCAGGTTATCGGAGCCGCAGATGCCGCACGCGGCCACGTCGGCAAAGCTGAGGCGCTCATATTCGGCGACAGTTTCGTGAAAATTATTGCCCTGCACGGTGAAGTGAAATTGGCGGCGCCCAATGCGCTTGGTCGTCATCATCTGCAACATTCTGCGGATAGAAAAATGGGTGAATTAATACTTTAAAATTACAAAATATTCACCTCAAAAACAAGCTGATATCACCTCTAAAAGGCATAAAAAAAGGACACCCATGGGTGTCCTTTTTTTTGCGAGTTGATACCCTGCTTATTGCTGCTGAAAACGCACCGTTTGGCGTACCGTACCGGTGCTCACTTCGCACAGGTATTGCCCCTTTGCCAGCACCCCGAGCTTCAGGGCAACCTCCGCTGCATTGGTAGCGGGCAATTGCTGGCGGGCCACCACGGCCCCGCGGGCATCGAGCACGCGCACGGTGAGGGGTACTCCGTATAACGAGGGAGGCAGAACCAGCATCACCGCACCCGCACCGCGCGGGTTGGGGTACAACGCCAGCGCCACTTCGGCGGTGGGCTGGTTGCTGGCCAGGGGGTTGTTGGGATGCAGGCTGTTGTAGGCCCGCCCAAAGTTGGGCAAGCCATAGCCCAGGGCATTATCGGGCGCGGTGCCCTGGCTGGCGGTGTTGCGCAGCGCCGCAATCACTTCCTGGGCCGTGAGCGTTGGATTAGCCTGCCAGAAAGCGGCGGCCATGCCCGCCAGCACGGGGCAGGCAAACGAAGTACCGTTGCCGCGGTAGGCCACCCCACTGGAGTTTAGTACCGACGTTGCCTGTCCCATAGCCGAAAGCGTGGGCTTGATGCGGCCATCGGCCGTGGGGCCGTAGGAGCTAAAAGGCGCGTGGTTGCCCAACGAGTCGACGGCTCCCACCGAGATGATGGAGTCGGCATCAGCCGGTGCCGAGATGTAGTGCCAGGGTCTACCGCCCTCGTTGCCGGCCGCGTTCACCACCAGCATGCCCACCCGGGCGGCAATGGTCGCCGCCCGCGAGCTGATGGCCGTACGCCCGTTCATGTCGGAATAGCTGTAGGAGGGCGAGGGCGCGTCGAAGTCGGTGTAGCCGAGCGAGGAGCTGATAATATCGACGCCGGTCGAGTCGGCGTATTCGGCGGCGGCCAACCAGTTGGCCTCTTCCACGGGGTGTTCCGAGTAGTCGTCTTCGGTAATGCAGAGGTGATAGGTAGCCTTGGGCGCGCTGCCCACATAGTAGCCCGGCGCGTTCGCCGCCATAGTCGACAGGCAGTTGGTGCCGTGGTTAGAGCGCTGGTACACGTTGGTACCACCATCCACAAAGTTGCGTGTGCTGGCCAGGCGCTGCTCCTGAAATAGCGGCTGCAGCGGGCTTATGTTGTTCACGCCGGGAAAGCCCGCGTCGAACACGGCAATCTGCATGCCTTCGCCCCGGTAGCCAGCATCGTGCATGCCGGGCACACCAATTTGATTGTTCTGGGCATAGGCCGAGCCATAAAAAGCGCGGCCGGCTAAGGTGCGGGCAGCGGGTACGCCTGCCCCCTGGGTGGGTGCATCGGGCTGAGCAGGCCGGGCCGACCGGTTGAGCGTACTGGCCGAACGCACGTTGGGCAGGGCCGCGATACGGGCCAGCGTAACCGAATCGCAGCTCACCAGTGCAGCATTAAACCAGCGCGACGTGTACAACACCTGGGGCCGGCCGGCCACGGCCCGAATCTGGGCTACGTAGGCGGGGTTTACAGGTAGGTCGCGCGGGAGTACGGCTATGCGTTGGCGGGTGCGCCGGGCAATGGCCCGCGCCGAGAGAAAGGCCTGCGGCTGCGCCACCGAAAAAGGGGTGCCCGCCTTGTCCCGAAAGTACACCAGGTGGCGGCGCACAGTACCCTGGGCCGCCGCCGGCACTGCAGCAACGCCCAAAGCCAGCAACAGCAGTCCGGTCAGAAAATTTCGCGTCATATGGAATAGCAAATCAGCTTGTAGAAATAGTAGGCTGGCTTCGGCGAGCTTACTTCAGTTGATAGTCAATCAGTGTTTCGCGGCGGGTGAAGGCGCTGGTAAAAGCTCCGGACGGGAAAACCTGGTTGTAAGGCGGCGTCTGGCTGGTGTAGGTGAAAGCCGCTTTGTTGTCGCGCCGCCGGTACACCGGCCCCACACCCTGCGCATATACCTGCTGGTAATTCACCTTACGCAGCAGGCTGCTTTCGGTGGCCAAGCCGGTGTTGGCCGTGGTAATGGTATTGGCATACGTAGTCGCTGCCAGGCCCGTGTTTCCGCCGCCCGTGGTAAACGTCTGGCTCACTGCGCTGTACTGCCGGGTTTCAGCAGTAATGGTATCGTTGTAGTTGTTGTTGAAGGCGTTCAGGTTCCAGGAGCGACCCTGCCGCGGCGGAAAAATCAGCTCGACCGTGCGCACGTTTCCCCGGTTAAGAACAAGCGCATTGCTCGTGGCGCTGATGGTGAATACGCTGTCGTTAACCCACGTATCGGTGGCGGTGGCCCGGCGGGCCCGCACCAGGCGGTAGGCCAGCTGCCCGGCAGCATCGGCAAAAACTTCGGAGATAGTTTCGCGGAATTGAAACGACGTGCCCGTGGCCGTGCTGGTAGGGTTGGCCAGGTTCGCCGCGCTCCACACCGAATCGCGCACAGCGTACGTCCACGTGTTGCCCACGGCCAGCGGATAGTAGCTGTGCCCAAGGTCGGGCACGGCTTCCGTGGTGTTGGTACAGCCCACCAGTGCGGCGGGCAAGAGCAAGGTGGCAATGGCTAACACCGACCGCAGACGCGATACCAGTGTTTTTCGAGCCGAAAAAGAGTTAAGCATGCAAGTCGGCGGTAAGAACCGGAGGATTAGTAATTAAAAGCCGGCAGCCCCGGCAGCGGCAAAAGGTAAGGGGAATTCGCCGATGACGTGGCGCTCAATCCAGCCACCGCCTAGCACATCGTTGCCGTCGTAGAAAACGGCAGCCTGGCCAGGCGAGATAGCGTGTACGGCTTCTTCGAAATACACGCGAATTTTGCCGTCCACTTCTTCCAGAAACGCTGGTGCCCCGTCGTGGTTGTAGCGCACCTTCACCACGGCTGGCACCAGGCCCCGGCCGGCCAGGCTCGCTTCCTTGCCCATGTTTAGCTTGCCTACTACGGTGGCGGTGCTGGCGAGCTCCTCGTAGTTGCCAAGCACCACTTCGTTGCTATCGGGCCGAATTTCAAGCACGAACGCCGGGTAACCCAAGGCCACGCCCAGCCCCTTGCGCTGCCCAATGGTGTAGAACGGGTAACCCTCGTGCTTGCCGATGACGCGCCCATTTTTGGTCACGAAGTTGCCGCCGGCCACGCGGGCCTCCAGGCCCGGCACGCGGCGCCGCAGAAAGCCCCGGTAGTCGTTGTCGGGAATAAAGCAGATTTCGTAGCTCTCGGGCTTGTTCACCAGCTCGGTGAAGCCGCGCCGCCGGGCTTCGTCGTAAATCTCCGTTTTACGCATGCCGCCCAGGGGGAACAGCGTGCGACTCAGGCTCTCCTGGCTCACACCCCATAGGGCATAGCTCTGGTCTTTGTTTTCATCCAGGCCCTTGCTCACCACAAAGCGGCCGGTGTCGGCATCCTTGCGGATGTTGGCGTAGTGGCCCGTGGCAATAAACTGGCATCCGAGTTGGTCGGCGCGCCGCAGCAGAGCATCCCACTTAATGTGGGTGTTGCAGAGCACGCAGGGATTGGGCGTGCGGCCGGCTAAGTATTCGTCGGTGAAATTATCGATGACAAAATCGCCGAATTCATCGCGGATATCGATGATGTAGTGCGGAAAGCCGAGCGTCACGGCAATGTCGCGGGCGTCGTTGATGCTGTCGAGCGAGCAGCAGCCGGTTTCCTTTTTCGACCCGCCGGCGCTGGCGTAGTCCCAGGTTTTCATGGTCATCCCGACTACTTCGTAGCCTTGCTCGTGCAGCAGCACGGCGGCCACGCTGCTGTCAATGCCGCCGCTCATCGCGACGAGTACTCTCCCTTTGGTTTCGGTATTCATGGTGGTTTGCAATTCACCCGGAGCTTGAAAGGTTCCGGCCGGCATTGCAAAGGTAGGACGCAGCCTTTGCAGCGTCTCATTGAACGATACCCTGGCTTTGCACTACCCAACTCAACGGCGCTTCAGAAGGGAGAGTTCTCACACCCGACGCAGCAAAGGCTGCGGCCTACTTCCCGCGCCCTTCTACAATAATCTTGAGGGTATAGAGCAACACCCGGAAATCCATGGCCAAGCTCATGTTTTCGATATAGAGAATATCGAATTTGAGCCGTTCCACCATCTGGGCCACGGTTTCGGCATAGCCGTATTTTACCTGGCCCAGCGAGGTGAGGCCGGGGCGCACGCGGTGCAGGTGGCGGTAGTGGGGCGCAATTTTGACAATCTGGTCGATGAAGAACTGGCGCTCGGGGCGGGGGCCCACAATGCTCATGTCGCCCTTCACCACATTCCAGAACTGCGGCAGCTCATCGAGGCGCACTTTGCGCATAAAACGGCCCCAAGGCGTAATGCGGGGGTCGTGGTCGGAGCTCAGCGCCGGTCCCTGCTGCTCGGCGTCGACGTACATTGACCGGAACTTGATGATGCTGAACGGGTGACCGTTTTTGCCGATGCGCTCCTGTCGGTAAAACACCGGCCCGGGCGACGACAGCTTTACCATGACCGCGGTGAAGGCATACACCCAGCAGGCCAGCACCATGAACAAAGCCGAGCCCACCACATCAATCACCCGCTTCAGCACCACCTGCCACACGGGCAGCAAGTCTTGCTTGATTTCGATGAGCGGCGTACCGAACAGGTGGTTCACTTTCACCGAGCCCAGCAGCATCTGGTACAGGTCGGGCAAAATGCTGATGCGCGCCGGCGAGCCCTCCAGCAGCGTGAGAATATCCTGAATGAGCCGGTGTTCGCTGGGCTCGATGGCAATGACAACTTGCTCGATGTGCAGCGCCCGCACCAGGGCCGGCAGGCGCTGGTAACTGGCCTGCTCGGGCAGCGCAGCGGCCAGGTCGGGGTCCACATTGTCGCCCACCGGCGTAAAACCTACCAGGCGCAGGCCCAGGTGCCGGCTCGTCCGGTTCAGCTCATGAAACGTGCCCAGTGCCAGCGCATTGGCACCCACCAGCAGGGTTGGAAACGAAATGCGGCCCCTACGAATCATTCCCTGCACGCTGCTCACGGCGAGCGTGCGCAGAAAGGCCGAAATCAAAAAGTGCAGCAGCAGGTAGGCCGTGAAGGTTTTGTAATAGGCGCGGTAGTTGGCCACGCCTTGGTCGTCGAGCAGCAGGGTGAAGAAAATGACCACTGCCCCGAGCAGCGACACCCGCGCCAGCCGGATAATTTCGGCCAGGCGCGACTTTCGAAACACGTCGCGGTACTCCCCCACGAGCGTGTAAAGCACCGTCCAGAAGATGGCAATGACAACGGCCGAACCGGTGAGGTCGAACAGGGCCCCTTCGGTGAAGTGGTAGCCCGTCATTTCGTTGAGCAGGTATTTGCGCAACAGGTAGAAACACATCCAGGCCACCAGGGCAGCGCCAAAGTCGGCGGCCACAAGCTTGATGTACTGAAAACGGCGAAGAAGCTGCAAAGCGGCGGTTTGGGTAGTAATTTCGCGGGCAGTGGCGGCCCACCGCGGCGGGCAAAGGTAGGGGCAACGCGTAGTTGTTGGCGCTGTTGGCCCGGGCCAGGCCGGTTTTGCTGCCGCTGCCGTCCCTCCTTTCCTTACATGACCGGAATCACTTCCCCACTTCACGATACGTACCGGCATCAGGGCCAGCGCCGCGCCCTGGCCCGCGAGCTACGCCAGCGCGGCATTGCCGACGAACGCGTGCTGGCCGCCCTGGCCGCCGTGCCGCGCCACCTGTTCTTCGAGCCCGCCTTCGAGGCCCACGCCTACCAGGACAAGGCCTTCCCCATTGGCGAGGGCCAGACGATTTCGCAGCCCTACACCGTGGCTTACCAAACCCAGCTGCTGGGCGTGCAGCCCGGGCACCGCATCCTCGAAGTAGGCACCGGCTCGGGCTACCAGTGCGCCGTGCTGCTGCGTCTCACTGCGCACGTCGATAGCATCGAATTCAACGAAGTACTGTTTGCCCGCACGCAGCAGCGACTGGCGGCCCTGGGAGCTGGCGGGGCCACGCTGTACTGCGGCGATGGCTCGGTGGGCCTACCCGGCCGCGCTCCCTTCGACGGCATTCTTGTTACGGCCGGGGCCCCGGGACTGCCACCGGCGCTGCTGCGGCAGCTGCGCGTGGGCGGCCGGCTGGTGATTCCGGTGGGCGATGCGCAATCGCAGCGCATGGTGCGCGTGACGCGCGAAGGCCCCGAAAGCTTCGTTCGCGAGGAGTTTGAAACCTTCCGATTTGTGCCGCTACTTGGGGCAAGCGGCTGGCGGAGCTAAGGGTGGAACACATTCGCGGGTAAAGGGGTTGGCCAGAGTAGCTTAATCATCCTGATTCGATAAAATATCGATAAATTTGATGGCTGCCCTGTGCGCTTATGTCCCGGCTTCGCCTGGCTTCTGAATCCATCACCTCATTCTCCCCCATTTAATCCATGTTGAAAAAACCTTTACGCAAGGTTCTGGCCCTGGCGCTTGCCTTGTTGTCGGTTTCGGCCAATGCCCAAACTATGCCCGGTGACCGTACTAGCAGTTGGTGTGGCTCGACGGCCGTGCAGGAGGCGTATTTCGCCCAGCACCCGGGTGCACGCGAGGCTCAGCAGGCACTATTGGAGCGTCTCGAAGTTCAGGAGCGGACTCTGGCCCGTGGTGGAGTTGCTGCACGCACGCCCGATATTACGATTCCAGTTGTAGTCCACGTTATTCACTCCGGTGGGAATGACAACATCAGTGACCGGCAAATTAACAGCGCCATCGACCAACTGAACATTGACTACCAGAAAATGAACGCCGACACGATTAACACCGTGTCAGACTTTGTCAACATCGCGGCCTATGTAGGTTTTCGCTTCAAGCTTGCCAAAAAAGACCCCAGCGGCAACTGTACTACCGGCATCACGCGGCATTACGCTCCAACGCTGGTTAACGATAACCTCACGGGAGCATTGCAGGCCCTTTCGTATTGGAACCCCGCCCACTACCTCAACATTTGGGTGGTTGGCAGCATCGGCGCTGTTTCGAGCGGCGGTACCACACTGGGCTATTCCTATGTGCCGCCTAGCATCCAGACCGGGCGCGATGGCTTTGTAGTGCGCAACGACTATTTCGGTAATCAAGGTACGAGTTCTGTCAACCGCGCCTTACTCCGCACGGCCACCCACGAGATTGGCCACTATCTGGGACTGCTGCATACTTTTGGTAACACCAACAACCCAGGTGGCGGCAACTGCTCCGGTACTGATAACGTCGTTGACACGCCACCTACCGACGGTACATTCACTTGTGACAAAACGTATTCGCCCTGCGGCCAGCTCGCCAACGTGCAGAACTTCATGGACTACGCCTCCTGCCCCACCATGTTCACGGAAGGGCAAAAAGCTCGTATGCGCAGTATCTTGACCCAGTACCGGCCGAACCTGGCCACGGCCGCCAACTTGGTGGCCAGCGGCACCGACGACAGCTACCAAGCCCCCGACTGCGCCCCCATTGCCCGCTTTGCGGTAGCTCCCGGCACCAGCGCCAACGTGTGCGTGAACTCGACGGTAACCCTGCGCGACTATTCCTACAACTACTCGGCCGGTGGCGGCCCGCTTACCTACACGTGGTCGATGCCCGGCGGTAACCCCTCCACGGCCACCGGCCCGTCGGTTACAGTTACTTATCCGAATGCTGGTTTTTATACGGTGACGGAGACGGTGAGCAATAGCTCCGGCAGCAACACAATAACGCAGACCAACTACATTCAGGTGGAAGGCCCGGGCGGCGGCGAAACGGCCCCGTTTGCCGAGTCGTTCGAGAATGCCAGCTTCCCTAATCTGTACACTGCGCCTACCCTGCGCAACTACCAAACCTTTGGCACCACTGCCGCCGGGGCGTTGTCGCCTTCCTATACCTGGACGCGGCAGGTAGCTTCGGGTAGCGCCGTAGCGGCTAATGGCAATGCCTTTCTGATGGTGGCCAACCGCTCGTTCCCGGCCGGGCTCATCACCACGCTCATCACGCCCAACATCAGCTTGTCGGGCCAGCCCAATACGGCAGTTGTGCGCTTCGCTCGCGCCTATGCACTGCGCTACACCAATTCTACCGACCAGCTGCGGGTGTCCTTTAGCATCGATTGCGGCCTCACCTGGTCGTCGCCGACCATACTCGACGCATTAGCTCTCAGTACGAAAGGGTCTGCTCCCATTGATGCTTTCTCGCCCACTACGGCCACCGACTGGCAGGATTTGAGCGTGCCTATTCCCGTGGCTTTCCAGGGCAGCGGCACCTTCAAAATCCGGTTCCAAATGGTGAATGGCACGCAGCCGGGCAACAATTTCTATTTTGATAACCTACGTGTGAGCATTGGGCTGCCCACCAAGGCCGAAACCCTGGCCAGCCGCGGCATCAGCCTCTATCCGAACCCCCTTACCAACGAAACGGCCCTGCACCTCAACCTGGCTGCTTCCTCCGAAGTGCAGGTAAGCCTCACCGATGTGGTGGGCCGGGAAGTGCTGCGCCTGCCCGCCAAAACCCTCGCGGTGGGCCAGCAGACGCTGTCGCTCCAGCCGGCTGCCCACGCATTGCGTGCGGGCGTGTACGTGGTGCGCATCACGCTCAACGGCGAAACATTTAGCAGCAAGCTCAGCGTGGAATAAGCGCGTAGCTACTTAACAGAAAGCCCTGTTCCATTCCGGAACGGGGCTTTTTTTTGGAGGCTGCTGCCCGGGCGTACCTTTGCAGCCATGGGCCCGCCGTGGCCCGTTTTGCAACCCGGGTTCCTGACTCTGCCCGACATTTCTTATTCCATCCCTCATGCGCAAGCAAAAGCCCGTTTCCGATTCGTTTGTCATCATGACCGAGTTGGTGCTCCCCAACGATACCAACACCCTCCACAACCTGATGGGGGGCCGCATGATGCACCTGATGGACATTGCTGCCGCCATTTCGGCCCAAAAGCACTCCAACCGCATCGTGGTCACGGCCTCGGTCGACAATGTATCATTTCGCGACAGCATCAAGCTCGGCAATGTGGTAACGCTGCAGGCCCAGGTGACGCGGGCTTTCAGCTCCAGCATGGAAGTGCACATCGACGTGTGGGCGGAGGATATTCCGAGCGGGACCAAGATGAAAACCAACGAGGCCTTCTTCACCTTTGTGGCCGTCGACCAGTCGGGCCGGCCCATTGACGTGGCTGAAGCCGTACCCGAAACCCAGGATGAAATCAAGCTCTTCGAGGGGGCATTGCGCCGCCGCCAGCTACGATTAGTTCTGGCTGGCCGCATGCAGCCTGACGAAGCCCAGGAGCTGAAAGCTCTGTTTGCAATTTAGGATTGCAACTGCCTACGCGTTATTTTTTTACTGCTAATTGCTATTGCCATGTCGGCCGAAAAACTGGCGTTTCTGCAAAATTTCTACACCGGTGTCACGCTCTACGTGCCCGCTGAACCGGAGGCCCCGGCAGCCGCCCGTCCAGCCGCAACCGTAGCGCCAGACCAGCCCGTGGCAACACTGGCCGCTGCTAAGCCTGCTACCCCAGCCCCCGAACCGCGCACGAGCAGCATGCCCAGTACCGGCTTCAGCAAGCCCTCGGCGGGACTAGAGCGGCTTACCAGCAGCATTCTGTCGCCGCCAGTTGCCTCGGTGGCAAATCCAGCCCTTGTTCCCCCTGCAGCGACGTCAGCGCTGGCCACTGACCCGGCGGTGCCGCCGGTAATGCTCACGCCTTTCACCACGTTGGGCAGCAACGCGGCCGGCGCGGTGTTGCTGTGCCGCTTGCCGCGCGAGCAGTTTGTGCGCCTGCACCGCAACGTATTCCTGAACAAGATGCTCCAGGCGCTGGGCTTCGTTATGGAAGACGTGATGCTGGTGAACGTGGAAAGCGAGTTGCCAGTGGCATTGGTCAACCTGCGCCAGCAGCTCGATGCCACGCACATCATTGCCTTTGGCAAAAACCTGCTCGACGTCACCATTCGCAACACGCAGATTTACGAGCCGGTGCTCTTCCCCAGCCTTAACCTCTCCTACCTGGCCTCGGCAACCATCGACCTGGTCGAATACGACGTGAGCCTGAAAAAACGCCTCTGGCCGGGCTTACAGGCCATGTTTTTACGCTAATAGCAATTCAAACAAAAAGGCCCGTCGGAATTCCGACGGGCCTTTTTGTTTGAATAGAAGTCTGGCAGATTACTTGAGCACTTCGGCCAGCTTGGCGGACAACGCTTCGCCGCGCAGGTTTTTGGCCACGATGCGGCCCTGCGGGTCGATGAGAAACGACTGCGGAATGGCTTTCACGCCGTAGGCCGCGCCGCCCGCACTGCTCCAACCGGCCAGGTCCGAAACGTGGTGCCACGTCAGGCCATCCGCCTCGATGGCCTTAAGCCACTTGGTTTTGTCCTGGTCGAGCGACACCGAATAGATGGTGAAGCCTTTGTCCTTAAACCTATTATAGGCTCGCACTACGTTCGGGTTTTCCTGGCGGCAGGGGCCACACCAGCTGGCCCAGAAATCGATTAGCACATACTTTCCACGCAGGCTACTGAGGGCCAAGGTCTTGCCCTCGGGGGTGGCCAGATTAATTTCCGGTGCCATCGCGCCCTGGGCAGTTACGCGCATGGGCTCGAGGCGAGCTGTGAGCTCCTTGGTGAAGGGCGAACTGGGGTTGGCCTTGCGCTGTACGGCAGCCACTGAATCGGCAAACTGGAATTCATCGTCGGGATTCAGGAATGCGCCCACGGCAAAGGCACTGACCACTGAAGTCGCGTTCTTCCGAATCAGGCCCTTGAGCTTTGCATTGTTGCGGCCCTGAACGACAAAATATTCCTTCTCGATGGCCTTCATCTCGTCGGTTTTGCCGGCCTGGCCAGCGGCGTTGTAGCGCTTGCCCAGGTCTTCGAGCTGGCTTTTGCTGCCATCCATCACCTGGGTTAGCTGGCGCAACACTTCGGCGTCCTTGCTGCCCTTCACGGTGTAGGTGGCGGGCAGGCTTTTGGCGTCGCCGCTTACCTGCACGTGGGTTTTATTGTCGAGAAACAGCAGCACCTGGTTGCCTTCGTCCACTTTCAGTTGGTAGATGCCGGGGGTCAGGGCCGTGCCTTTCAGATTAAATTTTCCGTCGGCGTCGGTCTTGCCCTGGGTTTTCTCAACGAACTGGTTGCCGGTGAGCTCACCCAAATGCAGCACGGTGCCCGCAGGCGCGTTTTTCAGTTGGCCGGCCACTTCGTAGCCATCGGCAGCAACGGCGTTCTGGCAGGCTCCGGCGAGGCCCAGCACAGCGGCGGCCACAAGGGGAAGTTTCATGAGTTGGTTCATTGGGTAATGATGGGTGGCCGGGAGGCCGGATTCGAAGAACACAGACCGAGGCCGAAATGGTTTGCCCTAGCTACTGCCTGCGGCGAAAGCTATTGCAGGCGCTTGCCCAATTCCTTGCTCAGCTCTTTGCCGCGCAGGTTTTTGGCCACAATGTGCCCGGTGGGGTCTACCAGCCAGCTATTGGGAATGGCAACTACTTTATAGGTTTTAGCGGCCGGGCTCTGCCAGCCCACCAAGTCCGACACGTGCGTCCAGGGCAGGCCGTCCTGCTGCACGGCTTGCAGCCACTTGGCGCGGTTGTCGTCGAGCGACACGGCATACACCGTGAAGCCGGCGCCCTTGCCCTTAAACTCGTCGTAGGTAGCGCGCACGTTGGGGTTTTCGGCGCGGCAGGGCTTGCACCAACTGGCCCAGAAGTCGAGCAGCACGTACTGCCCGCGTAGGCTACTGAGCTTCACGGTGGCGCCTTCGGCGGTAGTCAGAGTCAGGTCGGGGGCCAGTGCACCTACCGCCAGCGCCTCCTGGCCGTTCATGCTTTCGCGCAGCAGCGGCAGGTAAGGCGAGCCCGGGTGCAGCTTCTCGAGGCGCGGCAGCAAAGTCCCGACATAGGCTTGCTGGCTGGCTTGCATCCGCAGATATTTATGGGCCAGGTAGGGCGCCAGATACGAAGCTTGGTTTTCCTCGAGCAGACTCTTAAAGTTTGCCAGTTGCTTGTCATCGCCCGGCACTTCCTTAAATCCCAGCAGAAAATAGGGTAACAACTTTTCCATTAGCGCCTGCTCGGGAGACGTGCTGAGTAGCAGCGAGATGTTTCCTTCTTTCTCCTTTTTCTGACTGGCTTTAGCACTTACGGTTGCGTTATTATCGAGCGCCACCGGGTTCATATACCGCTGCTGACCTACACGCAGCATGTACACCGAAGGCACCGCCACTGTCCCGTGCAACTTAAACCGGCCGCTGGCATCAGCCTGGGCCGAATCGAGTACCTCATTCTTTTTGGCGGGCAGCATGTTGCCCACTGGCAGCAGGTAGATTTTCTGGCCCGCCAGCAAGGCGCTTTGGCCCTGAATGGTGTAGCCCGGCGTGGTAGTCGGGGCCGTTTGGGCATGCGCGGCGACGGCCGAGGCCGCCAGCAAAAGCCCACCTAAGAGAATACGAACAGGAAGCATAGGTGCAGAAATGGATTGGAAAGGGAAATATGGTTAGAAACTCGTCATTCCGAAGAAAGAGGAATATGAGAATCTGCCGTTGCAGGCTTTGCCCAAATTTCTCCTTCGTCGGAATGACAATACTTCTTCAAAAACAAAAGGCTTACCCGTCGAGGCCGGCGCGCAGGAGCTGGTTGGCCAGCTTGGGGTCGGCTTTGCCGCCG
The DNA here is from genome assembly GCF_039539585.1 of Hymenobacter glaciei. Taxonomy (NCBI): domain Bacteria; kingdom Pseudomonadati; phylum Bacteroidota; class Cytophagia; order Cytophagales; family Hymenobacteraceae; genus Hymenobacter; species Hymenobacter glaciei. Next base: position 489,844 of record NZ_BAABDK010000001.1, on the reverse strand, counting down.
GTCAGCTTCATGAGCTCGCCCATGAACATGCCGGTCAGCGACTTTTTGCCGGCGCGGTATTCGGCAACTTTGGCGGGGTTGGCATCGAGCACCTGCTGCACCAGGCTGGCCAGCTCGCCGTTGTCGGCTTGCGTGAGCAGGCCCAGGCTTTCGGCCGCGCCAGTGGCGTTGGCCGTCGGGTGGTCTAGCAAATGCGGAAACAGCTGCTTGCTGGCCACCGAGTAGTTCAACTTGCCCGCATCAATCAGCTCGATAATGCCGGCCAGTTGGGCGGCGTCGAGGGGGAAGTCAGCCATCGTGAGGGCGCGCTCGTTCAGGTACGATTTCACGGGGCCCATCACCCAGTTGGCCGCCGCTTTGGCATTGGGCGTGAGGCGCGCGAGGTCGTCGAAGAACAGCGCTACTTCCTTCTGGTCGATGAGCACCGAGGCGTCGTAGGCGCTCAGGCCCAGCTCGCCGGTGAAGCGCGAGTAGAGCTGCTCGGGCAACGCCGGCAGCTCAGCCGCTATGCGGTGCAGCCACTCGTCCGAAATCACCAGCGGCGGCAGGTCAGGCTCGGGAAAGTAGCGGTAGTCGTTCAGGGTTTCCTTGCTGCGCTGGCCGTTGGTGGTGCCCGTGGTCGCGTCGAAGCCACGGGTTTCGCTGTCGACTTCGCCGCCGGCTTCGATGATGTTAATCTGACGCTCGATTTCGTAGGCAATGGCGCGCTGCACGTTGCGGAAGGAGTTCATGTTCTTCACTTCCACCTTCATGCCGAACTGCGCGGCCCCGTGCAGCATCACCGACACGTTGGCATCGCAGCGCAACGAGCCTTCCTCCATGTTGCCGTCGCAGATGCCGAGGTATTCCACTAGCTTCTTGATTTCGGTGAGGTAGGCATAGGCCTCCTCGCCAGTGCGGATGTCGGGCTCGCTTACAATTTCGATGAGCGGCACGCCGGCGCGGTTTAAATCGACGAGGGTTTCGGTTTCGCCGGCCAGGTGCATGCTCTTGCCCGCGTCCTCCTCCATGTGGATACGGGTGATGCCCACGTGCTTGGTGCTGCCGTCGGGCAGGCGCACGTCGAGGTGGCCGTCGTAGCAAATCGGGGTTTTGTCCTGGGTAATCTGGTAGCCCTTGGGCAGGTCGGGGTAAAAGTAGTTTTTGCGGGCAAACAGGTTGTCGCGCCGAATCTGGCAGTTGGTGGCCAGACCCATTTTCATGGCAAACTCCACGGCCGTGCGGTTCACCTTGGGCAGCGTGCCGGGGTGGCCAAGCGTGATAACGGAGAGGTTAGTGTTGGGGGCCACGCCGTACTCGTTCTCGTCGGCCGAGTACATTTTGCTGTGCGTGAGCAGCTGGGCGTGAACTTCCAGGCCGATAACGGGCTGGTATTTGGCAAGGGTGGCTTCGTCCATAGCGGGTAAAAAAGCGGAGTAATGGGGCTTTCTGCGCCTAAAGGTACGGCGCCCGGCCAAGGTGGCCCAGCCCCAGCCGGAGCAGCCCGCTCCTACCGCGGATGCGAGCCGGTCATATCGGGCGAATTGCGCTTGAGGAAGGATTTCCCCACGTCATTAAACTCCTCATTCGCAGCATTGGCCCGCTCAATAAACTCGCGAAACAGGCGGTTCAGCTCATCCAGCTCGGGCTGGCTCAACTGGCTGAGCCGGTTCAGGCGCTCCCCAATGGGCAGCAGGGCGCCGGTAAATTCGCTCCGCATGCGGGTGGTATAGTCGCGCCCGGCCTCCCGAAAGCTATTGTCAAGTCCCAGTTCGTCGTGACCGGTGGCCAGCTCGTTGAGAGCAATTCTGGCTTCGGCCACCGCCTGCCGACGCAACTTCTCAAAGCCCGCCCCATCGCGGGCCGAAAGTGCTTCAAAAATGGGGTCCATGGCCTGATGCACGCGCAGGTACGAAAGGTACACCTGGGTGTAATCGTGGTACAGCGCGTTGATGCGCTGGGTGCCGTACAGCCAGAGGTCCGTCATTTTGCTCACCTCGTTCCGCAAACTGTTGGCGACGGCCAGCGAATTGCGCGCGGCTTCCAGACTATCCAGCACCCCAGTAGTGCGCGTGCGGGCTGCGGCATTGGCATCGTAATAGGCCCGGCGGGCCACCAGGCTGTTGTTGCGGTATTCAAACAAGTCGTTTACGCGCTGGTATTCGCCGGTTTGCAGGGCGGCCAGCCGGCTGGCCAGCCGTTGCGCGTCGGCCACTTCGGCGTATTGCCCGGGCTGCTCGGCCAGTTTCGCTAACCGAGCCACGGCGTTGCGCGAATTGCTTACTAAACTCTCGCGGCTTTTTTCAAGGTCGGCCCGGCTCTCGGCGTTGCTGCTGCGGGAAAGATAAATCAGGTTCATCTTCAGCAAATCAAGCTCGATGCGCCCCAGTGCCCGTTCGGTCGCCACCACGTCGAGCGGTTTCTGCGCACTGACCGGTGTGGCCTGAAGCAGTAGCAGGCCAGCCAGCGCGGTAACCACCTGCCAGTAGCCGGCTAATTGGCGGAAAGGAACGGACACCATTTTCTAGAGCGAATGAGCGTGTAAAGGTTTGGGCATCCGGTAATTTACGGGAATAAAGCCCTACTCCCTGGGTTTTACCTAGGCCGCGGCGAAATGCACCCAGCCAGCATCCTACAGCTTGCCTGGCGCACCCGGGAGTTGCTCTTTTATTCGTCCGAGCCTTCGCCTTGATACAAAAAGGCCATTTGCCTGGCGCTAACTGACGCAGGCGTTTGCCGCAGCACGGCATCGCGCACGCTAGTCAGCAAGGGGTTCTCCAGTTGCCCAATGCGGCCCATGAGCCATGACTGCTCCACAATTCGGGTGGTACGGGGGCGGCGCCTGGCCTCAAACGCTTGGAATGCGGCGTTAATGTTGGTGGGGTGCAGGTGCAGGCTTCTGGCCAATGCCAGCGCATCTTCTATGGCCTGTCCTGCCCCTTGGCCCATGTTGGGCGTGGTGGCGTGGGCCGCATCGCCGAGGAGCAGCACCCGCCCGAAAGCAAAGTTGCGCAGCGGTTTAAGGTCGAGAATGTCGTTCCAAAGCAGTTGGGCATCGGTGGTTAGGGCCAGTAGTTCGGGCACTGGCTGGGGCATGGCAGCAAATTGCCGCTGCAAATCGGCCACCCGGAAGTCCCGGAATCTGGGGTTGTTGGGCTCAGGGCTGTTCAGGCAAGCAAACCAGTAAACCTGCCCATTCGCCAGGGGCACGTACCCAAAGCGGCCGGCCTTGCCACCCCATATCTCGGCCGATTTACCCGCCGGTAGCTGCAGGCTTTCGGCCTGGAGCACGGCCCGCCAGCACGTGTAACCGGCGTAGCGCGGCTGGCTGTTGGGCAGCAGCTGCAGCCGTACCTGCGAGCGCAGCCCGTCGGCCGCAATGAGCGCCGCCGCCTGGGCGCTACTGCCATCGGCAAAGTGCGCGGTTACGGCTTCGGGGCTTTCACTAAAATGCGTAAAAGCCTTGCCAAGCTGCAAGGTGCCGGGCGGCAACGTATCCAGCAGCACGCGTTGTAGCGTGGCCCGGTGTATAGCGAGGTTGTCAAACCCTATCAGTTTGGTGAACGCCTGGGTGTCGGCGGCATTCAGCACCTCGCCGCGCTGCCCCAGCAACGATATTGACGTAACGGGATGGCCCGCTGACCGCACCGCATCGTGCAACCCCAGGTGGTGTAGCACGTGCATGGCATTTGCGCCCAGCACCACTCCCGCCCCTACTTCTTTTATCGTTTCGGCCCGCTCAAATACCTGCACCTGATGGCCCACGTTGAGCAAGGCGTGAGCGGTTGAGAGGCCGCCAATACCAGCTCCAATGATAGCGAAATTCATCCTCAAATGTAGCGGCCCCAAGGGTAAACAGCCCAGCTCAAAGGCATGATTCAATTCATACAGATTAGTCGCGCAGTACCCAGGATAGTCGATTAACCAGTTCTACTGCATGCGTGGCAGCGGACTATTAGCTGCAAGGCAGCAGCTGCACCTACCCTGTGCACATCTGAAATCTGACCATTTGAAGCACAACCAGCCAGCCTACAAACCGATGATGAGCTTATGCTCAACTTCTATAAACCAAAAGAGATGCAGCACACCGTGCCTGCATCTCTTTTGGTTGCTTTGGCTAGCCTGTACAAATGGCTCAGCGGGTGACGGGTGGGATGAAGTCGACGCCCAGGGTATAAAAGGACTCGACGGGTTCCCCATCCACTAGCTGCGGCGAGAAGGTGCCGCGCAAGCCTTCTACTACACGTAAGGCTTCGCGGTCGTAAACCGGCCCCAGGCCCTTGTAAATCCGGATTTCCCGCACTTTCCCATCTACCCCAATGGCACAAGCTACCACCACCTGCCCCAGCAGCAGGGTTTCCCCACGCGGAAGCGCCGGGTAGCGCGTGTCGTGCCGCACCTGGCGTTCCAGTATCGGAGTGCCGAATTGATATTCGGCATACACCTTGCCGGCGCTGTTTTCCAACGGGCAATCGCCGGGCTGGCCGTTTAAGGAGAAGCACATTTTGCTTTTTTCCTGGCCCTGCTTGTAAATCGCCAGCTGCTGAATGGTGCCCCCGGGGAAATAGGTTACCGCCTGGCCCTCAAGCTGGCCGGCGCGGTAGGTACGCCGGCCCCTCAGCTCGCCGCTGGCCGCCCAGCGCAAGGCTACCCCTTCGCGAATTTTGGTCTCCGTGTCGGAGTACGGCACCTCTTCCAGCAGAACCCGGTTGGCGTTGTAAATGCGCTGAATAACCCCGCCCTTCGACGCAGGCGTCGTCACAATCAGGCGCACCGCTCCTGCCCGCGACCGCAACGGTTGGGCACTCGCGTTGTAAAACGCTGTGTCGGCAGCCAACTGAGGAGGCCGGGTAAGCACCGGTGTGGCGGCCAACCCGAAAGCAAAAAGAAACGGAACGACGAAAGGCATCTGGCTAACTTCTGAATGCGTTTGAAAGCAGCAACCTCCTACTTCTGCGGCTTGTGCAGTTGCTGCATGGCCATCATCTGCTCCAGGTTTTTGCTCATGCCCTCGTTCGAGCCGTCGAGGAAGATGACGTTGCCCTGCCCCTGCTCGGCGAAGTGCTTGATGGCTTCGGTCCACATCGAGAAATACACCAGCGAGGGGTCGAGGTGGTTATCGGTCACCTGCTGCACCGCCAGCGCCAAGCCCTTCGTGACTTCTTCGCGGAACAGGGCCACGCCTTGGCCGCGCAGCTGTGCTGCGATTTTCTCGGCTTCGGCCGCAATTTTGATGGCGTTGCCTTCGGCTTCGGCCGCTTTGGTTTTGGTGATGAGCAGGGCTTGGCCTTCGTTTTCAGCGGCCGCTTTCAGGTTGTTCGAAGCCACTACTTTGGCCATCGAGCGCATAATCTCCTCGTCGAAGGCAATGTCGTTGAGCTGCAAATCAATCAGGTGGTAGCCCCAGCCTTCGAGCGTGGAGTCGAGCTGCTCCTTCACGTGCAGCACGATTTCGCCGCGCAGGCTCAGCACGGCGGCCTGGCGCTGGGTAGCCACGAAGGCCCGGATGCTGCCTTCTACGGTGCGCACCAGGGCCTGCATCAGGCTGGCCTCGTTCACAAACTTGAAGGCCACGTTCTTGATGGCTTCTTCGCTCTGGTCGAAGGCCGCGTACACCAGCATGGCCTTGAAGTTGACGTTGGCCTGGTCGATGGTAATAGCCTGGAAATTCAGCTCCAACGAGCGGTTCTGGATGGAAATCCGCTTGTAAATCGTTTCAATGAACGGCAGCTTAAAATTGAGCCCCGGCATCATTATTCGGCGGTATTTGCCGAAAGCCGTGACCACGGCAACGTTGCCCTGAGGCACAATTACGAAGCACAGAAAGAGGGCCAGTGCCAGCAGCAGCACCACCACTAGTAAGAAAGTGGACATGAGAATTAGCAGGAAAAAGGTGGAAGAGAGCCGAAATGTCGGTTAAAAAAGCTCAACAATGCGCAGGCTGCTGTTTTTAGTCATTATATCGCCGGCTGGCACCGGGCATTACAACCAGGCGGCAATTAGTCGTTCATCACCGGCACGTAGGTATCCATAAAGGTCGTAGCCGTGCGGTTGTAGGCATCGTTGTACTTCTGGCGCTGCTGGTTGAAGGTCGCAATGTGGCCGTTGATGGTCTGCGCGTCGGTTTTGGTGAGGTGGTCCTTGTTCTTCATCAGCTCGGCCATCTGCACAAATTGGTTGGCGCACAGCACCACGTACATGTTGGCGTAGTCGCGGGCGGCGTTTCGGTAGGCCACGTCTTTACCCCGGAAACCCGGTAAGGCCACCAACTCGGCCACGGTTTTTTCGGCTTCGGCGCCCACGGCCACGCGCGCTGCTTCGAACGCAGCGGCATCCTGGGCATTGAGGGCGTCGGTGAGGCGGGCCGTGAATTTCTGCAAGCGGAAATACGGCAGGAAGACTTCGTGCTGGTAGTGGTTTACCTCATCCACAGCCTTGGCGTAGGCCGAAAGCTTGGCCGACTCGCGGGTGGTGCTCAGCGAGAAGCCGTGGGCTTTGGCAAAGCGCTGCTGGGCGGCATCCACAGTGTCGCTCACAACGGCCAGCTTTTTATTGGCCGCCTCCTGCGCATCGAAAAAGCGCTGCATGTTCTCGTAGCTCTCCGAGCGGGTGCTGGCCAGGGCATTCACCTGCTTGAAGTCGGCCGAATACACATCGAGCGTGGTTTTAAAGGCCTGGATGGCGGCCAGTCGAAATTCATCGTTGCCTTTAAAAGGGGCCAGATGCTGGAGCTTGGCTAAGGCTACTTTGTTCTGCTCCACAACCTCAAGGCGACGGTTTTCAATCTTGCGGTCGTTTTCGCTGTGGGCCGCTTTGCTGATGTAGCGCAGGTTTTTCTTAATCAGCTCGACCTGCTCGGCCACAATGGCGTTGTTGTAGACCCCAGGGTCGGCGGCGGGGGTTTGGGCCGCAACGGGCCGGGCAAGGGCGGCGAGCAGGCATACACGAGTAACGTGGGTAAAAAGACGCATAAGCGGGAAAGATGGAAAATGAATGAAATAAAAGACTGAATTACTGGAGCTTGAAGTTGACTGGAATGGTGAAGAAAGTATCGACCGGTTCGCCTGACATCTTACCGGGCTCGAAACGGCCCAGCGCCCACACAGCATCCATTACCGTTGTGTTGAATAGCGGTGAGGGCGATTTCAGGATGCGCACGTTGCGCACGAAACCAGCATCATCAACCAGAAAAGTGGCGAATACCCGGCCGGTTTTCTGCTGCACCAACGCCTCGGGCGGGTAGCTCACATGGCTCGACACGGCGGCGGCAATGGCTTGGTCGCCCCCACCATTCAGCGTGGGTTTTACCTGCGTTTGCGCGTCATATTTCAGCGACTTGCCCTCGGGCGTGAAGGCGGACCCTGAACTACCAAAGAACCCGCTTTTCACATTCGTACGGCTGCGCAGTTTGCCGTTGCGGTAATACTGCACGTAGGCCTGCACCGGCGCGTCGTTCTGGTAACGACAGCGGCTCTTTACCTCGCCCGTTTCGTAATAGCTGGTTTCAGGGCCTTCCTTAATGCGCTGATTAAAGTCAAGGTAGGCTACTTCGCGCCGCAACCGGCCCGAAGGATAATAAATGCGCAACTGTCCGCCGACCGGGTTTTGGTAAACCATCTCCTCGCGGTGGTCGGCACTGTCAGCGGTTGCTACTAAGCGGCCCCGAGCGTTATAGTAATTGGTGCGACCGGCCGGTATGGCTTTCGCGACGACGGGCAGCGACTGAGCGCTCGACACCCCGGCCGATAGCACGAAAAACGCCCCTAAGGCGCTGCAAAATGGGTTCATGTGGCAGAATCGTAACGGTGCAGTGGACAGGGAAGCCGAGCGATAAAGAAACTCAACTGAACACACCACTTCAAAGATGGCGAATAATTGGGGTTAGGCAATACCGTTTTTGACGAGCTGTACTTTCCGGCAGCCACTGCCCGGATTATTTTATAAATCCAGACTTAACCAGCAGCTGTAGCAGCTGCGACTGGCTGAAATAAAAAAGCTGGCTGGTATCGCAATGAAGTGCTGCTTCTGGCTGAGCGCGCTGGACGCGTTAGATGCGGTAGTTTCCTTGTGCGCCCGCTTGCGGGTGCAAACGCACTTTGCCAACGCTCATTACTCGCGTCCGGCTAGTGCTCAAAGCAGGCGGCAGGTGATGGGTATGGTAACGGAGACGTTCACTGCCTTCCGATTTTGTACGGCCGGCTGCCAGCGCCGTAGCCCCACGGTAGCCACCGCCTGCATAGCGGCTGCGTCAAGACTCAGTGAAACACTTTCGAGGATGTGAATATTGGTAATCAGGCCAGCTGACGATACCACGAACCCCACTTTCACCTTGCCTTCTTCCTGGTTGCGCAAGGCCAGGGCTGGGTATTTAAATGCTCGCTGAATGTCACGCACTAGGCGCGTTGTATCGCCGCCGGGATATTGAGGCAACCGCTCGATATACACGCCCTCAGCCAGCGGTTCTGCGCAGTAATAGTCGGTAAGCTGGCCGGCCTTTGTCTCTCGACGCAGGCGTAATTCTTCGCTGGCAAAATAGCAAAGCAGAAGCGAGGAATTGACCCGCTTAATGCGTTGCCGACGTATGGCGCCCCAGGGGAAGTACCAGGTGCGACGGTGCCAGGGTTGGCCGGCTTGGTCCAGCCCAGTCTCTGCTTGTTCGGCGAGCCACTCAGGGCCAGAATGACACTTGTAAACGCGACGAATCCTGCGGCCGTCGTTACTAGTTTCTTCGAAACGGTAAGGCGCAGCCGGTGCGGTGGCCAAGGGTGTGGGCGGCGGCTTGTCGGCGCCGCCCACTAACTTTTTCAGCCAGGTCAGCATTGCGCTACGCTCCCGCCGCGACCAGGCCTTCGGCCTTGGCAATGGCCGCGCCCAGCCCGGCCACGTTCTTGCCACCGGCGGTGGCGAAGAACGGCTGACCGCCGCCCCCGCCCTGGATTTCCTTGGCGAGCTCGCGCACCAGAGTGGTGGCATTCAGCTTGCCGGCCTGGGCAATTTCGTCGGCCAGCATTACGGCTAGCTGCGGCTTTCCGTCGACTTCGGCCCCGAGCACTAGCACAAGATTGGGCACAGCCTGGCGCAGGTTGAAGGCGAGGGTTTTCAGGGCATCCGCACTGCTGGCCTGCACCTGGGCGGCCAGGAATTTCACGCCGTTCAGGTCCTTTACCTCACCTACCAGTTGGTCTTTCTGCTGGTTGATGCTCTGCTGGCCAAATTGCTCAATTTGCTTGCGCAGGTTGGCCATTTCCTCGCTTTGCTTTTCGAGGGTAGTGAGCAAGTGCTGGGGGTTGCCCAGGGTTTCGCGCACCTGGGCCAGTAGGTCGAGCTGCTGGTCGACGAAGGCTTCGGCTGCGCCGGCCGTCACGGCTTCAATACGGCGCACGCCCGCGCCCACGGCGCTTTCGCTCGTGATTTTGCAGTAGCCGATGCTGCCCGTGTTAGCCACGTGCAAGCCGCCGCACAGCTCTACTGAATAGTTTTTATCGAAGGTGATGACGCGCACGAAGTCGCCGTACTTCTCGCCGAACAGGGCCATGGCGCCCAGGTTCTTGGCCTCGGCGATGGGCACGTTGCGGCGCTCATCGAGCGGAATCTGTTGGCGGATGCGCTCGTTTACCAGCTGTTCAATCTCGCGCAGCTGCTCATCCGAAACTTTGGTGAAGTGCGAGAAGTCGAAGCGCAGCAGCTTCTCGTTAACGAGCGAGCCTTTCTGCTGCACGTGGCTGCCCAGCACCTCGCGCAGGGCGGCCTGCAGCAGGTGCGTGGCCGTGTGGTTGTTCTTGATGAGGGCGCGGCGGGCGGCATCGGGCCGGGCCAGAAACTCCTCCGTCAGTTCCTGCGGCAGCTCCAGCGTGGTGTGAATGATGAGGTCGTTTTCCTTCTTCGTGTCAATCACGCGCACCTTGCTCAGGGTCGATTCCAGGTAGCCGGTGTCGCCAATCTGGCCGCCGCTTTCGGCGTAGAACGGGGTTTGGTCGAACACCAGCTGGTACTCCGTTTTGCCCTTTTTGTCGACTTTGCGGTAGCGCAGCAGGCGGGCCGTGGCCTCGTCCTGGTCGTAGCCCACAAACACGTTAGGCGCGTCGTGCTCCGTTACCGTCACCCAATCGCTCTGCTCGGTTTCCTGGGCGTTGCGGCTGCGGTTTTTCTGCTGCGCCAGCTCCTTCTTGAAACCTTCCTCGTCCACCGTCAGGCCCTTTTCCCGGGCAATGAGGGCGGTAAGGTCGAGCGGGAACCCGAAGGTATCAGACAGTTCAAAGGCAGTTTTACCATCAATTACGCCGCCGTTCGCGCGGGTGCTTTCTTCCAGCGCGTCGAGGCGGCGCAGGCCGGTTTCCAGCGTTTTCAGGAAAGCAATTTCCTCCTCCTCAATCACGCGCTGCACGAAGGCCGTCTGGGCTTTGAGCTCGGGGAAGATGTTGCGCATCTGCTCGGCCAGCACGGGCACGAGCTTGAAGAGGAACGGCTGCTTCTGATTGAGCGACGAGAAGGAGTAGCGCACAGCCCGGCGCAGAATGCGCCGGATGACGTAGCCGGCCTTCACGTTGCTGGGTAATTGGCCGTCGGCAATGGTGAAGGCGATGGTGCGGATGTGGTCGGCAATCACGCGGATGGCGATGTCCGTTTTCTCGTTCTCCGTAGTAGGCTGGTCCGTGACCTTGGCAGGCGCGGTGCCGTGGTAGGCCACTCCTACTTCGGTAGCAATAAACTGAATGAGCGGCTGGAAGACGTCGGTGTCGTAGTTAGATTTCACGCCCGACACGGCCATCATCAGGCGCTCGAAGCCCATGCCGGTGTCCACGCTCTGCTCGGGCAGCTTGATGAGGGACTTATCGGCCAGGCGCTGGAACTCCATGAACACATTGTTCCACACCTCCACCACCTGCGGGTGGTCGGCGTTCACGAGGTCGCGGCCGGGCGTGGCGGCGCGCTCTTCATCAGAACGCAGGTCGATGTGAATTTCGGTGCACGGGCCGCAGGGGCCGGTATCGCCCATTTCCCAAAAGTTGTCCTTCTTGTTGCCGGGCAGGATGCGGTCGTCGGTGGTGTATTGGCGCCAGAGGTTCTGGGTTTCGGTGTCGGGGCCGGTGCCGTCGGCTTTGTCTCCTTCGAAGTAGGTGACATAAAGCCGGTCTTTTTCCAGCTTGTACACGTCCGTGAGCAACTCCCAGGCCCAGGCAATGGCGTCGGTTTTGAAATAGTCGCCGAACGACCAGTTGCCCAGCATCTCGAACATGGTGTGGTGGTAGGTATCGTAGCCCACTTCCTCCAGGTCGTTGTGCTTGCCGCTCACCCGCAGGCACTTCTGGGTATCGGCAATGCGCTTGTAGGGCGCGGGCTTGTTGCCCAGGAAATAGTCCTTGAACGGGGCCATGCCCGAGTTGATGAACAGCAGCGTGGGGTCGTCCTTCACCACAATCGGGGCCGAGGGCACAATGTGGTGGCCTTTGCTGGCGAAGAAGTCGAGGAACTGTTGGCGGACAGCGGAAGCAGTGGGGAGTGACATAGGAAGCACCAACCCGGGGTTGGCGAATGATGAGAAACCGTTGAACATCTCCGCCAAATAAGCCAGCAACCAGGCATAGCTGCGAATTTTAGGCTACTTTTCGGAGTATTTGCAAAGGTAGCCATATGCCGTATAAGGAGCGCAGCATCGAGAAACAGTACTTCACCATCGGCGAAGTGGCCGCTCAGTTCAAGGTGGCCGAGTCGCTGGTGCGCTTCTGGGAAACCGAGTTTGAGGAACTGCGCCCCCGCCGCAGCAAAAAGGGCAACCGCCTCTACACGCCGCAGGACATCGAAGTTTTCCGCACCATTTATCACCTGGTGAAGGAGCGCGGCTACACCATTCCTGGCGCCCGCGATATGCTCAAGCAAAAGGGCCCGCAGCTAAAGGAGAAGATTGACGTGGTGCAGAGCCTGGAGAAAGTGCGGGCCTTTTTGATGAGTTTGAAGAAGGAAGTGGAAGCGGCCGGTAAGGCCGAGCCCGACGTTGCCGAATAGCCTTCCATGTCTACCTCTACCACCACCGAAACCCTCTTCCATGAGCTGGCCCTCACGCTGCTGCCCGGCATTGGCCCGCAGCTCACGCGGCAGCTGATGAGCTACGGCGGCGCCGCCAAAAACGTGCTGATGATGCCGCCCGGCAAGCTGCGCCGCATCCCGGGCGTGGGCGATGCCACCATCAAAATCCTCACCGGCCCGGAGCGCGAAGCAGCCTTTCGCAAAGCCGAAGCTGACCTTAAGAAGGCGGAAAAGGACGGCGTCGAAATTCTGTTTTATACCAGTAAGCGCTTCCCCAGCCGGCTTAAGCTGATTCCGGACGCGCCGGCCATTCTCTACTACCAGGGCACGGCCGACCTGAACGCTCCCAAGACCGTGGCCCTCGTGGGCACCCGCCAAGCCACCGACTACGGCCGCGAGCAAACCGAACGCATCATCAAGGGGTTGCTGCCTCACCAGCCGCTGGTGGTCAGCGGCCTGGCCTACGGCATCGACATCATGGCCCACCGCGCGGCCCTGCAGGAAGGACTCGACACCGTGGGTGTGATGGCCACGGGCCTGGACAGAGTCTATCCGCACGCGCACCAGAAAACCGCCGAAAAAATGCGCGAGCAGGGCGGCCTGCTCACCGAGTTCCCCTTCGGCACGCCGCCCGACCGCTACAACTTCCCGGCCCGCAATCGCATCATTGCCGGCCTGAGTGATGGCACGGTGGTGGTAGAAGCCGCAATAAAAGGCGGCGCCCTGATAACTGCCGAGCTGGCCCTAAGCTACGACCGCGACGTGCTGGCCGTGCCCGGTAACCTGAGCTCGCCCGCCTCGGCCGGCTGCAATGCGCTTATTCGTGATAACAAGGCGGCGCTTTACGCAGAGCCGCGCGACCTGGAGCAGCTGCTGAACTGGGACGCGGCCCTGCACCAGTCGGGCAAGTTCAAGCCGGCGCCCTCATACTCAGCTGCGGATTTCACCCCCGACGAGTTTGGCCTGATAACCGTGCTGGCCGAAGCGCCGGGCCGCGAAGTCCAAATGGACGACTTGGCTTGGAAAGCCCAACTGCCCATTCACACAGTTGCCTCACTGCTGCTGGGGCTCGAGTTTCGGGGCGTGGTGCGGGCATTGCCGGGGAAGAAGTTTGCCCTGGTATAGCTGCTGCGTGTACGCTACGCCGAAGCCCCAGTTACTACGCCACCTGCAGGTGCAGTAATTGCTTCCTCAAAGCATGCCCTTTGGATTATGACATACAATTTCAGGTGCAACTCTGGCGTTGGAATAACTTTGCCAGGCACAGAATTTCAGTATGCGTAAATCGGGACAATGGCTAGGACTTCTGCTTGGGGTAGCCGGGTTGTCCACTGCGGGGTGGTGCTACCGAAACGAAGAGTCGCGGCAAACCACCCTTCTACAGGAAATCACGAGGGTGGAAACCGCGTTGGCGGCCAACAACGAACAGGCAGCCCAACGGGCATCTGCGATTGCACGATACATCGCTAGAGAGGTTTGTCGCAACCGCAATCAGGCCCGCGACATCGCGGTTCTCACCCAAACCCAACAGATTGTGGCCCGTACCCAATCTCTCGCAGATACGTTGCGCACCCTACGCCGTAAGCTGCAAAAAAACGGCTCTAACGTCGCTACAACCGACCTGCTGCGCCATCTCGGCCGCTATCAGGCCTTTATCCGTACCTACGTTCCTGACGCCGCTAACCCTACCCGCCCAGTATCTGGAGCACCCGAACCGGATTGGTTCGACCGGTTTTATTTTCAGCATATGCCGCTGGAAGCCCGCCGGGCGGCCCTCACCAAGTTGGAAGCCATTATCCGGCGCAACGCGGCCCAAGCTCTGAGTTTGCAATCGCAAAAAATTGGCTCGTGCTGCATGTGCTTAACTCGGATTGGCGCGATGGCCGTGCCAGCCAGTGAAACCGTTGCGCCCGGCGGCGAATACCAGGCCCGACTGTTTCTGGCCGAAGCCATGTACCTGAATCGGGCAACTATGCAGCTAACTGCCAATGGCCGGAAGGTACCCTTGGATGAAAATGGCGATGGCGTAGGCCGGGTAGCCTTTAGCGTACCGGCCACGACTACTGGTCAAGCTGATACCTTTCCTACCATCTGGCATGGCGTAATCAGAGTACAGATGTGTCCAACGGATTCAGTTTTTGAGGTTGACGTGCCTTTTTCCATCGTAAAGCCTCAATTGTTGAAATGAATACTTCCCGTTCATTGCTCCTACTGGGCTTAATGGTGCTGCTCGGCGGCATTAGCCGGGCGTTTTATGCGCAGCATCAAATGTTGGCCAAGGTTCAACTACAGCTCCAACAGCTCGACCAAATATTGGCCGCCGATAACAACGACACAGCTCAAGCTACCGAAGGCACCTTGAAGGGCTTGCAGGCACAAGTGGTTAAGAACCAAAAACAGCCCACAGACATCACCCTGTATGGGCAGGCCGAAACTTTTTCCCTCCAAGCCGATTCCCTGGTTCGCACGCTCCGCGTTTATCGCCAAAAGCTGCTACGTACAGGCACCAACCCACCAACTGAAATTAACGCTACACCCTACTCTATCAGCCGCCAGCTGAGCAACTTTGAGCTGTGTCGCCAGCAGCTTAATCCGGGAGGTTCTAAACAACTTACCCCCGCCGATTTTAAACACTTACCGCCAGCCGTTGCTCTGGCTCGGCTCACGCTATTGGAAAGCGAAGTGCGCACCACTGAAATCGCTGCACTTCAACAGCTGACTCCCAAGCTAGGGTTCCGTCGCTTAAGCGGACATTTAGAAGCCGTGGCCACCGCCGAGGCCACTGCCGTAGCGCCGGGAACCATCTATCGGGCCAAGCTGTACTTGGCAAAACCGCTGGATGGACTGAGCGTGTCGATGACCTGTAACGGCCATCCGGTGCCAGTGGCCCCCAATGGCCAAGGGCTTGTGCGCTTTAAGGCTCCCCAGCGCCCCGGGCGGGCATCTTGGGTGGGCATTGTTCACATCCAGCAATATGGCCGCGACTCGACATTTGAAGTGCATGTGCCGTATCGCGTGGTCCGGCGCTAGCTTTGGGCTCATGCTTTTGCTGAATAACACTCTCCTTCCCACCGCTGCCCTGCCCCTGCCCAACCGCGGCTTGGCCTTTGGCGACGGCTTTTTCGAAACCCTGGTTTTTACCGCCGGTCACCTGCGGCTGGCTGCCGACCACCACGCGCGCATGCAACAGGCAGCCAAGGCATTCTACCTCACGCTGCCCGAGCCACTAGCTACTCTCGAAGCGCTGGAAACCACTCTGGCCCGCCTCGCGCAGGCCAACGCCCTGCCCGATGCCCGCTTGCGCCTGCAGCTGTGGCGCGCCGGCGGCGGGCGCTACACTCCCACCACCAACACAGCTGAATGGCTGGCCACGGCCGAGCCATTTATCGCCGATGACAATCCCATTGCCAAGGCGGATTTTGCATTGGAAACCCATTCTATTTACTCGCCGCTTAGCTTTTGCAAAGGCCCGCAGGCCTGGCTTTATGTGCGGGCGGCTCATGAGCGCCAACAGCGCGGCCTCGACGAGATTATCCTTTGCGATGCGGCCGGGTACGTGGCCGAGGCTGGGGCCGCAGCTATGTTTTGGCTGAAAGACGACGTGTTGTTCACGCCAGCGCTTGAAACGGGCTGTGTGGCTGGTGTGCGCCGGGCGCAGGTGCTACGGGCAGCGCGGGCGGCCGGCGTGGAATGCCGACAGGGGCTGTATTTTAAAGAGGAGTTGATGGGTGCTGATGCAGCTTTTACTGCGAACGTGGCATCGGTACGGCAGCTAAGGCAAGTTGGCACCACCTCATTCTCACCACTTAGCCAACACACTACTGCATCACAAATCTTCGGGGCACTACAATAGTGTCAATTTTAGCCCCAGCCGCAAACCTGATATGAGCTAACGGTTTAAGTGCCTCTGCATCTAAATCGTCCTTTGCTTTAGCCAGTACTTTTGTGTTCGAATTATCAGCAAGCTCCTCATTTAGCTGACGCTTAATTATTTCCGCTTTAGCAATGCTACCATCGGCCAGCACTATTAGCTGAACATAAATGGTGCCCTCAATTTGAGCCCGCAGGGTAGTTGAGGGGTACTTTGTTTCCCTGTTTATAGCCTGCCAGAATACCTGCGCCGACTGCTGATGCAAAGCACTGGGCTTATCCCAGAATCGAGCAAATGTTTGAGAGGAATCAACCGCAAGTTGTTTAACACGAGGCTTTCGCGATTGGGGTGAGCCTACTGGCACGCCACGCTGCAAATGCAACGGCATACCCGGCGCGGTATAGATTACCTCCCGACTCTGAGCATGGGCCACCACTCGAAAACCAGAGAGTGCTAATAATAAAACGAAGCTTTTCATGGTGCGGTATCTAAGCCCCTCCGAACGCGTTTATGCTCAACATTATTTCGATATTATAAGCATGAGATGCATTCTTTAACTATTGCTTCGATGCAGCATCAAGTCTAACTCACTTCTTACGTAAACCACAACCTTCCCAACGAATACAGCACCAAGCACACGCCTGTCCCGGCCAGCACAATCAGGCAGCTGGAAATGGCATATTCCACATCCAGCGCTGCTTCTGACCAGCCAAAACGATGCAAGCCAGCATGGCCGTGCTGCCGCCACAGGTTAGGCATGCTGATACGTCCCCGCTCTCTAATCCAGAGGCGTACCCAGCCAGCTAGCAGCATCAGCGGGTATACCAGCAGCAAGGTCCCGGTTCGAACCAGCCACCAAACCGTCCCGAATAGGAAGTTCAGGATGGGGCTAATAATAAATTCGCCGAGCAGTTCAGCCAGAAACTCTCCCATACCAATGCCTGATTATACCGCCACTGGTGCCTTTATGGCGGGCCAGGGCTCATAATTTTCAAGTTGGAAATCCTCGTACTTGAACCCGAAAATATCCGTCACGTCGGGGTTGATGTGCATGGTGGGCAGCGCCCGCGGCTCCCGCTCCAGCTGCAGGCGGGCTTGGTCGAGGTGGTTGGAGTAAAGGTGGGTATCACCGCCGGTCCAGATGAATTCGCCGGGCTGCAGGCCCGTTACCTGGGCCACCATGAGGGTGAGCAGGGCATAGCTGGCAATATTGAAGGGCACGCCCAGGAATACGTCGGCTGAGCGTTGGTAGAGCTGGCACGAGAGCTTGCCGTCGGCCACGTAGAACTGAAACAAGGCGTGGCAGGGCTGCAATTTCATCTCCGGCAGCTCGGCCACGTTCCAGGCCGACACGAGGATGCGGCGCGAGTCGGGCTGGGTTTTGAGCTGCTGAATAATCTGGCTGATTTGGTCGATGTGGCCGCCGTGGCCGTCGGGCCAGGAGCGCCACTGGTGGCCGTACACGGGGCCCAGGTTACCGTTGGCATCAGCCCACTCATCCCAGATTTTCACGCCGTTCTCCTTCAGGTAAGCAATGTTGGTATCGCCCTGCAGAAACCACAGCAGCTCGTGGATGATGCTCTTCAGATGCACCTTCTTGGTGGTTACCAGCGGGAAACCATCCGCCAGGTTAAACCGCATTTGGGGCCCGAAGATGGACACGGTACCGGTGCCGGTGCGGTCAGTTTTCACGGTGCCGGTGTCGAGGATTTGGCGGAGCAGGGCTTGGTATTGGCGCATTGGGAAGCTATAGACTATGGCAGTCCACAAAAGTAGCAGGCTTCTCAGTAGCTTATCACCTCAATCGAAACCGAATGCAAGAGAATACCTTTATCGTTTTCACAATCATCTCGACTTCTACAAGGCAACTGTGCTACAACGTTACCAACAACTCATTCCAGTCCTTTTTGTAGCCATTTGTTCGCTGGTTACCATTGTGACTGCCATTCAGGGCAATGTGCTACTTGCGGGTGAGTCTTACGATTTTGCGCCTACCCCGAAGCATTATGGCGGCATGGTTGCCATCGGCTTGATGGTGGCGGCTTACTTCCGCTTTCGGCCTTTTTACAAATACGTGTTAGCAGCAATCTTCTTACTAGCAATGTTCAAGACATTGCTTTTTACGCCCTTGGATTTCCATTTTGAAATCGGTAGCGAAGATTCTCGGCTGCAACTTGATTCGGTAGCATTGGCTTTCGGATTGCTGGTTTATTGGACGAATGCATCTAAGATTAACACTGCAGTCATTGCTGCCTTAAAACCTTCTGAAGAGAAAGCCCGCCAACTGGATTCAATAGAAGTTGAGGAGTTTAAAGATAGATTTTCCCGAAAAACATCTGAGGAGCTTACTCAAATAGTCACTGCCAATTCGCTGGTTCCATCGGCGGTTGCAGCCGCTCGGCAGTTGTTAAAAGAACGCCAGTAAATAACTACCAACAAAAAAAACCACCTCGTTTCCGAAGCGGCTTTTCGTTTTTGAGGCAGCAGAAGCTAATACCCCAAGAAGTTACTTAACTGTGGCCACAGCGGCTTTCGCGGCGGGCTTTACAGCTGCTGTTTTGCCGCCTTTCATGCAGCAGGAGCTTCCGCCGGCCATGCCTTTGGTGCAGGTTTCTTTCTTGCCTTTTTTACCGTCTTTGTCTTGGCCATCGTGGGCGAAAGCGGTGGTGCCGGCGATGGCAAACAGGGCGATGGCAAGCAGGGTCTTTTTCATGGTGGGGAACGAAATGAGGTGGTGATGCAGGAAAAGCAAACACAGCGTTTGCCACCCCTAAATATAAGCAGCCGAAGCCAATGCCTGGCTACTTTAGTTTCTGTTCGAGCAGGGCGATGATGGCGGCATTACCACCCTCCTTGGCCAGCGTCAGGGCATCCTTACCGTCATCGTCTTTGGCGCGGGCGTCGGCGCCACTGGCCAGCAGCAGCGTCACCATGGCGGGGTTGCCTTTGCTCACGGCCGTCATCAGCGCCGTGGTTTTAAAGGCATCAACCTGGTTTACCTGGGCTTTGGACTGCAGCAGCAGCTTCACCAAATCGAGGTTGTTGTTAATCGCCGCCGTGATAAGGTACGTGGTAGCGGAGCCCGGCACAATTTCGATGGCGGCATTGGGGTCGGTGCCGGATTTAAGCAGCGCTTCGGCCGTAGCCAAGTCGCTTTTCAATACTGCTTTTTTCAAGCTTTGGGCCGGAGTAGGGGCCTGCGCGTAGCTGCTGAAAGCAAGTAATGAGAGGGCCAGGGAGAGGATGATAAATTTGGGCACAACCTTAATTAATCAAGTAAAATAAGAGGACTAACTACAAATATGGGAGCCGTTTGGCGAACTGTTTATATCAGCTCTAGCGCTTGTTTATAAAGTGTAACCGATTGGTCGAAAATTGCTAAAACAAGGGCTACGGAGGCTTTTTTAGTCTGGGACTGCTGCAGGTACACGGCCTAACTTCTCCCGCTACCGGCAGAGTTCCCTGGTGCTGGGCCAACTACTGCGAATTGCACGTTGCTGCCCGCAGCTTGCTGGCCAGGCTCCCGAAACAAATACGGAAAGCCGGGCGTTGCCCATAGCTAAGCAACCAGCCGGGCCTCCCTCCACCCGCCCTAGCTCAGCCCCTTTGCGCGGAATTCCGCGCGATGCCTCCCCGCCCTTGTTTGCCATGTCCCTTCGCCGTACTGCCCACCTGGCCCTGCTTGTGCTGGGCTTGCTTTCTGCCCTCAGCGCCTATTACGTGGCGCAGTTGCGGTTCAACTACAATTTCAACGACTTCTACCCCGCCGGCGACCCCGACCTGGACTACTACCAGGGCTACACCCGCCGCTTCGGCAACGACAACGACTACCTACTGCTGGGCGTGGAGGCTCCCACCGGCCAAACCGTGTTTGCGCCTGGCTTCCTGGTCCGGGTCGACTCGCTGACCCAACTGGCCCGGCGCGCGCCGCACGTGGTGGCCGTCACCTCACCCACCACCATCAGCAACCCGGTAGTTGAGGGGCTGGGCTTCTTCAACCTGCCCTACCTGCACCCCGCCGAGCCCGCCCGCCGGACCCAGGACTCGGCCCTGATTTACCGCACGCCCGGCCTCGTGGGCAACGTTTTCAGCGCCGATGCCCGGGCCGTTACGCTGGTCATTCAAACTTCGCCCGACCTCAAAAAACCACCCGGCGACTCGCTGCTAGCCACCTTGCGCGGAGGCCTGGCCCGCCTGCACATCCCCGAAAGCAACTTCCATTTCGCGGGGCGCGCCGTCGCGCAGTCGGTGTTTGTGGACAGGCTGCAGTGGGAGCTGGCCGTGTTCATGAGCCTGTCGGTGCTGCTGGTAACGGGACTGCTCTGGTTCACCTTCCGGACGTGGTGGGGCGTTGTGCTGCCGCTGATAGTGGTGCTCGGAGCCATTTTGTGGGGCCTGGGCGTCATGGGTGCCTGCGGCATCAGCATCGACCTAATGACGGCCCTGCTGCCGGTGATGATGTTTGTGGTGGGCACCTCCGATACCGTCCACATCATCACGCGCTACGTGAGCGAGCTGGGCTACGGTGCTAGCAAGAAGGACGCGCTGCGGGTTACGCTCAAGGAATCGGGCTTTGGCTCGGGCTTGTCGGCGCTTACCACCAGCCTGGGTTTCTTCACGCTGATGACCAGCACCATCCGGCCAATTTATAACTTCGGCCTGTTCACGGGCATTGCGGTATTGCTGGCGTTTGTGTTGAGCTTTACTCTACTGCCTGCCCTGCTCCTGCTGCTCAAAAAACCGCAGCTGCGGGTGCCGCGCGCGCAGGGCCACAGCTGGGACGGCGTGCTGGGCCGCCTGTTCCGGACGGTGCTGGTGCGGCGGCGGCTGATTTTTGTGGTGAGCGGGCTGGTGCTGGCGGCCTCCATCGGGCTGGCCACGCGGGTGCGCATCAACTCCGCGCTGCTGGATGACTTGTCGAAAAACGACCCGGTGCGGCTGGATTTCGCCTTTTTCGAGCGGCAATTTGCCGGGGTGCGCCCCTTCGAGCTGGAGCTGAAGCCGGCCGCTGGCCGCGACATCTACGACCTGGACGTGCTGCGCCAGACCGAGCGCATCGAAACCTATCTGCGCGGCACCTACGGCCTTCGATTCGCCGCCTCCCCCGTCACGCTGGTGAAGTCGGTGCGCAAAGCCCTCAACGGCGGGGGGCTGGCCGAATACCGCCTGCCTGCCGACGCGGCCGAGCTCGCCCGACTGCGCAGCAAGCTCAAGCTCTTCCGCAAGAAGGCCGAATTCAGCGCCCTGGCCCTGCCCGATGGCTCGGCGGGCCGCCTCACCGGCCGCATGGCCGACGTGGGCAGCATTCGGGCCGATGCCCTGAACGACGGCCTGCGCCTCTACTTGCGCTCCAGCATCGACTCGACGGTGCTGCGCACGCGTCTCACGGGCTCGTCCAACCTCATCGACAAAAACAACGAGAACCTCACCCTGAACATGATAACCGGCATGAGCATCGACGTGCTCATGGTCACGCTCATCGTGCTCGCGCTGTTCAAGTCCTTGCGCATGACGGTGGTAGTGCTCATTCCCAACCTCGTGCCCATCCTCATCGTGGCCGGGGTAATGGGCCTGGTTGGGGTGAGCATGAAGGTGAGCACCAGCATCATCTTCACCATTGCTTTCGGCATTGCGGTCGACGATACCATTCACTTCATCAGCAAGCTCCGCCTCACGCTCAGCCACGAGCCCAACCTGTTCAAGGCCGTGAAGCGCACCTACTTAATGGCGGGCAAAGCCGTCATCGTCACTTCCCTGATTCTGGTGGGTGGCTTCTCCACGCTGCTGTTTTCGTCTTTCGACGGCACTTTTTACGTGGGCCTGCTCATCGGCCTCACGCTGCTGTTCGGGGTGGTGGCCGAACTGACGCTGCTCCCGCTGCTGATACTGTTTTTCTACAAGCACAAGCCGAAGGCAATTTTAGAACACTCACCAGAGTCAGTATCCTAAGTTTTTCCGCCCCCGAACGACTAAGCATTACTTTCGATACAGTGACTATTTAGAATGGATAATAAGTCCAACTGTAAGATGAACGGGAAAAGGCTTTCTTGGCTATTAGGTCTACTTCTTGTGTTGGGGGATTGCAGTTGCAGCCGTCAGCCCAATATCTGTAATTGCTGCGCCACAACTTATACAAGCGTAGGTTCGGCACAGAATTGTCTTTCTGAAACAGCGCCGTATAAATCGACAGCTGACGAAAGATTAATACTCATTGCCTTTGTTACTAAAGACATAAAAGCAAATCAGGAATTAGGCTGGAATATTATTAACGACCAAGCGATTATTCAACTCGCCAAGCGGAAGTATCTTCTGGTTACGTTGGACGTGAATGGTTTTCAAAGCCCTCCCGAATTACTTGGACTTATTAAAAAACATAAGAACAGGCCATTCTTCGTGATTGTAAATCAAGCATTATACCCTTTTGCTGAATGGACAACTGTTGAAAATAAAGATTTTATAATTAGCCGACTTGTTAACGGGAACGGACCATAGTATATAATCTGAAGTCTATGGTATGGGAGCACTTCAACTGTTCAAGCCTCCATACTTCTCAATCAAGTTTCCTCTGCTCGGTACATCACATCGGACCGCAGCACGTATTTCCCCCCCCCGCTTTACCTCGCTTCCTTCGTGGTAGAGGCTGTGCCGAAACGCCAGCGCCATGCCCTGTTGCGGCCAGATGCCAGCAAACTTTCAAAGGTGAAAATGGAATCGGTTATCTGCTGCAGTTTCATTATGCAGAATAGGCTCTCATTCAGAAAGAGTAGACTTTGTCAACTTACCAGCCCAAGTTCGAAGAATAAGTGTTAACTTTGCATTTCAAAGTTCTTTTGAACACATGCAATACTTCGTTGCTCCTACTTCCATCGTGCGCCGCATCTGGGGCTCTGCCGATACCGTGCTGTTCATATTCGCCGGGGCCGCGGCCGAGTTTGCCCTGAACAAGGCCGTCGACTGGCTGTACTTCACTGGTCGCCTGCCCGCCGACCCACTGGACCGCTTGTTTTCAACAGTGGACTACGCCCGACGCATTGTGTTTGCCGACCAGGCCGGAGCCGAAAAGGCCATTGACACCATTGCGGCCATCCACGGCGCGGTGGAGGCCAAGCGCGGGCAGGCTATCCCGGCCTGGGCGTACCGCGATGTGTTGTTCATGCTCATTGCGTATTCCATAAAGGCTTTTGAGGTGCTGGAGCGCCCGCTTACCCCAGCCGAATGCGAGGAAATTACGGAAGTATTCTGCCGCGTGGGCCGGCGCATGGGCATCCCGGATTTACCCGATTCGTACGCTGCTTGGCTGGTAGCCCGGCAGCAGCACCTGGCCTACGACACCGCCGCCAGCCATTTTACCACCGACTTATACCGGCAGTACCAGCGCCACCTGGGCCGGCCGCGCTATTGGCTGCTGCGGGCCGTTCAGGGCCTCGTAGTTCCCGAACGGGTGCGCACCCTGCTGGCCCTGCCAACCGGGGCTGCCGTGAAGCCCCCCATCGCCCTGTACCGGGCCAGCCGGCACCTGACCATTAGCCAGTGGGCCAAAAGCGCCATGCTGCCGGCCGAGTACCGGGCCCGCATTCAAGCCCTCGACCTGGCTCCGGCAGTTGCTGAAGAAGTGGTGCCAGTGGCCACGCCCCGCCGCTGCCCCATGCATTAGAGCGGTTTCGGGGCCAGTGTACAGGCTGAACGATGTAGGGGCGGAGAAGGCCCCCGCCCGTCGTTGAACGAAACCGGTCAAGGGGCCTCAACGTCCGGGCGGGGGCAAGCCCCGCCCCTACATCCACTGACTCCGAAACTGCTCTAAGCCGGCCATGTATTTCTACTCCTCGCTGCAAAGTCATCTAATTTCGGGGCCTGCTTCGCTCCCGCTTTCCCTTTCATGCTGAAATTTAGCAAGACGTATTTTCTGATGGCCGTCGGCCTGTTTGTCGTCGAAATAGTTATTGCTCTTTACGTGCACGACCGCCTTATTCGCCCGTATGCCGGCGATTTTCTGGCGACTATTCTGCTGTACTGCATGGTTCGCAGCGTGGTAAGCATCCGACTTAAATGGGCTGTAGCGGCCGTTTTATTTGTCTCGTACCTGATTGAAGGATTGCAGTACGTGGACTTACTCGGCCGACTGGGACTGCAGCATTCGCGCCTAGCGCGCATCGTACTAGGAAGCAGCTTTTCCTGGGCTGACATGCTTGCCTACACGCTGGGCGCCCTGGCCATCCTGATGGTTGAGCGCCTGACCAGGCCCGCTGGCCCTGCCCCAACTAGCCAGCGGCCGAGAATGCAGCTCGAGCGCTGATGTGCCAGACGCAACCATCAGCCGGCAATGAGAATCATGTTTGAGGTTGCTAGTGAACTCTTGCCGATGGTTCGAGGCAACGAATTTGCTAGGCTGGCGCGTTCAGCACTGGCAGGGTGCACCGGCAACGTAGCCAGCGAATGGCCCGGATGGCTTATTTTTACCCAAAAACCACTCTATGAAGAAGTATTTTTCCGGCGCTGTGGCCCGGTTCCTGTTCCCAGCGATTGTAGCTGGCACCGTGTTGGCAACTACTTCATGTTCGAAAGACGAGCCTGCTGCCGTTGCCGAGCAGGATAATTCGGCCGCCGACGATGCGACCCTCCAGAAGTATTTGGCCGACAATAAAATCACCAACGCCAAGAAGCAGCCCTCGGGCTTGTATTACATTCCGGTCGTCACCAATCCCAACGGGCTGCAAGCCACCGCCGGCCGAACCGTGACGGTGAAATACGCTGGCACCCTGCTCAATGGCAATCCTTTTGATTCCGGCACGTTTGCTTTTCAGTTGGGCGCGAAGCAGGTAATCGCAGGTTGGGACGAAGGCATTGCGCTGATGCGTCTCAACGAAAAAAGCATTCTGCTGATTCCTTCCGGATTGGCGTATGGCTCACAATCGCCTTCGTCTGCCATTCCACCCAATTCGGTTCTTCGCTTCGAAGTTGAGGTGACCAAGATTCAATAGGTAGCCGCTACCCGTACTGCAAGCCCGCGCATCCGCTTTCGGAAGCGCGGGCTTTTGCTTACCCGGCTACTGGCAGCACGCCCACCCGGGCCAGCAGCGCCGCGTGGTGCGGGGCCCGGCTCAGCATGGTTTCGTTGCCGAGCAGCACCAGCTGCTGGCGGGCCCGCGTGAGGGCCACGTTGAGCTTGCGGTCTACCTGCCCGGTTTCGTCGGGCGACACCATGAGTTCGAGCTGGTGCTCGTGGTGACAGCAGAAGCTCACGATGATGACTTCGCGCTGGCTGCCCTGGTAGCGTTCCACAGTATCGACGCTGACCTGGGCCAGTGCGGGCAAATCCAATTCCTTGGCCAGCTGCGCCAGCCGCGCCCGGATGCGGGCGGCCTGGTTGCGGTAGCTGGCGATGATGCCAAGCGTGGTTTCGGGGTTGAACTTGGTGCCGTAGCCCTGGGCCACAAAGGCGGCAGCCTGGCCGGCCAACTCCGCTTCCTGGGTCGATTCCTTCATCGACAAATCTTCGGGCTGGCGGCGGGTAGGCACAAAAACGACCCGCTCGCCCCGTAGCCGAGTTGTAAAAGCATCGGAAGCAGCGGGCCAGCTGGCCCGGTCCAGCGGGGCGGCCTGCCAGGGCAGTGGGCAACGCAACTGCCCGTCGTAGAAGTCGTCGTTCACCAGCACAGCCAGTTCCTGGTGCATGCGGTACTGGTCGGCCAGGGTGCCGTGGGCGTGGGGCCAATGAGCTTCGGCCCGGCGAAACAGGCGCTCGAAGTAGGAGTTGCGCAGGTTGCTCAGGCCCAGTTCGGCGCGCAGCAGCTCGGCACATTCGGCCGCCACGGCGCTGGTTTCGGGCTCCTGGGCCACCACGGCGGGCAGCTGGCGGTGGTCGCCGATGAGGATGAACTTGCGCACTTTGGCCAGCAGCGAAAGCATGGGCGCCTCGAGTACCTGGCTGGCTTCGTCTACCACGGCCAAATCGAACTGCTTGAGCATAAACAGCTCGGGCTTGCCCAGCAAGCTCGCCACCGTGCCCACGTAGAACGGACAGGTGGTGAGGCGGCCCCGCACCATCTGGCGGCTGTTGCAGTCGGCCAGCATGTTATCGAGCAAATACGGCCGGTACACCGGGGCCGTACCCAGCCGCGAGCCCACCCGAATAAACGGCAGCCCGGCCTGCACCAGCTGCTCACAGATTTCGTCGACGGCGCGGTTGGTGTAGGCGGCCAGTAGCACCTGCTTGTCCTGCTTGTACAGGTTCACGGCGAGCTCGCGCAGCACCGCGCGGGTTTTGCCCGTGCCGGGCGGCCCGCACAACACAAACCAGTCGGGCACGGCCAGCGCACGGGCCACCACCTCGGGGGCCGTAGTGGCAGGCGGCACGGTGGCGTTCCAGCCTTCGGGCTCGCGGGGCCCGGTACGGGCCAGCAAGCGGCGACGGCGGTCGGCAGGCAGACTGAGGAAAGCCGAAAGCCCGGCCCACTCGCGGCGGAAAGTATCGTAGGTATCGGGCTCCAGAGCCCAGTGCGAGTGGCCGTGCAGGTAGCGCGGGGCCATGCGCCGGTTGCGCACGCTCAGCACCACGCGGCCATCGGCGCCGAGGTCTTCGGCCAGCACCACCTTCACGACCTGAGCATCCAGCACACTAAGCGGAATTCCGGCCGGCGAAATTTCTGCGGCCTCCTCCGGCGCTTTGGCTGTTTTGCCGGCGCGGCGGCGCGGGTAGAGAATGAGGGTGTCGCCGGCCCGGAAGTTGACCTCCCGTCCACCGGCGGGGCGCTGGAAGATGAGGTGCGGGCCGAGACCGTCGCGGGCCTGGTCGTCGGCGTTGCTATGGTCCTCGACGAGCACGAGGTCATCGAGCAGGCTGAAGTTTTGGTATTTGCGGGCCTGTGGCAGCAGCCAGAGGCCGGCCTGCCCGCCGGCATCGCCAGGCCGAGCCTCGTCGCCCAGCAGGGTAAGGCGCATTTCGCGGGCGGCGAAGCGGGCCAACTCCAGGCAATAGGCGCGCTCGACGGGGTCGGCGGCGGCCCAGGCGTTGGCTACTTTTTCGGCCTTGGCTTTGCCGAAGGGCGGCAGCGCCATGAGGTTGGGGTGCAGCACCGGTGCCAGCAGCGCGGCCGTTTGCCGGGGGCCGGTGGCGCGGGCCAGCTGTAATTCGGTGCCCACCAACTGGTTGCGCGCCGAGATAAGCCGGTCAATCAGGTCCTGATCCTGGTCGACGCGCCGCACGGCGGGCTGGCCGCTGGGCGCGTTCGAATACAGGATGCTGGTGCGGCCCCGGCCGGCGGTTTCGCCGTCAGCCCCGAACACCGATTCGAGCAGCAGGCGGTACAGCTGGGCCTGGGCGGCGTGGTTGGTCCAGGGTTCGGCGTGGGGCACTTTGGTGGAGCTTTTCAACTCGACCAAATCGTAGCCGGTGGCGCTTTCATGCAGCAAGTCCAGGCGCCCCTGCAAGCCATAGGTGGCCGAGAGAAAAGTGGGTTCGAGGAAGCAGTCGGCTAAGTTCAACGGCTCCTGCTGGTAGCCAGTGCGGCTGGCGGCCGCGAAGCCCAGGGCGCGGGTTTCGCGCAGGGTGCGGTGGTGGCGGCGCAGGTCGTTCAGCAATTCGGGCACGCCGGTGCGGGTCTGAAATTCGGGCAGCGTACTCAGCGAGAGCGGAGCTGAGCGGAAAAGCCGACCCCGAAAAAACTGCTCCAGGTCGAAGTCTTTCGCGGTTGGTTGCTCGCTGTCAGTGGCTGGCTCGGGCAGAGAAGCTGTTGGGATTTCCGAAGCTTCTGGCACCCCGTCAGTAGCTGCCGCTTCCCTAGGGGCGCTTATTCCCCCTTCAAACGTTGTTTTTAGGCTCTCGAAAAAGCTGCTATTATTCTGTAAAGGCCTGAAAACACCGCTGGAGAGAGTTGAGAGCCTTTCAGAAGGTGTTTTTACCCCATCCAAAGTGGTTATTGGGTTCTCCGCTATTTGGGCCTGTGAGCCATCTAGCTTGGCCATCAGCTCCAACTGCTGCTTTTTGGCGGCTGCTTCCCGCTGCATTCGTAGCTCCTCGTTCCGGCCGGCTTGGCTTACTTCTTCATCCAGCAGCAGGTTCACCAGGTTTCCGACTACCAGCGGGCGCGAGGTTTCATCGGGCAAAAATGCATTTAGCAGCGCCCATTCGGGGATGGTGCCGTCCTTTTGGGCGCACTCAGCCACCGTGGTTACGCTGATGAGGTAGTCGGGTTCGAGTACCACCCGGCGGGCGCGCACGCTGCCATCAGGTAGCAGCACCGGCCCTACAAGGTGCAGCGTGGGATGCAGCGCGGCAGCCAGCGGCAGCACATTCTCGTAGGCCGGCGGCAACAGCAGTTGGAAAGGGCCGACGGGCCGGCCCTCGGCGGACGCGGCCATTTCAACAGTCAGTACGCCGGTAGCCAAATCGGCATGCAGCACCCGCACCCGCCAGACGGTGAGCGCCGCCGCCGGGAGGTTAACCGGCATACCTGCCAGTGGGGCAGTTGTCGGGGAATCTGCCTCCGGAATTTCGGAATTGGCCTTGGGCAAAGCCGGGCCAGTGTATACCCTGCCAGTAAGGCGCAGCAGCAGCCCAGCAACCGCTGCGAAGCCGCGCGCCGCTTCGGCTGGCGTGCCGGGGTAGCTTTCGTGCAGCACTAAGTTGGCGGCCAGGCGCAGGGCTTGCAGCTGCTGGCGCAACGCAACGGGCAGCTCGTGGGTGTACGCGGCCTGGCCAATGGCCTGATTGAGGTCGATAAACGGCGCTTCGCGGGCTTTGCAATCGTCGCGCAGAACGGCTTCGAGCAGCTTGCGCAGCTTGGGCAGCTGGTCGGCGGGCGCGGCCGTAGCATCGGCGGCCAGGTCGGCGAGGCGAGCGTAGTAGTCGGTTGGCATGAGCAGCGCGGTAGAGAGCGGAAGATAAAGATACCGCTCCGGGGCGGTTGTCGGGGCAGCAGTTCGAACCGCTGAGGCACTTTTTGCGATACACAGGTGCCCCGCTGCATCGTGTGGTTTGGCGGCTTTCTCCTTTACACGACTATTTCATGCTGCTGATTCGTTCGCTTTTCCGTTGTTCTTCTGCTTTTGGCTTGCTGAGCCTGCTGCTGCTGTCCCCACCTGCCCACGCCCAGGACGAGGCGGGTATTACCCCCGATTCGCGCCTGCCAGGCCTACTGAGCGAGCGCAAAACCCTGACCGACCGCTACCGCGATGCCAGTGCCCAGCGGCATAGCCTGTTCGGCAACAAGCCTTCCAAAAAGGACCTTCAGGAGGTTGTAGATGCCCTGCAAGGCATCGTAGACAAGGACCAGCAAATCGTGGACGTGCTCAACGAAACCGCCCAAAAAGCCACCACCACCTCGGTTCGCCTAGCGGCCACTACCACCCACCTCGAAACCAGCTCGCGCGACGACCGCAACCTCACGGCCCAGCGCCTCTCCGAGCTCACCAACGAATCCGAAAACATGCGCCAACGCGAAAAGCAGCAGATAGCACGCCTACGCGACCTCGAAGCTGAAGTAGCCGACGCCAAACAGGGCCATTTTGTGCGCGATGCCCTGATTGCCGGCCTCGCCGTGCTGTGCGTGGGGCTGGTGGTGGCGCTGCGGCGGCGCCGCTAACTGGAATGTGTCCGGCCCGCGGGAAGAAATGCGCGGTGGCTTGTTAGGCTGACAAACCGCTTTACCCTCTCGAATGACTGTTCTCTACTGGCTGCGCAACGACCTGCGGCTGCACGATAACGAAGCCCTCACCGCGCTGCCCACCGGCACCACCGCCCTGCTGCCCGTGTACTGCTTCGACCCCGTGGCGCTGGGCCCCGATGCCTACCTGGGCTTGCCGCGCACCGGCCCGCACCGCCTGCCTTTTTTGCTGGAAACGCTCGCCGATTTGCAGCGGAGCTACGCCGCCTTGGGCTCTGGCATTCACTTCGCGGTGGGCCGCCCCGAGGAAGTGCTGCCGGCCCTGGCCCGGCAGTTGGGCGCACAGCTAGTGCACACCAGTACCGAGCACACCACCGAAGAAGAGGACGCCGAGGCTGCGCTCGTGGATGCGTTGCCACCGCAAGCGGCCCTGCGCCGCTTCGAAACCCTGACGCTGCTGCACCCCACCGACCTGCCCATTTCCATCGGCCAGCTGCCGTTTTCCTTCAGCAAATTTCGGTTCGATGTAGCGGCTAAAATGGCGGTGCGGCCCCCGCTGCCCCCGCCACGCCAGTTGCCACCGCTGCCAACGGGTTTTGTGCCCGCGCCATTCCCTACGGCTGCCATACTGGATAGCCAGCTTGGGCAGTCGGCGCTGCTGCTGGTTTCGCCCGAACCCCGCTCGGCCCTTCCAGTGCTGGGCGGGGGCGAAATTGCCGGCCTGGCCCGCCTGCACGACTATGCCGTGGAGCGCCACTTGATTGGCCGCTACGACGACACCCGCAACTACATGCTGGGGGAAGCCTTTAGCACCAAGTTTTCGCCCTGGCTAGCCAACGGCAGCCTTTCGGCCCGTCAGATTTGGGCCGCCATTGATGGGTATGATGCCACCCACGGCGCGCGCAGCAAAGGGGCGCTGCAACTGCGTCTGGAGCTGCTCTGGCGCGATTACTTTCGCCTGCTGGCCCACAAAGCCGGGCCGGATTTCTTCCGCTGGCGCGGCCTGCGCGGGCAGGTGCCCAAGCCCGTCCAGCCCGACCGGGCGGTGTTTGCGGACTGGGCCGCCGGGCGCACCGGCAACGCGTTTGTCGATGCCAACATGCGCGAATTGACGGCCACGGGATTCATGAGCAACCGGGGCCGCCAGAACGTGGCCAGCTACCTCATTCACGACCTGCAGCAGGACTGGCGCTGGGGCGCGGCCTGGTTCGAGCACCAGCTCATCGACCACGACGCGGCCTCGAACTGGGGCAATTGGAAGTACATCGCCGGCACTGGCACCGACGTGCGCGACACGGCCTTCGATGTAGCCCAACAAGCCCGTCGCTACGACCCTCAGGGCCGTTACGTGCGCACCTGGAGCAAGTAGCACCGGTGTGTGCAGGTTTGGAAGTGGCTCGTCAGGTACCTGCCGTGGCCGGCGCTCCGGCCACGGGCCAGTTAACTTCGCGGCATGTCGGCCACTTTTCCGTTTCAGCTCGCTCCTGCCCCGCCCCCCATTTCGCCCGAGTACCAATTAGTCATTTTTGCCGATGTGGGCGGGCTGGAGGACTACTACGCCCTGTTTCAGCACTTTGGATTTGGGGGAACGGCGGCTTCGTGGGCCGAGCACCTCGAGACCATTGTGGAAGAGCATTGCCCCGCCCTGCTCGATGAAATGGAATTTGCTGAAAGCGGCACTTCTTTCGTGGCCTACGCGAGCAGCCCGGCCATTGCCGAGCAGTTTCTGGCCTGCGTACTGCCCTATTTCGGTACGCTGCCGGCCCTGCGCAAGTACCTGGGCCTTGCTGACCCGGACGATTTCTTCGCCTAAACGGCGGGGTGAACAATCAGAAAGCTGATGTAGCTTGACCTGCCTTTCGCGCCCGTGCTTTGTTGCGAGCGGGCCTTACTTTTGGTGCCTACCCAGCCCCGCATGATTTCCTTCACCGAAGCGCAGGCCCTCGCCCTCATCACCGACCCCGGCACCCTCAAACGAGGCCAGGAATTGCTAAAGCCCACCAAATGGGCCAACCTGGGCCGCACCGACATTTCTGCCTGGGGCGATTGCGCCGGCAGTGGCAGCAAGCCCTACCTCACGGGCATCGACCTGACCGAACCGGCTTTCAAGTGCAGCTGCCCCAGCCGCGTTTTTCCGTGCAAGCACGGGGCGGGCCTCTTGCTGCTGATGGCCCGCCAGCCCGAGCTTTTTGGAAGCAACACCCCACCAGCGTGGCTGAACGAATGGCTGGAAAAGCGCCAGCAAACCCAGGAGAAAAAAGCCGAGAAACCTGCTCCCAAAGCGCTTAAAGCCGTCGCCGTATCTGCCGATGCGGAAACGCCGGGCTCCGCGCCTGCTTTGGACGGGCCAACCGAGAGCGATGGCACGGATAAAAGCCTCGTAGCGGCCATACCAGCCGTTGACTCGAAACGCCTGGGCCGCATGGCGGCGGGCGCTGAGGAGCTGGTGAGCTGGCTCGAGGACCTGCTGCGCGCCGGCCTGGCCGCGCTCGATAAGCAGCCGGCTACGTTTTGGGAAAACCAGGCCGCTCGCCTGGTCGACAACCAATTGCCGGGCCTGGCCAGTACCGTGCGCGAGCTGGCCACCCTGCGCCACGCCCACGCCGACTGGCCCATGCGCCTGCTGGGCCGCCTCGGCGAGCTGTATTTGCTGGCGCGGGCCTTCTTGAACCTGCCTCGGCTCGGCGCCGACGCGCGGGCCGACGTGTTGCAGCAAGTAGGCGTCAACCTGAAGAAAGAAGACCTGATTGCCACCGCCGAGCCTGTAGCTGACTCCTGGCGGGTGCTGGGCCAGCTCCGTTGGGAAGAGGAACGCCTCACGGCTCGCCGCACGTGGCTGCATGGCTACAAAACCGGCCATACGGCACTCATACTCGAATTTTCGTTCGGTGGCCAGCCGTTCAGCACGCCGTTTATTCCGCACGGCAGCTACCTCGGCGAGCTGGCCTACTACCCCGGACTGCTGCCGTTGCGGGCTGCCCCGGTCAACATGAAGTTTGATGGTACGGTGCCGGGCTCTGTGGTGCCGGCGGGCCAGCCTATCAGCTACTTGCTGGATGAGTACGCCAGTGCCCTGGCCCGCCAGCCCTGGCTGCGCGAGTGGCCCGCCACGCTCACGCAGGTACTGCCTACACCGTTGCCCGACGGCCGCTGGCTGCTTCGCCACGCCACCGAACCGCTGGCCCTGCCCCTGCCCCTGCGCTTCGCCGACGAAAACCTACCCTGGCAGTTGTTGGCCGAAAGCGGCGGGCAGCCCATTACCCTTTTCGGCGAGTGGGATGGCGACGCATTCCGGCCTTTAAGCAGCTGGAATCAGGCCGAGGTAGCCGCGGGCACGCCCTCTCCCACCCTCACTGTCACCAGCACAGAATCGCCTGGGGAAGTAAAGCATGTGGATGCTCCTTCATCGATAGGCTCGTCCAAGACGCAAGGCTTGGAGAATGAGGTGAAGCCAGAACAGCTCCTGCGCGTGGCCCTGCTGGGCACGCGCCAAAGCGGCGAATCCATCCCCGCCTTTCCGGCCCGGGCCGATTCGCCGGAGCAGCAGCTCCTGCTGGCAGCCGGCACGCTGGCTCTGATTCGCAAGGCGGGCCACCAACCCGCCCGTCCCGCCGGCCCAGGCCTTGCGCCGGCGCCGCCCGAACTGCTCCCAGTAATTGGCCCCAAGGGGACTGACTATCTCCATCAGATGCTTGTCAACGGTCTGCACCAAGAGCTGCTGCCCGACTACCTGGCCCGCCTCGCCGGCCGCGACCGCCTGGTGCCGCCGGCGTTACTGGTGCCGCTGCTGCAGTATGCTGCCCATTCAGCCGACACGCGGGCCGTGCTGGGGCCGGTACTGGGCTACCGGGGCCACTGGCTGGCGGGCCTGCACCCCAACTGGACCAAGCTGGCCGATAAAATAATTGCCCACGACCATGCGGAGGCCACCGCGGCCACCTGGGAAACCGGGACGCTGCCCCAACGCCTGGCCTGGCTGAAAGAGCATTTCGGCCGCGCGGCCAACGAGGCCCGCGCCTTGCTCCTGGCGGCGCTGCCCACCGAGCCCGCTAAAGCGCAGGAAGCCTTGTTGGAACTACTGGGGCAGCATTTACACCCCGACGCTGAGCCCGCGCTGGAAGCCCTGCTGAAGGCTCGGGGGCAGGAAGTACGCCGGCTGGCCGCCGAGCTGCTGGTGCAGCTTCCCGGGGCGGCGCTCCAGGAGCGGCTGTGGGCGCGGGTGGCACCGCTGCTCAGCAACCGACGTGGCCTGTTGGGCTTGGGCAAGGTTACTTTGGAAATCAATCTGCCCGAGACCTGGGACAAATCCTGGCTGGCCGATGGCATCGAGGAAAAGAACTCCCACTTCACTTACCTGGCGCAGCCGGCCCAGCAGGCCACTACGGTGGGCGCCGGCGCGGCGCGCTTAGCCAACCTGCTGGCCTGGGTTCCTGTGGACCGCTGGCTAGGGCACCTGAAAGCAACTCCTTCCGAGCTGCTAGCCCAGGCACTGGCTTCCGAGTGGGCGGTGCCGGTGCTCTCAGCGTG
This sequence comes from Hymenobacter glaciei, assembly GCF_039539585.1. Taxonomy (NCBI): domain Bacteria; kingdom Pseudomonadati; phylum Bacteroidota; class Cytophagia; order Cytophagales; family Hymenobacteraceae; genus Hymenobacter; species Hymenobacter glaciei. The sequence goes on along the minus strand of NZ_BAABDK010000001.1, from coordinate 455,842 downwards.
GGCCGAAAGTGCGGCCATGCATTGCAGTCAGCCCTTTGCCACGGCCTTTTTGCAGCTGTGGCTGGCGGAGGGGCCGTACCTCGCGAAGACCGGCATTCGGCTTCCCTTGTGGAAACTCGTGGACCTGCTGCCCGCCGAAGAGCAACAGCGGCTGTTGGTTCCGGCGCTACTGCAGGGGCTCCGCGAGGCGGCGGGCACCTGGGAAACCGATTGGGAGAAGCTGGAGCAAGCCCGGGTACTGCCCGGTCCCTGGCCGTGGGCACTGGTGCAGGCGGCCATTGCGGTGGTAGCGCGCCACACGGCCGGCACCGCGCTGGCTTTACCCTACCTGCCCCGGGAGCGGCAGCGGTTCGGGCATTTTGTAAGCCAGACTCTGCTCGAAAAGCTGCCGCCTGCTAATGCCTCCGCCGCCCGGCAGCTACTGGCTGACATTCCCGATGCCCACGAGTTCTACCGCGAGCAGTTCGAGGCTTTCACCCATAAACTGAACTTCCGGAGCGATTTAGCGGCCTCGCTGAATGAGTGAATCAAAACGTGTTTTTAGCCCGCCATTAGTAGCATCCACCGGCCGGCCACCTGCCCAATATTCTCCAGCCTTCATACCAAACAAGCCATGACGCCTACCCTGCTCCGTCCCCACGCCGAAGACCTGTACGCTGAAGAACTCGCTGCGCTGCGCGCTACCGACGACCGCCCCAAGCCGCCCGGCTGGCACCTTTCCCCCTGGGCTGTGGTGACTTACCTGCTCGGCGGCAAGCTCGATAACGGCTTCGAAATCGAGCCCAAGTACATCGGCCAGCGGCGGCTGATGGAAATTGCCGTGGCTACCCTGGCCACCGACCGCGCTTTGCTGCTGCTCGGCGTACCCGGCACGGCCAAAAGCTGGGTGAGCGAGCACCTCACGGCCGCCATCAGCGGGCACACCAACCTGTTGGTGCAGGGCACGGCCGGCACCGCCGAAGACAGCCTGCGTTACTCCTGGAACTACGCCCGCTTGCTTGCCGAAGGCCCTTCGCTGGCCGCCCTGGTACCCAGCCCGCTCTACAAAGGCATGGAAACCGGCCAGCTCGTGCGCATCGAGGAGCTCACCCGCATCCCCAGCGACGTGCAGGACACCCTGCTCACGATGCTCTCGGAAAAGGTGTTGCCCATCCCCGAGCTGAGCACCGAAATCCAGGCCCGGCAGGGCTTCAACGTTATCGCCACGGCCAACGACCGCGACCGCGGCGTGAACGAGCTAAGCAGCGCCCTGCGCCGCCGCTTCAACGCCGTGGTGCTGCCCCTGCCCGCTACGTTGGCCGAGGAAGTGCACATTGTGCAAACCCGGGTGGCCAAGCAGGGCCAAGCCTTGCAATTGCCCGTGGAAGCGCCAGCGCTGGAACAAATCAGTCGCCTTGTCACCATCTTCCGCGAGCTGCGCCAGGGCGTGACCGAGAACGGCAAAACCAAGCTCAAGTCGCCCACCGGCACGTTGAGTACCGGCGAGGCCATTTCGGTGATGAACTCCGGCCTGGCCTTGGCCGCTTACTTCGGCGATGGCACCCTGCGCGCCCACGACCTGGCCGCCGGCCTCACCGGGGCCGTCATCAAAGACCCGGCCCCCGACCGCGTGGTCTGGCTCGAATACCTCGAAACCGTAGCCAAGGAGCGGGACGGTTGGAAGGATTTATACCGGGCGTGCCGGGAAGTGGTGGAGTAATGGATAACACTGACATTATTACCCAACTCCAGGAATTTGGGCCGTTGCCAGACGATAGGACTTCGGCTATCGACTCATATCCTCTACAGGAATTCGATGCACTTCTTCAGCAGCTAACCGAGCCCCTCGAACCACGCCACTCCCTTGCTTTAATTAATCTGGGTCCTCCGCGCGATGCCTCCACATTTGAAGTCGAATGGTCATTGATTCATGCAGCCGAGAATATATCCGCCGATGAATTGCAGAAAATTCTGCCATACGCTGATAATACAGAAGTCAAAAGGATAATTGAAATTCGTCTCAACAACTATTACAATAGCCCAAAATGAATCGTCTCGAAGCAGAGTTTAACATCATTCGCCTTATTCCCGACTCTATCCGGTATTACCCTGCTTCAGTAAAGATTCCACGCATACTGAAGCAGGATAATTTTATAAAACACACCAAAATGGATATTACTTTAGGTAAGTCCAGAGTTGGCGGACCGATTATAGATTTACCGAATGGAGTAGAATATCCACCAGACTTGTATTTTGCTTGTCAACTCGATTTAGCCCAAGTATCACCATTTGATACAACAGGACTACTCCCCAAGTCCGGACAGCTACTGTTCTTCACTGACCTTGACAAAGGCAAAGTGATTTACAGTGACTCAGCTAACATTGATTTAATCCGAACAATTAAGGAACATGAGGAACCCTTTTATGACGGAAGAATAATTGCAAATTGTAGCAATGAATCTGAAACGCTAGCGGAGAGATTTGACCCTTCCTTGATTGAGGATGAAGGTGACACTGGATGGGATTACTTCACTGGCAGTGAAAAATCAAAGGTTTTTGGCATTTACACACATTGCCAATTGGAACAAGAAGAAATTGAGGAAATAACTTTTTCTTCAAAAATCATTCTTCTCCAAATAGGTGAAGACTTCACAGAAGAGGGGGTTCTGAGTGTTTTGATTGAGCGAGAGGATTTGCAAAATCTTGTTTTCGACCATTGCCAATTTGCTTGGGGCCAATCATAATTGCCTAATCATAAAATCTTTTCACGCTCCTCGGCTAACCTAGTTCCCTTTCACACAGCACCTCATGCCTGACGCAATCGCCTCCATTGAGCGCCACTATGATTTTGTGCTGCCAGACCTTTACAAACGGCTCTACCACGACGGGATGTTGGACTGGTTTCTTGATGGGGGTTTTCCCAACCACGACTGGTACAAGAACATTTTTCCTCGCCTGCGGCAAAAACCACCAATATTGCTTTTCGCGCAGGATTTCGAGTTGTACGCCCCCGAAACCGTGCCGACGCTGGACCTGAGCGAAGACTGGGGTACTGCCCACGGGTTTGTGCCGCTGGGCCATACCGGCGGGGGCGACTTGTATGCCTTCTGCCTCACCCTCGCTACCGACGGCGAAACGCCTATCACGCTCTCCCTCCACGACGATAATAAAACCACGGTGCTGGCGCCCTCTTTGGAAGGCTTCATTTTCCGCGAAATGCTGGACAGGGCCACTTCCTTCGACGAATACGCCCAGGAGGGCTACGCTGGCTTTGAAGAGCTGCGGGCTGATTTGCAGCGCGCGGTGCAGTCCATCAGTCCTTATTTGCGCCCGGCGTGGGGTTCGTTGCTGGCCGAGGTGTACGCCCGGCCGCTGGGGCAGGAAATAATAGTGCTCCCGCGCCGCCAGTATACCGTGGATACGCTGTTGCCGAGCACCGAATTTGAGGCCATTGTGGCCCGGGAAATCGGGTTTGCCCAGTTGAATACCACCTTTGAGCACCTGGCTGAATGACTAGCACGCCATACCCTGATGACGCCGCGGTAGGATTGGATGAACGTTGGCACGCCTTCTTCTACTCGCTGTGCCAGGTTCATGAAGTTCCCGGCCTGCCAGCCGGACTGGCGCTGCCGGTCCTCTCCACCAATGGGTTGTGGTACGATGACGCATTTGCCACGGCCGATGCTTCGTCTCAGTTTACCGTGTTTCAGCTGGTAGATGGGCGACTGACGTTTAGCGGCGACCCGCGCTTGTTCCGGGGCCACGCCGCGATAGCCGCATTTCGGGCGCAACTTGAAGCCGACTGGGTACAGCACGAAGCGCAGTATCTGGCGGCCACCACTGCAGAGCAGCTGCTGAGTTCGGCTACGATGCCGGCGCTGCCAGCGGCTGAAACTGGCCTGGATGCAGGTTACTACTTCGAAACGTTTCGCAGCTTTCGGTACGTGCGGGCACAGTTTCGGCGCACCGGCCGGTTTCGCAGCATTAATGCCTGGCTACGGGGATGGAAAGAAGAACCAGGCGCCTTCTTTTTGCCTGCCTCTCACCCAGATTTTCGCGCTGCCCATGAGGAAGCGCTGGTGAACCAGGAGTATGTGCTGCCGGGCTTCGACCTGCCCCGCTTGCAGCCCGTTGGCCTGGCTCCCGCGTCCCCTTATTTTACCGACGGCAACTCCACCCTGGTCTACTTTGACTCGGCCCAGCAGCGGCTCGTGCAGGTTAACCAGTATTCTTGAGAAGCGAGAACAGGCCCACCATTAGCATAGAGGCTGGTTGTGCGTTGTGCAGATTAGGCATTGCTCTTTGCAGACGTCACTGGGCTCGGTGCAGCACATTTGATGCAGCAAGCCACTGATGTTCCATCTGGCAGGCAACGCTGGTAAACGCATACGAGTCGCAGTATCCTATTCCTACTCTGCTTATGGTCACCGAGTCCCTGAGTTCTATTGAAAACTGGTTGGCGAGCCACGCCCCGCGCATTCTCAACGAAAGCCTAAATCCCGGAGCCCTCGAGAGCGAGCTGGCCGAGTTGGAAGCAGCAATTGGCCGGCCGCTGCCCGACGATTATCAGGCGCTTTACCGCTGGCACAACGGACTGAACTGGGAGGCTGACAACAACGGCAGCTTCTGTTACGGCATGTCCTTTTTGCCGCTGGCCGAAGTGCTGGCGGGCTACCGCTCGCAAGCCGCGCAAACCCTTACCTCGCCCCTGCTGCAAGCCGCACCCACACTCAAACCCGAGGTGTTGCAAAACCCACTGTGGCTACGATTGGGCTTCGATGGCTCGCACGGCTGGCTGTGCCTCGACCTCGACCCAACCCCGACTGGCGACTACGGGCAGGTCATTTATCTCGACGAAATAGACGAAGTGGGATTTCGCGTGGCGGCCTCCGTGGCTGAGCTGCTCAGCACCTTCGCGCACGACCTGGAGCAGGGCCTTTACCAGCTCGATGAGGAGGCCCTGGAAGATGAGGACGAGTTTCTGGTACCCCAGCCGCTTATAGATTTGAACAATTGGGAGCAGGCCAACCGGTGGCAAAACGCCTTGTAACTACATCACCATAAAGCACCCAGCCAATGATAACACATCCATATTGGGGAAATGTAGAAGAAGACTGGGCCGGCATGAGCGCCGAACAGCAGGTTGTGCTGCCGGGCGTTGAGCAGCTTATTTCGGTTTTTCTGGGCGAGGAGCTGTTTGAGGAAGACGAGGAATACGACGTTTCGGCCGCACAGCTGGACGACTATGCGGCCACCTTTCTGGCATTTGTAGCGGAGGCACCGCGCCTGATGGCTGACTTCCGCGAGCAGGCCTTTGCGCGCTATCAGAAGCTATATGCACGCCGGTACGAAGATGCTGCGGTATCCGGGGCGACGCCGCTAAACCTGACCAGTGCCGACCAGCACGCCAGCTACCTGCAAAAGTGGAGCATGCTGCGCGTGACGGAGCAGCAAACCATTCGGCTAACACTACACTACGACCTGGACATTGAGCACGGCTTGGAAGCCAAATTCGTAAACAACGTGCTGGTCGAGCTGGGCGCCAGTGCCGAAACTTAACACCAGCAGGCCCTGTGATAGTAAAACTAGCTGGCCGCTATGCCGCCAGCCTGCTTGCCGAAGTAGCTACCTACACTCATCATCGCAATGCCTGATTGCGCCGTTCCTTACCCGCCTCCTTATGTACCTGCAACGCCTCTCCGATTCCATCTTCGAAATCACCGATTTCCTGTCTTCGGCCGAATGCAGCGAGCTAATTGCCCGCAGTGAGCAGCTTGGCTACGCCGAGGCGGGCGTGGCTACTGGCGCAGGCTCTCAGCTTATTAAGGGTATCCGCAACAATTTTCGGTTGGAGTATTCCGATGCAGCGTTGGCCGATGCGCTCTGGCTCCGCGCCCAGCCGTTTCTGCCCACTGAGCCCGATGGCGCGCCGGCCGTAGGCGTTCACGACCAGTTCAGGTTCTACCGCTACGATGTGGGCGAGCGGTTCAACAAGCACAAGGACGGTCGAATTCGGCACAGTACCGAAATTGCCAGCCGCTGGACATTTCTGCTGTATTTGAATGATGACTTCACGGGTGGCGAGACGGAATTTGAAACCCTTACCGTGGCCCCCCAGCGGGGCGCGGCGCTCTGCTTCCGGCACGAGCTGCGCCACAAAGGGTGCTCCGTAACCCAGGGCCGCAAGTACGTGCTTCGCACCGATGTCCTCTACCTAGGCGAATAGCCCCGCCACCTCCTCTTACTTATTCGGTATTTTCGGGTAGCCTTGTTCTCTGAATTGCACCCGAATCCTTCTGCCATCCTCTTCCGCTATGCCCACCGACCTCCGCCTCTTCGGCATTCGCCACCACGGCCCCGGCAGCGCCGCCAGCCTCGTGGCGGCGCTTGATGCTTTCCGGCCAGATATCGTGCTGCTGGAGTGCCCCGCCGATGCCGAAGCAGCTCTGGCCACTGCTACCCACCCGGAGTTGCGGCCGCCAGTAGCCCTGCTGGTGTACAACCCCAAGCAGCAAGGGCAGGCCTCGTTCCTGCCGTTTGCCGAGTTTTCGCCGGAGTGGCAGGCGGTGCACTGGTGCGCCCGCAATGGCACGCACGTACGCTGCATGGATTTGCCGATGAGCCTGCGGTTTGGGATGGCAACCCCACCCCCTAGCCCCCTCCCCGGTGGGGAGGGAGAACTAGTTTCTAGCACTAGTTTAGAAAGCCCTCTTGAATCTGATTCAGACGACAACCAAAATTTAGAACCAGCAACTAGTTTCCCCTCCCCACCGGGGAGGGGGCTAGGGGGTGGGGTTGACGCGGAGGACGAAATCCTGCAAACCGACCCGGTGGCCTACATCGCCCGCCTGGCCGGCTACACCGATTCCGAGCAATGGTGGGAAACCCACCTCGAACACGCGCCGGGCAATGCCGACACTTTCGCCGTGGTGCTGGAGATGATGACGGCTCTGCGCGAGGAATTGCAACGCCCCGAAACGGAGGAAACCCTGTTCCGCGAGGCCTTTATGCGCGAAACCCTGCGTACTACCCTGGCCCAGGGCTACCCGCGGGTGGCGGTGGTGTGTGGGGCTTGGCACGCGCCGGTGTTGCAAACCGACCTATTCAAAAAGGAAGACAAAGCGCGGCTGAAAGGCCTGAAGAAAGTCCCCACCGAAACCACCTGGATTCCGTGGACTTACGAGCGGCTGTCGTTTAGCTCGGGCTACGGGGCGGGCGTGCTCTCGCCGGCCTGGTACGAGCTGCTGTTTGCCCAGCCCCGCGCCGAAGTCCTGACCCACTGGATGGTACAGGTCACCCGCCTGTTGCGCGGTCAGGACATGGACGCGTCCTCGGCCCACGCCATTGAGGGTGTACGGCTGGCGGCGGCCCTGGCCACCGTGCGCGGGCTGGCGCTGCCGGGCATCGATGAACTGCAGGAAGCCGCCGTGGCTATTCTGGGCGGGGGCTACGCCGAGCCGCTGGCCCTCGTGCACAAGGAACTGGTGATTGGCGTGAAGCTGGGCGAAGTACCGGCTGGCTTGCCCGCCACGCCCTTGCAGCAGGATTTAATGCAGCAGCAGAAGACGTTGCGCCTCAAGCCTTCAGCCATGCCCAAGCCGCTCGACCTCGACCTGCGCCAGCCGGCCCAGCTCGACCGCAGCCACCTGCTGCACCGCCTGCGCCTGCTCGACATCAACTGGGGCGAGCCGGAGGAAGTGGCCGGCAAAAGCGGCACCTTTCACGAAATTTGGACGCTGGAATGGGAGCCCGAAATGGCCCTGGCCGTGATTGAAGCCGGCCGCTGGGGCAACACCGTGCTGGCCGCTGCCGTAGCGCGCGCCACCGCCCGCGCCGCTGAAGCCACCAGCCTCGAAGCTGTGAGCACCCTGCTCGAACACGCCCTGCGCGCCGACCTCGGCCCGGCCATTCCGGCGCTGGTGGCCCGACTCGAAACCATCGGGGCCGGCACCCGCGACGTGACGCACCTGCTGGCCGCGCTGCCCCCGCTGGCCCAGGTGCTGCGCTACGGCAACGTGCGCCGCACCGACACGCAGCAGGTGGCCCAGGTAGTGCAGCATCTGATGCCGCGCCTGTGCATCGGCCTGCCGGCTGCCTGCGCGGGGCTCGATTACGACGCCGCCAAGTCGCTTCTGGAGCGCATCGAAGCCACTCACCAGGCCATTCGGCTGCTGCAGAACGACGCCCACGAAGCCGACTGGTACGCCGCCCTGGCCGCCGTGAGGTGCAACGCGGCCACCAACGGCCTGCTGGCTGGAGCTGCCGCCCGCTTGCCCTTCGACGCCCAACAGGCCGACGCCGCGGCCACGGCCGTCACCCTGGGGCTGGCTCTGGCTCCCGCTCAGCCCACCGACTACGCCACGGCCTGGATTGAAGGATTCCTGCGTGGCAGCGGGCTGCTGCTCATTCATCACCGCGAATTATTCGACCTGCTCGATACCTGGCTGGGCGAATTAAACGAGAACACCTTCCGCGAAATCGTGCCGCTGCTGCGCCGCGCCTTCACCGACTTCTCGCTGCCCGAGCGCCGGAAGATTCTGGAAATTGCGACTGCGGACGCCGCACCTGCAGCCACTTCGGAAGCCGATTTTGATTGGGAGCGTGGAATGCGGGTGCTACCGGGGCTGCAGGAGTTGCTGGGGTATAATTATTGACCATATGGTAACGCTGACCGACGCTTTAGCTCTTGCTCAAACTCATCTTATCGAGATGAATGAAGTTGCCCCTATTCACCCCAATTACCAGTATGGAACGAGCAAGCCAACCGAGTATGCTCACTGCTGGTACTTCGATTACAGCATTCAACCACGCTTAGATTTTCTACCCTGCAAGCGGGAAATGTTTGCTGGAGCCCCAGGCTTTACCGTCTCTAAACAAACAGCCGAATTGCATACCATCTCCTGGTATGAAATGCAGAAATTAGCGAAGCAATCAGCAATATGGCTTCATTGTGAGTTAACTGCTAAGGCGTTGCTAGGCACAAACCTCAGCTTAACCGTACTGCGTTCACATTTTCCGGTCGATTTACCAGAGTTGGTTGCGTTCAAGAAGGACTTGGAAAAGCTTGGCACTGATAAGCTGGCGAGAAAGGAAGTGCTGAAGGCTAAGCTGCTTCAATTAGCTGGCTTTTTTAATGTTCTGTGATTCACTATTTGCCTGCGTTGAAATAATCCACCGGTTTACCTACTAAGATGTCCACTACACCTTCCCGCTGGAAACTCGTTCTTGGCAGCGCTGCTGATGAGGCCAACTCGGTCCCAATGCCGCCCGACTATGGCCGCATGGACGACGTGCTTACCGCTCTCTACGACAGCGACAAGGATAACCGCAAGGTCGGCATGGGTGCCTCAGCGCCGCGCGTGAGCCGCTGGCTGGGCGACATTCGGGAGTATTTTCCCACCGAGGTGGTGGCTATCATGCAGCAGGATGCGATGACGCGCCTCGGCCTGAAACAGCTGCTACTAGAGCCCGAAATCCTGCGCACGGTGCATGCCGATGTGCACCTCGTAGGCACGCTGCTGACGCTGAGCCGCGTGATGCCGCAGAAGGCCAAGGCCACCGCCCGGGAAGTCATCACCAAAGTGGTGCGCGAGCTGGAAAAAAAACTCAGTAACCCGCTGCGCCAGGCCGTGCAGGGCGCCCTGAGCCGGGCCGTGCGCAACCCCCGGCCCCGCTACCACGAAATCGACTGGGGCGCGACCATCAAGGCCAACCTCAGGCACTACCAGGCGGCCCACAAAACCATTATCCCCGAGCGACTGGTAGGTTTCGGCCGGCGCGGGCAGGCGCTGAAGGAAATCGTGCTTTGCGTGGACCAAAGCGGCTCGATGGCCACGTCGGTGGTTTACGCGGGCATATTTGGGGCGGTGCTGGCTTCGCTGAAAGCAGTAAAAACCCACATGGTGGTGTACGACACGGCTGTGGTGGACCTCACCCAAAATCTCCACGACCCGGTAGACATCCTGTTCGGCGTGCAGTTGGGCGGGGGCAACGACACTCCTCTGGCGCTGCGCTATTGCGAGCAGCTTATAACCCGCCCCGCCGACACCATTCTCATTCTAATCAGCGACTTATATGAGGGCGCCGGCGAAGCTGAGATGATTAAGCGCGCCGCGGCCCTGAAAGCATCCGGCGTGACGGTGGTGGTACTGCTGGCCCTGAGCGACGACGGCGCCCCAAGCTTCGACCGCGGCGCGGCGGAGAAAATGGGGGCCTTGGGCATCCCCTGCTTCGCCTGCACGCCGGCCAGGTTTCCGGACCTTATGGCCAAGGCCATTCAGGGGCAGAAGCTGGAAGTGTAGGGCGAGCGCTACAAGAAAGCCAAGCTAACACCCGACCTTCGTGAATAATATGGTTACGATGTCACATATATGCACGGGCCTAATTGCTGCTGGACGCGACTTAAGAAACTCTGAGGAACAATGGAATCAGAAGCACTCCAGGAATTTTTCTGTACTGCTGTCGGCAATATCATTGCTGAACGGCCATATGGTCCTGGTGGCGCAGAAACCCGCTCGGGCACGAAGCATTTCCGCCCTGGTGCCAAAGTGTACATCATTGATTGGTTTCCAGGAATGTGCGAAGATGTAATCGTAATTGGGCACCACCGGAAGTCAAATCGTCCCATAAAGGCTATTATCAGGGCGAAATACCTCGAAAACCTTCGCGTGAAGAATTGTTACAGTTTGGCGGCTGTTCGTCTGATTAAAGAGCACCAAGCTCTTCAGCCTGCCCCCGAACTCACGCAGGAATTTGCTGAAACCCTCTGCCAGGTATTACCACACTGGCGGTAGGAATTAATAAATAATCACTTGTTACTGGTTGTTCGTATTCACGAACAAACCCAACCCGCTTTCTTTTGTCCGATACCACCCCCACTTTCGCCCCCGTCGACCCCTACGCCATCGAAAAAGAGCTACGCCAGGTGCAAGCTCTTATGAAGTTGGAGCAACAGGAAGACCTGGTGCAATTCAAGCTCAAAAACGCCAAGGCCAGCATCTCAGAGCGGCAGCAGCGCGGCCTCACCTGGTACCCCGTCACCATCACGCAGGAAGACATTGGCTTCGGCGGCAAGGTCGTCCTGGAGCTGGAGCGGCCCGCCGGCCAGCAGGGTCTGCACCTATTTCAAGTAGGTAAGAACGCGGCCCTCTTTGGCAACGTGCCCGGCCGCGCCGCCACCGACCGGCCCACGCTCAACGGCGTTATCACCAGCGTGCGGCGCAACAAGCTGCTGCTCGCCACCACCAAGGAAGACCTGCCCGACTGGGTGACCGAAGGCCACAAAATGGGCATCGACCTCACGTTTGACGAGGTCAGCTACCGTGAGATGGACTACGCCCTGGGCAAAGTCATGGGCGCCTACGGCGACCGCCTGGCCGAGCTGCGCGACATCCTGCTGGGCGCCAAGGAAGCCCGTTTCCGCGAGGAAAAAGCCACCGACCTCTTCTACCCCAGCCCGCTGAACGACTCGCAGCTGGCCGCCGTGCGCCACGTGCTGGCGGCCAAAGACGTGGCCATCATCCACGGCCCGCCCGGCACCGGCAAAACCACCACGTTGGTGCAGGCCATTCTGGAAACCATCCGGCGCGAGCGGCGCGTGCTGGTGTGCGCCCCCAGCAACACGGCCGTCGATTTGCTCACCGAAAAGCTGGCCGAGCGCGGCGTCAACGTCATTCGGATGGGCAACCCCTCGCGGGTTTCCGACCTGTTGCTGGAGCACACCCTCGATGCGCAGGTGATGAACCACAAGAGCTACAACGAGATGCGCTCGATGCGCCAGACCGCCGACCAGTACCGCGAAACCGCCAGCAAGCACGTGCGCAACTTCGGCTACGAGGAGCAGCAACAGCGACGAATGCTGAAGGAAGAAGCGCGGATGCTGTTTCAGCAGGCCGACGACTTGGAGCGCTACATCACCGAGGATTTGCTGGAGTCGGTGCAGGTGATAACGTGCACGCTGGTGGGCGCCAGCAACCGCAACATTCGCCACCTCACCTACGAAACGGTGTTTATCGACGAAGCTGCCCAGGCCCTGGAACCGGGCTGCTGGATTCCGATTTCGAAAGGCAGCCGCGTAATTCTGGCCGGCGACCACCACCAGCTGCCGCCTACCATTAAGAGCGACAAAGCCGGGGCCCTGCGCGAAACGCTGTTCGAGAAGGCCATCAAGCGCCAGCCTGGCACGGCCCGCATGCTCACGGTGCAGTACCGCATGCACGAGCAAATCATGCAGTTCAGCTCCGACCAGTTCTACGACGGCAAGCTGGTGGCCTACGAAACCGTGGCCCACGCCGGCCTCGATGCCTACGACCTGCGCTTCGCCCCCGACCTGCCCGTCGAATTCCTTGACACGGCCGGCTTCGGCTTCCTCGAAGTCACCATCCCCGAAAGCCGCTCCACCGCCAACCCCGAGGAGGCCGACCTGCTGCTCAAACGCTTGGCCCAGCTGCTGGAACCCTACGACCCCGCCGACCACGAGGAAGACCCGCTCAGCATCGGCGTTATCGCCCCCTACCGCGCCCAAATCAACTATTTGAAGGACGCCATCGAGGAAAACGACGAGCTCAGCGGCTTCATGCTGCACCGCCAGCTCAGCGTGGGTACCGTCGACTCGTTCCAGGGCCAGGAGCGCGACATCATCGCCATCACCCTCACCCGCAGCAACACCCACGGCGAAATTGGCTTCCTCTCTGACATTCGCCGCATGAACGTGGGCATGACGCGCGCCCGCAAAAAGCTGCTGCTCGTCGGCGACTCTTCGACGCTCAGCGCCCACCCGTTTTTCAAGGCGCTGATTGAATATGTGGAGCAAATCGGCGGCTACCGCACGGCCTGGGAGTTGCAGGATTAAACGTAGGCAACGGAGCAAGCGGTCAAGCCCCAGCGGGGCGACATATAGGTAGTAGAGCAGCAAAAGAACGTCAGAGCCCCAGCGGGGCGACATTCGCTGAACGAGTGTCGCCCCACTGGGGCTCTAAAACGCAATCGAAATTGCTTTACTACCGACATGTCGCCCCGCTGGGGCTTTTCGGGATTCTACTCCGCGAAACGGTTGGCTTACCGCCCGCCGGGCGGGCAGTTCTCCTTCAGGAACTTGGTATACGTAGCGGCCAGGTGCTTGCTGGTGCCCTCGCCTTCCGAGATGCCGTGGGTGCGGTTGGGGTAAGCCATGAGTTGGAAGGTTTTGCCGTTTTTCACCAGCTCATTTATCATCTGCTCGGCGTTGTTGTAGTGCACGTTGTCGTCGCCGGTGCCGTGGACGAGGAGCAGGTTGCCGCGCAGGTTTTTGGCGTGGGCCAGCGGTGAGTTGTCCACGAAAAAGTGCTTGTCTTCGGGCAGCAGGCCCATGTAGCGCTCCTGGTAGATGTTGTCGTAATTGAGCTGGTTGTCGACGGCGGCAATGGAAATGCCGGTTTTGTAAATCTTGGGGTACTGGAACAATAGGCTGAGCGTGGAGGAGCCGCCCCCGCTCCAGCCCCACACCGCTACCCGGCTGGTGTCGACCCAACTATTCTTGAGCACCTCGGTCGCACCCATGGCCTGGTCGCGGATGTTGAGCGCGCCGATGTTATGGTAGATGGATTTGCGGAACTCACGGCCGCGCGGGGCCGGGGCGCCCCGGTTCTCGATGGAGGCGTAGATGTAGCCGTCGTCGGCCATGCTGCCCTGGTAGAGGCGGTTGAAACCCGTGCCGAAGTTGTCGGTCACCGTTTGGCTGGCCGGCTCGCCGTACACCATGAACACGATGGGGTATTTCTTGGCGGGGTCGAAGGTGGTGGGCTTCACCAGCCAACCGTCCAGGGTCACGCCATCGGCGGTTTTCACCTGGAAAAACTCGACTTTGGGCACCTTCATCATCTTGGCCTGCTCCGGCGTTTCGCCGCCACTCAGGCGCTGGTGGGCCGGCAGGGCCACGACATCGGATACCGGGTAGCTGCTGGCGCTGCCGTAGCGGTGCAGGGCCACCTTGCCGTTGGGCGACACTTCGTAGCTGTTGGTGCCGCTGAGGCTGCTGGGAGTCACACGCTCGGCCTTGCCCCCTTTCAGCGGCACTTTGTAGAGGTAGCGCTGGGTAGCGTTGGTAGGCGAGGCCAGGAAATAGATGGTGCCGGTAGCCTCCGAAATGCTCTCCACGCTGATGACGTCGTAGCTGCCGGGCGTCAGCAGCTTCTCCTTGCCGGTGCGGTCTATCTGGTAGAGGTGGCGCCAGCCGTCTTTCTCGCTGGCCCACACAAAGCTTTTGCCGTCTTTCAGCCAGTCCCAGCCCACGGGCTCGTCCTTCGCATTCACCCAGGCCTTGTCGGTTTCGGTATAGATGGTTTTTACCGCACCGGTGGCAGCAGTGCACAGCATCAGGCGGCTTTCGTTCTGGCGGCGGTTCAGCTGCTGAATAATCAGCTCGTTGGGGCCGGCCCATTCCATGCGCGGAATGTAGTGCTGCACGGCATCGCCGGGCACGTCCATCCACTTGGTGGGGCCGCCGCTCACGGCCAGCACGCCTACGCGGCAGCGGCTGGGGTCTTCGCCGACTACGGGGTACTCCACCGGCACAGTGAACGGATAGAGCGCCTCCGTCGTGTTCAACATCAGGTAGTTGCGCGTCTTGGTAGCATCGAGCTGCCAGTAGGCCAGGTGCTGCCCATCGGGGCTCCAACGGAAGCCGTCGCGGCAGTCCAGTTCCTCTTCGTATACCCAGTCGAAGGTGCCGTTGATGAGCTTGTCGGTGCCATCGCTGGTGAGCTGGGTGATGGCGTGGTCGGCCAGGTTCTCCACGAACAGGTTGTGGCCGCTCACGTAAGCCACCTTGCTCCCATCGGGCGAGAATTTGGCAAACATCAGCGACGACTCGGGCCGGCCTTTGCCCAGCTGCGTGAGCTGCTTGGTGCCGGTATCGTACACCCAATAATCGCCGCGGGTGTCGTAGCGCCAAACTTTTTTGGTGTTGGTATTGAGTAGGATGCGGCGACCATCATCGGACAGCGCCACCCGACGCACGCCGAGCGGGGCCATCTGGCCCGCCGGCGTCAGCTGGCGCTTGCTGAGCAGCGTGCGCGCCTGGCCGGGCTGGCGGATGTCGAGCTGCACCACCGAATCGGGGCGCACCTGCAGGTAGCCGTAGCCGTCTTTGGTCCATTGGGTGCCGGCGTTTTGGGCCCAGGCGGCTGCCGTCAGCAGCGAGAAAGCCCCGGCAAGGCCTACCAGGCGGGCAAGGTATTGTGTCATAAAATAAAGCGGCGTTCAAAAAACGTAAGGTTGCGATACCAAAGCTACCCGGTTTTTACACTAAAAATCCCCACCAGCATGGGCTGAAGGGGATTCCAGTTGAAACGGCTCTAATACGGCGCGCCTTTCGCCGGCGTGTCGGTTTTTACCACGGCCTCCTTGCTCACGGCCTCGTCCTGCGTGCTGGAAGCGTTGGACTGGCAGGCACCCAGCAGGGAACTACTCAGCAGAGTAGCGGCCAGCGCGATAATTGAAAGGGTACGCATTGGGAAGTAGCTGGAAAGGAGTTGGTTTTAGGGAGAAACGTACCCTATATAGCGGTACGCGCTGCGCCAAAGCCAGGTAATCAGCCTTCTCCCAGCACAACCAGTTTTATCCGATGACAGCAGGCAAAAAACCGGCTTCACTCGCTAGATGCATGAATATCGTTCAGCTAGGCTCCTCACTATACGCACTGCAATAGCTGACATTCAAACAATAGCTGACTAACGCCCGGCAAAGCCGAAATTTTTCGCCGAAATAGGTTTAACTCCAATGCAGAACAACCGTTAGCAAAAGCTCATACTCTCTCTGATTACTTTCCATGAGCAAGAAACCAACAGCCAAGAAAACCCACGAGGATGCCGTGAGCACCGCCAAAACCGACGAGCTGGCCCAGAACCGCGAAGACGGCTACGGCCAGTTCCTGACTACCAACCAGGGCCTGCGCATCAACGACGACCAGAACTCCCTAAAAGCCGGCGAGCGTGGCCCCACCCTGCTCGAAGACTTCATTCTGCGCGAGAAAATTACGCATTTCGACCACGAGCGCATCCCCGAACGCGTGGTGCACGCCCGCGGCGTGGCTGCCCACGGCTATTTCGAAGCCTACGGCAACAACGCCAACCTCAGCCGCGCCGACTTCCTGCAGGCCGGCGTGCAAACGCCGGTGTTCACGCGCTTTTCCACGGTGGCCGGCTCGCGCGGCTCCTCGGATATGGCGCGCGACGTGCGCGGCTTCGCGGTCAAATTCTATACGCAGGAAGGCGTTTTCGACCTTGTGGGCAATAACATTCCGGTGTTCTTCATCCAGGATGCCATCAAGTTTCCCGACTTCATTCACGCCGTAAAGCCGGAGCCGCACAACGAGATTCCGCAGGCCGCCTCGGCCCACGACACCTTCTACGACTTCATTTCGACCAACCCCGAAAGCATGCACATGTTGCTCTGGGCGATGTCAGACCGCGCCCTGCCGCGCAGCCTGCGCATGATGGAAGGCTTCGGAGTGCACACCTTCCGGCTGATTAACACCGAGGGCAAGTCGCGCTTCGTGAAATTCCACTGGAAGCCGAAGCTGGGTGCTCACGCCGTGGCCTGGGAAGAAGCCCAGCAGATTTCGGGCAAAGACCCCGATTTCCACCGCCGCGACCTCTGGAACTGCATCGAAATGGGCGCTTACCCCGAGTGGGAGTTGGGCGTGCAGGTGGTGGAGGAAGAAGACGAGCGCAAATTCGATTTCGACATCCTGGACTCGACCAAGCTTATCCCCGAAGACCTGGTACCGGTGCAGATGCTGGGCAAAATGGTACTCAACCGCAACGTCGACAACTATTTTGCCGAAACCGAGCAGGTGGCCTTCCACCTCGGCCACGTGGTGCCGGGCATCGATTTCAGCAACGACCCACTGCTGCAGGGCCGCCTGTTTTCGTACACCGACACCCAGCTCACCCGCCTCGGCGGGCCGAATTTCCACGAGATTCCGATTAACCGTTCCATCGCGCCCATCCACAACGGGCAGCGCGACGGGCACATGCGCCAGACCATCAACAAGGGCCAGGTGGCCTACGGCCCCAACCTGCTGAACGACAACTTCCCCAAGCAGGCCAAGCTCAGCGAAGGCGGCTTCAACTCGGTGCACGAGCGCGTGGAAGGCCACAAAATCCGCCTGCGCAGCAAAAGCTTTGTCGACCACTACAGCCAAGCCAAGCTGTTCTGGAACAGCCAGTCCGATGCCGAGAAGATGCACATTGTGAAGGCCCTGCGATTCGATCTGAGCCACGTGCAGAAAGAGTTTGTGCGCACCCGCACGCTCGTGCAGCTGTCCCAAATCGACAGCGAGCTGGTGCGCCGCGTGGCCGAAGGCCTGGGCGTGGCCGTGCCCTCGGCCGAAGGCGTGCAACTCAACCTGCAAGTGGGTGCCGATGCCGACGCGGCCTCGCTTCAATCGAAGCCAGCAGCCGGCAACATTGGCAAAGACTCGGCCCTTAGCATGGCGCCCACGGCCAAAATCAACCAAGGTAAAACCAGCATCAAAACCCGTCACGTAGCCGTGCTGGCCACCGACGGAGCCAATGTCGCGGCCATCGGCGACCTGATGAAAGCGTTGATGGACCAGGGCGCGCAGGCTGCCATCGTGGCCACGCACCTGGGCACCATAAAGGGTTCGGATGGCAAGGAGCTGCTGGTGGACGGCACGTTCCATTCCACCGCTTCGGTGCTCTACGATGCCGTGTACGTGGCGGGCGGCGAGGCCAGCGTGGCTGTTCTGAAGCAGAATGCCGACGCGGTGCGCTTCGTGAACGAAGCATTCCGCCACTGCAAGCCCATCGCAGCTTCGGGCGCAGGCATTGAGTTGCTGAAAGCGGCCGCCTACCCCGGCGCTGAGGATATTCTGAACGCCGACGGCGTGGTAACCAGCCTGGACGCGCAGGTGGGCGGCTTGGCCCCGCAGTTCATCACCGCCATTGCTCAGCACCGCTTCTGGGGCCGCGAGCTGAAGGCGATGCCCGCGTAAGGCTATCTGGCAACCGGGAAGAACGTCATGCTGAGCGTAGCCGAAGCATCTTTACCGCAGCAGTAATTGAATTTTACAATCGCAGTAAAGATGCTTCGTCAAGCTTAGCATGACGTTCTGCTTTTTTAATGCTGGTCTCTGATAAATTCCGAATACGCCTACCGTTACCGGCAGAACTTCCTTTCTTTGTGCATCAGCTGCCTGAGTTGGCACTTTCTTCTCCCCCATCCCTTACTTTACTCTCATGGCTGCAATCAGCGATAAAAAAGTTGTCACCATCACCTACGACCTCAGCGTGACCGACGAAAACCAGGAAAAAGTATTGGTTGAATCGGCTGAGGCTGATGCGCCGATGGTCTTCCTGTTCGGCCACAGCGGCCTGCCCGAGGAATTTGAAGCCCAGCTCGACGGCAAAAACCCCGGCGACGAGTTCCAGTTCAGCCTCACGCCCGAGCAGGCCTACGGCGAATACGATGAGCAGGCGCTGGTCGAAATCCCCAAAGAAGTTTTCCTCATCGATGGCAAGCTGGACGAGGAAATGCTGCAGCCCGGCAACTTCCTGCCCATGGCCGACAACGAGGGCAACCACATGCAGGCTAAGGTGCTAAGCATCGGCGATACCTCCGTGCAGATGGACTTCAACCACCCGCTGGCCGGCATGGTGATGCACTTCCACGGCAAGGTGCAGGACGTGCGCGAAGCCACCGCCGAGGAGCTCGCCCACGGCCACGTGCACGGTGAAGGCGGCCACCAGCACTAACCTGAATTAACGGCTTGAAACGCCGGGTTTCAGTACGCTTGTCCTTACCCAAAACGGCGGTCGTTGCTCCGGTCCAACCGCCCTAGGCGGTCCGACCGGTTGGTGGCGGGACAAAACCGGGGGTTCTTCAACCGGTCGGACCGCCTAGGGCGGTCGGACCGGACCGGTCAAGTGCCGCCAGCAGGCAGGCAAAGCGTTTTGGGTAAGGACAAGGTTTAAGTACGCGGGAGCGGTTTGCCAGCTGGCAGGCCGCTCCTGTTTTTTTATGGCGCGGATGGGCGTTGCCGGTTGTAGGTTTACGGCCGTGCTTTCGCCCCTTTCTATTCCGTACAGCTCATGACTACCGTTTCGATAATTGGTGCCATAGCCGCCCTGCTCACCACGACTGCCTACGTGCCGCAGGCCTACAAAACCATCAAAACGCGGTCTACGGCCAGCCTTTCGCTGCCCACGTACATCATGCTCTTCATCGGCACCTGCCTCTGGGAGGCGTACGGTTTGATGCTGCACGATTGGTCCATCATCTTCACCAACCTCGTTTGCGGGCTGCTGGGCAGCGTCATCCTTTACCTGAAGCTAATTGAGAAGCCCGGCACCGACGCCGACGCCCCGGCGCAACCGCAGTAGCGCCGGGTTACTACAGCGGCACTACGGCAGCTCCGGCGCTAGCCGCGCCAGCTCGCCAGCGGCATGCTCGCGCAGCTGCGGGAAAAACTCCCGAAAATCGGCCTCATACGCCTCGTAGTTAGCTTCCAGCTCGGTGGCGGCCGTTTCCATACCCGACCCGGCAACGGCCCGGCGACTCAGCCCACCCAGGGCCCGGCGGATGCCTTCGGTTTCGGCGTAGCCCAGCAGCCAGTTGTGCTGCACCATGTACAACAGCATTTGCTGCACGCGGGGCGGCATTTCAGCTTCCCGACCTTGCAGCAGCCCATACACCCGCTTGGCAAAATCAGTTAAGCTTTCCGCGGAATACTCCGCGAAGCTGCGGGCCAGGAAATGGTCGAGAAACATGTCCGAAATCACCCCGGCGTACTTGCCGTAGCCAGCTTCGCGCAGCCGCTTGGTACTGCGGCGCACCACGGGGTGCTGGTCGGTGTAGGTGTCGATGGCGCGGTGCAGGCGGATGCCGGCTTGCACAGCAGGTGCATAGTTTTCGAGCTGGCGGCCGGGCACCGAGTCGGCCATGAAATTGCCCACGAGCACGTCGGTATAGCAGGCCGCAGTGGGAGCGCCGGAGAGGTAGAGGTGAGCGAGGAAATTCATTGTGGCAGGCAAGGTACGGGCGTGGGCAGGTTTTATTCAACCTCGACCGGCTGGCCCCCGTAAGCCCATATGCTGCCGGCGAATACCGGCAACCAACGCTTCTTTCACCTCTCCAAAACTCCTTCCCATGTCTGATAAGACACCCGTCACCCACGACCTCACCCAGCTGTTCGAAAAAATTAAGGACGTGCGCATGGCCATGCTCACCACCACCGACGAGCACGGCAGCCTGCACAGCCGCCCCATGGCCACCATCAATCCGGGCAAAGACGAGGCCCTGTATTTCCTCACCGATATCAATTCGGCTAAAGTCTACGAGGTGAAAAAAGACAGCCAGGTCAACCTGAGCTATTCCAACCCCGAAAGCAACGTGTACGTCTCGGTATCGGGCCGTGCCAATGCCTTCCGCGACGAGGCCAAAATTGCGGAGCTCTGGAGCGAGCCCATGCGCGCCTGGTTTCCGAAAGGTAAAGAAGACCCCAGCATCAGCGTACTGAAAGTCACCATCGACAAGGCCGAGTATTGGGATTCGCCAAGCAGCCTCCTCTCGCGGGCCTATGGCTACGTGCGCGCCGTGGTAACCGGCGAAGCCAGCAAGGACGACGACGTGAACCAGCACGCCCAGGTGCAGCCCAAATAAGGCTTCGTTGCCTCATTTATAAAAGGTCGGAAGCAATTCCGGCCTTTTTTTGTTGCCTAAAACCCGCTGACCTTCCCTGAACGGTTAATTCTTCCGCATGTCCCTAACTACCCTCACCGTTTTCACCCTGAAACCCGGCCACCGTCGCTGGGGCCTCGCGCAGATGGGTACCTCGCCCGGAGAGCTGAAAAAAGTGCCGGGCTTGCGGTTTTTCAAGCTCCTGGGCAGCGGCGCCGCCAATGGTTTTGGTTTCTGGCCCAACCTCGACCGCTACGGCTTCATGGCCGTGTGGGACGATGCCGCCGCCGCTCACACCTTTTTTGCGCAACATCCGCTGTGGGCCGGCTACCAGCGGCGTAGCGCCGAGCAATGGACCGTGCATCTGGCCCCCATCAAAGCAATAGGCTTGTGGGATGGAAAAACGCCTTTTGCACCCGAACTGACCATATTGACACTCCCGGCTGCCATTCCGGAAAGCCCAATAGCGGTGCTCACGCGGGCCAGCATCCGGTTGCGCAAAACCCCGCGCTTCTGGAAGTTTGTCGAGCCCACGAGCGCGGCGCTGGCGCAGGTACGCGGGGTGCGAGCCGCCATCGGCTTGGGTGAGCTGCCAGTGGTGCGCCAGGCCACCTTCAGCGTCTGGGAATCGGCAAAGGCCATGGAGGAATATGCGTACAAGGATGCCCGCCACCGCGAAGTAATGCAGCTCACGCGCCGCGAAAAGTGGTACGCCGAGGAAATGTTCGCGCGCTTCCGGGTGCTGGGCAGTATCGGTACGCTCGATGGCCGCGAGCCACTGGCTGGCCTGTTGCCGTAGCCAGCGCACTGCGGGCCTGCACATCGCCCCAGCACCCACGCTAATCGTGCAGGTTGTAGCGCTGTAGCCAGGCGTGCGCATTGCTGGTCAGCTCAGGATGAGGGTCGGCTTCGGCCTGCACGCCGGCGGGCGGGCTGCTTCCCAGCCCATCCGGCCGCGCAAACCAGGTAACATCGCCCGCAATGGCTCCGGGCTGCGTGCGCACCTCGTCGCGGCCCAGGCCCGGGTACAGCCGCACGCCGATGCTGCCCGGCAACGCTCCACGCAGCTCAAACCGGTCGTCGCCGCCGAGGCCGTACAACTCCAGGCTTTTCGTGCCGGGTGCGGCAAACGTGCGGTCCAGCAGCAGGCTGTCGGGGCGGCCCGCGCGCCGGGCCAGCACGCACACGCGCAGGTTGCCGCCTTTGGTGTCGCTTACGATAAAGGTTTCGGGCTGGTCGGTCCCAATCAGCCAGGCCTCCTGGTTTAGCAGTTCAAAATACTGTTGGGCCACGGCGGGCAGCTGCTCACGCCGGGCGCGCAGGATGGGCACGAACCGGGCGGCGATGGCGGCCCTCGTTTCGGGCGGGCCCATCTCAAACGCGCGGGCCAATACGGCATCACCCAGGGCCTTTCTCACCGAGTCGGCCACTTCCCGGAAATCGGCCGCGCTGAGGCTGGTGAGCAAGGTGCGGTCGAGGGCGCGGGCAGTGCGGGTCAGGCCGTCCACGTTTTCGAGGCGAATGGGTCCCCGAAAGGTCTGATACTTGGGCGCAAACCACGACACCAGTCGGGTAATCAGGCCATCATCGAACAGGAAAAAGGCCTGGTCGCGGTCGCGCGGTACGGGGCGGTACGCCACGCGGCCAGCCTGCGGGAAACTGGCCCAGCGCCACTGGTCTTCGCGCCGGCTCCAGTCGCCCAGCAGCAGGTCGAGCAGGCGGGCGCGCAGGTAAGCGCGGGCGGGCACGTGGTTTCCCGGGTTGCGGCGCAGCGCCGCCAGCATATGGGCCGAATTCACCACGTTTGGCGACTGGCCGAAGCTCGCCACGCCGCATTGGTCGCCATCGGGCCGCTCTTCCAACAGATACAGCGCATTGCTATACGCGGCCCGGAATTTCCCCAGGTCCGGGTCGGCCCCCAGGTACACGAGGCGCGGGTTGGCGTGCAGCACGCCCACGGCTTCGGCCAAGTAGGCCGCCGGGTACGCGCCGTAGGGTTGGGTAGCACTGGTTTGGTCCTTGAGCAGGGCGCGCAGTAGGTTTTTTTTCCAGCCCGGGCGCAGGGCGGCACTCATGTCTTTGTCCACAGACCGCAGCACGTACTGGCGGCCGTCGGGGCCCTGCAGCCGCAAGGTGTGGCTTTGGTAGCTGCCACCGGCCTGCACCGGCAGCAGCCCACCGGGCACGGCCGTGGCCAGCCGCAGCACCGGCACCGTTACGGGCGTATTCCACCAGGTGCGGTAGTGCTGGCCAAAAAAAGCCCGCCACGTGGTGCCGCGGGCGTATTGTGGCCCGGGAACTACCCGCACCGCAGCCGAGTCGGCGGCCCATACCACCGGCGAAGGACTGGTGGCGGGGCCGGCGCAGCTATACAAGCCCAGCGTGCTCAGCAATATTAGCCCGGTCAGCTTCCAGTTAGTGCGCATCTACTGTTCCCGGCATAAGGAGCCTGTTTGGCAAAGGGGTGGAAGTGTGGTAGCACACCGGCCTTACCCACCTTTACGGCGAAGCTGCGTTAAAGGCTCATTCCCACCGCCGCGTTTTTTCTTCGGATGCCTCTTTTGTGTCTTTTTCAAGCTCGGTGTTGGTGGCGTTTGCTGGCTGTGCTGGGCTTGGCCCTGGCTGGCAGTGGCTGCGCCCGCCGTCATTATTTCCAGCCCGATGCCCGCGTGGGAGCCGGCAGCACCCTGCCCCTGTCCGCTACCGCCGACTCGGTGCTGGCTACTGCCGGCCGCCACTACAACCAGCATTCCGGGTTCTACTACCTGTTTCTGGGCCGGCACTATCGCCGGGTGTGGGCCGCTCCCGTGCGCATGCCGGTGCTCAACCTGGCCACGGCAGCGCCGGGTGGTTTGCAGCCGGGCAAAACCGGCGGCGGCTACCAAAGCATCAGCATGACCCTGGAAGGCGCTAAGGACCGCAAATACGCCCTGCGTGCCCTCGACAAAGAACCAAGCCGAACACTGCCGAAAGTCATTCGGCCCACTTTTGTCCTGAACGTCGTGCGCGACGCCACGTCGGCCGCCAACCCCTACGCCGCGCTCACGGTGCCGCCGCTGGCGCAGGCCGCGGGGGTGCCCCATACCCGCCCGCGCCTGGTGTACGTGCGGGCCGATGAAACCGGCCTGGGCAAGTCGTCCGAGCGTTTTCAGGGCAAGCTGGCGCTGCTCGAAGAGAAGTACGAAGCCCGGGCGTCCCGCACGCCCGACCTGGCCGGCGTCGACGATTTTGATGGCGGCGAAGCCATGCTCAAGAAGGTGTACCGGCACCCGTCATCCTACATCGACCAGCCCGCCTTCCTGCGGGCCCGCCTGCTCGACGTCTGGATGGGCGATTGGGACCGGCACGAAGGGCAGTGGCAGTGGGCTGAGTTCCGCGAGGCCGGCGGCCGGGTGCGCTACCTCGGCATTCCGAAGGACCGCGACCAGGTGTATTTCCGCTTCGATGACGGCCTGATTCCCTGGCTGGCGGCCCGGCCCTTTATTGCGCCGCAGTTCCAGACCTTTCGCAACGAGTACAACAACATCGCCGGCTTGGTGCATCAGGCCCAGTTCATCGACCAACGCGCCCTCTCGCAAATGACGCGCAGCGACTTCCAGCGTATCGCCCTCGACCTGCAGCGTCGGCTGCCCGATTCCGTTATCGAGCGGGCTCTGCGCCGCCTGCCGCCCCCCGTGTACGCCCTCGAAAGCAGCCGGCTGAGCACCGCCCTCAAAGCGCGCCGCGAAACGCTGCCCGAGGCAGCCAACGCTTTTTACCTCACCCTGGCCCGCGCACCCACGGTGGGCGGCACGGCGCAGGCCGAACGGTTTGTGGTGCATCGCTACCACGACTCGACCACGGTGCGGGTGTTTTCCGTCCCCAATCAGAAGCACCCAAGTCGTGACTCGCTGCATTTTCAGCGCACCTATTTCCAGAAAGAAACCAAGTGTATCAGCCTGGATGGATTAGGCGGTGACGACGTTTTTGAAGTAACGACTACGGCCGGTGCTTCCCCCATGCGTCTGGAGCTCTACGGCGGCACGGGCCACGACCAATTGCGCCTGCAAGGCAGCGGCCGGCGTTTGCGGCTCCACGACGAAGCGTCGGATATGACGGCTGCCGGGGCGCATCGCCCCAGCTTGCCCCGAAAAAAACACCGCGCTTACGACCGCCTGAATGATGACTGACGAGGTAGCGAATGAATACCTTGCGTCACTTCTCGAACGAAATGCTGCGTAATAGGCCTGGGGTGCGTGTACAGTTGAACGACGTAGGGGCTGGGCTTGCCCCCGCCCGTCGTTGCACATCTAGTACCTGAATCGTTCAACATCGGGCGGGAACAAGCCCCGCCCCTACACGTTCGCAACTGTCCATCAACCACTACACGGCTCTAATTGAATCGATAAATAGTAGCTGCTTAAACCCAAAATACAGAATATGGCGACTATACTAGTAGTCGCTAGCCTTTTTTGGCCCGCCTTCGTTCAAAGCCCGACCTTAACTCCTCTGCTAGCTCTTGATACTGCTTCGTTTGCGCTTTTATACATTGTTTGGAGGCACGCTGGCAACTCTGCTAGCCACCGGTTGCGTCCGGAAGCAGTTTTTTCAGCCCGATGCCAGGCTTGATGCCAGCACCGCGCTACCCGCCTCGGCCGATAGCGTGCGCGGCGTAACTGCCGGCCGCCAATATGCCCGCCACGGCAGCCTATACAACGCCCTGGTGGGCCGCCACCACCGCCCAAGCTGGGCGGCCCCGGTCTCGGCCCCGGTCTTCCGGCTGAACACGGCTCAACGCGGCAGCCTGCAGCCGGGCAAAGTCGGCGGTGGCTTCAATAGCACCAGCCTAAACCTAACGTCCGACGACGGCCGCGCCTACGTGATACGCACCGTGGACAAAGACCCCATCCGGGCCACGCCAGTAGCCGTGCGGGGCACCTTTTTGGTGAACGTGCTGCGCGACAACGTGTCGTCGACCAACCCATATGCTGCCCTGCTGGTACCACCGCTGGCCCGCGCCGCGGGGGTGCCCTACTCCTCGCCGCAACTGTTCTACGTGCGGCCCGACGAGCCAGCTTTTCAGTCCGACTCGCTGCTCCACTTCCGCGGCCAGCTGGCTTACCTCGAAGAAAAAGCCGCGCAGGCCCCCGAACGCCCCGTCCCCAATGCCATCGTCAACAGCGGCAAAGCCTTTGCTGGCGTGTTCGCCAGCCCAGCCCGCCGCTTCGACCAGCCCGCGCTGCTGCGCGCGCGCCTGCTCGATGCCTGGCTGGGCGACTGGGACCGGCACGCCGGCCAATGGAGCTGGGCCGAAGAGGCACCGGTCCCCGGCGGCTTCGCTTCCATCCGGCCGCTGCCCAAAGACCGCGACATGGTTATCTACCGCCTCGACGATGGCCTGCTGGGCTGGCTGATTGGCCACGTCGCCATTCCGCACTGGGTCACCTTCGGCCCGCGCTACAAAAACCCGGTCGCCCAGCTTTCCAACGGCGAGTACCTCGACCGCCGCGCCCTCAATCAGCTCTCGCGGGCTCAGTTCCAGGCCACCGCGCTCGACCTGCAACGGCGCCTGCCCGACTCGGTGCTGCAGCGGGCCGTGCGCCGCCTGCCGCCCGCGGTGTACGCCCTCGAAGGCTCGCGCACCCTGGCGGCGTTCCAAGCGCGTCGCGACCAGTTGCCCGCCCTGGCCGAAACCTTCTACCGCAACCTGGCCCGCGAGCCCCGCATTGCCGGCACGGACGAAGCCGAGCGGTTCGAACTCCATCGCTACGCCGATTCTACGGTTGTAGCGGTATTCCCGGCCCAGGGCAAAGCGGCGTTCTACCACCGCGCCTTTCTGCCGTCCGAAACCCACCGTATTCAACTCGAAGGGTTGGGTGGCGACGACTCTTTTGTAGTTGAGACCCACGGCAAGGCCGCTGGGCACCAGCTCAGCATCCGCATTTATGGCGGCCCGGGCACCGACAATTTAACTCAGCCGGGCTCCGGTATTCGCTTTGAGCAGGGCAGCGCATCAGGCGACAAGGCGTTTGATAAGCTGCCGGAGGAATAGACTGAGTTAGGGTACGGCACCGCACCCTACTCAGGCACTGCATTTAGGCATCTGCCAGCATCTTCAGCACCAGCCGCTCGATGGGAGAAAGCACGTCATCGGCCACGGCTTCTGCATCGTGCTTCCGCAGGAATTCCACCAACTGGCCCGAGTTGAACAACTCGACCACCTGTGGGTGGATATAGTATTTCGAACACACCGTAGGCGTGTTGCCCAGGTTGGTGGCCACTTCCTTCACTGCTTTTTTGATAACTTTTTCGGGGGCTAAGTCCGGCTCTTCCTTAAGCACCGTTTCGAGACAGCCAGCCATTTTCACGGTGCCGCCCCAGGTGCGGAAATCCTTGGCCGACAACGCCAGGCCGGTATGCCGGTGCAGGTACTCGTTCACGTCGCCCGATTCCAGCGCCCGGCGCTGCCCGTCTTTCGAGTAGTACTGAAACAGGTGCTGCCCGGGAATTTCCTTGCACTTGCGCACAAGGCGGGCCAGGCGGGCATCGTGCACGGTCACATCGTGCGGCACGCCTTTCTTGCCGATGAAGGAGAAATTCACGTCGGCCCCGTGCACGTCCACGTGGCCGTCCTTTAGCGTGGTGAGGCCGTAGCTGGCCTTTTTGCTGCCTTTGTTCTTGGCGTATTCCTTGTTGCCCACCCGGATAAACGACTGGTCCATCAGCGTAATTACCAGGGCCACTACTTTGTCGTGGTCGAGGCCTGGGCGAGCCAGGTCTTTTCTCAGCTGCGTGCGCAGGGGCTCCAGCTTTTCGCCAAAGGTGCGCAGGCGCGAAAACTTGGTGAGGCTGCGCACCTGGTCCCAGGCGGGGTGGTAGCGGTACTGCTTACGGCCCAACGCGTCGTGCCCCGTTACCTGCAGGTGCGTGGTGGCCGAGGGCGAAATCCACACGTCCGTCCAGGCCGGCGGAATCACGAAGCTGTTGATGCGCTCCAGCGTTTCCGCATCGCTGATTTTCTGGCCGTGGGCATCATGGTAGGCAAACTTGCCGGCCCGCGTGGCTTTGCGCGTCAGGCCTGCTCCCCCGTCGCTGGCGTAGCGCAGGCCAGCCATCTCGGCCTGGCGAGCCGGGTCTTTGTACACAATATGGGCCTCTTCCTGCGGAAGCAACGCTTTTTTACGGGTTTTAGGATTGGCGGCGGTGGGCATGGATAGAGGTATGGGAGCTGGGAATTTGAGCGTCGAGCTTTTACGTAAATGGAACCGACAGGGCCGTATCGAAGTAGCGCGGACTTTTAGTCCGCGTCGCCGCGCCGGTCGGGTATCTGCTGAGTCGCGCACTAAAAGTGCGCGCTACGTTAGCAGCACCTTTTTCACCGCCGTAGGTTTGCCCCATGAATCTGCTTAAGCCCGTGTCCGCGTTCAACGAATGGACCGACCATTTCCTGACCCGTTACCTCGCCCGTAAGGGCCGCCTCAAGCGCTTTCAGCTCGATGCGTACCGCAGCTACGGCACGGCTACCAAGTTCTACATCAAAGGCCGCCTGCTCGGCGACCGCGGCCTGCAGCCCCAAACCGCCACCGACTCCGGCTGGCGCAACTTCCGCAGCATGGTGCGGCGCTTCAACAGCCGCGAGGTAACCGGGGCCGACCTCGTGGCCGAACTCCCCGATGGCAGCCAGCACCTGGTTACCACCGACGACGAAGGTTACTTCACCCTCATCCTGGAGCCCCACGCCCTGCCCGCGCCCTCGGCCTACCTCTGGTACCCCATTCCGGTGCGAGTGGCGCGGCTGCCGGCTCCCTTTGCCACTGCGCCAGATACAACCGTGCAAGCCATCGCCAGTGTGCTGGTGCCTCCGCCCGGTGCCGAGTTTGGCATCATTTCCGACCTCGACGATACCGTCTTTGAAACCCGGGCTACCAACATCCTCAAGATGCTGGCCCGCACGCTGCTCAGCAATGCGCATTCGCGCCAGCCCTTCGATGGCGTGGCCGATTTCTACCGCCGGCTCCAGCGGGGACGCACCAGCCGGCCCGATAATCCTTTCTTCTACGTGAGCAGCAGCCCCTGGAACCTCTACGACATGCTCGAAGAATTCATGGCCCTGCACGAGCTGCCCCCCGGGCCCCTATTGCTGCGCGATTTCACCATTTCCACGCCCAAAACCACGCCCCCGCCCGGCGTCACGGGTTCGGCAGCCATCCATTTTGCCCACAAGCTCCACGAAATCGACGACATCCTGACGACCTATCCCGCGCTGCCCTTCGTGCTCTGCGGCGACAGCGGCCAGGAAGATGCTCGCATCTACCGCGAGGTAGTCCGGCGCCACCCCGGCCGCATCCGCGCCATCTACATCCGCGACGTGCAGGTGCCGGCGCGAGCCTTGCTCGTTGGGCCAATTATCGAAGAGCTGGGCCGGGAAAGCGTGCCCATGGTACTAGTAGCCGATTACGCAGCGGCAGCCGCGCACGCCGCGGGATTGGGCCTGGTAGGGTAACAGAACGATTGTAGAGACGCGACCCATCGCGTCTCCCGTTCGCGCCGTTCGGGTATCGTTCGCGCCGTTCAGGCATCGTTTAACGGTTATCGTTCAACGCGGAGACGCGATGGGTCGCGTCTCTACAATCGTTCAACGGTACAATCCTTCGCCGTTGTCCCACTCCTTCTCCCAACGGCTCGGGTTGGTGAGGATGTAATTCCGAATACGTTCTAGCTCCTCATCAGAACGCACGATGCGGTCGTGGTACCGGGCCTGCCAACCAAACGCCAGCCCCTGGATGCGGGCAAAGGTGGTAACTCCCGACTTGAACCCGCGCAGCACCGAGGCCAGGTTATGCCGTTGCGGGCCAAACCGGTTTTCGTAGGGCAGTAGCGGACCCATCGGCTCATTTTTATCAAACAAGAGCACTCCGTGAAGATGGTCGGGCATCAGTACAAATGCATCAAGCGTCACAAACGGCGCAAATTCGGGGATGCTGGCCCAGCCCGTTAGCACTCGCTGCCCCAGCGCCGTGGGCCGTATGAATGCGGCAGCCCAATCTGCATCGGGAACCTCCACCTCCCCAAAACACGGCTGCCGGCCCAGGGTACAAATGGTGATGAAATACGCTCCGCTCTACCCATAATCGTAGCCCGGCAGGCGGGTAGAGGCAACCCGGTAACTATCTCGAAACAGGTCCGGCTCCGTCATGGGGCAAACCTAAACCCGTTCAGCCATTCAAACAATATCTAGGTGTTGAACTACAGCCAAACCGCACAAACAATGTCTCCGCGTTGAACGGTAACCGTTGAACGACACCCAAACGGCGCGAACGATGTAGAGACGCGACCCATCGCGTCTCCGCGTTGAACAGTAACCGTTGAACGACACCCAAACGGCGCAAACGCGGAGACGCGATGGGTCGCGTCTCTACATCGTTCTGTTTGCTCTCGCTTTTTAGCAGTCATCAAAAGACGAGAGCAAAACTACCTATGCACATGCTCTCGCTTTTTTGCGTTGTTTAAAAAACGAGAGCAACATGGCATCCTCCGAAACTACCCGCTTCCTTCCGTCCCTCCGCACACATTTCAACCTGAGCCAGCCCGAGCTGGGCACCTGCCTGGGCCTAAGCCGCACCATGGTTTCCCAGATAGAACGCGGCCTACGTCCCCTGCCCTTACCGGCGGTTCTGCCTCAGGCGGCTCTCACCTTGGCCCGGCACAACACACCCGCCGAGCCCGCCCCTGAAGCCCTGGATACCGCCGCCCTGCAAAAGCAGCTGCGCACCTGCCAGCTCCGGGCCGACCAGCTTGCCCATGAGCTGGACCAGCTGCCGGCGCGGGCGGCCTGGGCGCGGCGCCGGCTGGCCGCACTGCCCGTGCTCACGGCCGTACTGGCGCCGGCGGGCGGCACGCCGCCGGCGTGGCTGGCAGGCTTCATAGCCGATGCCCAGGCCGAGCTGGCCCGCAGCGGCAGTACGGCGCAGGCCCGGCTACGAGGGCGCATCGCCGGGCTGCGGGCCGAAGCCGGGGCGCTGGCGCAGGAGCTGGCCGCACCGGCCACCGAATAGCTATTTTCAACTATACAATAATATGTAGTGGCGCAGAGTTGAGGAACTGCGGAGCGTGGAAGCGCGCCGGCAGTTTTTTCTACCCTCATTTACCCATTACCTGTTATGGCTTTTTCCGTCAACCTCCTCACCACCGCCGCGCAATGCGACACCCTGCTCACGGCCAAGCAGCGCGAACGCACCGGGCTCACGAACCGGCTCAACAACCTCCAGTTTCAGCTCGACAACTGGAACGATGCCAGCAGCGCCGAAGCTGAGCTCACCGCCACCCAGGCCCTGATTACGGGCCTGTCGCCCGTAGTGGCCGCCCTGCCCGACGGCGACGACAAGCGCCGCAACCAAAACCAACTCAACCGCTACGAAACCCGCGTCAACAACCTCACCAGCAAAGTGGAGAACTACGGCGTGCTGGCCCTGCTCGAAAAGGAGCTGGACCGCGACACCCTCACCAGCGACATTGCCACTCTCGACACGTTTGTGGCCGCCGTCACGGCCCGCCGCGCCGCCCTATAGAGCAGGTCAGGTAATGCAAAAGCCCGTGCCAGCAATGGCACGGGCTTTTTTATGGAACGATGTAGAGACGCGACCCATCGCGTCTCGGCGTTGAACGACATCAGAACGGCGCGAACGCCGAGACGCGATGGGTCGCGTCTCTACAAGCGTTGCAACTACTTAATTCGTGTGGTCGGCTACTACTTTCCACTGCCCGTCAATCTGCCGCAGCACCAGCAGGAAATACCCCTGCAAGTCGCCCAGCGCCGCCGGTCGCGCCAGGTGCCAGTGGCCCACTACCTGGGCGGCCGTTGGGGTAAGCAAACTCACCCGCAGCCCGCTGAAATCGAGCTGGCCCATGGCCGCCGCGGTGGGGTAGCCTTTCTGGTAGTTGGCCAGGGTGGGCTGCCAGCCGTAGGTAGGCCCTTTCTTCCCGATAAAGACCAGCGAGTCAGATTTCCAGTACCCTTCCATGAAGCCGGGTATGTCGCCCCGGTTCCAGGCCGCCGTTTGGGTTGTAAGCACCTGCACAATGGCCTTGCGGGCTGCCAGGTCTGTTTTAGACCCCGACTGCGCGGCAGCGGTGCCGGTGCCGGCCAGGCAAGCGAGCAGGCTGAGCGTTGTTTTCAGGTTCTTCATTCGATCTAAGGGTAAGCGGTGAATATATCGGGTTCAGGAGCCAATCTCGTCAATTACCGGAAATAACCCTTGGCAGTCGCCTATCAAATCAGGGGCACCAGCTGTTTAGACAGCATTAAAAGCAGCAACTATTCACTGCACTCGCCCACACGTACCCGATGACCACGCCCAGCCTCCCCGCCGAAGATATTGACCGCGTAATCGAAATGGCCTGGGAAGACCGGACGCCATTTGAAGCCATTGAGCAGCAATTTGGCCTCAACGAGCAGGCCGTCATCGCGCTCATGCGGCGCGAGCTGAAACCGGCCTCGTGGCGCCGGTGGCGCGCCCGGGTACAGGGCCGGGCCACCAAGCACCGCGCCAAAAGCCAAGTCGACGACGCTCGCTTCAAATCCACGTTGCAGCGCACCATCACCGCCAACAAAATCTCCAAGCGCGGCTAACCAGCCTACTTCAAAATCTTGGCCACGAAGCTGGTACCGCCCAGGCGGCGCATGTTGCGCAGCACGCGCAGCTGCTTGGCCCGCGCCACCGGCCCGGGGTTCGAGGCCCGGAAGCGCAGCGGATTGGGCAGCACCCCGGCCAGCAGCGCGGCCTCGGCGGCACTTACCTGGCTGGCGGACTTGCCGAAGTAGCGCCGGCTTGCCGCCTCCACCCCGAAGGTGCAGTCGCCCATCTCGGCCACGCTCAGGTACATCTCCATGATGCGGCGCTTGCTCCACAGCGTTTCGATGAGTACCGTGAAGTAGGCTTCGGCCAGCTTGCGCACGTAGCTCCGCCCCTGCCACAGAAACACGTTTTTGGCCACCTGCTGCGAAATGGTGCTGCCGCCCACGATGTGCTTGCCGTCGCCGTTCCAGTTGCGCTTGGCCGCCTGGGTCAGGGCATCCAGGTCGAAGCCGTGGTGCAGGAGAAAGCGTTGGTCCTCGGCGGCCACCAATGCCAGCGGCACGGTGGGAGCCACTTCATCCAGCGTCCGGAAATCGTAGCGGATGCGGCGCGGCGCGGGCTGAATGCCGTGGTAGCCCAGCCCTATCGGGGCGTGGGCCCGGCGGTCGAGCATGAGCCAGGTAGCGGGCGGGGCCACCCAGCGGTAGAGCAGCACCCAGGCCACCGAGGTCAGAAACAACGCGGCCAGGATTTGCAGCAGCAGCCGGCCAGCCTTTTTTAGCAGCGTGCGAACGTCGGGGATTAAGCTTGCGGAAGAGGACATGGAGCGCAAAAGTAGCGCGCCGGGCGCCGTTTCGGCATTTCGACGCCTACTCTTGTCCTGCTTTCTAACTTATGCTACTCGACTATCAGCTTTTGCGTCTGGCTAGCGTTTTTGCTGCTGATGGTTACCAGGTACATGCCTGGGGCTACGCTTCGCATATCAACGCTCGTGCGGGTGCCGGTTAGCCCCACCTGCACAACTGTTTTGCCCAATAAGTCCCGGATGACAAGTTCGGAAGCCGTGGCCTCGTGTTCAACGTGCAGCACTTCCTTGGCGGGGTTTGGGTAGCAGTGGTTACCCTTCTCCTGGGCGCTGGCCACGGCGGTTATCGTGGGGCAAGGGTTGGCAAATTCTCCGTCCAGGTAACTCAGGCGATTGTGGAGCCAGTTCGTCATGTACACGGTCTGCGCGGCATCATCAGTGAACGCGCTCCACGTCAGCTTCTCCCGCTCGTACACGTTGTTCGACCGCAGATACGCGGTATGCTGCTGGAATTTGCCCAGGATGTGGCTTTCGGCGAGCACGGTTTTCCTCAGTTGCGCCCAGCGGCGCTGCAGCGTGGCCCCGAAGCCCGTTGGTGAACAATCCTGCCGGAGTCGGTCGTAGAAGCCATTGCTCAACAAGCCGGTGGTGGTGGGGTCGTTTTGCCCGGCATAGTTCGTACCGAATACGCCATCTAAATCCCACGGCACGTAGTAATAGGGCTCGCCTGCCTTGTAGCGGGCTACGTACAGGTTTTTCCCGGTGTTGTCAGTCGCCCGCACCACATTCAGAAAGATGTAATAATCCACGGCGTTAGCCAGGTTGAATCGCTGCCGGTACGTTTGGAAAAACGTTTGATTGGAACTGTTCTCCACGAAATTCACAAAATCATAGAGCGCGGTCCAATCTATCTTCTCGTCCGGGTACTTGTACTCAAACCCACCCCAGGTTTCGCTGGTGTTGTAGAATGCGGGCAAGCCCGTAAACGTCACCGCCCCACCCCAGTCAACCCCCTTGTACAGCTCCCCAACGATGCCTTTGTTATACTTCTTCAGCTTGAGTTGTTTGCGGTCGATGCGTTCCGCGAGCTGGTACACGCCAGCGTACTCCCCGTTCAGGAAGAGCTCCGTGTAGGTTGTCGCAATGCCGCTTTTAGCATCCGGCTCGGCCGCGTGGTAATAGAGCGTGTCCATTTCCTGCCACAGCTCATTCGCCGATTTGCTGCGGATGCGCAGCGGTTCGTTGTACATGGCCTGCAGGTTCCATTTGTCGGCCGTGCGCATGGTGCCAAACTGCACATCCTGGCTCGTTAGCCCCACCGTATCGGCCCAGAAGCTGAGTTCATACGATTTTTTAGGAAAGCCTTGGGAAGCCCCGCCGCGGATTTCAATGCCGGTGTTGGCAGTCATAAACCGGCCAGTGGTATCGGCCAGCGAAAACTGCGCGTACACGCTGGGCGCATCCACGATGGGCCTTTTGGCCGAAACATGAACAACCGGCAATTGGGTAAAATACAACGTGTAAGCCACGTTGGCCAGCTTCACCTGGTAAGAAGTATTGGTTTGAACCTGCGTTGAAACCTGTTGGAAATCATACAGGCTATCAAGCAGTAAATACTTTTTGGGCTGATTACTTTCGCTGTTGAGCTCGTCCAGGTTCTGGTTGACGAGGATAAGCTTCTTGTGGTAATCGATGTGGTAGAAGTGCGGGCGCACCACCAAGGTGTCGCTTGTTGAGGCAGCAGCCTGGTAAATAGGCAGCAAGCACACCAACAAGCAAAAAGCCAGTTGGCTGAAGATAGATTTGGGTTGCATGAGCAGAAAAGAGCAGAAAGGAGGAAAGAGCAGAGGCAGCGTTATTCGGACTGGAGAAGCGTCCGGGTTTCATTCCCTAGCAGGAGGCCCCACTGGTTAGGAGAATTATTTCAGTCAAACCCAAATTCATCAGTATTTGAATTTTTGCTCAAAACTACACCCAGCGTGCTGTATACAACCTCCCAGCACTAAAAAACGCCCAGCTGAGCTACTAAAACTGTTACCAACAATTATGAAAATTATATAAAAACGATAGCACAAAGCACAGATATTAGCAAGGAGGAAAATTAAGGCGTAAAAAAATAGCTAACTTCCAATTCGCCTTTTATTTCAGCTTTTATGCCCCGCCTCTCCTTCCTAGCTGGTATTCGTCTGCTAGCCCTGCTGGCGTTCTGCAGCTGGAGGCACCCGGGTGTTGCCCAGCGCTTTGCCGCGATTGGCGACTATGGCTACGCCGGGCCGGCGGAACAACAAGTTGCCCAACTGGTAAAGAACTGGAGCCCGGAGTTCATCATCACACTCGGCGACAATAATTACGACCTGGGCGACTCGACCACCATCGACCAGAACATCGGCCAGTACTACCACGAGTACATCCATCATTACCGGGGCCGGTATGGGCCCAGCGCTTCTACCAACCGGTTTTTCCCGGCCCTGGGCAACCATGACTACTACACCCGCAACGGCGAGGCGTACCGCGATTACTTTACCCTGCCCGGCAACGGCCGCTACTACGAGTTTGTGCGCGGCGATGTACACTTCTTCGCCGTCAACAGCGACCCGCATGAGCCCGACGGCATCACCACTAGTTCGGTGCAGGCGCGGTGGCTGCAGGCGCAGCTCGCCGCCTCAACGGCGCGTTGGAACGTGGTTTACCTACACCATGCGCCCTATTCTTCGGGTGCGCACGGCGGCACCGTTGCCCTGCGGTGGCCTTTTCGGGAGTGGGGCGCTTCGGTGGTACTGGCCGGCCACGACCACCACTACGAACGGTTAATAGTAGATGGCTTGCCGTACATCGTTAATGGCCTGGGCGGGCGCAGCATTTACGGCGTGCATACCCAACGCTCGCCCGATAGCAAGGCTATTTTCAACGCTGACTTCGGTGCCTTGTTTCTGACTGCTACGGCCGACAGCCTGGCTTTGCAGTTCATTACCCGCCACCAGGTACTGAAGGATTCTTACGTTTTGCGCCACCCGATTAGCAACAATCTCGAACTGTATCCCGTCAGCCCCAATCCGTTTGAGGAGGCAGCGAACGTAAGCTTTTCTCTGCCGCGCCCGACTCCGGTGCAGCTGCGCGTGCTCAACTCGGTAGGCCGGGAAGTGGCCCGCCTCTACGACGGGGTGTTGGGCGCGGGCTGGCACCAGGTAAAGTGGTCGCGCCAGGGGCTGCCGGCGGGTTTATACTACGTGCAGCTGTTCGGAGCCGACCGTTCATTGGTTACGCGCGCCGTGGTGCTGTAAGCGGCCAGACTCTACAGCTGCCATTCCGCTACCTTGTGCCCCCGATGGCAACTTCTTTGCGTAATCAGTTTCGAATGGCGACCACATCCACTGAGTTGGCTTATTTCCGGCAGCAGGCGTGGCGACTCTACCAACCGGTGCTGCCGCAAAGCCTGAAGGCATTTGGGCAGGCATGGCAGCTCCGGCCGGGGCTCACCTTCACTCCCTTCGCCAACGCCCTGCGCTGCACGGCCCACTGCGCGTTTTGCTCCGAAGAGCTGCAGCGCTACGAGGGCCACCAGCTCACGGCCAAGCGCCTGATTGACGACTACCCCGCCTACTTTGCCCGTCTGCGCGACGTGCTGCACCCCTTCCGCGGCTGGCCGCTGGGCCTAAGCCTCTCGGGCCTCGAAGCCACTGCCGAGCCGCAGTGGTTGCGTGAGTTGCTGGCCTGCCTCACCCAACTGGAGCACGATGGGGTGGTGTTCGACGAGAAAGTGCTTTACACCAACGGCAGCGGCTTGGTGGCCAGCCCCGACCTGGGCCTGGCCCTGCAAGACTTCGGGCTCGACCGGCTTGAACTGTCCCGCTGCCACCACGACGAAGCCGTGAACCAGCAAATTATGCGCTTCAACCGCAACCAGCCCGTGCGCCACAACGCCGTGTACGCCGCCACCGTGCGCTGGCTGCACCAGCACCTGGCCGTAAAAAACTCCTGCATTCTCACCCAAATGGGCATCGCCACCCTGCCCGATGTAGAGCGCTACCTTGCCTGGGCAGCGGGCTTGGGCGTGCGTCAGGTGGTTTTTCGGGAGTTGAGCCGGCTGGAAGGCAGCTACCTGCCCAACGTTTTCACCGAGTGGATTGAAGCCCAGCGCGTGCCCATTGAGCCGCTGCTGGCGGCTGCGGTGCCGACGCTGGAAGCGCCGCGCCCCGGCTGGCAGTACGCTGGCAGCACCTTCGGCTATTATTATTACAACGAGCACTACCGCTGGCAGGGCATCGACGTAGTTTTTGAAACCTCCAGCTACCCGGCCCTGCAAGCTGCCAACGCCACGGGCGTACTGCAAAAGCTCGTTCTACACTCCGACGGGACCCTCTCCGGCGACTGGGACCCCGACAGCCGGGTACTTAGCCGCGTGGCCGCTCTGGCCCCGGCCCCGGCATGACGGCCGCCCACGAACGGCTGTACCTGCGCACGCTGCACCAGCTGGTGGCGGCCGGCGTGCCATTCGGCGTGTGGGGCACCTTTGCCCTGCGCCAGCACTGCCCCACGCTGCCCCGCCGCCTGGTGGCCGACTGCGACCTGCTCCTACCGCCCGACCCGGCCATCTTAAACACACTCACAAATGTGCTGCAAGCCGGTGGCTGGCGCGTCACGCTCTGGGAATGGCCCGTTTCGCCGCCGCTGCTGGCCACCGAGCTGAGGGGCAAGTACTACCTGCGGGCCCGGCAGGCCAGCGCCGTGCTGGACTGCACCTACGAGAACGACCGCCTGGATTGGCCGGCTTTCTGGGCCAATTGCGAATGGCAGCACGGGCTGCCGCTGCTAAAGCCCACCGCCATTATGCGCCAGAAACGCCAGTTGCGCCGCCCCACCGACCTGGCCGTGCTGCGCTGGTGGCAGCAAGTGGATGCCCCATCAGCAGGCAGCACCGCTAGTGCGCCGCAGAGAGACGCAGCCACCACTACCTGACCAACAAATACCATTACTACCAACCTATGGAAACGCCCACTATCCCACCAGTTTCAGGCCAAAGCGCGCAGCAACAGGTGCCCGGCCAGAAGCAACTTATTCGTCCTACCTGGCACTCCGGGCTGCGCGCCCATTGGCTGGCTTTGGCTATTTATGTCCTCTATGCTGGCCGCTGGGTTCAATACCTCCTAGAAGTGCGGGCTTATCGCACCCAACCGCCCGGCGGTGCCGGCGACATGCTGAACTGGTTATTGCTGGGCCAAGTGGCATTTGCTGTTGTGTTCACCCTCATCCTGCTGGCCAACGCCATTTTTCGTAAACCGAACCGTCGGTTTTATGTGCTGATGAGCGCATTGGTGCTATTGCCTTTTATGCTGCTAGCCCTTATCAACGGCTAGCGGCAGGTTCGAGGTCAGGAGTTGTAGGGGCGGGGTCGTACCCGGTAGGGCTTGCCCCCGCCCGAATGCCCCGCCCCTACATCCACGGATTCCGAAACGGCTCTACTCTGCATCTTATGCTACTCGGCGTATATTGGTATTACGGCTTTCCTACAGGCCTTTACCATTTCGATTTTTTCACCTTCCGGCCGGGCCTCGGCGGGCATGCCGACGGTCCGGCCGAGCTCACGGCGACTGTCTACGCGCCTGCTCCCATTGCCCTGCTCGACCAGGTGCGCGCCTTAGCCGCCCGCTACCCCGAAGTCCATTTAGTTGGCGATGCTCAGGGGCAGTACTTGCGCCTTACTTTAGGGGGCTACAGCCTATCCGATTACGCTTTTTATGTAGCCCGCGAACTGGAAAAAGTGCTGCGAGGGCAACAAGCCACGTTGACTGCCGGCGCCATGCCTGCCGGGGCCGAATTTCTTCGCTTGGCGGCCCCTCAGGATATGACGCCGCCTTACCACTCCGGCGGCATTTTGCAGGCGGTCAGCTCGTCGCCCGGCCATTGCCAGGCCGAAACCAGGTACTTGCGCCTGGATTGTCACCTGCCTTTGGCGCGCAAGTCCGGATTCGTTGAAGCCCTTGACAAGGTCTGCCAGGAAATCGCACTGGACGTGTTGTACTACTTCGACCTCGAAATTGGTCAGCAGGTCAACCTAATGTTGTTTTTTAGCAACGGCCGCCAGGGAGTGGACGGCCAGCCCCTTCGCTATACTAATGCCAACAGCCTGGCCGACTCTGTGGCCCAGTGCCTGGCGGCCCACGGCGGCCAGCCGAGCCACCCAGGCAACTACCCGGCCCACTATCCCAAACGTGGCCCTCACATTGTTCGTATGGTGGATGCCGCATTTATGCTGGGAACCTAGTGTTTCCAGATTTCAACCCTCCTGCCCTGGCACTGCGTACACCGAAGCAATGGGCTGCCTGCTCCAACGCTTGGCAGTTGGACCAGAAGCTGGCATGTGGCATAGAATCCCGGGTTCCTGCCAGCCCCGAAAACAGCTGTTACTACCCGAGCATAACCCGGGGTTTTACCGCCGCTGCCGTAGTTTCGCCAACATGCTCGCATTTCTGCGGTTGAGTACAACTGCCCGGCATATTCCTCCTTACCCGGTGCGGAGTAGCAAGTAGCACGCTTAGCTCGCTTCAATCATACACGGCCAGCTTTTTCCTCTCTAAACGCACCAAAACCCGCATGGCACGCCTGCTTCCGTTGTTTCCGCTCAACCTGGTGGTGTTTCCGGGCGAAAAGCTCAACCTGCACATTTTTGAGCCCCGCTACCGCCAGCTGGTACGCGAATGCATTGAGCAAAATGTAACCTTCGGCATACCGCCTTACCTCAACGACAGCCTCAGCGAGTTGGGCACCGAAATGCGTCTGCTCAGCGTCGAACAAACCTATTCGAGCGGTGAGCTCGACATCCGCACCAAGGCGGTGGGGGTGTTTCGCATCAACAAGTTCTACCGCGAGGCCCCGGGCAAGCTTTATGCGGGTGGCCTGGTCGAAAACGTGGTGCAGGACACCGAGGCCGACCCGCTGCTGCGTACCATCATCAGCAAGCAGGTGCGCCAGCTCTACGAGGCCCTGGGCCTGCGCAAGCTGCTACTGGAGCTGGCCCCCGACTATTCCATTTTCGACGTGGCCCACCACATCGGCTTCAGCACCGAGCAGGAATACCAGCTGCTGGCCACCACCAGCGAGCTCGAACGCCAGGAACTTGTGCGCGACCACCTCGACACCATCCTGCCCGTGGTGCTCGAAACCGAGCGCCTTAAGGAACGCGTGCGCCTCAACGGTCACTTCAAAAACCTCACGCCCCCCAATTTCTAGGCGATGGGTTAAAAGGAGATGGGGTAATGAAGTAAGTTGGCCTGAACCAATTTTACCTCATTACCCCATCCCCTTTTTTACCTACTCGACCTTACGGCTTCAAGCCGGCCGGTACGCCCTGTGGGTATTGAGCGGAAATTTCTTTTTGGAGCTGGCCGATGCGGTTACCCGGGTCGGGGTGCGTGCTCATGAACTCGGGCGTGCTGCT
This sequence comes from Hymenobacter glaciei, assembly GCF_039539585.1. Classification (NCBI taxonomy): domain Bacteria; kingdom Pseudomonadati; phylum Bacteroidota; class Cytophagia; order Cytophagales; family Hymenobacteraceae; genus Hymenobacter; species Hymenobacter glaciei. The sequence goes on along the minus strand of NZ_BAABDK010000001.1, from coordinate 415,389 downwards.
GCGGCCGCCCTGTTCCTGCAGCATTTGCATTACCTGAATCATGGCGCGGGGGTCGTAGCCAGCTTTCGGCGTGAAGTCTACGGCCAGCCGGTCGGCTTCCAACTCATCCTCGCGGCCAAAGCGCAGGTTCACAACTTTGGCAATGGCCGCTGCAATAGCGCCTTTGGCAATGGAGCTGCCCGGGTTGTTCGGGTCATACGACGCGATGGTGGCTGCACCAGCTAACCCTTGCGTCAGGTTCGATTTGGCTACCTGCTCGGCGGAATGCCGGCCCACCACATGGCCGATTTCGTGAGCCAGCACGCCGGCCAACTGGCCTTCTGAGGTTAGCTTATCCAGAATGCCCTTAGTGATAAACACCTGGCCGCCGGGCAGCGCAAAGGCATTAATGGTGTGGTCGTCGGCCAGCAAATGGAACTGGAAGCGGTAGGGCGTCTGGCCCGCTTTGGTGCTGGCGACGATTTTCTGCCCCACAGCCTGTACGGCCGCGGTGGCACGGGCATCGGGGCTTTCGCCGCCATACTCCGCGGCCATTTGCGGAGCAGCCTGCAAGCCCAGGGCTATTTCCTGGTCGGTGCTCATGTTCACGTGCTGGGTTTCGCCCGTCACCTCGTTCTTGGAGGTATTAAAGAAATAGCCAAAAAGCGACACCGCCGCCACGATGAGCCCGATGATGAAGCGCAGATTTAAACGCATGGGAAAAGAAACGAAAAAGGTGAGAAAGAAAAACGCCGGGCCCGAAGCCCGGCGCAGTACGCTTTTAACGCACCCCCGCTGTTCTGGTTATGCTAATTGCCTACGCCGCCCCCGCCGGTAGTAGGCATAGAGGCTACTGCCCCGTCTACATCAAGCCAGCGCGAGTGGTAGCCGGCCTGTGTCGGCCCGTGCAGATACAGCACGCTTCCGCCCTTAATGGCCTGCACAATGGCCGCTGCCTGCCCCGCTGGCAACGCCGGGCAGCCCTGGCTGCGCCCCAAGCGGCCGTGGGCCCGCACAAACTCTTCGCACACATAGTCGGCCCCGTGTACCACCACGGCCCGGCTTTCGGCGTTGGTGTTGAAGCCGGGGTCGAGGCCATGCAGTTTGAGCGACAGGCCGTGCTTGCCCACGTAGGTAGCCGGCGCGGTGCGGTAAAAACCCAGGCTGCTCTTTTCCGAACCTTCCTGGTTTGAAAATGCCACCGGCAGGTCGCCGCCACTGGCTTTGCCGTGCGCCACCAGCGTGTGGAACAACACGCGGCCGGCTGCCACGTCAATCACCCACAAGCGTTTCTGCTGGCTGGGCCGGCTGAAATCGACCAAGGTGAGCACCGGTCGGCTCGTGGCCTTGCTTGCGGCCCGCACGTTGTAGTAGCCCAGCAGCCCGTCCCGAAATAAATTATACGACAGGCCTGTGGCTCCCAACCGTGCAAACAGCGTGGCCGCTTTTTGTTCAAAGGCCGCTTGGTTGAGCATACGGCGGGTGCTGGCAGGCAACTTTGCCGCCGTGGCGGCCGGCAGGGTTTGCGCCTCGGCTAAGTTGCTCATCAAGCTCAACCCTATTCCAACCGTTAGAATTAAAATCCTTTTGAACATTGCAATAATATTAAATTATATAATATCTAATTTCAATCAGCGTGAGCCGTATACAGCTACGGCTCAAAAATAGTGCTTAATTTCGCCAAATATCTTGTTTACCCAATTCAGCAATCACGATGGCGCAAGTTTCAAGGTCGTTGAGCGTGCGCCGGCACCTTTCTTTTTTCATACTTTCCGTGTGCAGCATCCTGGTTGGCTGTGGCCACGCGCTGCCACAAATCCCCGGGTTTGAGGCCGCTACCTGGCGTGCCGACCCTTATGCCTGCCATAACCAGCGCCGCAACGGTGTAGCCGCGCTGTTGCGCGTGCGAGAACAGCTCTACGAAGCCCGGGCCGATGATGTGAATGCCCTGCTGGGCCAACCCGACGAGGAAGAGCTGCGGGCCAATACGGAGAAAGTGTACTACTACTACCTCGAGCCCGGCACGCAATGCGCCGCGGGCCACATCCGTTCGGCGGCTCCGCGCCTCAGCGTGCGGTTTGGCCCGCTTGGTACTGTAACCGAAGTGCTGTGCGACCCGCTTAGTCCGGCCCGTTAGCCACTCAACCAGGCCTAGAAGCAGCAACGGCCCGCCAGGAAATGGCGGGCCGTTGCGATAAAATAGCAAAATGCAGCGGGGCGATTACCCCAGGCCATTGCCGGTTGGGGCGGGCGCAGTAGCTGGCTGGACTTCCCGCTGCAGCTGGCTTAGCTGCGACGGGCTCATGATGCGGCTGCACTCCTGCTCAAACTGGGCTTCGAGCTCCGCCTGCTTCGCGGCCCGGGTAGCCGCGTCGGCGCGGTATTCGCGGTTGATGCTGTTGAGCGCACTCAGACGGGTGCGGTTCAGGGGCAGCAGCTGCAGGTACTGGCCTTCGTTCAGGTGTAGGCGGTTGGCCATTTCGCGCGTCAGCGCTTCGGCTTGCTGGCGGGAAGCTTCGCGTGGGGTCGGATGCTCGGTGATGCGGTCCGCCATCTGGGCGTTGGCCGACAGGGAGGCGAATGACAGCGACAATGCGACTAAGAGAGTAATGGAGTAATGCATAAACCTATATTTTCTTCGACTAAAACAAATTTAAGCCGCTAACGCCACCTAAGCAACGCAAAGTTTCAATTTCTTCTAACTTTTTTCACAATACTCTACCTGTCCTATATTCGGACGTCTGCATCATAACTGGAGACATAAAAAAAGCAGCCCCTGAGAGGCTGCTTTTTATGTTTTCGACCGCGACGGTCAGATGAATTAAACGCGTTCTACCTCACCAATTCCCTGATGCTGAGCACTTTTAAAGTACTGCATTGCCACCAGAGAGGTAATTACCCCCGTCATGGTGCCCAGCAGAATAATGCCCAGCCCGCTAATCAGCACTCCCAAATCGGAACCGAACAGGTCGCGGGCCTGAATCTGGCGAATGGCAGACTGGCTGATGCCGCCTAGCAGCCAGAAAAACGCGCCTAACAGCACCGAGGCCACCAAGGCCGTGATAATTCCCGTGCTGAAGCCCCCAAAGTAGGTCATGCGGTCGCCGCAGGACCTTTTCAGGCGCCGAATGGCCAGCACGACGCCAGCTGCCAGCAACACGATGTCGAGCGCACCGGCTTCGATAGTGCCCAGAAAACCGGTAAGGGCAGCTATGCCGGTGTAGGCCATTAGGCCTAGAGCGGTGAAAAGGCCCATGCGCAAGCCGTTTTTTTCGGAAGTCAAATGCTGGTCATTCATACGTGAAATTGCGTAACAGGTGAAAGGAGAAGGCCTTGGCCGGTTTTAGCAGCCATGAGAAGGGAACAGGCGCTGCGACGCAAAAGTTGTACGCAGGTGCCTCGCTGCGGTTAGCCCTCTGCCGCGCATTCAGGCACTAATCTTTGTAGTGGTTAGTTATTTCCGTCGGAAAAACCAACTCGTTTGCCCCTTCCGGATTCAGACCCGCTCCTATCGTGTAATTTTGCGTTTGGCTCCGCTTGGATGCGGGGCGCCCGCGCCTTTATTTTTTGCTTGAATGATTTCCACCTCCAATGTTAGCCTGCGCTACGGCAAGCGCATTCTCTTCGAAGACGTCACCGTTAAATTCCTGCCGGGCAACTGCTACGGCCTCATTGGCGCCAACGGCGCAGGGAAGTCAACCTTCCTGAAAATCCTCTCGGGCGAGCTCGAGCCCAACACGGGCTCGGTTGATATGCCGGCTGGCCAGCGCTTGGCGGTGCTGAAGCAGAACCAGTTTGCTTACGACGACCAGCAGGTGCTGCAAACCGTGATTCAGGGCCATCAGCGCTTGTTTGCGGTGATGAGCGAGAAGGATGCGCTGTATGCCAAAGCCGATTTCTCGGACGCCGACGGCGAGCGTGCCGCCATTCTGGAAGGCGAGTTTGCCGACCTCGAAGGCTGGAACGCCGACTACGAAGCGGCCGAGCTGCTCAGTGGCCTCGGCATTACGGAAGACAAGCACTACTCGCTAATGTCGGACCTCGGCGCCAGTGAGAAAGTGCGGGTGCTGCTGGCCCAGGCCCTTTTCGGCAACCCCGACGTACTGCTGCTCGACGAACCGACCAACAACCTTGACGCGGAGAGCGTGCTCTGGCTCGAGAACTTCCTCGACAACTTCCAGAACACGGTGATTGTGGTGAGCCACGACCGTCACTTCCTCGACGCCGTGTGCAACTACATGGCCGACCTGGACTTCTCGAAAATCACGATGTATCCCGGCAACTACTCGTTCTGGTACGAGAGCAGCCAGCTGGCCCTGCGCCAGCGCCAAGACGTGAACAAGAAAACGGAGGACAAGCGCAAGGAGCTCGAGGAGTTTGTGCGCCGCTTCTCGGCCAACGCCTCCAAGTCGAAGCAGGCTACTTCGCGCCAGAAGCTGCTGCAAAAGCTCACGCTGGAGGAAATCAAGCCGTCGTCGCGCCGCTACCCATACATCGCCTTTAAGCCCGAGCGCGAGCCCGGCAACCAGCTGCTCAACGTGGAGAACCTCAGCGCCAAGGTTGATGGCAAGCACGTGTTCAAGAATGTAACGTTCTCGCTCGATAAGGGCGACAAGGTGGCCATTGTGGGCCGCGACGACCGTGCCGCGTCGCTGCTGTTCGACATTCTATTTGGCGAGGCTACGCCGGCTACCGGCGAGTACAAGTGGGGCACCACCATCACGCCGAGCTACTTTCCCAAGGAAAACAACCAGTATTTCCAGTCGGGTGAAATGAACCTCGTGGACTGGCTGCGGCAGTACTCGACCGATAAGGACGAAAGCTTCGTGCGCGGCTGGTTGGGCCGAATGCTGTTTTCGGGCGAGGAATCACAGAAGAAGTCGAACGTGCTGAGCGGTGGCGAGAAGGTGCGCTGCATGCTCTCGAAAATGATGCTGGAAAGCGGCAACGTGCTTGTGCTCGACGACCCGACCAACCACCTCGACCTCGAATCCATTCAGGCGCTCAACAACGGCCTGCGCGACTATCCGGGCGCTATGCTGTTTGCCTCGCACGACTTGCAGTTCATCGACACGGTGGCCACGCGCATCATCGAGCTCACGCCCGATGGCATCATCGACCGCCGCATGAACTACGAAGAATACCTAGCCGATGAAACCCTGAAAGCCCAGCGTCAGAAAATGTACCAGATGGCTTAATCAATCGACGAAAGCGGCCGGAAAATGAATAATTTTCCGGCCGCTTTCGTTACCGGTCTGCGCGTACGCGCCTCACTCCCTTCCTTTTTCTCTTCGCATGAAACATTCTTTGCTTCCGCTGCTGCTATTGGTAGCTGCTGCTGCCAGCCTACCAACTTTTCGGGCCCAGGCCCAGGACAACAAGCCGGTGCTGAACTCCGCCCCTCCCGGCCCACCGCCCGCCCCTACACGGCCCGTTACGCCTGCACCCGCTACCAGCCCGGCAACTCCAGCGCCGACCCCGACCCCGGCACCTGCTACCGACCCCAACCAGCCGGCTGCCGAGCCCACGCCATCTGCTCCATCGGGCCTCGATTTCCCGGACCGGAAAACCACCAAGGCCGGCGGCGCAGAGGACACGCCGCCAACGAAGAAATTCCTCTACGCCAACTTTGGTTTGGGGTATAGCTCCATTGATGGCATTGGCAATTTCAGCACTAGTTTGGCACCCGCTGTCGGATTCCGCATCACCGATAAGTTCGCCATCGGCCCTGGCATTTCCTATGCTTACAATAACTATTCGCTCTCGCCCGAGAGTTTTTATAACACCTACGGCTACCCTTATAATACGCCCAACGGGAGTTTGACAGCTAGTGGCTCCAATAGCTTTTCCAATAGCAGCCTCGGACTAAAGGTATTCGCACAGTACATTGTGTACAAAGAGTTTTTCCTGCATGGCGAATACGAAGTCACTAATGCTCAGTTAGCCGGCTATGATAATCAAGGCTATCTGATAAAAATCAACCGAACTGTTACTTCTCCGTTGGCAGGCATTGGCTACCGCTCCTACTTAGGCGAAAAAGCAGCTATTGACTTTGTGGGCTTGTACAATTTTAGCAATTCAATATTTTCTCTGTATCCAGGGTTGAACCTTCGTTTCAGCTTACTTTTCAACATCGGCAAATAGCTACGGTTAAAAACACAAAAAGCCCCGCTGGAAATTCCAGCGGGGCTTTTTGTGTTTTTAAGTTAACCCTTGCGGGTATGCGCTATACTGCGCTTCGGCCGCTGATTACACGCAGCAGAATGGCGATGATGGCAATAACCAACAGCGTGTGGATGATGCCGCCGGTGAAGAAACCGCCGAAGAAGCTAACGGCCCAAATGATGACCAGAATGACGGCGATGATATAGAGGAGGTTGCCCATGGCTGATTGTGTGAAAGAGTGTGAAGGGGAGGTGAAAAGTAGTGTGAGAGGTGTCTCTGTGGGCTTGTACGGGGGGTAATTCAAAAGGATATAATTTTTTAAAAATATTTTGTCCTTGGTAAACAAAATGCCGCTTGTGGCTGTGGCCGTAGCTTTGCAGGTACCGGCCCGCTCGCCGGCATTTCAGAACTCACCCACCCTTCTATTCCCGCACTTTATGAACGTCGCCGTAATTGGCTCCGGCACCATGGGCAATGGCATTGCCCACGTATTTGCCCAGCACGGTTTTTCCGTTTCCCTCATCGATATCAGCCAGCCGGCCCTGGACCGTGCGCTCGGCACTATCACCAAAAACCTGGACCGACAGGTAGCCAAAGCGGCCCTGAGCGAAGACGATAAAACCGCCACGCTGGGCCGTCTCACCACCTATACCTCCATTGCCGAAGGCGTGGCTGGCGTGGGCCTGGTGGTAGAGGCAGCCACCGAAAATGTGGACCTGAAGCTGCAAATTTTCCGCGAGCTCGACCAGTTTGCACCCGCCGACGCTATTCTGGCCTCCAATACGTCGTCCATCTCCATCACCAAAATTGCGGCCGTAACTAAGCGCCCCCAGCAGGTGATTGGCATGCACTTCATGAACCCGGTGCCGGTGATGAAGCTGGTGGAGGTGATTCGCGGCTACGCCACCTCCGATGCAGTAACGACGCACGTAATGGACTTGTCGCGCCAGCTGGGCAAGACGCCTACTGAGGTAAACGACTACCCCGGCTTCGTCGCCAACCGCATTCTGATGCCCATGATTAACGAGGCCATCATTACGCTGTTTGAAGGTGTGGCCGGCGTTGAGGAGATTGATACGGTAATGAAATTGGGCATGGCTCACCCCATGGGGCCCTTGCAGTTGGCCGATTTTATTGGCCTGGACGTGTGTCTGGCCATTCTGCGGGTGCTGCACGAAGGCCTGGGCAACCCCAAATACGCGCCCTGCCCCCTGCTGGTGAACATGGTGATGGCGGGCCGCCTAGGGGTGAAGTCGGGTGAAGGCTTCTACCAGCACACGGCCGGCTCGAAGGAGCTGGTTGTGGCCGAGCGGTTCCGGAAGTAATCTGGCCGACCTGATTTTGAAACTCTCAAAGCGGCCTGTACTTCGGTACAGGCCGCTTTTTATTTACCCGAGGTGGACCGTACCGAGGTACGATGCGCTTCCGCAATTTCCAGAGCCGACCGTACCGAGGTACGATGCATTTTTGCAACACCTGAAATGGACCGTACCGAAGTACTTTGCACCTCGGGTAATAAAGAACCGGGCTGTACCGAGGTGCGGTGCCATTTCGGATGGCCTGAAAGGGCATCGTACCTCGGTACGTTGCACCTGGCCTACTCTTTACTGTAAGGAAATAACCTGGGCCACGTCTAGCGCGTTGTTATCGCAACCAACGAATCTTATTTCCTACCCATGCAACATGCAACATTTGGCGCCGGCTGTTTCTGGTGCGTCGAGGCCGTATTTCAGAATCTTAAGGGCGTGGAGAAAGTAGTTTCCGGGTATACCGGCGGCCGCATTGCCAACCCGACGTATAAAGAAGTGTGCAGCGGCCTCACGGGCCACAACGAAGTTATCGACATTACCTTCGACCCAACTGTCATCAGCTACAAGGAGCTGCTCGAAATTTTCTGGAAAACCCACGACCCCACTACCCTCAACCGGCAGGGCAACGACACGGGCACGCAGTACCGCTCGGGCATCTACTACCACAACGACGAGCAAAAGCAGCTCGCCGAAGACTATAAAAAGAAGCTTAACGATGGCCAGGCCTTCCCTAACCCCGTGGTGACGGAAATTGTGGCGGCTCCCACCTTCTACCTCGCCGAAGACTATCACCAGAACTACTTCAACCTGCACGGCCACGAGCCCTACTGCCAGTTTGTGGCCCGTCCCAAGGTGGACAAGGTCAAGGCGCTGTTTGGCGAGAAGTTGAAGGCGGGAGTGTAAGTTGTTTGCCTTAATTCAATAACAAAAAGCCCGCTAAGCAGCGGGCTTTTTTGTTGCTACTATTGTTACAATGAAACTCTTCGCCGCACTGCTACTTTGCTTCTTAGTAAGAATTCCCGCTAGCGGGCAGGTATGCCTTGGTTTCGGTCAAGACGGTAAATGCAACGGGCTTAGCCTGGATGGAGTATCCAATGGTACGCGAGAAACCAACGGGCTAAATCTGTCAGCAATATCAGAAAGCAGCAGCTACAATGGTTTAAGTATTGGGCTGTTTGCAATACTAAGAGGGACGACAAATGGCCTGGCTTTTGGCCTTGTTGCCGACCCGGAGAAGGCCAATGGGGTAATCCTCGGATGTTTTGTTGGCGGCCTGGGGTATGTAGGGCCAACAGCTGGTTTGACGAATACCATCAGTGGTTTATCAGTTGGGGCAACTACCAGCGCCGGAGCATTAAACGGGGTTGCGATTTCGATGCTCACTGATGTCAAGAAACAACGTGGTGTCACCATTGGTGGGCTCAATGTGACAGACGAGTTGCATGGCCTGCAAATCGGGATGCTTGACTACGCCGGTAATAATCCGCTCTGGTTGCGATACCTGCCCTTGCTCAATATCCAGTTCTGATGCGATGAGCAGGATTGCTTACACGCTCACCCCAAAGTCCCGTAGCGCATCATTGAGCGACGTTTTCAAGTCCGTGCTGGGCTTGCGCTGGCCGATAATGAGGGCGCAGGGCACCTGGTACTCGCCGGCTGGGAACTGCTTGGGAATGGTCCCGGGAATGACCACCGAGCGCGGCGGCACGTAGCCGCGGTACTCCTTGGGCTCGGCGCCGGTCACGTCGATGATTTTGGTGCTGCCGGTGATGGTGACGCCCGCGCCAATCACGGCTTCCTTGCCGATGCGGCAGCCTTCGACCAGGATGCAGCGCGAGCCGATGAAGGCGCCGTCTTCGATGATGACGGGGGCCGCCTGCACGGGCTCCAGCACGCCGCCGAGTCCTACACCGCCGCTCAGGTGCACGCCTTTGCCGACTTGGGCGCAGCTGCCCACGGTAGCCCAGGTGTCCACCATCGTGCCTTCGCCCACGTAGGCCCCGATGTTGGTGTAGCTGGGCATGAGGATGACGCCAGGGGCCAGAAACGCGCCGTAGCGAGCCACAGCGGGCGGCACCACGCGCACCTGCTGGCCGGCATAGTCGGTTTTAAGGGCCATTTTGTCGTGGAACTCGAAGGGGCCGACTTCCTGGGTGCTCATCTGGCGGATGGGGAAGTAGAGAATCACGGCCTTCTTCACCCACTCGTTGATGGTCCACTCGCCGCCGTCTTCGGTGGGCGGCGTGGCCACGCGCAAGCGGCCTTTGTCGAGCTCTTCGATGACGTGCTCGATGGCAGCTTTGGTTTCGGGGGCTTGGAGCAGGGCGCGGTCGGCCCAGGCGGCTTCAATTTGAGTTTGCAGGTCAGCCATGTGAGGAGGCGAAATGAATATATTAGAAAAGCCGCCGGGTAAGGCCCGCACCGCTTGGAATCAGCAAAACTACCATCTTTGAGGCGTGTTTGGCTCTGGTCCGTCTCAATTCGTTATTCTGCTGGCTTCGGTATTGAAGCCCGTGGACGATACCCGTATGCGGGGCAAGTTTGCCGGCACGCTGGCGGGCAGAACCGGGATGCAGGTGCACATAGCCGGGCGTGCCTCATCGGAAGCAAGCGTTAAGCAGGAGAAAATTGCCCTCCATCCCATTTTCACGGGAGGCAGGCTCAGCCTGAACCGGCTAACTGCGCAATGGCGCTACTGGCAGCTGTTGCGGCAGCTGAAGCCGAATCTGGTTATCGTGCACGCCCCAGAACTGCTGACCCTCACGCTGCTCTGGCAGGCGCTGGGCCGGGGCCGAAAATTTCTCTACGACATCCGCGAAAACTACGCTCTTAATGTTTCGACGCAGCACGTGTACCAGGGCCTTACGCGCCGCTGGCTGGCGGCCGGGCTGCAGTGGGTCGAAACCCTGGCTGCCGGCCACGCGGCCGGCCTCATTCTGGCCGAAATCAGCTACGCGGCCGAGTTGCCATTTCTGACCCAGTTGCCGCCGGGCCGAGTGGTGGTACTCGAAAACAAGTACCAGCCCCAGCCTGATGAAAAGCTGCGCCAGCTTCCCCTGGCCCTGCCAGCCCCGCACGAACTCCTGCGCCTGCTGTATTCCGGCACCATTTCGGAGCTCAACGGGGTGTGGGAAGCCGTTGCCCTAGCCGGCCAACTCCGGGCGGCTTGGCCTGGCAGGGCACAGCTCACCATCATCGGTTTCTGCCAGCAGCCAGTATTACTACAGCAGTTGAAGGAAAAGGCCGCTGAAAACCCCGACTGGCTAACACTCATCGGCGGGGCTGAGCTGGTGGCCCACGCCCGCATTGTGGCCGAAATTGGCCGCAGCCACCTGGGACTATTGCCCTACCGGCCGCACCCCAGCACGGAACGCTGCCGCCCCACCAAGCTGTTTGAGTACCTGGCCCACGGGCTGCCGGTCCTCTCCACGCCCAACCCGCTGTGGCTGGAGCTGCTGGAGTCCCACGGAGCCGGCCTGCCCGTTGACTTTGGCCAGCCCGTGGACGGACCCGCGCTGGTGGCGCAGCTGCAAGGTCACTCTTTCTATCCCAACGGCATTCCTACTGATGTGCGGTGGGCTGGCGAAGGCAAAAAATTGTGGCATTTGCTGGAATCTGTCATTTAACCTGCCACCTTTGCGCCCCAAATTGCCCGCAGCACGTAGTAATTCCACCCGATTTATTGCCGCCTTTGCGGCTGCTCTTTCTCCTCTAGCCCAACTTTTTCCCTCCCACCATTCATGGCAACTTTACGTCACTCATTCATCGCCGGGGTCGGCCACTACGTGCCCAGCCGGGTTGTTAAAAACGCCGAGCTGGAGCCGATGATGAACACCTCCGATGCCTGGATTCAGGAGCGCACCGGCATTCAAGAGCGTCGCTGGTTCGAGGAGGGCAAGGACACTACCGCCAACATGGGGGCTAACGCGGCCCGCAAGGCCCTCGAAATGGCCGGCGTGGAAGCCAACGACGTGCAGATGATTGTGTTTGCCACACTTTCGCCCGACTACTTTTTCCCCGGCTCCGGGGTGCTCATGCAGCGCGAATTGGGCATAACCAACAACTGCCCCGCCCTCGACGTGCGCAACCAGTGCTCGGGCTTCGTCTACGCCCTCTCGGTGGCCGACCAGTTTATCCGGACTGGCATGTACGACACGGTGCTGGTGGTAGGCTCAGAGATTCATTCCTCCGGCCTCGATAAATCGCCCGAAGGCCGCGGCGTGGCCGTTATTTTTGGCGATGGTGCCGGCGCCATGGTGCTGCGCCCAAGCCCATCCGAAAACCAGGCCATTCTCAGCACCCACCTGCACGCCCAGGGCGAACACGCCGAGGAGCTCATCGTAAAAGAGCCCAGTTCCAACCGCAACAACCGGGTGGAATACATTGTAGCCAACCAGGCCGAGCTTTACCCCTACATGAACGGCCAAAACGTGTTCAAGCACGCTGTGGTGCGCTTTCCACAGGTTATCAAGGAGGCGCTGGACCAAAACGGCCTGCAGGCTTCCGAAATCGACATGCTCATCCCGCACCAGGCCAACCTGCGCATCACCCAGTATGTGCAGCAGAAAATGGGCCTCGGCGACGACAAGGTGTACAGCAACATCCAGCGCTATGGCAACACCACCGCCGCTTCGGTGCCCCTGGCCTTCAGCGAAGCCGTGCAGGAAGGTAAAATCAAGCGCGGCGACCTCGTGTGCCTGGCTGCATTTGGCTCGGGCTTCACCTGGGCCTCGGCTCTGCTGAAGTTTTAAGTATTGAATGATGTGCATTAGGGGGCCAGTACCAAGCGTGCATTCGATTTTGATGCAGCTTTGTACTGGCCTTACCATGCCAGACCGTCCCGCATGAGCGACATCCCATCCAGCGCGCCTCCCGCCAAACTGCCCAGCCACACCGAGGAGAATTACCTCAAAGCCATTTTCAAGCTGGCCGAAGCCGAGCCGGACAACACCGGCGTGAGCACCAACCGCATTGCCGCCGCGCTGGCTACCCGCGCCGCTTCCGTGACGGATATGCTGCGCCGCCTGGCCGAAAAGGGCTTGCTGAATTACGAGAAGTACCGCGGCGTGCAGCTCACGGCCGAAGGCCAGCGGCTGGCCTTGCTCACCATTCGCAAGCACCGGTTGTGGGAAGTTTTCCTGGTGCAGCAGCTCGGTTTCAGTTGGGATGAGGTGCACGAGGTGGCCGAAGAGCTCGAACACGTGCAGTCGCCGCTGCTCATGCGCCGGCTCGATGCCTTCCTGGGCCACCCCGCCCTCGACCCGCACGGCGACCCCATTCCGGCCGAAGACGGGGCCATTCGCCGGCCCGCCCACCGCCTGCTGGCCGACCTCTGCAAAGGCGAGTTCGGCACCCTCGCGGCCGTTAAAAATACCTCCGCTCCCTTCCTCCAATACCTCGACAAAGTGGGTCTGCAGCTTGGTGCCGTAGTTGAAGTACTGGACAAGGTAACGTTTGATAATTCATTTGAGCTCAGCATAAACCGCGAGCGCACTGCTCTTATCTCAGCCGAGGTGAGCCGCAACCTGTTTGTAACGGCATGACGACTCTTTTCTCCGATACCATCGTCGCGCTGTCGACCCCGCCGGGCGCGGGCGCGCTGGCCGTCGTCCGGCTTTCCGGGTCTGCCGCAGTTGCCATTACAGCGGCTGTGTTTTCCAAGAAGAGCTTCGCCGAAGCGGCTGCCAATACCCTGCACTACGGTACCCTGCGCGACCCCAACGGCGGCGACATCCTCGACGAAGTGGTGGTCGGCCTCTTCCGCGCCCCGAAGTCTTTCACCCGCGAAGATGTAGTCGAAATCAGCTGCCACGGCTCCGACTACGTGGTGCGGCAAGTGCTGGCCCTGCTCCTGCGCCACGGTGCGCGCTTGGCGGAAGCTGGCGAGTTCACCAAGCGCGCCTTCCTCAGCGGGGCCATGGACCTGGCCCAGGCTGAAGCGGTGGCCGACCTCATCGCCGCCGACTCCGCGCTCAGTCATAAAGTTGCCTTGAACCAGTTGCGCGGCGGCTTCTCGCAGGAGCTGCGCGAGTTGCGTGCCCGCCTCATCAAGTTTGCGGCGTTGCTGGAGCTAGAGTTGGATTTCGGCGAAGAAGACGTGGAATTTGCCGACCGCACCGGCCTGGCGGCGCTGCTGGCCGAAGTCTGCGGCGTGGTGTTGGGGTTGCTCCGCTCCTTTGAGCTGGGCAACGTCATCAAAAACGGCATCACCACCGTCATTGCTGGCCATCCTAATGCCGGCAAATCCACTCTTCTCAATGCCCTGCTGCGCGAGGAGCGCGCCATTGTCTCGGCCATTCCCGGTACCACCCGCGACTTTATCGAAGATGAAGTGAGCATCGACGGCCTGCGGTTTCGTTTCGTGGACACCGCCGGCCTGCGCGAGGACACCGCCGATGAAGTGGAAGCCATTGGGGTGGCACGCACCCGGCAGCGTGTGCGGCAGGCGGCCATGCTGCTCTATTTGTTTGATTTGGCGGAGCTGTCTCCGAACCAGGTGCGCGCCGAAATCGCGGCCTTGACGGAAGGGCTGCATTTGCCTGTGCTGGCCGTGGGCAATAAAACCGACTTGGTTTCTCCCGAAGCGCTGGCCGCTTTTGAAAGTGCGTTTCGACTGGAAAAATTCGGCCAAGCCCCGGACATACCGCTGGTGCTGCTGGCAGCAAGTCAGGGCCAGGGGCTCGAAGCATTGCAGGCGGCCCTGGTGCATCGCGTGCGGGGCTCTGCGCTCGAAAACAATGCTTCCGCTACCATCGTCACCAACGTGCGCCACGCCCGCGCGCTAGAAACGGCTGCTGCCCACCTCGCGGCTGTCCAAACGGGGCTCGACACCGGTCGGGGCACCGAACTACTAGCCGCCGACTTGCGCCATGCCCTGGCGGCACTGGGCGAAATAACCGGCGAAATATCCTCGGAAGATTTGCTCACCAGCATTTTCACGCAGTTCTGTATTGGTAAATAGTGGCCCAAGTTGTTAACTGCTGTACCTCTGCCCTAAAATCTTCGCAATCGTTCTCAAAGACGAACAAACGGGCATTTGCATGGTTTTTGGAAACCTCGGGGCTGCTTTGGGTGTAAAGCCAGTAGCCACCGGGGCCGAAAAAATTTCCCGGCTTACAACCTGTGGCGTAGTTTCGCACCCTAAATCTCCTCACCCCTCCCGCCCATGGCAGAAACTGCTGAACTCATCCTCGACGGCAAGTCCATCACCTTGCCCGTCATCGAAGGTACCGAACACGAAAAAGCATTCGACATTGGCAAGCTGCGCGACCAGACCGGCTACGTCACCCTCGATTCGGGCTATAAGAACACCGGTGCCACCAAAAGCGCCATCACTTTCCTCGACGGCGAGGAGGGCATCCTGCGCTATCGCGGCTACCCCATCGAGCAGCTGGCCGAAAAGTCGAGCTTTCTGGAAGTAGCTTACCTGCTGATATACGGGGCGTTGCCCACCCAGGCCGAGCTCGACCACTTCAACGGCCAAATTACCAAGCACACGCTGGTGCACGAGGACATGCGCAAGATTTTCGACGGCTTCCCGTCGGCTACGCACCCTATGGCCATCCTGTCGTCGCTCATCTGCGCCCTCACGGGCTTTTACCCGCAGAGCGTGTCGCCTGACCTCAGCCCCGAGGAGATGGAGCTTAATATCATTCGCCTGCTGGCGAAGATGCCAACCATCGCGGCCTGGACCTATAAGAACAACATGGGCCATCCGTTGAATTACCCGCGCAACGACATGGACTATTGCGCGAACTTCCTCTACATGATGTTCAGCTTCCCCACCGAGAAGTATGAAATCAACCCGGTAGTGGTTAGCGCCCTCAACAAACTGCTCATCCTGCACGCCGACCACGAGCAGAACTGCTCCACCAGCACGGTGCGCCTGGTGGGCTCAGCCAATGCCAGCCTTTACGGCTCGGTGTCGGCTGGCATCAACGCCCTGTGGGGTCCGCTGCATGGCGGCGCCAACCAGGAAGTTATCGAGATGCTGGAAGCCATCGCGGCTGACGGCGGCGATACCAGCAAGTTCATCAACAAAGCCAAGGACAAGAACGACCCGTTCCGCCTTATGGGCTTCGGCCACCGCGTGTACAAGAACTTCGACCCGCGCGCCAAAATCATCAAAGTGGCCGCCGACGAGGTGTTGCAGGCCCTGGGCATGCAGGACAGCCCATTGCTGAAAATTGCGCAGGAGCTGGAGCAAGCAGCCCTTACCGACCAGTACTTCATCGAACGCAAGCTGTACCCGAACGTGGACTTCTACTCGGGCATCATCTACAAGGCCCTGGGCATCCCTACTGAGATGTTCACAGTGATGTTTGCCCTGGGCCGCCTGCCCGGCTGGATTGCCCAGTGGAAAGAGATGCGCGAGAACAAAGAGCCCATCGGCCGTCCCCGCCAGATTTACACCGGCGAACTGGAGCGCGACTATAAGGGTATTGAGGCCCGCTAGATTTTCTGCTTGGTTTTAAGGCAAACAAAAAGCCCGCTCTGCAAAGCGGGCTTTTTCGTGTCAGGCCGGTACCGGCTCCTCCCCTATTTCAGGCGGTGCGCGGTGAAACTGGTGCGCAGGTTTTGGTAGGCCACCAGCTGCTGGGGCTGGAGCAGTTGGCTCAGCTCGGTTTCGTAGCGCTGCTGGGCAACGGCTAGCTGGTTGTCGCGCTCCTCGGCGCTGGCTCCGTTAAGGATGATTTCCAGGTCGCGGCGCTCGGTTAGCATCTGCAGGTGCAGCTGCTTCACGGCCAGGTATTGGGCTTCGTTGAAAGGAATGTGCTGCGCAAGGGCCCGGGTGAGTGTGGTAGCGCGGCTCATCATAGCCGATGAGTAAGCGCCTTCGCCGGGGCCAGCCATGGCGACCGGGGTAACAGTAACACCCGCGGCGATGCAAGTTGCCAGAAACAGATTTTTCATGGAATTGGGGGTGAAGATGGATTAATGCGTTGAGTAGCCAGAGTTGGTGTGTTTGACCAATCCAAACGTAGACAAAATTTCTATTTGAACGAAAAATATTTTTTTTGGCACTTTTTTCACCAGCCCGTTTTCCTAAACCCTTATAACTATCTGATTTTATATTAGTTAGAATTTGCAAAAAAAGCGGACAGTTAAACAAAAAAAGTGCTCGCCAACGGGCAAGCCATATATTTTCACCGGCAAAATCCAACTATATTTTCACTTACTTAAAGCCTTGCTTTAAGTAAAATGCGGCTTTATGACCCCACCTGCACTTCATTTAGAGCATTACTTTAATTGGCTGTGTTACACGAAAAATGCCCGGAATAAACTTAGCATGGGCAATTGCCTGCCAGCAATACGAGCAAAAACGGCGGGTTCAGGCGGCAATTGCCGTCTGAACCCGCCGCAGCAGTGTTGGCCGTAGTTCTGAAGCCGCACAAACGGCGCAGCCTTATAAAATATGCAGTTCGATTCGGCGGTTCATCTGCCGATGTGCCTCGGTATCGTTAGCTGCCAGCGCGTGCGTTTCGCCGTAGCCACGCGAGCGCAGACGGTTGGCGGAGATGCCGTGCCCGGAAAGGTAATCGACCACCGACTGCGCCCGGCGCTGCGAAAGCTGCTGATTCGACTCGGGCGAGCCTACGTTATCGGTGTAGCCCGATACTTCAATCTGCACGTCGCGGTACTGGCGCATAAACTCAATGAGACGATTCAGCTCGGTGCGCGACTGTGGCTTGAGTTCGTACTTGTTCGTGTCGAAAAACAGGTTGTTGAGCACCACACTACGGCCCGAACGCACCGGCTCCAGATAAATATCGAGCGCCGTCGGGTTAAAAGCGTGCTGACTGCTGTAATCGAAGCTCAGGCTTTTAAGCAAGTATTTATCGGCTGCCGCATACATGGCGTAGTGGTGGCCTTCGTTCAACACCACGGTGTAGTCGCCATACTCCGGGTCGGAAGTCACGAACTGCGTCAGTACATCGGTGTCGAGGTCGTATAGCTTCACCTCGGCCTTAAGCGGTTTTTTGGTGTTGGCATCAAAGACCCGGCCTTGCGTATACGTGCTGGTTTCCCGTGCCTTCACGGGCGGCGGCACCGGAAAACCGAATAGCTCAACGGGGCGCTCACGGGCCAGTCGGTAGCCACCAGCCGGCTCCTCACTGGCGCGGCTGCGCGAGCAGAATCCCTTCAGGTTATCCGAAGTAATAAACAACGAAGCTTCGTTTTCAAACGTGTTGAGCGGATACCCAAGGTTTGTGGGGAGGCTCCAAGTGCCAGCAATTGTCTTTTCGCAGCGGAACACATCGAGCCCGCCCATTCCAACAAGGCCATCGGTGACGTAGTATAGCGTGGTGCCGCTGGCGTGAATGAACGGAGCCATGTCCTTGCCCGGGGTATTTACCGGCGTGCCCACGTTTTGGGCGGGGCTCCAGTTGCCATCGGGCTGCAGGGTGGTCATGTAAATGTCTTCCTGGCCCTGCCCACCGCGCCGCGTTGAGGTGAAGTAGAGCGTCCGCCCGTCGGCGGATAGGGAGGGCTGCGAGTCCCACTCCGTCGAATTCACATTCAGCCCAAGGTTGAGCGGGAAGCTCCAGTTGTTGCCGGTGCGGCGCGAGATGTATAAGTCGCAGTTGCCAATGGCCTTGGGCCGGTCACAGGAGGCGAAAACGAGGGTTTTGCCGTCGCCCGAAATTGAACCGGCGCCTTCGTTGTAACTCGAATTGATGGCGGGTGAAATGGGCTGGGGCTCGCCCATGCTGCCATCTTTGTTCTGGCGGCTTACATACAGGTCTTCGCCGCTGCTGGCCGCTGGCCGGCCTGTAAATAGCAGGAAGCGGTTGTCAGCCGTCAGGTCGGGGAAATACTGAAACTTGAAGGTATTAAGCGGGGCGGGCAGGCGCACCGGCGCTTCACCCACCGGGTGTTTCAGGGCTTCGAGGGCAAACTCGCAGGTAAGCAGCTGGCGCTGCGATTTGGCAAGGTTCTTCTGCGCCTTGGGCGCCACCTTCATCAGCTGCCGGTAGGAATCGAGGGCCGTTTGATAGTCGCCGTAACTCAGGGCCAGGTCGCCGACTAACTGATATTCGGAAGCATGGGCACCGTCGAGCGGCACTTTGCCAAGGCCGTCGCGGTAAGCCGCCATTGCCCCGCGATTATCGCCCATAGCTTTGAGCAACGAACCTTTTAACAGGTACGCATCACCAAAGGAGGGGAATTTCTGGTTGAGCTGCGTAAGCACCTCCACGGCCTTCACGAAGTCGCGCTCTTTCACGTGTCCCTGCGCTTTCTCCAGCAGGCCGCGGGCTTTGGTGTTGGTCGGAGTCGGCACTTTGGGCGGCAACTGGCCCCAGGCCGTTTCGGCCGTGGCAGCACTCAGCAGACACATCACTCCGAGGCGCAAAGCCCCCAACACTGAAAAGCGGCGCATAGGGTAAACTACGGAATGTCCAAGTATTTGTGAGTCTGCAACGATACCTGCCAACGTGGATGTGCTTTCACGTATTCGACAAGCTCAGGAGTCATCTGCGTAGCGCGGCTCCACTCAGGCTGCAGGTAGAGGCGGGTGAAGGCTGTAACCAGGGCCGCGTGCTCTTCTGCCCAGGTAAAATCGTGCCGGTTATACACCACCACTTTCAACTCGTGGGCGGCGGCAAGCACGTCGGGTAGCGGGGCCTTGAATTTTTTGGGAGAAAGACATATCCAGTCCCAAGTGCCAGATAATGAATGCGCCCCCGAGGTTTCGAGCCAGGTTCGGCAGCCTGCGGCTTGCAGCGCTGCTGTGAGCGGGCCCAAGTTGTGCATAAGGGGTTCGCCACCGGTTATTACCACGTCGCGCCCGGGGTACTCCAGCACCGCCCCCACCAGCTGGTCCACCGTTTGGCGGGGGTGCGCAGCGGCATCCCACGATTCCTTTACGTCGCACCACACGCAGCCTACATCGCAGCCACCCAGCCGAATGAAATAGGCCGCCTTTCCAGTGTTATACCCCTCACCCTGAATGGTGTAAAACTGCTCCATAACGGGCAGGGTCGTGCCCAACGCTGGCACGGCTGCTTCACCAAAAGGTGCAATAATTTCAGAAGATTGTAACGTCACGTGCACTAATAAAAAAAGGCGTCAGGAAGCGTAGCATCCATAACGCCGGCAACAGGACAAGCTGTTCCCAGTGCCGGACTTAAAAGTACAGCACTGGGACAGCTTAACCAAATATTCCAAAAAATCAGTTCACTGCCCGGGGATAGATTTCGCCCTTGGCCGCCCGCAGCGTGTTGAGCAGTAGCATGGCAATGGTCATTGGGCCCACCCCGCCCGGCACCGGTGTGATAGCCGAAGCCAGCGGCGCTACCTCGGCAAAATTCACATCGCCTTTTAAGGTGTAGCCACTTTTCTTGGAGGCGTCGGCCACGCGGGTCGTGCCCACGTCGATGACTACTGCGCCGGGCCGCACCATGTCGGCGGTTACAAACTCGGGCCGGCCAATGGCCGCTACCACGATGTCGGCCGTCCGGCAGATTTCAGCCAGGTTTTCGGTGCGCGAATGACATAAAGTAACCGTGCAGTTAGCCGTATCCAAATTCTTAGCCAGCAATATACTAACCGGCGTACCCACAATATTAGACCGGCCAATTACCACCGCATGCTTGCCGCTGGTTTTGATGCCCTGGCGACTAAGCAGCTCCACGATTCCCGAGGGCGTGGCGGGCAACAACGCGGGCAGGCCCGCCACCATGCGGCCAATGTTCATGGGATGAAATCCGTCGACATCCTTTTCGGGGCGAATAGCTTCGATGACCTTTTCCGGGTTGATGTGTTTGGGCAGCGGTAACTGTACGATGAAGCCATCGATTTCAGCATCCTGGTTCAGGTCGTCGACCCGGGCCAGCAATTCTGCTTCGGTGATGTCGTCCTCAAACCGAAGCAGTGTGGAGGCGAACCCTACCCGCTCACAGGCCAGCACCTTGTTTCGCACATAGGTTTCGGAGCCGCCATCGTGGCCCACGAGAATAGCGGCGAGGTGCGGCACCTTCAGGCCCGCGGCTTTCAGCTTGGCCACTTCGGCCGCGATTTCAACTTTGATGTCTTCAGCAGTCTGCTTGCCGTCGATGAGGTTGGTAGTGCTGGATGCTACAGCTGGATTCATAGTAAAAGGGTAATTTGTGAAGATTCAAAAAAAGCACAATTAAAAAGTTCCTATATTGCAAGCGAAAACTCCACATTTACCAAACATTTTCCCTTATGCAGAGTCAATTAATCATGCTGCTTGGCAGTTTCTTCGGCGGCTTATTTAGCCTAATCTTCGGCCTAGCCTATTTTGCCTTCCTTGGTGCCATCATCTACGGCGGCTGGAAGACCTTCGAAAAAGCCGGCAAGCCCGGCTGGGCAATGCTGGTTCCAATTTACAATTTGGTGGTGCTGCATGAGATTGTGGGCCGCGAGGCTATTAAGCTTTTGTTGTGGTTCATTCCACTTGTCAACATTTACTTCATTATCACGCTGTACATCAGCTTGGGTAAGTCTTTTGGCAAGCGCGAAACCGGCGAATTGATTCTCAGCGTATTTTTCTGGCCTTTGTACCTTGGGCTGGGCAGCGCCCGCTACGTGGGGCCTGTTGAAGGCGTTGGCAGTGCAGCCTTTGCAAATCCTTTTGGCGCAGCCAACTCATAACAAACGGGTTATTGCAACAGTGAAGCAGTAATGAAAAGGGCCGCTTTCCATATGGAGAGCGGCCCTTTTCATTAATCGATTTTCAACACAGCTAGAAATGCTTCCTGTGGGATTTCGACCGAGCCCACGGAACGCATCCGTTTTTTGCCTTCTTTCTGTTTCTCGAGGAGCTTGCGCTTGCGCGAGATGTCGCCGCCGTAGCACTTGGCGATTACGTTCTTGCGCAGGGCCTTTACGGTTTCGCGGGCGATGATTTTCTGCCCGATAGAAGCCTGAATGGCGATGTCGAACATTTGGCGGGGTAGCAGCTCGCGCAGCTTCTCGCAGAGGCGCTTGCCCCACTCGTAGCTCTTGGAGCGGTGCACAATGGCCGATAGCGCATCCACCTTCTCGCCGTTCAGCATCACGTCGAGCTTTACCATGTCGGACTCGCGGAAACCAATCAGCTCGTAGTCGAGCGAGGCATAACCGCGGCTGATGGATTTGAGCTTGTCGAAGAAGTCGAACACGATTTCAGACAGCGGCAGCTCAAAGCTCATCTCCACCCGCTCGGAAGTCAAGTAGCTTTGGCCCTTGATGATGCCGCGCTTATCCATGCACAGCGTGATGATGGCGCCGACGTACTCCGAAGCCGTAATAATTTGGGCTTTGATGTAGGGTTCCTCGATGCTCTTAATCAGGTTCGGCTCGGGCATTTCGCTCGGCGCGTTGATGGTCAGCAGCTGGTCTTTGGTGCCGGTGGCGTGGAACTGCACGCTGGGCACCGTGGTGATGACCGTCATGTTGAACTCGCGCTCGAGGCGCTCCTGCACAATTTCCATGTGCAGCATGCCCAGGAAACCGCAACGGAAACCGAAGCCCAGCGCGACCGAAGTTTCGGGTTCCCACACCAGCGAGGCATCATTGAGCTGCAGCTTCTCCATGCTGGAGCGCAGCTCTTCGTATTCGGTGGTGTCGACGGGGTAAATGCCGGCAAACACCATAGGTTTCACATCAGCAAAGCCCTGGATGGCTTCGGGGGTGGGGCGGTGCACGTGGGTAATGGTGTCGCCTACCTTCACTTCGCGGGCTTCTTTGATGCCCGAGATGAGGTAGCCCACGTTGCCGGCGTGCATTTCGGTGCGCGGCTCCTGGTTCAGGCCCAGAATACCGATTTCGTCGGCGCCGTATTCTTTGCCGGTGGCCATGAAACGGAGCTTGTCGCCCTTTTTCATCACCCCGTTTTTGATGCGAAACAGAACTTCGATACCGCGGTAGGAATTGAAGACGGAGTCAAAAATCAGGGCCTGCAGCGGGCCATCCGGGTCACCTTTCGGCGCGGGTACGCGCTCAATAATGGCGTTCAGAATGGCTTCGATGCCGATACCAGCCTTGCCCGAGGCGTGAATGATGTCTTCCGCCTTACAGCCGATAAGGTCCACGATTTCATCGGTTACTTCCTCCGGCATGGCGTGCGGGAGGTCGATTTTGTTAAGCACCGGAATGATTTCCAGGTCGGCACCGATGGCGAGGTACAGGTTGGAAATCGTTTGGGCTTCGATGCCCTGGGAGGCATCCACGATGAGCAGGGCACCTTCGCAGGCCGCAATGCTGCGGCTTACTTCGTAGCTAAAGTCGACGTGGCCAGGCGTGTCAATCAGGTTCAGCGTATAGATTTCCCCTTTGTAGGGGTACTGCATCTGAATGGCGTGGCTCTTGATGGTGATGCCCCGCTCGCGCTCGAGGTCCATGTTGTCGAGCAGCTGGGCCTGCATGTCGCGCTTGGCCACCGTGCTGGTAAACTCCAGCAGGCGGTCGGCCAGGGTGCTTTTGCCGTGGTCGATGTGGGCAATGATGCAAAAGTTGCGGATATTCTTCACAGAGGGCGGTTTTTCAGAGGGCGAAGGTACGAACTACGGGGCGCAAAAGCCAGCCGCCAGGCGGCGCGCGGGGCCAGTAGAGAAAGCGGGCATCTGGGCCCAAGTGCTTAGTTTTGCCAATTCCCCTTTATTATTTCCCTAAGCTGCGCCTATGGAGCCGAAAACTTCTACGTTATCACCGCAGACGGCCGAGGCCGAAAAAAATAAGTTCGTCGTTTCGGCCCTCAACGGCACGGGGCTTTATGTGCTGGCGTACTACCTGGTGTGGGCCCTGCACGAAAGTGTGAAAGTGCTGGCCTCGCGCCACTTTCATTTGCGCGGCCTCTGGAACCCGAGCCGGGTTGTGTACACCCTAAGCGACAACGAGTGGTGGCGCACGGCAGTAGTGACGGTGTACGGGATTGGGCCCCTGGCCTGCCTGGTGCTGGGGCTGGTGGTATTTCGCTGGTACTGGCGCAGCGAGCGGGCAAGCCGGGGGCAACGCAAGCTCCTGCTGCTCTGGATTGCATTTCATGCATGCAACGCCGTTTTTGGGGCCTTGCTAGCCGACACGTTTACGCATTCAGGCTCCTGGTACGTATTCGACTGGCTGTTTCGCATGGGCAACGTGGTGAACGTGGTGATGGCCCTGCTGGCCGGACTGGTACAACTGAGTCTGGGCTACTTCGGCGCCATTGCCTTTTTGCAGGCCCACGATTCGAAAACAGTGATGCGCTACTCCAACCGCCAGAAAATGGTGGTGAGCACCCTGGCGGCACCATGGCTGGCTGGTAGCTTGTTTATCATGCTCCTGAAAATGCCCTACCTGACTATCCAGGAAGCCCTGCACCTGGCAATGATGGCGCTTTTACTTATCCCAATGGGGCTTGCCTGCATGAATGAGGTTTTTTCGGATACCGTGAAACGGCCGCAGGCAACGCGAATGGCCTGGGGAATAATTGGGCTGGCCGTGGTGCTCGCGGTGGTGTGGCGGCTGGCGCTGAGTCCGCCAATAGCTTTTAGTTAGCCTGCAATCAGTAAAAAAGCCCCGGCCAGCCAGGGCTTTTTTTGTGGGCGCTGCAGCTGAAAGCAGTGTACTTGACCCGTTTTTCACTGATTAAAAAGAGACAATAAGGTAGTAATACAGCAAGTGAAGCCAACCAAATAAGGTCCAAACAACTTATCAGCTTACCAGCAGTTTCTGCCGAGCTTACTTTTACTACACCCAGAACACCTCTTTTTATGGGAATTACCCTGCAACAAGCCCAAGCGGCCATCCAAGCGGCCCACACAAAATCCCTCGACCTAGGGGTTAAAATGAACATTGCCGTGGTGGATGCCGGGGCCAACCTCACGGCCTTCATCCGCATGGATGACGCCTGGCTGGGCTCGCTCGACATCTCGATTAAAAAGGCTAAAACGGCCCGCTACTTTGATATGCCTACTGGTGCGATTGGCGGCCTCTCGCAGCCCGGCGGCCCGCTTTTCGGCATCGAGCACTCCAATGGCGGCCTCATCAGTTTCCCCGGCGGCATTCCGATTAAGGATGCCGACGGCCACGTTATCGGCGCCATCGGCGTGTCGGGCAGCACCGTGGAGGACGACCACGCGGTGGCCGAGGCCGGCATGAAGGCCATCGAGAACCAATAGGTCTCCGACCGTTGCCCTAGCTAACTCAGAGCGCCCCGGCCACCCCGCCGGGGCGTTTTTCGTACCTTAGTAACCCACCTGTTTTCTGATTTGCCATGAACCCGCTCTTTGCCGACGAACCCCTGGTGTTGGACGACCCTTACATGAGCCGCATGAGCGAGGACGAGTTTTTCGACTTCTGCCAGCAGCACCGCAAGTGGCGCATCGAGCGCAACGCGCAGCAAGAAATCCTCATTATGGCTCCCACCTTCTCGCTCACCGGCAAGCGCAATGCCCGGCTCATTGGTCAACTGTATGCCTGGTGGAATCTGCACCCTGAAGCCGGCGAGATATTCGATTCCAACGCGGGCTTCACACTGCCCAACGGGGCCGTGCGCTCGCCCGATGCCTCGTGGGTGCCGGCCGCGCAGTGGAACGCCCTGGGTCCGGAGCAGCAGGGCAAGTTTGCCCGCATCTGCCCGCCGTTTGTGGTGGAGCTACGGTCCAAAACGGACTCGTTGAAAGTGCTGCTGGCCAAGATGGAAGAATACCGCGCCAATGGCACCGCGCTGGGGTGGTTGCTTTCCTGCGATGATGAAACAACCTACATCTTCCGCGCCGGGCAGACTGGCTATGAAACCGTGCAGGGCTTTGAGCGGGAGCTTTTGGGCGAGGACGTGCTGAAGGGGTTTGTGCTGGATTTAAGGAAGCTGCGGTAGTACGGGGTGGGTTAATAATCCTCAAGCTCGTAGAAAAAAGCGTTTCGGGTTGACACCGAATAATATCCCAAGCCTGAGTAGCCGACAAACCAACTGTCGCCGTCTTTGAATGGGGCGTCGTTCCAGACATGCAGAGAGCGACCATTCAAGAAATCAATCGTTAAATCGCCCCACTCCGTAAGAATTGCTTTGGTGACAGGAGTGCCTTCCAGAGTTTTTAGTGCAGGAGCGATGTTATTATCGGCATCCTCATGCCATGTGCAGATGATGCGTCCGGCTTCGACAATTCGCCAAGCACAGTAAACCATTAGGGAAAATTCGCTTTGGGGCTTATCAGTTTTCAGTGTGGGTCTGAACTCCATTGTGAAAATGGAACCTGTGCCTGAGCCGGCCCGACTACGCCAGACTTGCTGTCCTGATAGTTCTTGGGTGACTTGCTCAAACTCGAAAAAAGAAACACTGCGTTTACTCATTCTGGGTGCTTCTTGGTTGCGGCCGGAACATTGGAGCTTGCTTAAAAGTCTAAACTTACGCGAACGGGCCCCGCCGGGGCTTCTTCGTACCTTTGCCTGCGTTTTCCAGCCTCACGTTCGCGGACTAAAAGTTCGCGCTACTCCCTACAATATGCACCCCGCTCCCACCGCACCCTATAAGCCTCAGAACCACGTACGCATCGTTACCGCCGCCGCTTTGTTCGATGGGCACGATGCGGCCATCAACATCATGCGCCGCATTATTCAGAGCAGCGGCGCGGAGGTGATTCACCTGGGGCACAACCGCTCGGTGCAGGAAATTGTGGACTGCGCCATTCAGGAAGATGCCCAGGCCATTGCCATTACCAGCTACCAGGGCGGGCACAACGAGTACTTCAAGTACATGCACGACCTGCTGAAAGAGCGCGGCGCGGGCCACATCAAAATCTTCGGCGGCGGCGGGGGCGTGATTTTGCCCACCGAGATTGCGGAGCTGCAGGGCTACGGGATTACCCGTATCTATTCGCCGGATGATGGCCGCGCGATGGGCTTGCAGGGCATGATTAACAACCTGCTGGAGCAGGCCGATTTTCCGACCGGGCAGAATTTGAATGGCGAGGTTAGCCATGTAAAGGAGAAAGACGCCCGCAGCATTGGCCGGCTTATTTCGGCGGCAGAGAACTTCCCGGAGGAGTTTGAGCGGGTGAAAGGCGACCTGGTGGTGGCGTTCCAAACCAGCGAAAACGACCAGAATCAAAACCTGAGCAACCGGCGCCCCGCTCCTATTCTCGGTATTACGGGCACGGGCGGCGCGGGCAAGTCCAGCCTCGTGGATGAGCTGGTGCGGCGCTTTTTGATGGACTTCCCGGAGAAGACCATTGCCATTATCTCCGTAGACCCCAGCAAGCGCAAGACCGGCGGGGCCCTGCTCGGCGACCGGATTCGGATGAATGCTATCAATTCGCCGCGGGTGTACATGCGCAGTCTGGCCACGCGCCAGAGCAATTTGGCTTTGTCGCGCTACGTGCAGGATGCCGTGGACGTGGTGCGCGCCGCCAACTACGATTTGATTATCCTCGAAACCTCCGGCATCGGCCAGTCTGATACTGAGATTATCGAGCACTCCGACGCCAGCCTGTATGTGATGACGCCGGAGTACGGTGCGGCCACGCAGCTGGAGAAAATCGACATGCTCGATTTCGCCGATGTGATTGCGCTGAACAAGTTCGACAAGCGCGGGGCGCTGGATGCGCTGCGCGACGTGCGCAAGCAGTACCAGCGCAACCACGGCCTGTGGGACTCTCCCACCGACCAGATGCCGGTATTTGGCACCATCGCCTCGCAATTCAACGACCCCGGCATGAACCGCCTGTACCGGGCGGTGCTGAAGATGCTGGAAACCAAAACCGGCGCCATCTTCGCCTCGCACCTGGAAACCACGGTGGAGGATTCGGAGAAGATTTACATCATCCCGCCGCACCGTACGCGCTACCTCTCCGAGATTGCCGAAAGCAACCGCGCCTACGACCAGCGGGTGCGCGAGCAGGCCAACATTGCCGAGGTGGCCGGGGCGTTTGCCAAGCTCGAAGAGCACTATCAAGCGGAGAAAAAAGCCGACACCAGCACGGTAGAGGAGTTCAGCAAGAATAAGCAGGCCCAGCTCCGCCGGCTGGATGCCGACAGCCAGACCATTCTGGAAAACTGGGAAAATACGCTCCAGAACTACCGCAACCCGGAGTACGTGTACTCGGTGCGCGGCAAGGAAATTCGGGTGCAGACGCACACCAAGTCGCTTTCGGGCAACCTGATTCCCAAGGTTTCGGTGCCGCGCTACACCGGTTGGGGCGACCGCCTGCGCTGGGCCATGCAGGAGAACTTTCCCGGCGAATTTCCCTACACGGCGGGCGTGTTCCCCTTCAAGCGCGAGGGCGAAGACCCCACCCGCATGTTTGCCGGCGAAGGCGGACCGGAACGCACCAACCGCCGTTTCCACTACGTGAGTTTGGGTTTGCCCGCCAAGCGCCTGAGCACGGCCTTCGACTCGGTGACGCTGTATGGCGAAGACCCGGATGTGCGGCCTGACATCTATGGCAAAATCGGCAACGCGGGCGTGAGCATCGCCTGCCTCGACGATGCCAAGAAGCTCTACTCCGGCTTCAATCTGGCCAACCCCAGCACGTCGGTTTCGATGACTATTAACGGCCCGGCGGCGACGCTGGCGGCGTTTTTCATGAATGCGGCCATCGACCAGCAGTGCGAGCTTTATATTAAGGAGCAGAGCCTGGAAGCAGAAGTTGACGCAAAAATCGACTCCATTTATGCCACGCTGGGGCAGCCCCGCCCCCGCTACCAGGGCGAATTACCCGCCGGCAACGACGGCCTGGGCCTGATGCTGCTCGGTGTGACCGGCGACCAGGTGCTGCCAGCCGAGGTGTACGCTACCATCAAGGCGCTGACGCTGACGCAGGTGCGCGGCACCGTGCAGGCCGACATCCTGAAGGAAGACCAGGCCCAGAACACCTGCATTTTCAGCACCGAGTTTGCGCTGCGCCTCATGGGCGACGTGCAGCAGTATTTCATCACTGAGAAGGTGCGGAACTTCTACTCGGTGTCGATTTCGGGCTACCACATTGCCGAGGCCGGCGCCAACCCCATCACCCAGCTGGCCCTCACGCTGAGCAACGGCTTCACGTTCGTGGAATACTACGTGAGCCGGGGCATGAGCGTGAATGACTTCGCCCCGAACCTAAGCTTCTTCTTCTCCAACGGCATCGACCCGGAGTACGCCGTGATTGGGCGGGTGGCGCGCCGCATCTGGGCCAAGGCCATGAAGCTGAAGTACGGCGCCGACGCCCGCAGCCAGATGCTGAAGTACCACATCCAGACCTCGGGCCGCAGCCTGCACGCCCAGGAAATCGACTTCAACGACATCCGTACCACGTTGCAGGCGCTGTATGCCATCTACGACAACTGCAACAGCCTGCACACCAACGCCTACGACGAGGCCATCACCACGCCCACCGAGGAATCGGTGCGCCGCGCCATGGCTATTCAGCTCATCATCAACCGCGAGCTGGGTCTGGCCAAGAACGAAAACCCGCTGCAAGGCTCCTTCATCATCGAGGAGCTGACCGACCTGGTGGAAGAGGCGGTGCTGCTCGAATTCGACCGCATCACGGAGCGCGGCGGCGTGCTCGGGGCCATGGAAACCATGTACCAGCGCGGCAAAATCCAGGAGGAGAGCATGCACTACGAGATGCTGAAGCACACGGGCGAGTACCCCATCATCGGGGTGAATACTTTCCTCTCGTCGAAGGGCTCGCCTACGGTGGTGCCGGCCGAAGTCATCCGCGCCACGGAGGAGGAAAAGCAGTACCAAATCGACATGCTCGTCCTGCTGCACCAGCGCAACACCGCCGAGGCCCCGGCGCGGCTCAAGCAGCTCCAGCAAATAGCAGTTGCCAACGGCAACCTGTTCGCGGAGCTGATGGAAACGGTGAAATACTGCTCGCTCGGGCAGATTACGAACGCGCTGTTTGAGGTCGGCGGGCAGTACCGGCGGAATATGTAGTTCTGATGGCTGCCGAAGACTCTTCAAGCGCGTCAGATTCTGTTTCTGATGAGGAATTGCTAGCGTTGTGGCGAGTGAGGTGGAAGTCTTCTATTGAAGAACTCACCTCACTCGACCACCAACGCAAAACTTGGCTTGATGCAGAAAAACCGAGCGTACACTACACTTTCGTGGAGTTTATGTGCTGCTATTTCGATGACTTGCTTTGTGGCATGAGCTACAACCAGCTTGTTGAAAACGGCTATGTAAGCGAGCAAGAGATGGGCGCCTTATTTGAATGGCATACTACTCTTGATAGCTACAATTCTCCTGGAAACAATGATTATGATGACGTTGCAATCCTGAATGACCTTGAGTGGATTCGGATTGCATCTTTAGGCGCTGTGGCTTGGGAGAAACTTCAACTTCTCTGGTCAAGTGATGAATGCGCTGTTTGAGGTAGGCTGGCAGTACCGTCGGAATATGCAGAAGCCAGTAGCTTTTTATTAATCACCTTGAAACCAACATTCAAACGTTTTAAACACAACGAACAAAAGCGTCATGATTAGTAATAAGACAACTCAATTTTTTGCATGGTTTCTTGTTGTAATTGGGACGATTGTTTTGATATATTTTTTATTCTCATCAAGGATAAATGACTACCACGTTCCAGGTTTTTTTAACCACTCAAATCAAAAAAAAGAAACAATTGATTTTACTGCAACAGGTCAATTTGGCGATTTCGTCGGCGGAGTAGTTGGAACTATTTTTACTCTTGCTGGCACCCTCCTCATATTTCTGTCATTTCAGGAGCAAGCCAAACAAAATTCTAGAGAATCATTCGAATCCTCGTTTTTCGAGATGGTTCGCCTGCACAGAGAGAACATAAGTGAACTTAGCTATAATTATTATTTAAATAACAAGTCCATTAGAGCCGAGAACAGAGAGGTTTTTAGGATTATATTCAGTGAATTCACAGATTGTTATCGGGAGGTTAAGAAGTTTTCAAATTCAGACAAACCTCTTGATTATATTACTCCTCAATATTTAAAAACACTGCAAACGATTATCAATAATAATAAAATAAAGGCTAACCCCATTGAGCTTTGCCTAATTGATATTTCATATCAATTAACTTACTTCGGAATCGAGGAGGAAGGTGAGATTATTTTAAGAAATAAGCTAAAAGACAAATACAATAATCATTATCTTTTCAGGCTATTACTTTTTATAAAACTTAAACCAAAAAACAATTATAAAGACCCACTTGCACGCTGGAAAGGCATCAGACACTCATCACTAAAGGATTTACGTCTATTGATAGATGAGCTCTATGATGTCCATCGCAATAAGGTAAAGTCAGACAGTGTTTCTCCTTTAGCGCAAGACTTTATAAACTCAGTCAAATTTTCAAGGTACTACGAGGGGCATCAGCACCGCCTAGGGCATTACTTCAGGCATCTATTCCAAAGTTTCAAATACGTAGACACCTATCCAGATTTAGATAATTCTAAAAGGTATCTATACGCTAAAATGCTCAGAGCACAGCTTTCTACATATGAACAAGCACTCCTTTTTGCAAATAGCGTTTCCACATTGGGACACAAATGGGAGTACATTCCAGATAGCCAAAACTCAAAAGTTCAAAGCACTTACAATGGACATTTGTTAACCAAGTATCAGATTATCAAAAATCTGCCTGGAAGCCATTCATACGGAATCACGTATCGGAGATTTTATCCCAATATTAAATTTGAATCTGAAGAATAGTTTCTTTCGTTCGAGCTTAACTTCAGCAACTATTCCTTCAAGGCAACCTCTTGTATCCCGCCCACGCATGCTAGCCAGACACTCTAAGCTTCCCCTGCGGCTCTGAGAGGCGCCAAGGGCACTGGGGCGGACATGCTTAGAGTTTTTGCAACAGCTTCTCCCGCCTCTCCCGCCACTTCAAGAGGCGGCGGGGGCGCTGGGGGCGGACGGGAAAGCAAATACTTCCGCAAGCATCTACAAGTGCGGAGTAGCTCATACTAGTAAAATGCGTTTGGGTAGCGAAGCCTTGCCACCGACTTACATTTGGCCCATCCACCATTTCGAGGCTTTCCACTCGCAACCACTACCATTATGCCCCACGCCGCTTACCGAAAACTAGCCATTGGGCTTAGCTTAATCGGACTGGTTTCCTGTGATGCTTTGACTGGCAAGGAAGTAGGCCGCAACACCTTTTCAGCGGTCGCTATGCCTGAAAAGATGATTTACCAGCGCACGAAGCTACAGCTGACCAAGGGCGATAAAATCCAGTTTTGGGCCGATATGGACATTGCCTATGACGGGCCGCTGGAGCTGGAGTTTTTTGTGCAGCTTCCAAAAGGACTAGCCCTTCCGTCGCAACGCCTCGACCCGCTGCACACCAGCCTGACGGTAGGCGAGGTAAAAACGGTAGTTAACAAGCACACTACCCGCAGCTTTACGGGCCGCATGGGGTCGTTTGAGGCACCTGCTACGGGCGAATATGATTTCGGCACATTGCTGCTTTCTTCTGATAATTCGACCCTTCAGCTGAAGAAAGCCGACTTGGTATTCAAGAAGTAAAAACGCAAGCAGCTGGCTGGCAGCGTTCGGATGGGCTTCAGCTTTTCCTTCAAACTGGCGCGAGTTGCGTCGCACAGCTTCACTTGCCTATCCAGCCAGGGCAAGAGGCGGCTGTGCGCTGGTGGACGGGCACCAGAACAGTTTGGCTGTGTGAGTCTGGCTTGAAGCCAAGAAGTACTACCTCAGCAAGCGCCTGCACCCGTTCGGAACATATAGGGTGCGGCTAGTCCTGCGGCCAACGGAACCGGCGTAGCTTCACGAATCCGATTTATTCAGCGCCTGTGAAAAAACGTTTCCTTATTCCTGCTTTGCTGTGCTGCTTCTCTGCGCAGGCCCAAACACTCACCCCCACCGAACGCAACATTGTGGCAGCAGTGCGCCAGCGCATGCCGACGGCGGAAAAGCTGCTGGAGCAGCTGGTGAACATCAACAGCGGCACCCTGAACGTGAAAGGAGTGCGGGAAGTCGGGAACGTGTTGCAGAAGGAATTCGAGGCCATCGGTTTTAAATCCGATTGGGTAGCCATGCCCGCCAGTATGCAACGCGCCGGCCATTTGGTGGCGCACCGCCAGGGCAAAAAGGGCAAAAAGCTTATCCTGATTGGCCACCTCGACACGGTGTTTGAGTTGGACCTGCCCTTTCCGAAATACACCCGCCTAAACGACAGCACCGCCACCGGCCAGGGCGTGCTAGACATCAAAGGCGGCGACGTGGTGATACTGACGGCCCTGCAAGCCTTGCAGGCCAACGGACTGCTCAAGGATGCCAGCATCACCGCTTATTTTACCGGCGACGAAGAGCGCCAAGGCGCAGGCGCGGAAAGCCGCGCCGACTTCATTGCCAGAGCCCGTAAAGCGGACGTGGCCCTCGGCTTCGAGAATGCTTCTAACCTGCACACCGTGGCCACGGCCCGGCGCGGTTCCAGTACTTGGCGACTGACAACTTCGGGCTCTACTGGTCACTCCTCGGGCATTTTTAAACCCGGCGTGGGGTATGGCGCCATTTTCGAGGCCGCCCGCATCCTCAATTCCTTTCGCGAAACCCTCAGCCAGGAGCAGTACCTGACTTTCAACCCCGGGCTGCTGGTAGGGGGCGCCGAAGCGACGTACGACGAAACCAAAGCCCGGGGGGAAGTGGTGGGCAAAACCAACATTATTGCCCCCACCGCTACCGTTGCGGGCGACTTACGCTTTCTGACCGAGGAGCAAAAAGAAGCCGCCCGCGCCCGGATGCGCACCATTGCAACCCAGAGCCTGCCGGGCACCCGCGCCGAAATCACCTTCTCGGATGGCTATCCCGGCATGGGTTCTACCCCCGGCAACCAAAAGCTGGCGGCCCTGGCCGACCAGACCAGCCGGGCCCTGGGCTACGGCCCGGTAGCAGCCGGGGACCCCGGCTCGCGCGGTGCCGGCGATATCTCCTACGTGGCCCAGTACCTCGATTGCCTGGACGGGCTGGGGGTATCGGGCAAGGGCGCCCACGCCGCCGGCGAAACCATCAACCTAAAAGAGTTTCCCATGCTGGTAGAACGGGCGGCGCTGATGATATATCGGCTTACGCGATAAGGCCGCCGCAGGAAAATAAGCCCGGTGAGCCGCCATCCAGGGCAGTTACTTCGCCTTCCGGTCAGTTAGAGCGGATTCGGGGTGGGTGTACACGATGTAGAGACGCAATATGTTGCGTCTCATCGTTGCTGATGTTGTTTACACGGCGCAGGGATGTTCGTTCGACGACGAGACGCAACATGTTGCGTCTCCACCACACGCTGCCCATGTACACCACCTCCGAAGCCTTAGCTGGCGCGAGTTTGGGCGCAGCCGTACCGCGTGCCGCTTCTGCAGTAGCTTCCGCCGCCTCTTGAGCTACTTTGTGCAACGGGAAAGCACCCGTTTCATTTTAGCGAAATAGTGAATTAGTTTCTGGTGCCTCCTTTAAAGCGGTTAGAGTTAATCGACGAACGATGTAGAGACGCATACTTGCGTCTCGTCGTTGAACGAAAAAAGCGGTATCCGTTCGACGACGAGACGCAAGTATGCGTTTCTACATCGTTTTTATGGCCTTTCACTATAATTTAAACAGGTTCTTAGGCAATTTAAGGGGCGAATCTGGTAAGCGCCATCGTCACGCGGCTAGCTCATATCCTCCCATATCTGGTTCGGCGAGTGGCGCGGGCTCTTGCGATATGAAACGCGGGTACACACGGTCATGCTGGATTAGTGGTTGCTGGCGACAGCGCGAAAGCGGGATAGGTTTGATGCGTCGTAGTTGCCCATTGAGCGAGCGTAGCAGCTTTTACGCCGTAAAAATCAGCAAAATAGCGGCCCTTAAACTACCTTGCGGAAACGCGGCTTGGGGTGGGCAAATAGCATTTACCGAAAAGGCGTACTACTGAGGCACGATGATGTTCTAACATCCATGCCCAGCCGGTGCCGATTCAAACCGCCTGACTGATGGATAGCCAAGGCGCTATCACCTTTTATAAATTGCCTTTATGAAAAAATTAGCTCTTCCAATTGCCCTTTTCTGCATCAGTAATTGCCCAATACTGCCGGCCCTAGCGCAACAGGCGCCTCCAGCTGGCAGTGTTTATAGCAAAACACTGCCTGAGGACCTACCAAAAAGCAAGCTGTTGTTTATCAAATTCCGGCCAGCTCCGGTTCCTGCCGAACGGCCCGCGAATATGCCGGCCGCTCACTACAAACTGTTGCAGCAGCACGCCATTAACTACCCTCGTGCCAATGAGCAATTGGTAGCAGCAGTTGCGCATTATCCCTTTCCTTATCGCATTACGACCCTGGATTCTACGTCATATTATTCCGCACGCGGCTATAAGTACGTGCTTTTCCATCAGTCCTTTAATGCATTCACGAACGGGACTTTCAAAGGCAAAGATGCTGCCACCGCAAATACGACCATCGTGGATGCTGCTACCGCCGATACCTTTGTCGATTTGTATATCCAGGATTTATCGTCGCGGGATAAATACGTATTAGATAGTTTCAGTGAATCGTCTATTTATAATTACAAAGGCTTGGTAGGCATGTTGCTAAAACGTGTTGACAAGCAATTTAAAGTCAAAAAATAGAGTGTTGCTAGCGCTTTAGACAGTGCAATACATTGCTCTGCCCTTCCGGCTTGCCAACTTTTGGAGAGCAGGGCGATTGGAAGATGAAACACTGACCAAGCGAGCGGGCCAAGCCTCAACAGCCGTTTCTTATGGCTCCCGGACTACGGCTAGCAGTGGGGCGCCGGGCCCAACGCAAAAGCAAGCGTTGGGGTGTTGGCTACCGCATTGTTGGTAAGTTGCTCGTCGCAGGTGGCATTCGCACTTACTTGCTTGAATAAATTTCAAAGCGCTTGGCCAATGCTCGTTTGTAACCCTGCGCTTGCCGGGCTAGTATGCCGCAGCTAAGCTGTTGCCGGCCGGGGCATTCGTTAATTGATTATGCCCCTTTACAATTGCCTTACCTTATGATTGACCGTCTGACCGAAGTAGATAGAACCAAGCTTTTTCTGCTGTATCATATTAATCCGGTCCACCCCAAGGCACCGGCGGCACCCAAAGGCCCTTTGCTGCAGATTGTCATCATCAGGCACGGCGAGAAGCCCACCGCGGGCGACAACCTATCCCCCGAAGGCCTCGAACGGGCGCTGGCCCTCCCCGAAGTGCTCAATAAACTGCTGCCCCGCCCGCCCCATTTCACTTACGTGCCGTGCATCGGCACCGACAAGGAGGATACCACCCGCGTGCGGATGATGCAAACCGTGCTGCCCTACGCCGTACAGCACAACCTGACCATCAACAGCAACTATGCGCCCGACGAAATCAAGGGCCTCGTGAAGGAGCTTCGGCACCACCGCGGCACCGTGCTACTGGTGTGGGAGCATCACAACATTGTGAAGATTGCCGAGGCCCTGGGCATCGAAGAACCGCTGGAGTGGCCCGACAATGATTACGACAGCATCTGGACCATCACCTTCAAGAAAGGTCGAACCAAGGGAAAAGCCCGCCAACCGGTGCTCATCAAGAGCAAGCAAAACATTCAGCCTACTGTTTAGCCCACTTCTGAACCACAGTTGGCTAGGCACTTAACTGGTTGTGGCGGCTGGGCAGTCGTTCGATACTTAAAGCAGTTTCGGAGTCAGTGGATGTAGGGGCGGGGGTTGTACCCGCCCGGACGTTGACACCCGTTGACCGGTTCCGTTCAACGACGGGCGGGGGCAAGCCCCGCACCCTACGTCGCTCAGCCTGTACACTGACCACGAAACCGCGCTAAACTCAACTGCTCTAAGCCCCTCGAACTCGCCGGGAGGTGGGAGTGGCATTTGGTATATCTTGTGGGGCTACGTTGTGCGTCCGCCTAACGAGCGCATCATTTAACTACACCGCCACATGAAAGCATTTGTGTTAGGGCGCTACGGCAGCAACCAGCAGATAACGCTCGCCGAAATGCCGGAGCCCCTGGTAAAAGAAGATGAGGTGCTAATTCAGGTTAGAGCCGCCAGCATCAACCCGGTGGATTTCAAAATCCGGGACGGGCAGCTTAAACAGGTGTTGCCGTTGCGTTTCCCCCACATTATGGGCAACGATGCGGCCGGCGTAGTGGCGCGGGTGGGAACGCGGGTGACGCAGTTTAAGCCCGGCGATGAGGTGTTTGCGCGGGTCGACACCGACCGCATGGGGGCTTTTGCGGAGTATGTGGCAGTGAACGCAGCGGCTGTTGCACCCAAGCCCGCCAGCTGCAGCATGGAAGAAGCCGCGGCCCTGCCCCTGGTGGGTCTCACGGCCTGGCAGGCGCTGCTAGATTTGGGGAAGCTGCAACCCGGGCAACGCGTCCTCATTCATGCCGGCTCGGGCGGCGTGGGCACCATAGCCATTCAACTCGCCAAACACCTGGAGGCTTTTGTGGCAACGACAACCAGCACGGCCAATGTGGAGTGGGTGAAAAAGCTGGGGGCTGATTTGGTCATCGACTACAAAAAAGCGTCGTTTGAAAACATGCTGAACGGGTATGACCTCGTGTTGGATACGCTCGGTGGGGAAGCGCTGGAAAAGTCATTTCAGGTGCTGAAAGCCGGCGGCAAAGTCATCTCGGTGTCGGGGCCACCCGACCCACAATTCGCCAAACACCAGGGCATGAACTGGCTTTTGCAACAGGTGATGGGCGTACTCAGCTTTCGCGTACGGCGCCTTGCCAAGAAGCACCAAGCTACTTATTCTTTCATGTTTATGCACCCCGACGGCGCACAGCTGCGGGAGCTTGGTGCGCTGGTGGACGTCGGCATTATTCGCCCGGTGGTGGACCAGGCATTCCCGTTTGAGGCCGCCAACGCGGCGCTGCAATATGTGGAAAGAGGCCGCGCCAAGGGCAAAGTCGTGGTGCGAATAGCTTAACTGCGCTGCCCAGGCAGGCCAATATCCGGCCGGAGGAGTGGCAGTACCGTTGCCAGGGCCATTAGGCCAACAGCCGGGCCTGGTGCGCGATGTTGATGAGGGCGGGCGCATTCTGCAGCGTGGCCAGCACCACTTCCTTGGCGGCCTGCTTCAGCTCGTCTTTGCTGATGTCGCGGGTTTCTTCCAGCACCAGCTCGGCCAGGGCCTGGAAGGCGTGCGTCAGGGCCTCGCGGCGGGGCCGCTCGGCGTGTAGCTCGGCGTATACTTCGGTGAAGTGCTGCTTGATTTTCCGGCGCCGGATGCGGAAAACGGACTCTTTGCTCACCGAAGGCTGAATAGAATCGAGCAGGGCCACCAGCGGCAGCAGCTTGGTAGCAGTGCTGGCGACGGCGGCGGTGAGGCTGGGACGGCGCACGTCTTGGGCCAACTCCGCTCCTACTTCCAAGTCGTTGTTAAAACCGTCGGCAGCCGCTTCCGGGTCGGTGAAAGCGTTAAGTTTTGGGGAAGGGGCAGGCATGGGTACGAGCGAGCATCGACGGAGGGTAATGCAAACATACAGGGCAACCCAAGATGGTTGGGCTTCTTATTGAATTTCGGCCGAGTACAGGGCAACGGTGCCAGCCTTGCCGCGCAGGGGAAACCCGCCCAGTGCCTGAAAGCGGAATTCGGGCGGATGCGCCCGCGCCTCGTGAAGCGCCGCCGACAGCAGCAGCTGGCTAGTCAGGGCATTGCATTTGGCCTCGATGCGGGCGGTGGTATTCAGCACGTCGCCGTGGAATACCAGCTCGGTTTTAATCGCCCTAACCTGGGTGGCCATTACCGGGCCGCCGTGCAGGCCGGCCTTGAACTCGGGCACCACGCCGTAGGTGCGCAGGTAATAGGCGTGCCCACTACAAAAAACACTGTGAGGGCCAGCACCGAGTGCCAATAGAACCGCTGCAGGGACCGCCGCCAGGGCGAAGCGTGTGAGAGCATAGCGTGTGAAGTAAGCGGCCCTGGCCGAAACCACTGGGCTCCCCTTCAAACATAGCGGGCAGCAAAGCGTCTTCTGCTTACCAACTCCTAACGCTGTTCTATGAGCACCATCACCATTGCCCAACATTCTGCCCAGCCGCTCACCGTCAACCGGCTTGGCTATGGCACCATGCGCCTTACCGGCCCCGACATCTGGGGCGAGCCCGCCGACCGCTCGCAGGCCCTGGCCATCCTCAACAAGGCCGTTGCGTCGGGGGTGAATTTTCTCGACACCGCCGACTATTACGGCGAGGACGTCACCAACCGCCTCATCGCCGAAGCCCTGCACCCCTACCCGGCCGACCTCGTGCTTTGCACCAAAGTGGGGGCCACCCGCCGGCCCGATAAAAGCTGGGTGCCCTTCAATACCCCCGAAAACCTGCGCACAAGCATCGACAACAACCTGCGCACCCTGCGGCGCGAGCAGATTCAGCTGGTGCACCTGCGGCTGATGGGCCACGGCGCGGTGCCGCTGGAGGAGCAGCTCGGGGCCATGTTCGAGTTGCAGCGCGAAGGCAAAATTCTGCACGTGGGGTTGAGCAACGTGACGCGCGAGGAGCTGGAAACCGGTCTTCAGTTGGGGGCCATTGCCACCGTCGAAAACATGTACGGCTACGCGCAGCGCACCACCCTGCAGCTACCCTACGGCGTGAACACGGGCGGGGAGGAAGTGCTGGACTTGTGCGAGCAGCACGGCATTCCGCTCATTCCCTTCTTCTCGCTGGTGCACGGCCTGCCCAATGCCGGCGACAAGCTGACTGGCTTGGCCCAGCAACGCGGCGTAACACCCGCGCAGCTTAACATTGCCTGGTTGTTGCACCGCTCCCCCTGGATTCTGCCCATCCCCGGCACGTCGTCGCTCGCGCACCTCCAAGAGAATTTGAAGGCCACCGATATGAAGCTGAGTGCGGAGGAAATGGCCTATCTTGGGTAGTCTGGAAAATACTCAACCAAACTATAGAACGTTGTGCATCGACTGCGCATAGCATGACGTTCTACAGTTTGGCCTTTCGTAATTCACCCCTGTGACCTCAATCCTTTCCTAATGCTAACCGACACGCTGCGCCAACTATTTACCCGTGACCTCAACCGCCTGAAACAGGAACTACAGAGCTACCAGGACGAGGATAAAATCTGGCACGTTGAAAAAGGTATCACTAATTCAGCGGGCAATCTGTGCCTGCATTTAATTGGTAACCTGACTACCTACATCAGCGCGACGCTGGGCGGCGTTGCTTATACGCGGGACCGAGACCGAGAATTTTCACTGAAAGGAGTGCCCCGGGCCGAACTGGTTCGGCAGGTGGAGCAAGTCCGCGACGAGGTGGAGCAAGCCCTGCGTGGCCTGGCAGCGGATGATATGCTGGCCGAGTATCCGCTGCTCGTGTTTGAAGCGCGGACCTCAACCGAATACTTCCTGGTGCACCTGGCCACGCACCTGAGCTACCACCTGGGCCAAGTCAACTACCACCGGCGCCTGCTCGACGGGGCCAGCGTAGCGTAATTTGTGCCGGGCCGTTTTGTGCTGGGGAGGGCAACTTCCGGCCTTCCCACCCGTCCTTTCGGCCATTTACCCATCTACTGAGCTTATTGATTGCAGCATGAAAAGCAGCTTTTGGTATGGCATCGGGGCCCTGCTACTCGCGGCCCCGGCTCCGGCCCAATCCCTGTCGGGCGTTTGGCAGGGCGTTGAAACCGACACCCACCAGCCCGGCGCCTACTGGCCCTCGGTGCTCCGGCTACAAAAAAGCAAGGGCACCAACGTTTTCGGGATTCTCTACGAGGAAGTGGGCACCAACCCGGGCATCACGGTCACCTTCCAGATGAAGGGTACGCGCACCGCCACCGGCCTGCGCCTCGAACACGGCGAGAAGCTGAACGAAACCGGCCGCACCATGAACAGCTACTGGTGCGATGGCTCCATCACCTTCACCTACGACCCGGCCCTCGAGAAGCTCACCGGCCGTGCCACCTACCGCCCGCAGGGCGACTGCAGCATCGGCACCCTCACGCTGTACCGCATCAAGATAAAATCGGCCGCCACGGTGCCGGCCGGGGTCGAAAGCACCGTGCGCGTCTCGGGCCGCAACGTGCTCTGGTTTGCCGATGCCGCGCTGAAAAAGCCGCTGACGGCCGGCAACACCTACCGCGCCAAGCTGAGCAAAACCACTACCTTCTACCTGCAGCAGAGCTATTACCCCACCAAGGAAAGCCCGGTGGTGCCCATCACCATTCAGGTAACCGGTACCCCGCCCAAGGCCGCTCCGCCCAAACCAGCGCTCGTGCCAGCACCTCAAGGCCCAGCTTCAGCCGATACGACTGTGGCAACTGCTCCGCCAGCCCCACCCATTCTGCCAGCCGCACCGGCTCTGGTGGTATTGCCTACGGTACTGTTCGAAGTAGGCAAGCCCGAGCTACTGCCCAGCTCCAGCCCGGCTCTGAGCCAGTTGGCGGCCGAGCTGAGAGCCCGGCCCGACTTAAAGCTGCGCATAGCCGGCCACGCCGATAAGGTGGGCGAACCCGACAAAAACCAGGTGCTCTCCGAGCAGCGAGCCCAGGCAGTGAAGGAGTTTCTGGAGAAGGCGGGCGTTGCGGCCGAGCGCCTGAGCACAGTGGGCTACGGCGACACCCGCCCGCTGTATCCCTCGCCCGACGTGCGCAACCGCCGCGTCGAAGTGGAAGAAATAAAATAGCCGGCCACGCAGGTTCGCCCCTGGCGGCGGCATCTTTGCGCTCCGGCCTTTCACCGCCCCAATGAAACTGCTCACGAGTTTTACGCTGCTGGCAACGCTTCTCTGCACCAGTCCGGCATGTGCCCAGCCGGCCCGCTGGAACAACAAGCAATGTGCCGTGGTGCTCACTTACGACGACGCCATCGACGTGGACCTCGACAACGTGGTGCCGGCCCTGGACTCGGTGCAACTGCGCGGCACCTTTTACCTGATTGGCTACAGCCCGGCCGTAACCAGGCGCATTTCCGAGTGGCGCGCCGCCGCCCGGCGCGGGCACGAGCTGGGCAACCACGCCCTGTTTCATCCCTGCGATGGCAGCCTGCCCGGCCGCAGCTTCGTGAGCCCCGACCACGACCTAAGTAAGTACACTGTGGGCCGCGCCGTGGATGAAATCCGGGCCAACAACACCCTGCTCGCGGCCATCGACGGCAAAACCACCCGCACCTTCGCCTATCCCTGCGGCGACCGCACCATTGGCGGCGTCCAGTTCTACGACCAGCTAAAAAATGATTTCGTGGCCGCCCGGGGCGTTTCGCCCGGCCTGCAAACCGCTGCTCAGGTCGATTTGGCCAACATCGACAGCTACATGATAAACGGCGAGCCGGGCCAGTACCTCATTGATTTGGTGAAGCAGGCTCAGGCCTCGCACACGCTACTGGTGTTCTTATTTCACGGCGTGGGCGGCGGCCACGGACTGAATGTGAGTCTCCCCGCGCATCGCCAGTTGCTGCGCTACCTTAAGGCTCACGAAAAGGAAATCTGGGTGGCCCCTATGGTGGAAGTAGCCGAAAGCATCCGGGCCGAGCAGCGCGGAGCTCCCAAAAAGTAGACGTACGCTTGAAACAGGCAATCCTTTCTATCTGGTGTGGCGTGGCAGCGGTAGGGTTTACCACTCCGGCGCTCTGCCAGAACTTGAGCGGCAACTGGCAGGGCCTGGAGGTAACGCCGCCGCGGGTGGGCAGTTGGTCGTCGCACCTCACCCTGCGCACGTGGCCGGGCAATGCCGTCACCGGCGAGTTGTATCAGCAAAACGACACCAACCCCAATTTTACGGGCGCCTTTGCAATGCGTGGCCGCCAAACTGGTCCGGTCTTACGCTTAGTGCATGCGCGCATCATCAGCCAGCATACCAACAACGGGGGCTTCTGGTGCCAGGGCAGCCTGGCGCTTACCTACAACGCTATCGAAGAAAGCCTCACCGGCCGCGCCACCTACCGCCCGCAGGGCGACTGCAACACCGGCCTGTTCACGTTCTACCGCATTCGGTTAAAATCGGCAGCCGCAGTACCAGCCGGCGCCCTGAGCACCCTGCGCGTTTCGGGCCGCGAAGTGAAGTGGTTTGCCGACTCGGCCCGGCAGCACCGGTTGGCCAGCGGCAACACCTACGCCGTTCGACTGCAAAAAAACACCACCTTTTACCTCACCCAGGGGTACTATGCTACTCCGCGCAGCCGGCCTGTACCCATAACGGTGCGCGTGGTGCCGGCCGTGGCCAGGCCATTGCCCCACACGTCCCGTCCGCCAGGGGCCCGCCCCGCCCAATTGGCGCGCGTGGTATTGCCCACCGTGCTGTTCCGCACGGCGACGGCCGTGCTGGTGCCCGAATCCGGCCCGGCCCTCGACCAGCTGGCGGCCAACCTGCGAGCCCGGCCCACGCTGCGCCTGCGCATTGCCGGCCACACCGACCGCATTGGGGAGCCCGCTAAAAACGTGGCTTTATCCGAACGGCGCGCCCGGGCCGTGCAAGCCTACCTGGCAAATGCCGGCATTGCCCTCACCCGCCTCCAAATTGTGGGCTATGGCGACACCCGCCTGCTCTATCCCACACCCGATGCTCGCAACCAGCGCGTCGAAGTCGAAGAGCTGCACTAGCTCCGCCGCATACCGCTCAGGCAGCACGATACATGCAATCGCACTGCCCAAACCCTACTTTTGCAGCACGCTAGCCTGCTTATTTACCGAGTTTAGCTGTTTTGCCAGGGCCCGCCAGCAGGTGTTTTTCGAGTTTTCATGTCACATCGCCACTTTCTTATCCACAAGCCTTTTGGCTACCTCAGCCAGTTTGTGGGCGAAGCCAAGAAGAGAAAACTCGGCGAGTTTCACGACTTTCCAGAAGGCGTCATGGCCATTGGCCGGCTCGATGAAGACAGCGAAGGCCTGCTCCTGCTCACCACCGATGGCCGCACGAGCGAACTGGTGCGCAGCAAAAAAGTTGAGAAGGAATACTACGCTCAGGTCGACGGCCTGATTACCGATGAATCCATTGCTCAGCTGCAAACCGGCGTCGAAATTGGCATTCACAACGTGCGCTACCTCACCAGCCCCTGCAGCGCTGCTCGCCTCGACCCCGCCCCGAATTTTGCGCCGCGAAGCCGCAAAATCCGCGACGACCGCCACGGCCCGACCAGTTGGGTCAGTATTACCCTCACCGAAGGCAAGTTCCGGCAAGTCCGAAAGATGACGGCTGCGGTGGGCTTCCCTACCCTGCGCCTGGTGCGGGTGCGGGTGGCCGACATTTGGCTGGGCGACTTGCCCGTTGGGGGCGTGCGCGAAGTAGTTGATTTTGGGGTATAGGGAAAGCCAAGACCTGCGCATAGGTTTGCACCAGCTTGGTTATCAGGCTGCATAGATAGGTTAACGCAGAATTAATTATGCTGCATGCATAACATTATTCGTCAGTTGTCGTATATTTGCACTGGAA
This sequence comes from Hymenobacter glaciei, assembly GCF_039539585.1. Lineage (NCBI taxonomy): Bacteria > Pseudomonadati > Bacteroidota > Cytophagia > Cytophagales > Hymenobacteraceae > Hymenobacter > Hymenobacter glaciei. The sequence continues at coordinate 371,675 of NZ_BAABDK010000001.1, read as the reverse complement.
TTACCACCAGCCATTACCCACTCGATATGAAAAAGACCACTGCCCTCTCGTTTTCCTCGTTACTGCTCGCCGGCGGCGTAGCCTACCTGGCTGCCAAACTGGCCGACCTCGACCTGACGTTTTTCTTCCACGGCGACGACGACCACCAGCACTATTGCTAACCGTTATTCTATCGTTAGACTGCCTATTCGCGTTATTTATGAAAAAAGCCTGGCCTATTAGCCGGGCTTTTTTGTTGCTGTTTCGGCCAAAGCGGCGGGCTTGGCCGGTTCGGCGCGGCTTTTGGAACTTTGCCCCTGCAACGGCGTAACCCGTGGCAACACTATTCACAGCGGCGAACGCCGGCATGCTGCCGGCTTCGGCGTTTCACCAATCCCCCTCCTGGTTTTATGAACCTCGATTCCCAACAAGCTCAGGTGAGCTACATCATTGGCCGCGACCTGGCCCGCAATTTTGCCCAGCAGGGCCTCGACCTGGACGTAGAGACCCTGGCCGGTGCTTTGAAAGAAGGCCTCCAGGGCCTCCCCAGCCGCCTCACCCAGGAGCAGATGCAGGCCGCCATGCAACAGCTGCAGGAGCAGATGGGCGGCGGCGCTGAAGAAGAAGACACCCAAGACCCCGATACCATGAAAAACAACAAAGCCGAAGGCGAAGCCTTCCTCGCCGAAAACGCCAGCAAAGCCGGCGTTACCACCCTGCCCAGCGGCCTGCAATACGAGGTAATCACGCAGGGCACGGGCGCCAAGCCCAGCCTGAAATCGTCGGTAACCACGCACTACCACGGCACCCTCATCAACGGCACTGTGTTCGACAGCAGCTACCAGCGCGGCCAACCCGCCACCTTCCCCGTGAACGGCGTAATTGCTGGCTGGACAGAGGCCCTGCAGCTCATGGCCGAAGGCTCGAAGTACCGCCTCTACATCCCCTCCGACCTGGCCTACGGCAAGCGTGGCGCGGGTCGCGACATCCCCGGCGACACGGCCCTGATTTTCGACGTGGAGCTGCTGAAAGTAAACAACTGAGCGAGCGTAGCGGCGGGAGTTTCTCCCGTCGCTACCCGCACGGCGGCCCCAACCTGGAGCCGCCCCATCAGCACCATCCCGGCTGTTTCCAAGACCATGAATTCCTTCGAAGCGCAGCCTCCCGCTGACCAGCCCAACGTGGCCCCGGAACAACTTTCCGGGGCCGCTTTGCTGACTACACCTGCCGAACCGGCCCCGGCAGCTGGCCCAACTTACACAGCAGCACCCGAGCTGCTGCTGGAGTTGCCTGCGCTGCCCGTGGTGAAATCCGACGACGGCCGCGTGCTTATCACCGACACCACCGTGACGGTGCAGGGCCGGGAATTTCTGCTGCGCGAGCTGGAGCGGGCCGACGTGGCCCACGTGCGCTGGATACTGTGGTTTTTGCTGGGCGGGCTGGGGCTGGCCTTCGTGATGATTACCTATTTGCAGAACGGGCTGCGCACCGGCCCGGCCATGCTGGGCATGGCCCTCACCGGCCTGCTGCTGGCCTATGGGCACCGCGGCACCAACCGCTTGCGTCTGCACCGCCTGGGCCGCGAGGTCGTCAACTTTGCCCTGCCCGGCGAAACGCCGCCCTGGCAACGCCTCACCGCGGAGCTAAACCGCCGCATTTTCCGGGTGCACGACCACGCCGCCCGCCTGGCTGCCGCCGAGCTGGCTGCCGCCGATGAGACCATGCGCCTGGCCGCCCAACAAGCCGCCGAAGCAGCTCTTTATAACCAGGTGGCACAATCCGGCCCTGCTCCGGAAATTAACCCCTAATACTGACCGCCGGCTACCATTGTCGGGCGGCGGCAAAGCTGCCAGCCCGGGTCTACCTGCTACCTTCGCGCCCCGTAAACCAATTCCAGCCACCGCCACGCCTCTGCGATACCTGACTTTCCCCTTATGAGTTCTGATTCGAAACACTCGCACACCGCCATTTCCGGGGCGGGGCTGCTGATTGCCTTAGGCATCATCTACGGCGACATCGGCACCTCGCCGCTCTACGTGATGTCGTCCATCCTCAAGAGCGGCCGCGTGCCCGACTTGATTGATGCAAAACTGGTGCTGGGTGGCATCTCCTGCGTTATCTGGACGCTCACGCTCCAGACCACCGTTAAGTACGTGCTGCTCACGCTAAACGCCGACAACAACGGGGAAGGCGGCATTTTCTCGCTTTACGCCCTGGTGCGGCGGCGCGGGGCTTGGCTTTCGGCCGTGGCCATCATCGGCGGCTCGGCCCTGCTGGCCGATGGCGTGATTACCCCGCCCATTTCGGTGTCATCGGCCGTCGAAGGGCTTAAGAACGTGTTTCCGCAGCTCACGCAGGACATTGTCGTGTACATTGTCATTGGCATTATCGCGGGGCTTTTCCTTTTGCAAAGCTTTGGTACTCAGATTGTCGGCAAGGCCTTCGGTCCCATCATGCTGCTGTGGTTCACCATGCTGGGGGTGTTGGGCATTTCCTGGATAGTGCAGAATCCCGTTATTCTTAAGGCGGTGAACCCCTACTATGCCTACGACCTGCTGGTGCATTACCCCGGCGGTTTCTGGCTGCTGGGCTCGGTGTTCCTCTGCACTACCGGGGCCGAGGCGCTGTATTCGGACCTGGGTCACTGCGGCAAGGGCAACATTCGCATTAGCTGGACTTTTGTAAAAACCTCGCTGCTGCTCAACTACCTGGGCCAGGGCGCCTGGCTGCTGGCCCACCAGGGCCAGATGCTTGAGGGCAAAAACCCGTTTTATGCCCTCATGCCCGACTGGTTCCTACTTATCGGCATCAGCATCGCCACCATTGCGGCCGTTATTGCTTCGCAAGCCCTCATCACCGGTTCCTTCACGCTGGTAGCCGAGGCTATTCGCCTGAACATGTGGCCCAAGGTGAAGCTCAACTATCCCACCGACGTGAAGGGCCAGCTTTTCGTGCCCAGCATGAACCGGCTGCTGCTGCTGGGCTGCATCGGGGTGGTGCTGTACTTCCGCGAGTCGACCAACATGGAAGCAGCCTACGGCCTGGCCATCACGCTCACCATGCTGATGACCACCATTTTGCTCACCGTATGGCTGAAGGCCAAGAAAGTTTCCCTGCCGCTCATCATCCTGTTTGCAGTGGTGTATGGCATTATCGAAGGCTCGTTTCTGGTGGCCAACATGATTAAGTTTCCGCACGGCGGCTGGGTGTCGCTGGCCATCGGCGGCACGCTCATGGGCGTGATGTACGTGTGGCTGAAAGCCTACTACATCAAGCGCCGCCTCACCGAATTCGTGAAGCTGGAACCCTACGTCGATGCCCTCAAGCAACTCAGCGACGACGAATCCATTCCGAAATACTCAACCCATCTGGTGTTCCTCACCTCGGCCGAGCGCAGCTCCGAGATTGAGCAGAAAATCATCTACTCCATTTTCCAGAAGCGCCCCAAGCGGGCCGACATCTACTGGTTCATCCACGTCGACACCACCGACGAGCCCTACACTATGGAATACAAGGTAACGGAAGTGGCCAAAGACGACGTGTTCCGCATCAACTTCCGTCTGGGCTTCCGGGTGCAGCAGCGCATCAACCTTTACTTCCGCAAGGTGATTGAGGACCTGGTGCGCAACAAGGAAGTGGACATCACCTCGCGCTACGAGTCGCTGAGTAAACAGCACGTGACCGGCGATTTTCGCTTCGTGGTACTCGAGAAGTTCCTCTCCGTCGAGAACGACTTCCCAACCATGGAGAAGCTCGTGATGCAGGCCTACTTCTACATCCGCCAGTTCATCGCTTCCGAAGACCAGTACTTCGGCCTCGACACCTCCTCGGTAAAAGTAGAGAAGGTGCCGCTCGTGATTGCGCCGGTGCAGAAAGTGGAGCTGAAGCGGATTAAGTAACCCTTAGCTTCAACGAATTTCGCAGGTTCAAGCTACAAAAAAAGCCCCGTGCAAGCTGCACGGGGCTTTTTTGTGTATTCTCCAAAAGCCTATTTGCCCAGCCACTTGGCCAGCACGGCCTGCTGAGCAGCTGTTGGGCTGGCCATTGGCTGGATGGTGAACTTGCGGTCGGTATCGGCCTGCATTTTTAGCTTGATGTCGCGCAGGAGGCCATCGCGGCGCACTTGCAGGGTTACCTCGCTGCCTACGGGGCCACCGGCCAGGGCCTTCACCGTTTCCTCGCTGGGGGCGGCGCCGTTGATGAGCACAATTTCATCGGTAGCGCTGAGGCCGGTAGTCCAGGCGGCGCCGTCGCGCTCCACAGCGGCTACCAGCAGCTTGCCGGTGCGGTTCGAGAAAGCAGCACCCAGCGTGCCTTGCGAAGCGGGTGTCGACATCAGGGTGAGGCCGGCATAGCCCAGTGCGGTGGCGAAATCGATGGGCTGGGTGTCGTACACGCTGTTCTGGAAGAAGCTGTCGAAGCGGCGGCCCGCTACCGTGGCTACGGCATCCTGGTACTCCTTGTCGGTGAAGCCACGCTTGGCTTTCACATAATACGTGTCGTAGAGCAGGCGGAACACGTCGTCGAGGTGCTTTTTGCCTTGGGTAGCCTGCACAATGTTCAAATCGAGCCAAGTGCCGATAACGTCGCCCTTGGGGTAATAGCTGATTTGGGTATTGTTGGAGTTTTCATTCGGCCGGTACGACTTAATCCAGGCATCGAAGCTCGACTCGGCGGCCGACTGAACGCGGTTGCCGGGCGTGTTCTCCACCTCCGTAATGGTATTGCCCAACTTGCCCAGGTACTCTTCGCGGGTAAGCAGGCCGGCCCGCGCCAGAATCTGCTTGGAGTAGTATTCGGTCATGCCCTCGCTCACCCACAGCATGTGCGTGTAGTTCTCCTGGTCGTAGTTGAACGGCCCCAGCGCCACCGGGCGAATGCGCTTCACGTTCCAGAGGTGGAAATACTCGTGCGCCACCAAACCCAAAAAGGACTTGTTGCCGGCGTCGGTGCTGTACGCCGTGCGGCCGACTTCCAGCGTGGTTGAGTACAGGTGTTCCAGGCCGCCGCCGCCTCGCTCCAGGTTGTGCACGATGAACAAGTAATGGTCGAGCGGATTCTGGCCCAATACGCGGTGCGCTTCTTCGCACACGCGCTTCATATCGGCCACAATCTTGGCATCATCGGCAGTATACTGGCCGTACATCGCCACTTGGTGCGGGGTGCCATTGGCCGTGAATTCGAGGACTTTCTGGTTGCCGATTTCCATTGGCGAGTCGGCCAGCTCGTCGTAGCTCGCGGCTTTGTAGGTGAACTTGCCGGTGCCGGGGCGCAGGGCCGTGCTCACCTGGCTCCAGCCGGTGGCGGGCTGCACCACCACGGTGCTGGGCAGCATTTTGTTGTCGGCGGGGTACATAAATACGCTGCTGCCGTTCAGGTAGCCGTGGTCGGCATCAATAAACGAGGTGCGCACGCTCAGCTCGAAGGCGTACACGCGGTAGCTCACCCGGAAACTGCCCTGCTTGGGGTGTTTTACCCGCCAAGTGTTCTTATTAAGCTTTTCGAAGGTCAGTGGTTGGCCAGCAGCGGTGCGGGCCTCAAAGCCCTCTACATTTTTAGCGTACTCGCGCACCAGGTAAGAGCCCGGGGCCCACACCGGCATTTTCAGGTCGGTGTATTCAGCCCCGAAGCCGCCCAGCTCCATTTTCACTTCAAAATAGTGCGACTGGGGCAGCGGCATGCTCAGTGTGTAGCGCAGCGAGGGCACGGCCGCCGCCGGGGTTGGAGCAGCCGTAGCAGCCCCCCCTGGATACGTAAGCAGCCCGGCCAGGGCAAAGGCGCGGAGCGCGGCAGTGGAATTTCTTGACATTCGGAAATAGTTGAGGGACTAGCAAGGGCACAAAGTAAGGTTGCCGGGTTGCCTCCAACCTAGCAGTGCCTGGGCCCGTTAGGGCTAGCGTGGCGCTTACTTGGCCACTCCTACGTTTTTTCAGCAGCATGCGGTACATCTGGATGATTTTTGGCGCCATACTCGTGGCCATGCTGGCCATCCTGCCGCGCCTGGGCCACCACGCCCCGAGCCCACCCTCCCAGCAATCGCCGGTTCGTGAGGCAGCGTACTCACCAGCGGCTTTGGCCCCTTTGGCCCGGCCCGACCTGGCCAAGGCCGACAGCGTCGTGGCCTTCGGGCTGGCCCAGCGCGGCACGCCCTACGCGTGGGCCGGTACCTCGCCCCTTACCGGCTTCGACTGCTCGGGGTTCATTATGTACACCTTTGCGCATTTTGGGGTACCCATTCCGCATTCCACTTCCTTGCTCATCGATGTGGGCCGGCCTATTGCCCGGGCCGAGGCACAGCCCGGCGACATCGTCGTATTCACCGGCACCGACAAGGCCAGCACCACCCCCGGCCATGCAGGCATCGTCATCTCGCGCCGGGGCGAGTTGCCGTTGCGCTTCGTGCACGCTTCCTCCTCGCGCCGCGAGCCCTTCGTGAAAGTGAGCCAAGTAGAGACCACCGACTACGAACGGCGCTTCATGCAGGTGCGGCGGGTGCTGGGGCCCGGCACCGGAATGGGGGCCACCGCCCGGGCTAAAACGCCCGCTGCTACGCCCGCCGCAACCATGCGGCCGCCTGTGCCAGTGGTAGCGCTACCTGCTCATCCAGTGCCACTCGCCGGAAAATCCGCGTCCGTAGCCCCATTACCGACGGTGCTGGCAAAGCGACCCGTGCACCGGCAGGCGGTGGCGCGAAAGCCAGCGGCAGTGCACAAGGTTCGGGCAACCCCCAAGAAGGTTACGAAAGCCCCTACACCCCGAAAAGCTGCTGCGAAGCCGGCACCTAGGGCAGTCACCAAATCTTCGGTAAAGCCACGTACAGCTAGCCGAAAAAAGGCCCCCGTTAAAAGAAGGTAAGCACCAGTTCGCAATCGAATTTGCACTTGTTAAACCGGAATCAGTGCGCGTGCGTGGCACCCCGCCAAAACGAATAACTCAGTATTGTAACCCCAAAGGGCTTTAACGCAGCGATGCCCGGCCTGCCTCTGCCGTCCCATTGAAGGGCGACTGGGCAAACCGGGCATCTAATCCTTCAAATCTTACCAAGCGGCGAAACTGGGGTGCAGTTCCGGCGTCTTTTCGATAAGACCTGGCCGAATGTGGGCAGCCTTAGGAGCTACCCCACGAAGCTGTTGTTAGGCGCGTACTGCGGTGAAGCGTACGACATTCGACAGGCTTGGCAGGATTTGGTTGGGACTACTGGACATTTTGTACCTCCTTTCTTTACGTTCGACATATCCTCCGTTCGCGCGGCCCAGCACCTTAGGGCTGCTTGAGCGGGGTCGTAGCACTCACTACTGAGCGGTAAAGTTAATAGCGGAGGCTAAGGTTCAAAGTGAAACCGTGTTTTTTCTAGCAAAAGCCTGTTTTTAGTGAATTTACGGCTGATAATCAGCGCTATTTCTTTTGCTCTATGGGTGGATTTTTTCAATAGAAACGCCCCGCTCAAAAATTGGCCGTAAAGTTGCAATTGCCGACAATGTGACCGTGACTGGCACGTAACGGGAATTTTCCCTTACCTTTTCTACGAAAACCCACTCAAACATCATTTTAAAATGAAAAAAACCCTGCTTCTCCTTGTCCTTCTCGTAGTAGGCGCTGTCCGCATGGCCTCGGCCCAAACCATGTCGCCAATAGGCATTTGGACTGATGCTGAAAAAGATGCCACCTTTGAAATCTTTAAATGCGGCGACAAATTGTGTGGCAGAATCGTTACCCTGACCGTGCCCAACGACCCGGCCACTGGCAAACCCAAAACCGATAATCTTAACCCTGACCCTAAGTTGCGTAACCGCCTGCGTCAAGGCATAGTATTCATGCAGGGCTTTAAGTACGACAGCGACAACAAGTGGGATGACGGCAAAATATACAACCCCAAGGATGGCAAGACTTACTCGTGCTACATGAAAGTGAACGACGCTAAAACCATGGAAGTGAAAGGCTACATCGGTTTCTCACTCATTGGCAAGTCGCAGACCTGGACGCGGGTGAAATAGACGCTCCGCTGCTGCAACACCAAGGCCGGCTTCCTATGGGAGCCGGCTTTTTTATGGCCCGATTTCAGCTTTCTGCCGCGGTGAAATGTGGTAAATAAAGCTGAATTCCCACCTGGCCGCAGAAACTATTTGACTGGGTCCATGTTTCGACTCCACAATTATTTGCTGCCTTGATCCAATTCATTCAGAATTTATTTCGCTCAAAAGCAACCGCCCCGGCGGCCTGGCAATCCGTGGTGCTCACCCCGGCCCAGGCGCGCCGCCACGCCCGCTGGGTAGAGCAGCACGTGTTTCTGAACTGGCTGGAGCCCTATTTTAAGGCCTACCATCTGCATAAGATTGGGGCCGGGGGCCGGCGCGGCTTTCAAGTGCAGCCCCTGCTTGAAGCTGGGCGTGAAGGCGCGCTGTTTTTCTACGATGCAAGCATTGGCCCGGGCAACTTCCGCCATTTCTACGAGCACCTGGGCGAGCGGCTGCTGGGCATGGGCTACCATCGCGGCTGTGCCGACCAGTGCACCCGGCGCAAGCAGCACCTGGTAGAAACCACGCTCAAGCAACTCTTCAAGCCCAACCCCACAGACTGCCCCGATACTGGCGACTGCAACCAGCGTTTTGGGTTGGTAACCATCGACCTGATAGCGGTGAACGGCGAGCCGCTTTTCATTCGCATAGCCAGCAATGCCGTACGCCAACCCGGCTTCACGCCGGCGGCATCGTTTGAGGAGTTACTGCGCGAGTTACTGGCCGCTCCGGCCCCCACCGCTGCAACCCAGGCCCTGATACCCGAATATTACCAGCGGTTTTAAATCAGCCCGTCATACAAGCCAAAGCGCCAGCCCTCTCACGAAGGCTGGCGCTTTTTATATCATTACCTCGCAGGTTATTCCCGCACAAACTGGCCTCGGCCCAGTAGCTCCCCCGCCGGGCCAAGCAGCCGCAGGTAGTAGAGGCCCGGGGCCAGTGCTTGGGTATTGAGTTGGGGCCGGGCTACGTGCAACTCCTGGCGCAGCACCACGCGGCCAGTGGCATCTACCACTTCACTTTGCACGGTGGCGGCGGGCAGCGCGGCCAGGTTCAGCACGTCGTGGCAAGGAATGGGGAACAGGGAGAGGGGCGCGAGGCTGCCAGCCGTGTGCGTGGCCAGGGCCAGGGAGTTGTCGCGCTGCGGTGCTGGAGCCGGCAGGTCGAGTATCCACTGGTCGGGGTCGACGGCGATGCCAACGACGGCCCCGGTGGCGGCGAACTGGAACGTTTGCACCGGCTGGCCCTGATGCAGCCGCACGGTTTGGCTGGTGCCGTCGGCAAAGGAAAGCCGGTAGTCAACCTCGGTATCAAAAAATGGGGTAACAGTAGGCACCGAGGCGGTTTCGGTTACGCGCAGCACTACCGTGCTGCCTACTTGGTTCCAGCGGGCAGTCAGAGTGGGGTAGCCCTGCCCCCGATACCACTGCTGAAAAAAGTAGCCCAGCGGCCGGCCGGCTTCGGCCTCGAACACGCGCTGCAAATCGGCGGTGCGCGCCGTGCGGCCCCGGTACTGGGTCTGGTAGGTGCGCAGGGCATTGAAGAACTTGGAGTCGTCGTTCAGGAGGTAGCGCAGCATGTGCACCACAGCCGCGCCCTTTTTATAGGAGAGGTAGTAATCGAAGATACGCCCTACGTTGGTGGTATCGGGCACGTAGACGGTGCCGTTGCTGCGCTGGGCGTACTCGTGCGCGTTGTTCATCCATCCGCGGGCATCGGCAGGCACAAAGGCTTGCAGCGACAAATATTCGCCGTAGGAAGCAAAGCCTTCGTTCAACCAGATGTCTTGCCAGCTGGCGCAGGTTACATTGTCGCCGAACCATTGGTGGAACAGCTCGTGCGCGGTAAGCGTGAAGTTGAAGCTATCCTGCGTGGTCATCGTCTGGTGCTCCATGCCCCCACCTACCGGGGCCATGCTGTGGCCGTACTTTTCGTCGGCAAACGGGTAGAGGCCCACCAGGTTGGAGTAGTTTTCGATGAAGCCGGCCGTACGGGCTATTTCGCCCTGATAAAAATTTAGCGTGCTTTGGTTATAAACGTAGTCGACGATGGGCACGGTGGGCCCGCCCTTGGGGTGGGCGTAAGTCACATTTTCAATGTAAGGCGCTACGGCCACCGAAATCAGGTAATAGTCGATGGGATGGCGCGATTTCCACTCGTACCGCACCTTGTTAGCGGGCAGGGGCACGGTGCGCACCAGCACGCCATTCGAGCCCACCTTATTGGGCAGCGTGGTAGTAACCCACACGTCGCTGGAATCGGCTTTATCGGTGAGCACCTGCTTACAGGGAAACCACTCGTGAGCGGCAAAAGGCTCCGATAGGCTCCAGGTAACGTTATAAGGTTGAAAAGCCCCATTCACGCGCACCTGGCTGCGGTTGTTGAACCCATTACCGATTGCAGCCGAGCCACCGCTCGGTGCCGTGCCGTGGTAGTAGATGCGGGCATCGGTGAGCGAGCCGGCGGCGGCGGGCCGGGCCAGAGCAGCCGTAGCATCGTTGCCGACGCGCCGGACGCCGGGCGAGCGCAGCCCGTTCACCACCACCGAGTCGATGAGCAGAGTAGCCGCGCCCGGCGCGCCCTTATACAGCTCAAAGGCCAGCGAGTCGAGGGCCTGCGCGCCAATTCGTACGCGCATCCAGGCTGAACCGGCAATAGTGAGCGACGTGTTTTCCAGGGCCAGGTCCAGCTTGTAGTACTTCACGTCGTAGCGCTCCATTTTGGCGCGGTGTGCTACCGAGGCAGTGGTGGTCCGCTGAACAGCAATGCCCCGGGTGGCGGCACAGCTGTGCCCGCCTTCGAGGTCGGTGGCCTTCAGTGCAGGGGCTATGGCCTGGGCGCTCAGTCGTTCGGGCCGCGTGGCCAGGAGCATAAGCAGTAGTAGCGCGCAGTGACGAATGTTCATAGCAAGCGGAGCAATCATAGAGTGTGGAGAAACGGCAGGAGGAAGGCCGGTGTGCAAAGATAGGCGGCACTTTACCCGACGGAACCGTGTACGCAATTGCCACGGCTTACAGCGGAGCAACGAAGGCAAAAGCAGGCGTATATTTCGGCATAAAAGAGATTGAATGCGCTTTTTTCGTTATTTCTGGTCGCTAGCTCCCTTACCGGGCCGAAACTGCGCCGCTTGGCTGCTGCTCTGCAGCCTATGGCTGCTGGCCGGCCGGGCTCGCGCCTCGCACATTGTAGGCGGCGAACTGGAATTAACGCACACCTCCGGTACTGCGTATGTCCTCACGCTGAATCTTTACTTCGATAACGCCGCCGCATCCGACCTGATTACCGGCACTATAACGGCCAGTATTTTCGACAAGGCCACCAACAACCGCATGCAGGACGTGGCCCTGCCCCTCACCAGCAATGCCCTGGTGAACTACAGCAACCCACTCTGCGCCCGGTCATCTCTCAGCACGCGCAAGCTGGTGTATAGCAAGGAAATCTCGCTGCCATCGGGTACTTACAACGGGCCCCAGGGGTATTACGCGGCCGTGGAGCAGTGCTGCCGCAACGCCTCGATTGCCAACATCGTGAATCCTGGCAACGCCGCGGAGGCGTTCTACCTTGAATTTCCGGCTGTGACGCGCAACGGGCAGTCGTTTCTCAATTCTACGCCCCGGCTTTTTCCCGCCTTGTCGGAGTACGCCTGCTTGGGCGAACCCTTCTACTTCGATTTCGGGGGAGTCGATACCGACGGCGACTCGCTGGTGTATGACCTGGTGACTCCACTCAACGGCCACGCCACCATCAACGCACCCCGGCCCACCGCCACGGCCGCGCCCTACGTGCCCGTTACCTGGAACCCGGGCTTGAGCGCCACCACCCCGCTGCCCGGCACGCCCACCCTGCGCATCGACCGGCGCACCGGCCGCCTGAGCGCGCGGCCCACCAACCTAGGGCTTTTTGTTTTCGGTGTGCGCTGCTCGGAGTACCGGCGGGGCGAAAAAATTGGCGAAGTGCACCGCGACTTTCAGTTGCTAGTGCTCACCTGCGCCCCCAATGCGCGCCCCGCGGTGGCCATATTGCCCGGCACGACCGGGCCGGTGCGCTACCAGCCGGGCCGCGATACCCTGCGCCTGGGACCAGCCGGCAGCCGCTGCGTGCGCGTTCGCTTCAGCGACCCCGACCTGAATGCGCGGCTCACACTGGCCGTGCGGCCAGTGAACTTTGCCGGACCACTGCCCACCTTCACGACGGCCAGCACGGGTACCGTGCATGCCGCCGGCCAGCCCGATACCCTTAGCAGCACGCTGTGCTTCCCGGAGTGCCTCGACAGCCACGGCGAAGTGTGGCAGCTTGATGTGATAGTATCCGACGACGGTTGCAGCCTGCCCAAGCGCGACACCGTGCGCCTGGCCTTTATAGCCGTGCCGCCCCCCAGTGGGCCGCCCACCGTGAGCACAACTGCACCGGTGGGCCGCCCGCTAGTGGTGCGTGTAGGCGATATAGTGAGCTTAGATATGCAGGCGGCCGCACCTTTCAACCAAAGTGTACAGTTGAACATGACTGGCCAGGGATTTGTGCCTGCCGACCTGGGGGCTACACTCACTCCCACCAGCCCGGGCAATCCACTAGTGGCACGGTTCCGCTGGCCAGTCGACTGCCGTGTTTTAGCCGGCGACTCGGTGCGGGTATTCCAGTTTACAGCGGCTAGCGACCCGTGCGGTGTGCGCCAAACGGCAACGGTGAACGTGGTGGTGGTGGTGCGCTATACCAACACGGCGCCGGTGCTGCGCACAGCGGTACCACTGCCATTGCCGCAGGTGGCTGGTGAACCACCGCTCGTACGGCTGCCCTTGGGAGCCACGTTTACCCTAAACCTTATTGGCAATGACGCTGACCGCGACAACCTGACGCTAACTGCCGGCAGCGAGAACTTTACCCTGGCCGAAGCTGGTATGCGCTTCACGGCCCGCAACGATGCAGGCAGCGCCAGTGGCACTTTCGTGTGGGATGTGAGCTGCGGGGCCGCGAACCTGCACCGTCCGCTCGATGTCACCTTCCAACTATTGGATGCCACCTGCCGCCCCCTGCCCCAGCGCCAAAAAGTGCGTTTTGAAGTAGAAACGCCGGCGTCTCCCACCCTTAGGCTCTACAACATTATCACCCCAAACGCCGACGGCCAGAACGATGACTTCCGGCTGCCCGAACTACCCGTCGATTTTTGCGATAAACGCTTTGACCGCATTCAGGTGTTTTCGCGCTGGGGGCAGCCTGTGTTCGAGTCGTCGGACCGGGAGTTCCGCTGGACCGGCGAGGGACAGGCCGGAACCTACTATTATTTAGCAACCTACACCGATGGCCGGCGTTTCAAAGGCTGGCTTGAGGTAAAGCCCTGAGTCGTTACTTCTTTGCTTCGATGCTCAGCCAGCAGTCATCAATACATAAACAGGAACACGCCAAACAGCACCACCCACAGCACGTCGATGAAGTGCCAGTAAGTGCCCAGCAGGCGCAAATGCCGGCGGTGGTAGGGGTTACGGATGAAGACAAGTGTGCGCACGGCATCGCGCTCGGCGTGCACTACGCGCAGCAGTACGGCCAACAGCAGCAGCACGCCGCCGAGCAGGTGGGCTACGTGCAACGCCGAAATAAGGTAGAGAAACTGCCCGCTGCTCCGGCTCCCTTCGCCTCTGAACGCGACCCCGTTTTGCAATAGCTCACGCCAGCCCAGTACTTGCAGGCCAGCAAACACACAACCCAGCAGCAGCGTGGCTACCAGGCAGCGCGCCAGGCTGGGAAGGTCGTCCTGAGCATACAGGCGCGGGGCCTGGCCCATGGTGTAGCTGCTGACAAGCAGCACAATGGTACTGAGCGAGAAGTAGCGCGGCAAGGCGTAGAGCCCGGTGGTCACGCCACTGTTGAGGCGGGCCTGCACGTAGGCGGCAACCAGGATGGCAAACATGATGGCAATTGCCAGCATGCCCAGGTAGCCTGCCACCATCAGCGGCGGCAGGCGCTCGATGCGCCCAAACGAGGAGGCCCGGCGCCGGGCTCCAATCTGGTTATCGCGTTCGGAATCAGAATTCATTGGGGTAGCGCCAAGGGTGTAGCTACGAAACTACACAGGCCGGAATTAGTTGCATGCCGGCCGGCTTTTGCCCAAATGTTACGCACCCAACTTGTGAGCACAGCACTACTTACTTAAAAAAGGAGCCAATCTTGCCCAGCACGGCGTTGAGAGTGATTTTTGGCGTGCGTTGCACCCCAAACGTCACGTACGTTTTGCCGGCCACGCGCAGGTCAAGCACCCAGCCCAAACGGCGCATAAGGTCGTTGATTTGCTGCAGCGGGTCGGGGCCCGGGGGCTTGGGGGTTTTGGGCGCACCGGGGGCCTTGGGCGGACCCGCCGTGAGCTGGTCGAGCACCTGCTGGCTCGGAATGTTGAGGATGAGGTAGGTGCCCGCCGCTGCCAGTTGCAGGGCGTGCCCGTTCCAGCTAATCACCAGCTGAGCCTCGATTTCGAGCGCGCTAGGCACCGGGCTCGGCGGGACTGGCGGGCAGTTGGGCCTGCGAGGCGGCCGGAGCGGCGGTTTGCTCGCCACGGGTGCGGATGCGGAGGGAACCGTTCAGCTTCCAGGTGGCGGCGGGGGCACTGGGATTCTGCGGATTGGGCACCTGGAGCTCCATCTGGTCGAAGGCGCAGCTAAGCTCGACGCCGCCCGAGAGCTTGCCGAGCAGCGAGGCGGCCATGTCGGCCCAGTTGGGGGAAGTAGATTCGGGCATGATTACTGAGTTGAAGATGAAATAGGCTGCCAGCGAGCAGCGCGGCCGCAAAGTACGGCTCTGCGCCAGCTAACGCAAGGCTGCGGCCTGGGTTGCCCGCCACCTTGCTACGCCACCTGCCTATACATCGCTGTATCTTGCTCTCTCTGATTCTTCGCTCATTGCCCCATGCGTTATTTCTGCAACTTCCTCGGTTTATTCATTGGCCTTCATACCCTACACGCTACGGCTCAAACAGCGCCCGCTCCCACCGGCCCAGCTGTGGTATCAGACCTTTCCTTTAAGCAGGCGGGCGCGGCCTGCGCTCATCCATTCGGGCTTAGCACCGGCCAGCAGTTAGAATATCAGCTCCTTGATGCCAAAGGCAGACCAACCGGCTCGGTACGCTACCGGGTGCTCAGCATCAAAACCGACACGGCGGTTGTTGGCAAGAAAAAAAAGAAGGTGGCGACAACTACCGTCAAGCTTAAAAGCGGCTACTACGACCTTTCGAACCTCGTGCTGCAGCAGCAAGACCTCACCTACACCTGCCAGCGCGACACCGTGTACACCGATGGCCTGGGCGAAATCAACTACGAGGGTCTGAAGTCGTTTCGCGACCGCCTGCTGGCGCCTAGCGGCAAGCCTTTAGCCTGGCCCAACCAGCCCACGGCCAACACAGCCCTGCCCAAAGGGGGCGCAGAAGTGAAAGTAAGCAGCCCGTCGGTGGCCATTGCCAAGGTGAATACCACCGTGAAGTCGCGCAAGGTGCTGGCCGGCCCCGTGGCGGTTACCGTGCCAGCGGGCACCTTCAACTGCTACCCCGTCGAGAGCCAGCGCGAATTGGCTACCGCCGCTCGCGCCGACCTTATTCTGAAAAATACCGGCCGGGAGGTTGACTACTACAGCCCGGTCGTTGGCATCATCAAAACGGAGTATTACGACAAGAATGGCAAGCTGCTGCAAAGCCGCGTGCTGGCTAAAAAATAATTGCGGCAACGGCACCTGTGGCTCGCTCAGGAACTGGTGTTAGCCACAGGTAATTCTCTGGCAGCTGCGAGCAAAGCTAGATAGCCGCCCAACCGGTTTGCCCCTGCGGGCCGCGCAGCAGGCTGAAACCGTTGACTTCGCCCAGTACCACCACCGCCGTGCGGGCAGCCAACGCCGTGCAGGCTGGCGCAGTAGCCGCTGGCCGCCCCCGCAGTTCCAAGGCCACGGGCAGCAGTAAGCGGCGCAACGGCGCGGCTCCAGCCCCTACCACAGCCTGCGTAGCAATGTAGCCGATTTGCCCGGCCGGCGTTTGCACGCGCAACGCCGGGCCTTGCTGCCCCAATACCAGCAACGGCAGCTGCTTAGACAGCTTCATTGATTGACTGCTATTGTTAGCAGCAACGGTGGGCCGCAACGCAGCGCCTGTACGCAAGCGCACAAACTCGCCCCGGCGGTCGGGGCCGGCCTGGGGCGCTGGTGCACTGGCAGCGCGCTGCACAAAAGGGAACGGGTCGATAGCGCCCCGGCCGCTCTGGTAAATGCCGAAGTGCAAATGCGGCACCGTGGTGCGGGCGTTGCCAGTGTTGCCCACGAGGCCCAGGGTATCGCCGGCCCGCACGCGCTGGCCCGGGCTCACCAATTGCTTGTCGAGGTGGGCGTAGTAGAGGTGTTCGCCGTGGGCGGCGTCGGCCAGCCACACCACGCGGCCACCCAGCGCCGTTTCGCCGGTGCGGGTAATAAAGCCATCGGTGGCGGCCACGGCGGGCGTGCCACGCGGAGCAAAAATGTCAATTCCCTCGTGGCGGCGGGAACCGCCGTCGCGGTTGGCGCCCCAGAAGCTACCGGCAGCCGCATCGTTGCGACCGCCCACCGGAAACACGCTCAGGCTGGGTTCGCGGGCCACACGCAGGGTATAGCGACCAGCGGTTAGCAGCTCGGGCTGCACGCGCAGCAGGTGCTGGCCCGTGGTTTCGGCGCGGTAGCGAAAGTCCAGAACGACGGTATCGGCACTAGCGAGCGGGGCCCGGGTTTGGCCGGGCTGCACTTCAAACGCATCGAGGAAAACGCGGGCATTAACCCCGGCTGCGAGCGCAAGGCTGACGTGCACCTGTTCGCCGGCGCGCACAGCGTAGCGGTAGCTGGCAGCAGCGGGTACTTCGGGCCGGAAATAGCCGGTTTCGGCGAAGGGCAGCGGCACCACCAAGGAGTCGCGCAGGGCCTGGCCCGCGGCCGTAAGCCAAGCCCGACCAGCCGGGCGACGGTCGAGGCCCGATTGGGTTAGCTGGCGGACGTAGACCTGGTGCGGCGTCGATTTCTGAAAAATGGCCTGCAGGGTTTGTTGCTTGCCACAGCTGCCGAGCATGAGCATCAAGCCCGCCAGCACGGCCCATAACCAGCCCGTAAACGGCCGAATGGTCGGCCGCGCAATGGTAGAATCCACCTGAATTTGCATGGGTTCCGAACACGGGCCACCGCAAGCTGGTTCGCCTGGGTCGTGCCCATAACCTAGCTTAGCTGCCATGCGTGAGGTTGGCTGCTACCTTTACGGCTCATTCCCGCCCCTCACCTTCTCTCCATTATGAAGCTCATCGAATGCCCGCGCGATGCCATGCAGGGCCTCACCGAATTCATTCCTACTGCTACCAAAACGGCTTACCTCAATGCGCTGCTGGCGGTAGGGTTTGACACCCTGGACTTTGGCTCGTTTGTGTCGCCCAAGGCGATTCCGCAGCTGCGCGACACGGCCGAAGTGCTGGCCGGGCTCGATTTGAGCCAGACGAAAACCAAGCTGCTCGCCATCGTAGCCAACCGGCGCGGGGCCGAAACCGCCGTACAGCACCCCGAAATCAGCTACCTGGGTTTTCCCTTATCGGTGTCGGAGACTTTCCAGCGGCGCAACACCAACCAAAGCACTGCCGAGGCCCTGGCCGACGTAGCCGCCATGCACGAGCTATGCGAGGGGAGCGGCAAAACACTGGTAGCCTACCTGTCGATGGGTTTCGGCAACCCCTACGGCGACGCCTGGAGCCCGGAAATCGTGACCGATTTCACCGAGCAGCTGGCCCGCCTGGGCGTCCGCATCGTGGCCCTTTCCGATACCATCGGGGCCAGCACGGCGGCTACTATTGCGCCTCTTTTTTCGGCCTTGATTCCAGCTTTTCCAGCGATTGAGTTCGGGGCTCACCTGCACACTACCCCCACCAGTTGGCGCGAAAAAGCAAGCGCCGCCTACGAAGCTGGCTGCCGCCGCTTCGACGGGGCCATTGGCGGTATTGGCGGTTGCCCCATGGCAGCCGATGAGCTCACCGGTAACATGGCCACCGAAAATCTGCTGGCTTACCTAGCTGAACAAGGTGTTAAAACGGGGTTGGATATGGCCGCATTCGGCCGCGCTCAGGCGATGGCCGCCACCGTGTTTCCCAGTCATTAATCCCTTTACCGTCATGCCCATTACCGTCGACATCTTCATCCCCTGCTTCGTCGACCAGCTCTACCCTGCCACGGCCCTGAACATGGTGAAGGTGCTGGAGCGCCTGGGCGTGCACGTCAACTACAACCCCAACCAAACCTGCTGCGGCCAGCCGGCCTACAACGCCGGCCACCATCCGGCAGCCCGCGCCGTAGCCGAGAAATTTCTGGAGGACTTTGCTGCCCCGGCCACCGACACCGGGCGCTACATTGTGAGCCCGTCGGCCTCGTGCGTGGGCATGGTGCGCAACAGCTACAACGAGCTATTCGCCGAAACGCCGGCCCGGCAAAGCGCCTGCCGGGGCGTGCAGGGCCGCGTGTATGAGCTGACGGAGTTCCTGGTGGGCGTGCTGGGCATTACGGCCGTGCCGGGGGCCCAATTGGCCGGCACCTATACTTACCACGACTCCTGCTCGGCGCTGCGCGAGTGCGGCATTGGCCCAGGCCCACGCCAGCTGCTGGACGGCGTGGTGGGCCTGAAGCGCATTGAAATGGCCGAAACCAGCACCTGCTGCGGCTTCGGCGGCACCTTTGCCGTGAAGTTTGAAGCCATTTCGGTGGCCATGGCGCAGCAGAAAGTGGAGCACGCCCTCGAGACCGGGGCCAACTACCTAATAAGCACCGACGTGAGCTGCCTCATGCACCTCGAATCTTACATCAAAAAGGAGAACCTGCCACTTAAGTGCCTGCACATAGCCGATGTGCTGGCCAGCGGTTGGTAATAGGTGCTGCCTGTCGTTACGAATGGAGCACAGCGCAATGCGGCAATCCGTCCTGTTGAAACCAGAGAGTCTCTTAAGTAGTCACGCACAAGTAACCGTCATGCAGAGCGCAGCGAAGCATCTCGCTCGCATCGTGAAACGATTGATTTACTGCTACATGCGAGATGCTTCGCTGCGCTCTGCATGACGTTCTTTTACTCGTTTACTTTTACGCACCTACTTAAAACATAAAGGCCCAACACTGCACAGTGCTGGGCCTTTTCACAATATGTAGGGTTATCACATCAGGAGGACGGATTGCCATGGTGCTCCATTCGCAATGACAGGCAAAATCTTACAGCGCTTTGCGAATCCGGTCTTTCAGGCCTTCGGTGGCTTCGAGCAGAGGCAGGCGTACGGCGGCTCCGCACACGCCCAGGCCTTCGAGGGCAGCCTTTACGCCCACGGGGTTGCTTTCCTCATACATGAGGGGGTTGAGGGGCAACAGGCTGAAGATGCCGGCGCGGGCGGTAGCAAAGTCGCCCGCCAGGGCGGCGCGGGTGAGTTCGGCGAAGCGTTTGGGGAAAGCGTTGGCCAGCACTGAAATAATGCCTTCAGCCCCGCAGGCGATGAGGGCGGGCGTGAGCATGTCGTCGCCCGAGAGGAGCAAAAACTCTTTGGGCTTGCCAGCAGCAATGGCCATGCACTGCTCCATGTTGCCGCTGGCCTCCTTGATGCCGATGATGTTGGGATGGCGCGCCAGGCGCAGCGTGGTCTCGGCGGTGAGGTTGGACGCCGTGCGGCCCGGCACGTTGTACAAGATGATGGGCAGCGGGCTGGCGTCGGCCAGGTGGGTGTAGTGGGCAACGAGGCCGGCCTGGCTGGGTTTGTTGTAGGCGGGGCTGGCCGAGAGAACAGCGGCCACCCCTTTTAGGTCGGTGGTGCGAAACAGCTCCTCAGTGGCAACGGTATCGTTGCCGCCGATGCCGTACACCAGTGGCACGCGGCCGGCTACGTGCTTTACGGCTATGCGCAGCAGTTCAGCCCTTTCGGTGGCCGTGGTGGTGGGCGACTCGCCAGTGGTGCCGTTTACCACGAGGTACTCTACACCGCCATCGATGCAGAAATCGAGCAGATGCCGCCAGCCGGCGTAGTCCACGGCCAAATCTCGGGTGAAGGGCGTGACCAGGGCCACACCGGTGCCATGAAATGCGGGAAGACGGGAACCAGGAGTGCGCATGCCGGGAGTTTGGGCGTTAGTTTTGTGGGCTGCAAAAGTAGCAGGTCGGCCCGCTATTTGGCGGCGCAAGTTTGCACGTTTCAGTATTCACCCCCATTTCACTCCCCGGTTGCGAAGTCCAGCTTCGTGTGTTTCAATGAAAGTTTCCCTTGCTTCCCTCCTGCTCGCTGCCCTGACATTGGCTGCCTGCGACTCCAAAACCGCCACCACCGGCGAATCGGCCACCAGCAAAGCCACCGTGGGCGCCGCCGATTCGTTGGTAACCGACCCGGCCCTGGCCAAAACCTCGGGCACCCAGGCCACGGCCACCGACGAGGCCAACGCCACGCCCGCGCCCGACCCCAAAACCATTCCGGCAGGCAAGGCTACCGATGCGGCCGGCATCCTGGCCCGTCCGCAGGTGCCCATTCTGTGCTACCACCAGATTCGCGACTGGACGGCCCGCGACTCGAAGGGCGCCAAGGACTACATCGTGCCCATCGCGGCCTTCAAGGCGCAGATGAAGATGCTCGCCGATTCGGGCTACCACACTGTTTCGCCCGACCAGCTGTACGCCTACATGACTACCGGCGCCAAACTGCCGAGCAAGCCCATCATGCTCACGTTTGATGACACCGACCTTGACCAGTTCACCGTTGCCCGCCCTACACTGGAGCAGTACGGCTACAAGGCCATGTACTTCGTGATGACCGTTAGCCTTGGCCGCCCGCACTACATGACCAAAGCCATGGTGAAGCAGCTTTCCGATGAGGGCAACGTCATCGGCTCGCACACCTGGGACCACCACAACGTAAAGAAATACCAGGGCAAAGACTGGGAAACTCAGATTGACAAGCCCACCAAAACGCTGGAGGAAATCACGGGCAAGAAAATCAACTACTTCGCCTACCCCTTCGGCCTCTGGAACACCCAGGCGTTCCCCGAGCTGAAGAAGCGCGGCTTCGTAGCCGCTTTCTCGCTCGCCGAAAAGCGCGACCAGCAGGACCCGCTCTTCACCATCCGCCGCATCATCGCCAGCGGCTACTGGAGCCCCAAAACGCTGCGCAACAACATCGTGCAGTCGTTCTAGTCCCGAACGGAAGATGATTTCCCGGTCCGGCCCTGCCCGCATCTGGATTCGCGAACTGGCCTGGCTGCTTGGCAGCTGGGCTTTTTCGTGGGCTTTGCTGAACCAGCTGCTGGGCTATAAGTACCTGTGGCACCCGGAACTGGATATACAGATGCACAATACCTTCTTCGTGTTTTAGCCGCTGCTGTTCACGACCTTGGTGTTTCTGCCCGTGGCAACGGTGGTTACCGGTGTGCGGGTGCTGGTGGGCGCTTTTCGGCACTTCGGGCCGCTTTGTTTTAATATGACACGCAAACATGACGGTCAAGCTCTGTATTTTATTCTTCGTTTTTGCCTCTTGTAGTGCAGAACGTAAGCCCCCCTCACCTGCGGTGCGGAAATATTTGGAGGAGGTAGTCAGTATTATGCAAGCCAATTCCATTAATCGGGCGGCAATAAACTGGGTAGATTTCAAGAAGAACCTGCTAGCGGAAGCAAGCGGCGCCAAAACAATTGAGCAGGCCTATCCAGCGGTTGTATTTGCCATCGTTGCCTTGGGCGATAAGCACAGTTTTTTTGTACCCGCCCGCCCGGTGAAGGGCCCCGAACTACCCACTCCTAAGCAGCCCCCGATATACCTCGACGAGCCGGTTCCTGGGGACATCGGCTACATTAGAATTCCTTGGGTTGTCGGCAGTCAGGAAAAGCTGGACGCGTATATAACTAGCGTGCAAGCCCAAATCAAGGAGCGGGATAAGCGGGAGTTAAAAGGCTGGCTCGTGGATTTGAGAGGGAATATGGGGGGTAATATGTGGCCGATGCTCGTGGTGGCAGGGCCGATTTTGGGAGAAGATACACTTGGCTATTTTTTTGACTCGAATAATATTAAAACCGCGTGGCGGTACGAAAAAGGCAAGGCGTTGCTGGACGGCGACGTACAGGCCGAAACAGCCAATTATTATACGCTTAAGTCTGCCCAACCTGTAGTGGCCGTGCTGACGGATACCCTAACAGCCAGTTCGGGAGAGGCGGTCGCGGTTGCCTTCAAAGCCAGAAAGCACACCAGAAGCTTTGGGGCGGGCACGTGCGGAGTATCTACCTGCAATAGCTCCTTTTATTTATCCGATGGGTCCATTATCTGGCTGACAACCGCTGTGCTCGCCGACCGCCGCCTGGTACCGTATGGCCACTCAATAGCACCCGACGAGCCGCTCAAGCCAACAGAAGTAGTGCCGCGAGCCGTTCGCTGGATTAGAGAAGAATACAAAGCGAAGAAATAAGTGACTTGGCTATAAAAACTGTAACATCTTTACTGACTTGATGCCAGATAAAATTCTTTACAAAAATACTGTCTTGGTTACACTGGTGAGCCTTTGGACGGTGCCAGGGCTGCTTGTTGCGGGCCGGCTGGTACTGGGCTGAAACCAATATTCTCAACCCCAGCGACTAGCACCTGCCGGATTATCGCGCAAGAGTAGTTCGATTGTGCGCGTAATTTCGTCGCTCCATATCACGTTGCGGATGAAGTCGATGGCAAGCACAGTTTTGCCGTCAGCTTCGCCATATTGGGTGTATACCTCTAGCAGCAGTTCGTCGTCACTTACATCAGAAACATAGCCGTAGAAATCGTAATCGCCACCAGTTTCGAGGAACACCAACTGCCGAGACTGTTGAGCCTTTTGTAACAAGCTGGTCATAGTCAGGTAATCGGTGGCCGAAACATCAGGCGTAGTGGGCTGTCCGATGGCAATTTCGGGGTTGTGCTCTTTGAATTCGACCAAACGGATGTAACGGTCATCGAAATCAACCCGCGAAATATCCTCCATTTTGATGCTCCGCACACCCGTGAGCAGCCCTTGCCGGGTGATGCTTCGCAACAGCAGTAATTCTGGGTTTAGGTTGAGCACGTAGCCTAGAAAGGTATTCCCGCTGGTGGTATGCAGCGAAATCATCTTCTGGCTAGACTGCGCCTGACTAATCTGGTCAATGAGGAGTGTTCCCATGATAGAAGTGGTATAAAACGCCTATTTCAGCCCCTTTAGAACGTCCATCGCATTGCTCACGTGGTCGGTGGCGCCGCTCAGGGAGTTGAAGATGTACTGGACAACACCTTTTTTGTCAATCACGAAGGTAACGCGGCCGGGCAGCAGGCCCAGCAGGGCGCGGGGCACTTCGTAGAGCTTGCGCACTTTGCCTTCGGTATCGGCCAGCAGCTCGAAAGGCAGGCGGTGCTTCTGGGTGAATTTCTGGTGCGACTTCTCGCTGTCGGAGCTGATGCCTACGACTTCAGCGCCCAAGTCCTTAAAGTCTTCGTACTGGTCACGGAACGAGCAGGCTTCGGCGGTGCAGCCGGGGGTGTCGTCTTTGGGGTAGAAATAGAGAACGACGTGGCGGCCGCGCTGGTCGGCCAGGCGAAATGGCTGGCCGGAAGTGGTGGTGAGGGTGAAGTCGGGTGCGGGCTGGCCTACCTGAAGCATGGTAAAAACGTTGAATTGAGCCCGCAAAGTACGGCCCGTGTAAGTCTTTGTGGGCAAAGGCGTCATCTTTGTAACCCGTCAGCCTACTCTCTTTCATGCCGCAGCCCCGCATCAGCGTTATCATCCCGGCCCACAACGAGGCGGGGGCCATAGCGTTGGTGCTGGCCGAAATTCCGCAGGGGCTTGCCCACGAGATAATTGTAGTCGACAATAACTCGACAGATGGCACCGGCACTGTTGCCCGTGCCAGTGGCGCCACCGTGCTGCACGAGCCCCGCCCCGGCTACGGCTACGCCTGCCTGGCGGGCATGGCCCACGCTTTCGGTCCCCACAAATCCAAGTGGCCCGACCTCGTCGTATTTCTCGACGGCGACCACTCCGATTTTCCCGAACAAATGCCCGAACTACTCGCCCCGCTCCTGCGCGGGGAGGCCGATATGGTCATTGGCTCGCGGGCCCTGGGCGAGCGCGAAAAAGGTTCGCTCATGCCCCAGCAGCGCTTCGGCAACTGGCTGGCTGCCCGTCTGCTGAATATGCGCTACGGCGGCAAGGTCACCGATTTAGGCCCGTTTCGGGCTATTACGGCCAGTGCGCTCCAAGCCATCGGCATGGAAGACAAAACCTACGGCTGGACGGTTGAGATGCAAGTAAAAGTTGCCCGCCTGGGCCTGCGCACCGTGGAAGTGCCGGTGCGCTACCGCAAGCGCATTGGTACCAGCAAGGTGTCGGGCACGGTGAAGGGCACGCTGGGGGCCGGCTACAAAATTCTCTGGACGATTTTCAAATACTGGTAATTCGGGCCACTGGGCAGGGTTTTGGCCCGCACAGACCAGGCGCCACACTTTTCTCGCTTTGTTGCACGCTTACGTTTCCTGTTTCTGATGGCGGTACTGCCAATTTTGCTGGTGGTGCTCTACGTGCTGTGCCTGCTGTTCATTCTGGGCTTCAGCGTGGGCCAGTGGCAGCTCACACGGCTGGCGCTGCGGGCCTATAAACAAGGCCTGCCGCCTGCCCCGGCCGCGCCGTCCACTTGGCCTTCGGTATTAGTGCAGCTGCCGCTTTATAACGAGCAAAACGTGGTGGAACGCGTCATCGACGCCTGTGCCGCACTCGACTACCCGGCCGACCGGCTGCACATTCAGGTACTCGACGACTCGAACGATGCTACCGTAGCGCTGGCCGCGGCCCGCGTGGCGCACCACGCGGCTCGTGGCCTGCACATCAGCCACGTGCGGCGGCCCGACCGCCACGGCTTCAAGGCCGGGGCGCTGCGCTTTGGGCTCGAAGGCAACACCGACGAGTACGTGGCCATTTTCGACGCCGACTTCGTGCCCGAGCCTGATTTCCTGCAGCGCGTCATGCCGTATTTTTTGCCGGATGAGCAGATTGGC
Organism: Hymenobacter glaciei; assembly: GCF_039539585.1. Taxonomy (NCBI): domain Bacteria; kingdom Pseudomonadati; phylum Bacteroidota; class Cytophagia; order Cytophagales; family Hymenobacteraceae; genus Hymenobacter; species Hymenobacter glaciei. Next base: position 346,663 of record NZ_BAABDK010000001.1, on the reverse strand, counting down.
GTGGTGCAAACGCGCTGGGGTCACCTCAACGAAAACGAGGACCTGCTGACCCGCCTGCAAGCGTTTGGGCTGAACGCCCACTTCCTCATTGAGCAGGTGGGCCGCACGTTCGCGGGTTACTTCATCAATTTCAACGGCACCGGCGGGGTGTGGCGGCGGGCCTGCATCGACGACGCCGGCGGCTGGCACACCGATACCCTCACCGAAGACCTCGACCTGAGCTACCGGGCCCAACTGCGCAACTGGCGCTTCGTGTACCGCCCCGACATTGTGGCCCCCGCCGAATTGCCGGCAGTGATGGACGCCCTCAAATCGCAGCAGTTCCGCTGGACCAAGGGCGCGGCCGAGACCGCGCACAAGCACCTGGGCCAGATGTGGCGCTCGCAGCAGCCGCTGGCCGTGAAGCTGCAGGCTACGTTTCACCTGCTCAACAGCTCGGTGTACATCGTCATCATGCTCATGGCTTTGCTTAGTGTGCCCCTGGTGTTCGTGCGGGCCCAGCACCACGAGTTTAAAGCGGTGTTTCAGCTGGCTTCCGTCTTTCTGATTGGGTTTACGCCACTCATCTATTACTACTACACTGCCTGGCGACTGGCTCACCCCAACAAGCCGCTGTGGCGCTACCCGGGGTTCTTTTTGCTGTTCCTGTCGGTGTCCATGGGCTTGTCTTTGCACAACGCCCGCGCCGTTATGCTGGGCTGGCGGGGGCAGCGCACGCCCTTTGTGCGCACCCCCAAGGCTGGCAGCAAAGGTCCGGGCAAGCGCCGCCGCTACCGCACCGGCGGCGTGGGCGCCCTGGTAGTAATGGAAGGCCTATTGGCGCTGTACTTCGCCTTCGGACTGGCCGCCGGCATCTACTTCAACGACTTTGGCCTCCTGCCCTTCCACACGCTGCTAACCATTGGCTTCGCAGCCATTTGTTACTACTCGGTGCATGACGATAAGTAGGTTGCTAGTTGCCCGTCTCCGGTGCTTGCTGGTGAAGAGCCTGCCCGCTGACGTCCAGCTTTCTATCCTCGAATTTCAACCTCGCTTCTGGTTCTCCGCTCCTATTGCAGCCTCCTGTGCAGCGCAAGCTTCCCTCCGTTTCTCAGCTTCTGGCCCTGCTGCTCTCGGCGGCGGCGTACGCGGCGTTGGCCTATGCCACGCCACGAGCGCAGTTTGGGCAGCTGCTTGGGTTAATGGCAGTGGCCCTGGCGGCCTACGCCTGGCTGCTACGCACGCGGCTGCCGCTGCGCTGGGGCCTGGGCGCGGCGCTGGTGCTGCGGCTGTTGTGGCTACCCGCCCAGCCCGCGCTGTCCGACGACGTGCACCGCTTCCGCTGGGATGGCCTGCTGGTGGCCCACGGCATCAACCCCTTCCAGTTTCGGCCTGATGAGCTCATTGCCGATGGAGCCCGCACGGCTTTCCCCGACGCTGCTACCCGCGCCCAGGTGCTGCCGCAGCTGCAGCTACTCTACCGCCAACTGAACTCACCGCACTATTACTCCGTGTACCCGCCGGTGTGCCAGGCCATTTTTGGTACGGCGGCCCGGCTGTTTCCCACTTCCGACCGAGGCTTCGTGACGTCCCTGCGGCTGGCCGTGCTACTGGCCGAAGCGGGCACCGCCTGGCTGTTGCTGGCGCTACTGGCTGCAATGGGCTGGCCGGCAGCGCGGGCGTTGCGCTACCTGTTGCATCCGCTGGCCATCGTCGAGCTCACCGGCAACCTGCATTTTGAGGCGCTGGCCATTTGCTTTGTGCTGCTGGCAATCTGGCTGTTGCACCGGCAGTGGTGGGTGCGCTCGGCCGGGGCGCTGGCGCTGGCAGTTGCCGCCAAGCTGCTGCCGCTGTTGGCGCTGCCGCTACTGGTGCGGCGGTTGGGCTGGCGGCGCTTTGCGGCCTACGCAGCCGTGGTAGCATGTGCGCTGCTGGCCTTATTTGCCCCATTTCTTTCGAAGTCGCTGGCGGTGAACATGAGCCGCAGCCTTAACCTGTATTTCCGCAACTTCGAGTTCAATGCCAGCATCTACTACCTACTGCGGTCCATCGGCTACCACCTCACCAACTACAACGAAATTGCGCGCATCGGGCCGGCCCTGGCACTGGCAGCAGCCTTGTTTGGTTTGGGGCTCAGCTGGCGCGAGCGCCGACCTACACTCACTACCCTGCCCGTGGCGCTCCTGTTCCTGTTTACGGGCTATTATGCGCTGGCCACCACAGTTCATCCGTGGTACCTGACGCCCCTGCTTGCGCTGGCCCCGCTCTCGCGGTTCAGGTATCCGCTGGTTTGGGGCGGGGCAGCGGTGCTCTCCTACGCGGCCTACCGCACCGAGGCCTATACCGAGAACCTGTGGCTGGTAGCGCTGGAATACTCCGTGGTATACGGTATGCTGTCTTGGGAACTTACGCTGCGCTTAATGAGGAATGAGAAATGAGAAATGAGGAAGTTCGAGACCTCCGTGCCATTTTCCAATTCTTCATTCCTCATTCTTCATTAAGCGCAGCGTCTCACTTTGGCCAATACGCATAACGGCGCTGACTTTTCAGGCGCAGATTGCGGCCATCCCAGGTGGTTTGGCGCAGCAGGATGTTGGGGTAAGCCTTAGCAAACCAGTACACGTTCTGCTTATCGGGCGCCAGTTGCACGGCTACACGCCAGGCCGGCACCGGGGCTTCGGCAGCCGGCGCCTCGGTGGTGCTGAGGCGGGCGTTGTAATACACCGGCAGGCTGGCTTTGCTCGTCTGCTGCAAGTCCATTACCACCAGCTCGAAGGCAAGGTGCTGGTCGAATCGCAGCGTACGGAGGCTATAAGGCAGGGCATCTTCAAGAAGCACGTCGCGGCGCAGGTCGCGGCTGCCCACGCCCTGCTGGTCCCAATAAGAGTTATAGCTTTCCTTGAGGCTCAAGCCATCATCCACGATGGTCTTGAATGTGTTACCGCACCACTCCTGCGATGATGAAGTCATTTTGTACAAAGCGACTGGCTGGTCGCGCCGAAAAAATAGCGAGGTTAGATAGTGGTACGGATATTCTTCGGTTGGAATCTGACAGAACGCGTTCACCTTCATCACCGGAAACAAATCGGTGCGCTGGTAGTCGTCGGTCTTCACATTAAACTGCTGGTTGAATTCCTCCTTCACCGTGATAAGCGTGTACTCGAACTGCCGTTTTTTCTTGTAAACGGTGCGCTCGGCATCGTAGGTCGCCACTTCGGCCAGGCCATCTTCCCAGTACTTCCGCATGGCCCACTGCTCATCGAAATGCAGCATGATGCCCTGCAACGCCTGCACCGAGGCGCGGGCCTTGGGCTTTTCTTTATTTCCTGCGTCTGGGGTACAAGCAGATAAGCCCGTGCCCATGAGCAACACACCCAGGGTAAATAACATTGTTTGTCGATACATAGGTAGAAATACGCACGTAGCGCCCTACGGTTGGGCAGTTCAACCCTTGGCGAGCGGGCTGCCGGCCAGTGCCGGGTGGGCAGCATTCCACGCTGCAAGGTCCTCGGCGTTGTCCACGTCGCGCAGTTCCGGCAGCAGGGCTACACGCAGGCCCAGCCGTTTGGCGTCGGCCAGGGTATCGGCCAGTACCGAGTCGGTGCTCCAGGTTTTGTTCTGAAACAACTCCGGCTGCGGCTGGCGCAGCCCCAACAGGTAATAGCCGCCATCGGTCGCCGGCCCCAGCACCACGTCCGCCGCTTCGAGCGCCGCAAAGGCCTGATTTAGGTGGCTGGCCCGCAGGCCCGGGCAATCGGTGCCAATGATGGCCACCCGTCCCGCTCCGGCAGCAAACGCCGTTGCAAAGGCCGTAGTCATGCGCGCGCCGAGGTCGCCTTCGGGCTGGCAGCAGGCAGCGTGGGTAGCCCATTCGCGGGTTTCGGCGGCAGTGGGTTCCGCGGTGGCCGTATCAGCCAGCCACACGGTGGCGGGTACGCCGGCTTCGACGATGGCAGCGTTAGTAACAGCCAGCAGCTCGCGGTAAATGGCCAAAGCAGCGGGCTGGCCTACTCCAGCTGCCAGCCGGCTCTTTACGCGGCCCAGGGCCGGTACGCGGGCAAACACCAGTAGCTGGCAGTCAGTTGGTTGCGGCACCTGGGCCGCAGCAGTTAGGTTACTCATATACTTTGCGGCCACGCCGGAGCCAACTGCCCCAGAACGTGGAATAAGGATGCACGTTGGGCGTAGAACCAGCCGCATTCACCACCGGATGGCCTTCATTCACCCATTCAAAAAGCCCACCGTAGAGGTTGCGCACGTGCCGGAAACCCAGTACGTGCAGGCGTTCGCCCAGCCGTTCGCTGCGCACGCCCACCGAGCAGTACACCACCACAGGTTGCTCCCGGTCGAGGCCGGCAAATTGCGCCGTGGGCACCGAGTCGACATCCACAAAGCGCGCCCCGGTTAGGTGGCTCACCCGAAATTCGGCTGGCGTTCGCACATCGAGCAGCAGTGGCGGCGCGGCCCGCTGCAGCTCCTGGGCCAGGGCGGCAGCGGGCACCGTGGGCACGGTGTGGCGGTAAATGGTACGAAGCAGCTGTTGGTAAAGCACGCCTGCGCGGGGTGGGGTTGTCTCGGCTTCCGAGCCACAGCCCGCCAGTACCAGCAAGCCGAAGCTACAGCCGAAGCGAACGAAACGAAGCGGAAACATGAGAAAAGGTAAGCGTGCGCAGCTACGCCGTGGCGCCGCCGCAGCTCGAGCCCGCGCCGGCCGTGCAGCCGTAGCAGTGCTGGTTCACCACAATGGCCCGGGCCTGCAGCGACTCCAGGTCGAAATCACGGATGTGCTGCGAGGCGGTACGGGCCACCGGCAAGTCAAGCATCTGGTTGAAATCGCAGTCGTAGAGCAAACCATCCCAGCCCACCGAAATGGTGCTGCGGCACATTACATTGGCGGCAGCAGTGGGGTTGTAGGCCTGCACCAGCTTGTCCATGTACGCATCGTAGTTGCCGCTTTCCACCAGATAATCGAGAAAACGGCTCACCGGCAGATTGGTAATTGCCAGCAAATCGTTGAACGTAACGCCGTGTTCCCGGCTCAGCCGCTGCTTGAACTCGCGTTCCAGACTCGCTTGGTTGCCAGGCAGAAACGCCCCGGACGGGTTGTACACCAAGTCCAGGCTCAGCCCGGACCCTTCCACGCCATATCCCACGGCATTCAGCATGTGCAGGGCGCGCATCGAGCGGGCAAACACGCCCTCGCCACGCTGGGCATCGGTGCGGGCGGCGGCGAAGTGCGGCAAGGAAGACACCACGCGCACCTTGTGCTTGGCAAAGAACTCGGGCAGGTCGTTATACTTCTTGTTGGCGACGATGATGGTGAGGTTGCAACGCACAATAGTGGTGCGGCCCAGTGCCGAAATCCCCTCCACAAACCACCGGAAATCGGGGTTCATCTCGGGAGCGCCACCCGTCAGGTCCACTAATTCGATGTCGGTTTTGGCCAGCGCGTCCAGGCACTGCTGCATGGTTTCACGAGTCATTATCTCCGTGCGGTCAGGGCCGGCATCCACATGGCAGTGCTTGCACACCTGGTTGCACATCTTGCCCACGTTCACTTGCAGCACCGTCAGCTGCGTAGGTCGCAGCGGGAGCAAGCCGGTTTCGCGCAGCTTGGAGGCAAATGCCGGGAAGCCCGCCCCCGCCGTCTGGGCCGGGTTTAGCACATCAAGCTGGTAGGAAGAGTCAGCCAGGGCGTGGTGCTGAGCGTGGAGCGATTTCGTAGGAGCTAAGGACACAGGAAGCGAAATAGAAAACGAGAAAAAACGAAATCGGAAGTCATAGCCGCACCTTTTTTAGGTTGCGCCAAACTTCCACTCCGACAAGCTTACATTGATAGTTCTTTGGCTTTGTTCATCATCATGGTGGCGTGCACGAGCGTAGCACCACCCTTTATTGCCGCCCCTACGTGCACTGCCTCCATCATCTGGGCCTCATCGGCGCCTTTCTGGAGCGAATCGGAAGTGTAAGCATCGATGCAGTACGGGCACTGCACCACGTGGGCCACAGCCAGGGCAATCAGCGATTTCTCGCGCTCAGAAAGGGCCCCCTCTTTGAAAACCTCGCCGTAATAGTCGAAAAACTTACGGCCCATTTCAGGCTGCCATTCGCTGATTTTGCCAAATTTGGGCAGGTCGGCGGGGTTGTAGTAGGTCGAGTCGCTCATAGGAACAGTGGTGTTTTGAAGTGAAGTTTTCTGGGGAGGCAATGGTTCAGCGGCGGCGTACGTGAATGCGTACTCGTTCGCCTTCTTCACTAACCGTGGGCATCACGTCGATGCGGTCGGCCTCGTCGAAATATACAGCCAAGCCACGCACGATGCCCACGGCCAGCCCGCTCATGCGCCGCGGCGAGACGTAATCAATCATCAGCTCGTTGGGACCTAATCGGGTAACCTCGAGCACGGGTGGCGAGTTTTCGGCGTGCTCTTTCCGCACTTGGTGGTGCATGGTGAGTTCGGTATGCTCCAGCATGTCGAGGGTTTTCCATTCGGGTCGCAGGAGTTTCTGGTACATGTACATAAGGTCGGGCACCAGGTACTCCCCAAATTTTTCGTGTAGCTCACCGGCCGGCAGCCCGGTCATCTCGGCTGCATGCCCAACCAGGGCATAAACATGCTCATCGGGATACACGTTTTTGTGGTCGAAATCCACTCTATCAAGGCCCGCCAGCTCTACCAGCTTCACCCAGGTGCTATGGTCGTACTGCGTTTGCACGTAGCGCTTTAACAAGGTCAGGATAGTGCCGTGCATAAACTCAGTAGCTGATAGAAAGGCACAAGATAAGCAACGCCGCCTGCTAACCGAAGTGGTTAACAGACGGCGTTAAGTCCCCTGAGCTATAAAGGCCAATGATGGGTTTCCGTCAGGCAGCTAACTAAATATTACCTGCTACTGTCATCGTGCTGAGGTTGGGGCCCGCGCTGCCGCCGGTGGGCTCCACCGTCATGGCAAAGGTTTGGGCGCTGGCAATGTCTTTCATGTGCTGCAGGCCTTCGCCGGTGGCGGTGGCAGCAGTCAGCACGCCCGCATCAATCGGCTTGCCTTTGTCGAGGGCCCAAAGCTGGTATTGTTTGCCAGCCGGCAAGGCGGGCAGGCTGCGCACATCGACGTACACCTTGTGGGTGGCCACGTTATAGAATACACGGGCTTTGGCCGAAGGTGCTACTTTGGTGCCAGCCAGGGCCACGGCACGGAACTCGTCGTCGCGCAGCACCTGGTTTTCCTGGCGCAGATTGCCCAGCTTTTTCTCCACTACCTGCGAGGTAGTAGCGAAACTGGATTTCTCGTTTTGCAGGGCCACTACCTGAGCATTGGCATTTTTCCAGTTGGAATACAGCAGGAAGTTGGCACCCAGGCTCAGCAGCAGGGCCACCGAAGCAGCAACAGCCCAGTTGGACCGGCTGGCTGGCGTAGCCACCGGGGCAGCCGACATGGGGCGAATGGTGGCTTCGCCGGGACGCGCTGCGGCGGCGGCCACGGGAGTCGCAGTCAGGGCGTCAACATCGGCCCGCAGCGAGGCGCTGGGGCGGGCGGCGGGAGCAATCTGGGCCATTACATTGCCGAGCACCCGCTCGCGCATTCCGGCGGGCGGAGCCACGGCGTGGGCTTCGGCGTAGAACCCGAGCGCGGCCTGTATCTGCGCCAGCTCTTCCCGAAGCTCGGGATGGGTGGCGGCGTGGGCCTCCACGTCCGCCTGCTCGGCGGCCGAGAGTTCACCGAGAGCGTACAGCTCCAGGATGCCCGATTCGATATAGTCTTGGAAATTTTCCACGGTTAGGTTCAACGAATAAGTTTGCTAAGGACTTTGATGGCAGTGCGGGCGCGGGTTTTTACCGTACCCAATGGAATATTCAATTCCTCGGCCACCTCACTTTGGGTGAAGCCCTCGAAATAGAGCATGTCGATAATCAGGCGCTGCTCAGGAATCAGTTTCTGCGTAATCTCTTTTAAGCCAATGTGTTCGGGGCGGAACGACGTGGGGGCCGCTTGCCGCTGTGCAGTCAGGCTGTCATCAATTCCCGTTGTTTTGCTACCTACGCGGTGCTGCCGCGAGCGGATTTTGTCGATGCTCAGATTGCGGCAAATATTAAGCACCCAGGTGAAAAGCCGGCCTTTGGTAGCGTCGTAGCTGGCAAAGGCGTTCCAGATTTTGACCAGTGCTTCCTGCAGCACGTCCTCGGCCTCGTCTTCGGCCTTCACAATGCGGAAAATAACGCCATAGAGCGCAGCCGAATATCGGTCGTAAAACAGCGTCATGGCCGATTCGTCGCGGGCCTGCAGGCGCCGGACTAAGTCTTCCTCGGCAGCAGGCGGCAGGGAAATAAGGGGGTTATCGGACACAGGAGTAACTAAAAGTGGGGGAATAGAGCGGTAGGAAAGTCTGTTGGTAAGCGCACGAAAATACGCGGCGTCGGCTAATTGCCACCATTCGGCGCTTATCAGCCGGCACCGAAGGGCTTCGGGCCGCTTGCAGTACTCGTTAAAAGCCATATTGTTCAGGTAAGCCGCATTCAAGTGGCCCCCGTACCAAGGCGAGGGGCTGCATTGGCTTGTACCTTTCGGTACCCTTCCGCCCTTCTCAATCCGAGCTATGTCCATCGAATCATTCAACCCGCACACCGGACGGTTGCTGCGCCGCTTTACCCCTTTTGCCTGGGCTAAAACCCAACGCATTCTGGGCCAAGCACACCGCGCGGCCCCGGCCTGGGCCGCCACCCCATTTGCCCAACGCGCCAGGGTGCTGCGGCGCGCCGCCGAGCTATTGCGCGAGCGTCAGAACGTCCTGGCCCGCCTAATGGCCCTGGAAATGGGCAAGCCCATTACTGACGGCCGCGCCGAAGCCCTGAAGTGCGCCACCTGCTGCGATTATTACGCCGAACACGCCGAGGCTTTTCTAGCCGATGAGCTCGTGAAAACCGATGCCGGCCGCAGCTTTATCAGCTACCAGCCATTGGGCGTGGTGTTGGCGGTAATGCCCTGGAACTTCCCCTTCTGGCAGGTGGTGCGCTTTGCCGCCCCGGCCCTGATGGCCGGCAACGTAGGCCTGCTAAAGCATGCCTCCAACGTGCCGCAATGCGCTCTGGCCCTCGAAAAAATCTTTCATGACGCCGGCCTGCCGCCGGCCTGCTTCCGAACCTTGCTCGTGGACTCGGACCAGGTAGCACAGCTGCTGGCCGACGACCGCGTGCGGGCCGTGACGCTCACCGGCTCGGAGGGCGCCGGCATGGCCGTTGCGGCCGTGGCCGGGCAGCACATCAAAAAAGCCGTGCTGGAATTGGGCGGCTCCGACCCGTTTATCGTGCTGGCCGACGCCGACTTAGCTCTGGCTGCTAAAACTGCCGCGCAAAGCCGCATGATAAACAGCGGCCAGAGCTGTATTGCCGCCAAGCGCTTCATCGTGGAGAAGTCCGTGTGCCGCGAATTCATCAACCAGCTCAAAACCCACCTGCTGGCCCTGCGCCCCGGCGACCCACTTGACGAGGCTACCCAATACGGCCCCCTGGCCCGCCCCGACCTCGCCGACGAGCTCACTAAGCAAGTAGGGGATTCGGTGACAAAAGGTGCGAAAATTGAATTGCACGGCGGCCAGGCCAAGCCCGGCACTGCCCTGTTCCGGCCCATGATACTGTCGAACATCAAACCTGGCCAGCGGGCGTATGCCGAGGAGCTGTTTGGCCCGGTTGCGTTGGTGCTCGAAGCCAAGAATGCCGACGATGCCGTGCGCTTGGCCAACGACTCGCGCTTCGGCCTGGGCGCGGCCGTCTGGACGGGCGACGCGAAAAAAGGCGAGGCCATGGCCCGCCAGATTGAAAGCGGGGCCGTGTTTGTGAACGGTTTGGTGAAGTCGATGCCCGAGCTGCCGTTTGGCGGAGTAAAAAAATCGGGCTATGGCCGCGAGCTTTCCTACCTGGGCATTCGGGAGTTTGTGAACCAGAAGTCGATTTGGGTAGGCAAGGAGGTCAAGGCTACGGGAAAGCAGGTGGAGTAGCGGCATGGCGCAGTGCCGCTGGCCGCAGTTTAGCGAAGTGCCACTGCCGGCCGACAAATGCGGCGAGTTTGCAACTCACTGCCGGGCAGCGGCAAGCCGGTCCTGTCTGCGCAACGCCAAGCTGGATACTGGAGCTCTATACCGGCCTACAATGTGCGCGCTAAGTCGTGGCCGGAAAACAACGAACTTCTCACCACGAGCTGTACCAAAGCAGAGTTCACGAAACTCACGCCCCTTGGCAATTCCGTCCAGGTTAAAATGTAGCCGAGCTTTTTAACTGGTTTTCTATTTCTCGGCCTTGTTACTGAATTTAAACTGTGCCCTGTAAGGAGGGTTACTTTGGATACTTATGGGCCTTGTTCGTCCCTGTTTTGGCTGGCTGCTGGTTTTCGGCTGCACTTCCTGCTTCGACCTCAACCCGAGTAAAACCACGATTCACGCGGGGTATTACGTGCGCGATGACTTCTCCCAACCCTACAGCACGCTGTATCTGGAGACGGAAGATGGCTCCTCAGTGGAACGCTGTCCGAACGTGAAGCGGGTGGGTTACGAGCGAGGCTACATCTTCATCCAAGCCGAGCGCGGAAACTACTGGTTTGCGGTTCAAGAAGACAAGGGGTGGAATTCGCTCGACCCGGCCGCGGCCCTGTTGCTCAACGGACCCTTGAACTTTACCGAGTTCCAGCAGGCCATGCTGCGATTGGGCGTCGGCGAGATAGCGTATCAGTTTCCCTGAACCCCCAAGTGACTCGTTCAAAAAAACGGTCCGAATAGGATAACGAGCGGATTAAGTAATCGAGCAGAAGTAATCAGGTCATCGTCCGGCCCGGTCCGACCGCCCTAGGCGGTCCGACCGGTTGTCGTCAGCGCAAAACCGGAGGTGCTTCAACCGGTCAGACCGCCTAGGGCGGTCGGACCGGGCCGATGCCGAATTACTGTTGCTCGACTACTTAGTACACCTTTTTGTAGCCTAGCAGCAGCAGTGCCTTTAGGGAATCGGTCTTGCTGGCCCCAAGGTTCTGTTCCAATTGGCGCCGGACGCGCAGGAACTTGGCCCGGTTGGCGGGGTCGTTGCTGTGAAAAACCGTCAACTGTTTGTCGAGAACGACAAGGTAGTTGTAGTAGGTGTAACCGCCGCGAAACGTAGGCTTTACCCACTGCTCGGACAACAGTTGGAAATAGTACACGCCGTTGCAGGGTTTGGCGAACGCAAACAACGGGCGGATGCGAATCAGCGCCCGAATGTGGCCCGAGCTGTCTGGTGTGCCTTCCCGGTCCGGCATCAACTCGTCTCGGGAGGGCGTGCACAGGCACTGCACCACAAAGGGGCGGGTGTCTTTCGCGTCCAAGCGCCGGTTATAGAAAGCCAGCCGGAGGCCTTGCTGGGCCACAACCGACGGCCCACTGAGCATCAGTACAAGCAGCAGGAGGCAAGAAAGGGGCATAAGGTGCGAAAGTACTGCGAAGGTTGGCAGGGCCCACAAAGGGCTATAATCTGCAGTTCACGCAAACGCTGCTTTTCCTGACCACCGCCGAATACATTCCAGGGCCTTGAAGGCATGCCATCCGGACCAGCAAGCTCCGGATTTTCATGGCCGCAACTCGTTGCCTTAGCCACTGGCCGGACATGACGCAACGGAAGCTGCTTGGGACAATTGTTGCCGGTTCTTTCGGGAAGTACTATGCCATAAGGCAGCAGTGATACTCCCCTGAATTTAGCTTACATTGCGTATGCGTCTGTGAAACAAAAGGCACTGTTTTTCTGACTTTTGAAAGTCGTACTCTTCACCTCGCAGTAGGCATGCTGCAAGGAAGCTTTGGCAGTGGTTGTGTCAACTTCAAGCCGCCCTTCACGCTAGCTCGGTACTAGCTTTCTAAGCGTTTCCAGCATGGGACACCCCAACGACGCTCAGGTCCTGGAAGAACTGATGAGTTTTTCTTCGGAAGTGTTTTGCGCGCTCGACCCCAACGGGCTGGTGGTGCGCGTAAGCCCGGCGTGCCTCGCCGCCCTGGGTTTCGAGCCGGCGGGGTTGCTGGGCCGGCCGTTTGCCGACCTGCTCCACGCCGCCGACCGGGCCGAAGTGGCCGCGCAGCTACACCAGGCGGCCAGCGACGGGCCTCAGTTGTGCGTGCACTGCCGCTGCCTGACTCGCACAGGGCCGCTGCTGCACATGGTGTGGCTGGTGAACCGGGCGCCGGCCTCGGGGCTGCTCTTTTGCTTCGGAAAACCTGCTCCGCCCCAGAAGCCAAACGTGCAGCCCCGCTTGCGAAACCGCACGGTCCGCTCTACTGCCCGCGCTCAGGCGGCCGACCTCGAAGCAGCTGCGCGCGGGCGAGACGAAAGCGAGCAACGCTTCCGGCTCCTGTTTGAGAACAACCTGTCGATGTCGGCCTTTCAGGATGCCGAAGGCCTGACCCTGGAAATAAACTCGGCATTTTTACTCTTTTTGCAACAGGCCAAGCAGGCAGTAGTGCACCGGCAGTTGACCGATTTTCTGGCGCCCTCCTTCCGCACGCTGTTCACCGAAAAGTTTAAGGAAGCCATCGGCGGGCATACGGTGCGCTACAATGCCGCAGCAATAAATGCAGACGGCCAGGAAATAACCCTCAGCGTAACGAAAACCCCGTTGATAATGAACGGGAAAATTATCGGCATCCACGTGGCGGCGCTGGATACCACGGCCTTTACGGCCGCGCAGGAAGAGCTGGCGCACCTTGCCGAACAACACCTAACCATCCTGGAAAGCATCACCGGGGGGGTTTTATCGTTCGACACGCAGTGGAACCTCATCTACATCAACCGGGAGGCGGAGCGGCTGTTCGGCATTGCCCGGGAGGCGCAACTGGGCAAAAACATCTGGCAGATTTTTCCCGAGGTGGCCCGGGGTCAGTACCAAGGCCAAAGTGAGGAAGCCTTCCTCACCGGCTGCGTCACGCAGTTTGAAACTTTTATGCCCCGCCTGCGGCGCTGGCTCGACGTGAAGATGTTCCCGTCGCCAAACGGCTTGCTGGTGTACATTCTCGACGTTACCGAACAGCTAGAGGGTGCCAAACAGCTGCGGCAGCTGGCCCTGGTGGCCGAAGGCACCGACAACGGCGTGGTGATAGCCGATGCCGAAGGCCGCACCGAATGGGTGAACGCCGGCTTTACCCGCCACACCGGCTTTACCCTGGCCGATATGGTTGGCCGCAAGTGCGGCCACGTACTGCAAGGCCCGGAAACCGACCCGGCCGCGGTACACCTGTTCCGCGAAGGGCTGCAGCAGCGGGCGCCGTTCTCGGTCACCATCCTCAACTACACCAAAACTGGGGAAAAGCTCTGGCTGGTCATTGACGTGACGCCGATTCATAACCAGGCCGGCGAGCTGACGCAGTTTATCGCCATTCAGCACAACATCAGCTTCCGCAAGGAAACCGAAGCCCGCCAGGCCCAGATGACCCAGGACCTGTACCAGCACAACCGCGACCTGCAGCAGTTTACCTACATCATTTCTCACAACCTGCGCGCCCCGCTGGCCAACGGCCTGGGCCTGGCCACCATGCTTACCAAGCTGGGTAAGAACACCGCGGGGTTCGACCTGACGCTCGGCTACCTGCGCGAAAGCATGGCGCAAGCCGATGCCGTGATTAAGGACCTGAACCGGGTGCTTTCCGTGCGCGACAAGCAGGAGGCGCCCGAGCCGGTAGACCTGGCCGAGGTATGCGAGCAGGCCCTGGCCAGCCTGAAAGGGTCGCTGGCGCAATGCGGCGCGCAGGTGCGGGTCGACATTGCCGCGGGGCTGGCCGTGGGCGGCACCCGCGCCTACCTCTACAGCATCTTCGACAATTTACTGTCGAACGCCATCAAATACCGCTCGGCCCAACGGCCTCTGGAAGTGACCATCCGGGCGGCGGCCGATAACGGCAGCGATGCCACCATTTCCATTGCCGACAACGGCTCGGGCTTCGATACGCAGAAAGCGGGAGCCGATGTGTTTCAGCTTTACAAGCGCTTCCACAGCAGCCAGCCGGGCCGGGGCATCGGCTTGTTTCTGGCCAAGACGCACGTCGAGGCCATGCACGGCCACATCGACGTTACGAGCACCGTGGATGTGGGCACAACCTTTCTTTTCACCCTACCTCGCTTCTGCCAATAACAGCTACCTCATCGACGACGAACCGCTCTGCTTGTACCTAACCGAGCAGATGCTCCGCCGGGAAGATGCGGACGCCGCCAAGCACACCTGCGCCGGTACCAACTCAGTGCGTGCGTACCTGCTGCCCCACCCGGCTTCCGAACTGTCCGATGTTGTTTTCCTCGGCCTTCACAGGCCGGGCCTGTCGGGGGTGGGATTTACTGGATGCCTTGCGGCCACACGAGGCTGCGCTGATGGGGCGCTGCCAGACTTCCTTGCTCACCCTCTACGAAATCGCTAAACCCGGAGGGCATTTCTACCGAATTACGGAGCGTTTAAGCAGTCACGCACAAGCAACCGTCATGCAGAGCGTAGCGAAGCATCTCGCGTGTGGCAGTAAATCAATCGTTTCACGATGCGAGCGAGATGCTTCGCTGCGCTCTGCATGACGGTTGCTTTTACGCACCTACTTAACACTACCTGCTTATCTAACTATATCCCAAGAGCTTGTACGTAAGCCAACCGGCCAGCTCATGCAGCAGCAAACTCAGGTTTTCCAGGGCCGCGGGGCTGGGCACCAGCCAATAGTCGGGCGTGATGCTGCGGTCGGTGGTGCGGAAGCCGGCGGGGAAGGAAACCGGGTTCAGGCCCACCTTATGGAAGCAGCCCAGGGCCCGGCGCTGGTGAAACGCGGAGGTGACCAGCACCAGGGACTTAATGTCGGGGCGGGTGTCCAGCACCTGCTTGGTGAAAAGCGCATTTTCGCGGGTGTTGCGGCTTCTTTCTTCGAGCAGAATGGCGCGAGCCGGCACTCCGGCCAGGCGCAGCAGCGTGCCCAGGTCGGCGGCTTCGGTGTGGGCCTTGGCCAGCACCGCGCCCGAGCCGCCCGACACAATGATGTAGCGCACCCGGCCGGCCCGGTACAGCCACAAGGCATTGGTGAAACGGTCGGCGCCGGGGCCCAGGTACACCCGGTCGTGCGGCGACTTTGCTACTTGTGTGATGCCCGTGAGCAATACAGCGGCATCGGCGTGACGGGGCAGGGAGGCCAGCGGCACCGGCGGCTTTTCCCAGGCCAGCAATAACTCGTTGACCAGTGCCGGATTGGTGCCCAGCAACAGCAACGCTGCAATAGCTATTAGCAGCCGTTGTTTTCGTTGCGGCTGCCGGGCCAGCAACGCAGCGAGGAGAAGTGCCAGCAGCCACACGGTGGGCAGCAGCACAAAGTCGAGAATCTTGGAAAGCAGGAAAAGCACGGGCAAAGGTATGCCGGTAGCTTTTTTAGCTGGTGCCCACTTTTATATCACCGTGGGAACCTACCCCATTCACCTCAGGCCGATACCGGCATTAGCACCCGCAGGCGGTTCAGCTGGGCCAGCATGGCAGCCTCGGTTTCGCGCGTGTCGCATTCGAGCATGCGGCCCTGGCAGTAGCTCACGAAAAAAGGCGCCCCGCGTTTGTTCATCAGAAGCTTGGCCACGGGGTTTTCGGCGAAGTCGAGCCGCACAAACAAAATCCCCTGGTACTGCTCCTCATCGGCCAAATGCTCAAATCCAGGAGCCAGCAGCTCGCAAATCGGGCAGTTATTCGACGTGAAGGTGGCAAATACCTTCAGGCGGTCGTGGATGTACTGGCGAAGGCCTTCATCATTGGTATCGATGATGCCGTTACTGAGTAGGTTTTCAAGCATAAGCCGAGCACTAGGGTGATTTAGCAAGTATGGCGGACAATGCGCCTTAGACAACGTCATTTCCCAAAAAATTCCAGCGCGGCCCGCCCGCCCGCCGTGCCGGTGCTACTTGCGGAGCATCAATTCCCGGATATATTTAACTGGTGCGCTGCCATAGCTCAAAAACTGTTCGTGAAAGCCTTTGAGGTCGAAGCCTTTACTGCCTTCCCGCTTCAGCTCCTCACGCAGGGCATAGATTTCGGTGTAGCCCGTGAAATAGCTGCTGAGCTGCACCTGGCTGAGGGTGGCGCGCAGCCACTTGCCCCGGGCCTCGGCCTCTTCCTGGAAGCCCTCGCGGCGCAGCATCGCCACTACGTCCTGCTCGCTCATGTTGTCGACCTGAATGGCGTGGTCGATGATGGTATTCAACGTCACGCGCATGTTCCACTTGTTCCACAGCAGCCACATCTCGTCGGAGTTGCGGCCGTAGCCGCTTTCCAGCATCATGCGCTCGGCATACACGGCCCAGCCTTCCACCATGGCCCCGTTGCCGAAAATGCTTTTCACCAGCGAAGGCGAGCGGTTGGCGTACACCAGCTGCGTGTAGTGGCCGGGAATGGCTTCGTGAATGTTGAGAATCTGGAGGGTGTAGTCGTTGTATTCGCGCAGGTAGCTTTCGGCCTGGGCGGGGGTCCACTCGGCGGGTAGCGGCTCCACGTTGTAGTAGGTATTGGCGCCTTTGTCGTAGGGCCCCGGAGCCGATACGCTGGCCCCGGCCCCACTGCCGCGCATGTAGAGCGGGGTTTCGCGCACCACCAGCGGCTTGCTGGGGTCCTGGGTCAGGAGTTTATGCTCGTTCACGAAAGCCACGAGCGTCGGAATCTGACGCTTCACGGCATCCACAAAACCGTCGCGCGGGGCGTGCTTCAGCGTGAGTTGGTTGATGACGGCCGTGATGAGGGCCAGGGTATCGGCCGGTGCTTTTTGGCCAGGGAAGTACTTGGGGTACAGGCGCGCGGCGCGGTGGCCCATGTCGTGCAGCAGCTCGGCTTTGTGCAAAAGGGCCTGCTGGTACACTTCGGCCGCGGTGAAGCGCGACTGGATGTCGTAGGCAAACTTCTGGTCGAACAGCTCCTTTCCAATGCGGAACGGGCGGAACTGGCCTTTAGTTAACACGTCGTTTTTGAGGAAATCCATGTAGCCCTGCACGGCGGCACGGGCCGCCGCCACCCGAGCAGTCAGTCTCTTTTTCTCGGCTTCGCTAAGGCCCGATTTCCGCACCGAGTCAGCCAGCGCGGCGCCAAACACCTCCAGGCCGCCAGCGTTTTGCTTGATGCCCAGCTGGGTATGTTCTTTGGTCGGGTTGCTGATATTGGCCTTCGCGGCGGCGTAAAACTCGGCCGCGTGGCTGATTTTGTCGGAGATGTTGCGCAGGCGGCGGTCGAGGCGGTAGTGGCGGCCATTCAGCAGGTCGCCCACTGCAGCCCCGAGGTTGTAGCTGGCCGGGTTCCACTGCCAGTTTTTGAGAGTATCAGCGTACCAGCGCTCGGCCCGTAGTTCGTTGCGGAGCATGCGCAGGTCAATTTGGTTGTTGGGCGAAAGGCTGTCGAGGGAGAATCGGCCCAGCTCGGCCAGGTTTTGCTGCGCGAAAGCGCCGTCGGCCTGGCGCTGGGCGGCGTTCGGAATCAGCAGCAGCGAGTCGTACTTGTGGAAGCCTGCGCCCGTGGCAAAATCGGGGTTTTGCTTCCAGAGGGCTTCAATAAACTGGCTTTTGAAGGAATCGAAACGGGCATCGGGGCCAGTGGCAGTAGTGGATTTTTCAGGCGGTGAACAGCTGGCGAAGAACAGCGCCAGCAAGGGCAGGTAGCGAAATTTCATGGGTGGGATTTGGCGGTTGAACAGAACGTTGTGCCGGGCTGCGCCCGGCATCCTTCCCTCAATAGTAAGTAATGCAATTGCAACGAAGTGGTAAAGATGCTTGGCAATGCTTTGTCGAACCTACCCACACGCCAAAACCGGCCACGTTGCAACGCGTGGCCGTAGGTTTGTACCTGCTTTCAACCATTCCGTATAAGCTGCACCTTACCTCCAAAATTCCCGCATGAGCACCTCCCGCATCGAACACGATTTCCTGGGCGAACGCCAGTTGCCCGACACCGCCTACTACGGCATCCAGACGCTGCGCGCCCTCGAAAACTTCGACATCACCGGCATTCCCATTAAAAATGAGCCGCTGTTTGTGCAGGCGCTGGCTTACGTGAAAAAAGGTGCGGCCCTGGCCAACAAAGAGCTCGGCGTGCTGCCCCCCCCCATTGCCGATGCCATTGCCGCCGCCTGCGACCGCGTGGCCACCGGCGAGTTCGACAACCAGTTTCTCACCGACATGATTCAGGGCGGCGCGGGCACTTCGGTGAACATGAACGCCAATGAGGTCATCGCCAACGTGGCCCTTGAAATAATGGGCCACGCCAAGGGCGACTACCAGTATTGCCACCCCAACAACCACGTCAACTGCTCGCAAAGCACCAACGACGCCTACCCTACCGCTTTCCGCATTGCGCTCAACAATAAGCTGGTGGGCTACCGCGAAACCCTGGGCGCGCTGGCTGATGCCTTCGCCCAGAAGGGCGAGGAATTCCGCGACATCCTCAAAATGGGCCGCACCCAGCTGCAGGATGCCGTGCCCATGAGCATGGGCGACGAATTCCGGGCCTTCGCCACCAACCTGCGCGAGGAGCTGTTGCGCATCGACGACTCGCGCCGGCTGATTGACGAAATCAACATGGGCGCCACCGCCATCGGCTCGCGCATCAATGCCCCCACCGGCTACCCCGAGCTGGTGACGGAGCACCTGCGCACCATCACTGGTCTCAACCTGAGCCTGGCCGGCGACTTGTTCGAAGCCACCTACGATACCGGCGCTTACGTGCAGCTCTCGGGCGTGCTGAAGCGCACGGCCGTGAAGCTCTCCAAAATCTGCAATGACTTGCGCCTGCTGTCGTCGGGCCCGCGCACCGGCATCAACGAAATCAACCTGCCGCCCCTGCAGCCGGGCTCCAGCATCATGCCCGGCAAGGTGAACCCGGTGGTGCCCGAAGTGGTGAACCAAACGGCCTTCTACGTCATCGGGGCCGACCTTACGGTGACGATGGCGGCCGAAGCCGGCCAACTGCAGCTGAACGTGATGGAGCCGGTTATCAGCTTCGCGCTCTTCACTTCGATTTCGTACATGACCAACGCCTGCCGCACCCTGCGTGAGAAGTGCGTGCTGGGCATCACGGCTAACAAGGCCCACGCCGAAAACCTGGTGCGCAACAGCATTGGCATCGTTACCCAGCTCAACCCCGTCATCGGCTACGAGGCCTCGGCCGAAATTGCCAAAGAGGCCCTGAAAACCGGCAAGTCGGTGCACGACATCGCCGTGACCGAGCGCGGGCTGCTCACCCAGGAAAAGTGGGACGAGATTTTCACCTTCGAAAACCTGATTCGGCCGGTATTTATGAAGTAGAGACGCAAAATTTTGCGTCTCGTCGTTGAACGTCAACAGCTGAACGTCAACAGCTGAACGTCAACAGCTGAACGTCAACAAAACAAGAACGTCATGCCGAGCGAAGCCGAGGCATCTCGCGTGGGACAGTAATCCAATCGTAAGAAAAGATTTACTACCACAAGCGAGATGCCTCGGCTCCGCTCGGCATGACGTTCTTATTGCCTTGTTCTGAAAGCATACCAGAGCAAATTCCTACCGCTCCACTACCAGCCGCTGCATGGCCACGGACGCGCCGGATTGCACCCGCACGAAGTAAGTGCCGCCAGCCCAGCCGGCAGTTTCCAGCAAGTAGCTGCTGCCGCTGAAGCTGCGGGTTTGCAGCAACCGCCCGGCGAGGTCAAACACCTGCAGCTGGCTCTGGGCAGTCGGGGCCGCGGCCAGCGCCAGGCGCACTGCGCCAGCCGTGGGGTTGGGGTACAGCGCGACGGCGAAGGCGGGCTGGGCGCTGGCCGTGCCGGTGGCCGTGGCAGAGCGCAGGCGCAGCACCCAGGTCTGGTTAGCCGCCAGGGCTGGTAAAGTAGACGTGAAGGTGCTGAAGCCGCCCTGCGCGTTCACGGTAACGGTACCGGCCGCCTGGCCGCTGTAGAGCTCCGTAACCTGGTAATTGCCCGGGGCCAGCGTCGACATACTGAGTGAGAGTGTGGAGCTGCTAATTGCCGTGCCGCCCAGGTTAGCGACCATCAGCGTGGCTTCCGGCCCATACACGCGGGCGTAAGCCAGCACCGCGGCGGCTGAAGACGTAGCGGGCAGGTAGTAGCCCTTGCGCAGGGTTTCGCTGGCGGTGCGCAAGCCGATGAGCTTCTTGTAGTGGCTCAGCAGCGAGTTGGCGTCGGCCTGTTCAGTAGCCACGTTGTAGGTGCCATAGTTGGAGTTGATGCTGCGCCAGGGCGTGCCGGTGGTGAAACCGGACTGTGCGCCTGCTGTCCACTGCATGGGGCGGCGCTTGTCTTCGTCGGGGCCGGTGCCGGCCATGCCCACTTCCTCGCCATAGTAAAGGAAGGGCACGCCGGGCATGGTGAGGTAGAGCGCCGCCGCCTGCTTCATGCGGGCCACGTTGCTGCCCAGGCCATCGAATACCCGGTTCTGGTCGTGGTTGGTGAGGAAGGTGGCGTATTGCAGCCGCGGGTACAGGCTTGTTACAAGGTTGAGCTGGTTGCGTAGAGCCGTGGGGCTTCCCTGGCTCACGGCGCCAATAATGCTGCTGGCCAGGTCAAACTCAAAGCAGAGGTCGAGGCGGCCGTTACTCACGTAGGGCACCACGCCGCTGGAGTTGGTCCAGGCCTCGCCCACGGAGAGCGCAGCCGGGTTCACCGCCTTCAGCGAGTCGTGGAATTCCTCCAGTATGCCCAGGGTCTCGCGGGTATCGGCGGTGGTGCTGCCGGTTTCAACGAGGTAGCGGACGGCATCCAGCCGGAAACCGTCCACGCCCTTGCGCAGCCAGAACCGGTCGGCATCCCACATGGCGGCCTTGAGTTGAGGATTGCGCCAGTTCAAATCGGGCATGCCTTCCCAAAAAGCCCCGTAGAAATAGTTGCCGTTGCGCGGGTGCCAGCCGCTGCCGCCAAACGGCCCGTAGCCCAGGTCGGTGGGCGACCACCGGTACCAGTCGCGGTAGGGGCTGGTGGTGCTGGCCGCCGACTGCGTGAACCACGGGTGCTGGCTCGACGAGTGGTTGAGCACCATGTCCAGAATCACCTTGATGCCGCGGCGGTGGGCCGCAGCCAGGAAAGCATCGAAGTCGGCCATCGTGCCATAATCCGGCTCCACGGCTTTGTAGTTGCTGATGTCGTAGCCGTGGTAGCTGGGCGAGTCCATGATGGGCATCAGCCAGAGGCCGGTTACGCCCAGGTCGGTGGTGGTAGCGGGGTTGCCATCGTTGAGGTAGTCCAGCTTCTGCGTCAGGCCGGCGAAGTCGCCCCTGCCGTCGCCGTTGCTGTCGTAAAAGCTGCGCACAAACACCTCGTAGAATACCGCGTCGTTCCACCAGTACGTGGGGTAGTTACTGAGCGTGGCCCCGCTGCAGGCCGTGCAGGTGCCGAAGCAGTAGCTGGGCGTGGTGTTCACGGCGGCCGTGGCGTTCACCACGCGGGTAAGGGTGCCGCTGGCATCGGCGGTACCGCAGGCGGCGGGCACGGTTTCGGCGTTGGCTACCGTGTTGCCGTTCACGAAGCGGTATCGGAACATGCCCGGTGCCGGCAGCGAAATGGTTACCTCGTAAATGCCGTCGCTATTGTTGTCGGTCAGCGGCAGCGCGGTAGCGTCGTTAGTAGCGCTGTAACCGGCCAGGGCCTGGAAATTGCCCACCACGTGCACACCGGTGCGGGCCACGGTCTGCCCGGTCATGTCCACGGCGAAGCGCAGCTGCGTGGCGCAATCGGCGAAGGGCACAATGGGCAGGCGCACCGCCGAGCCACCCACCACTACCTGCCGGTTCACGTTGCCGCTCGCGTCGCTGGTGCCGCAGGTAGCGGGCACCAGCTCGTCGCGGCCCCAGGCGTTGCCATTCACAAACTTGTAGAGGTAGGTACCGGCCGGCACGTTCACGGTGGCTTCCCACACGTGGTCGCCGTCGGGGTCGGTCAGGGCCGTAGTGGCCGGGTTCCAGTCGGCCGGAAAGCCCGCGGCCCCTTGGAAATTGCCAGCGACGTGCACGCCCCCAGCGGGCACGGGCGTCGTGCCCATGTCGACCCGAAAGGTGAGCTGGTTGGCTTGCACAGTGCCCAAACCGGCCAGTATCGCAATAAATAGTAAGCGGTATTTCATTGAATGATGTTGATAGCAGGCCCGATAGTAAAGGTACACCCGTCAACACCCGCATGCCGCTCGACGGCAACCCGCCGTAGACTACACCCAATGCCCCGGAGGCCACACCTGACCCTACTGGCCGGATGCATTGCGTGGTCGGGTGCTTTTTTGCACCCGGCAACGCAATGCATCCGGCGCGACGATGCCATAATCCCTCCCCCACGCAACCATTGCCCATGTTCACCCGCCAAACCCTGCGCCACCTCGCCAACGCCAACAGCTTCCAGCGCGGCGAAGAGTACGCCGACGAAGGCCACGTAACCAGGCTGCGCCGCGAGACCGACAGCTTTCATGCCAGCGTGCGCGGCAGCCGCATCTACCGCGTGGCGCTCCGGCTGGCCGCTGCCGGGCCGGAATTCACGTGCAGCTGCCCGTATGAGTTCGGCGGCATCTGTAAGCACGCGGTGGCCCTGGGCCTGGCCGTGCTCGATGCCTACGGCACCGAACTGACCAGTGCCGCCCCCGCCCCGGGCCCCACCCCCACCACCCCCGGCGCCCTGGCCAGGGCCGTGCAAGGCGCCTGGGCCGACCGCAAAAAGGCCGACAAGCTGCGCTTCCTCGAACAAGCCCTGGCCAAGAGCGACGACCTGGCCCGCCAGTTTCTGGGCTTCGGCAACCAGCCCGTGGCCGTAGCTAGTGAGGCACTGCTGGCCGGCCTGCCCACCCGCCTCACCGAGACGCTGGAAGTGCTGGAGTTCGACGAGGAGCTTTACCAGAACAGCGAAAGCTACTACCAAGAAGACGAGGGCGACGGCCTCGCCGAAGCCGTGGAAGAAGTGCTCCGCGATGCCCTGGCCTCCTTCGTGGCCGAGCTGCTGGGTCTCGCGCGGGGCGGCCAGCTTAGCGCCGCCCTGCGCTACTGGGCCACGGCCTGCGCGGCCATCTACCAGGTGGAAGAGCCTGCCAGCGACGACTACGGCTCGTTTGGCCACTACGGTACCGACGTGCTGCGTCAGTGGCACGCCGACCTCGCGGCCGCCGGCTGGCCCGCCGTGCTGCTTGGTGCCGTGCTCCCGCCCGCCGAGGTCGAAGCCGCCCTCAGGTGGCTGGGCCAGTATCTGGCCAACCCGCCCGCCGAATGGCCCGACTTCGAAGCCAGCTGGCGACCCCTGCTCCTGGCCCTGGCCGCCGACCCCGCCGCCGTGGGCCTGCTCCCGGGCTCGCTGGAAAAAGCCCGCCTCAGCCCCGATACCCTGGCTCGCCTGGCTCTGCAAAGCGCCCAAACCCGGCCCAACGACGCGGACTGGGCCGAGGCCGCCGAAATCCTGCTGCCCACCGATGCCGCCGTGGCCCAGCAGCTTCTGCATTTCTACGCCACCCGCGCCGACCGCCCCGCCCTGCTGCGCGCCGCCACCACGGCCTTTACCACCTGGCCCGACCGGTTCGGCGACTTCGTGCTCACCACCTTCACCCCCGCCCAGGCCCCCGACCTCTGCCGCGCCGCCCTGCGCCACCGTGCCCTGGCCAACGGCAGCCTGGAAGACTTCGCCCGCCTGCGGCCCCTGCTCACGCCCGCCGCCCGCGCTGCCTTCCTGCAAGCGGCCACCACGGCCGCCGCCAAAGGCCAGGGCAGCGTGGCCTTCGCCGTCGAGCTGCTCGTGCAGGAGGCCGATGCCGCCGCCCTCACCGACTTCGTGCTCGGCCTCGAATGGCTGCACCTCAGCCCCGCCGCCCACGCCGACCTGGCCCTGCGCCGCCTCGCCGAGCGTGCCCCCGCCGCCCTGATGCCGGCCCTCGAAACCCGCACCCGCGCCTACCTCCGGGGCCGCGCCAAAGCCCAGCGCGGCCACGCCCTCTACCAGCGCCTGGCCCACTGGCTGGCCGCCGCCCGCACCACTGCCCCCCGCCTCGCCGAGCCCGCCCTGCGTCTGGCCGACGAGCTGCGCGCGGAATTCCCCACCCTGTACGGCCTGCGCGACGCGCTGCGGGAGGTGCAGCTACTGCCCGAGAAGCCAACGCTGCCCACTAAAGGCGGCCGCAAGCCGAACCCCAGGTAGCCGAAATACCACGGCCCCGAATGCCCGCCGGGTAAAGGCCCATCAGAACGGCGCAGCTTGGACTGCTCTCCTTATTTCGCGCTGCCCGGCCCTCCTCCAAGCCCTCAACCCCGCCCAGCTCACCCGCTTACTAGCGCGGTTTCGTGGTCAGTGTACAGGCGGGCATTCTGGGCGGGAGCAAGCCCTACCAGGTACGACCCGCCCCTAACATCCACTGACTTCGAAACTGCTCTAGGTCGACACCAGCCTCGCCAGCAACGAAACCACCAAGCAAAAGCCCTCTATCGGCTCCTCATCCTGGTTCAGTCCAACTTTGTCCGGCGGCCCTATCCGCTCCTTCAATACACCTTCTATACACCTCCCCACCCGGCCCAACCCCGAAAAACCCTATTCCCGCTTCGCTTCCACCGGGTTCGTAGCAGGCCCGCCTTCCGGTCGGAAACCGCTTACCCAAAAAAAGCCCCACCGGCTTGCACCGGCGGGGCTTTTCCAAACGCCCCCCCCCTACCGCCGACGGCCAAAAATGCGCAGCAGAAACAGGAACAGGTTCACGAAATCGAGGTACAGCGTGAGCGCGCCCAGGATGGAGGCTTTATTGCTCGTCTCCTCGCCTTCCGTCACGCCCAGCAACGCCAGCTGCTTCAGCTTCTGGGTGTCGTAGGCCGTGAGGGCCGTAAAAATCAACACCCCAATGAAGGAGGTGAAGTTTTTCACTTAGCCAGGCGGTACCGGGCAGGCCCATATCTTCGCCCCATGCACGCTTCCGCTTACCTTACCCTTGCCGCGCTTGGCCTCCTGGCCTGTTCCCAGCAGCCCACCGAAACTGCCACTGCTACCGGCGCTCCCCAAACCCGCACCGTCCAGCAGCCCACGTCTGCTCCTTTCCCCGAAACCTTCGAAACAGGCTCGAAAGGCGCCTACGACGATGCCGACGAACCGCTGGCCACCGGCACCTGGCACTTTCAGGACGCCCTCATCGGCAGTAGCCCGCAAGACCACGCCCACGGCCAGCGCACCGCCCGCCTGCGCAACCAGGGCCGCATTACCATGCGCTTCGATGCCAAAGCAGGCGTGCGGCGCATCAGCATTTCGGCGGCGGCCTATGGCTCCGACGGGCCCAGCACCTGGGAGCTGTGGCTGAGCCGCGACGGTGGGCGCACGTATGCCCGCACCGGCTTGCCGGTTACCACCAGCGGCCCTAAGCTGGTGCCCCATGTATTTGCCGGGGTGGCCAATGAGCCCATTCGCCTCGAAATCCGCAAAACCAGCGGCCCCAAGACCCGGCTCGATATCGACGACATCGTGCTCGAAACCGCGGCCGGGCCCGCGGCGGTCCAACCCAAAGGCGCGGGCGGCTACTTCGAAAACCGCGACCTGCCCCAGCCCGCTCCTACCGACCCGCCCGCGCAGGTTCCGGCCGGTTCCGGCACCGGCACGGCCCAGGACCCCAACGATTCCAACTTGGCCCTCGGCAACCCCAGCGGCGCCACCTCCGACCCCAACAATGCGAGCAACTACCTGCTCGTCCACCCCGAATTCTCGATTGGCTACAACGCCGCCCGCGGCATCCCGACCTGGGTGAGCTGGCACCTCGACAAAGCCGACCTCGGCCAGGCCCCGCGCCAAAACAACTTCCGGCCCGACGCCGCCCTGCCCCGCCAGTTCTACCAGGTAACGGCCGCGAGCTACGCCCGCTCCGGCTTCGACAAAGGCCACAACTGCCCCAGCGCCGACCGCACCGCCGACCTCGACGCCAACTCCAACACCTTCCTGATGACCAACATGGTGCCCCAGGCGCCGCACAACAACCAGCAAACCTGGGCGCATCTCGAAGAATACGGCCGCTCGCAAATCCAGCGCGGTCAGGAAATCTACGTCGTCATGGGCTGCTACGGGCGGGGCGGCACCGGCAGCAGCGGCTTCGCGCAAACCCTCGACCAGGGCCGCGTGACCGTGCCCGCCCGCATCTGGAAAATCATGGTGATTCTGCCCGATGGCACCAACGACCTGCAGCGCATTGCCACCGACCCGGCTGTGCGCGTGCTGGCCATCGACACCCCCAACGACAACACCACCGTGAACCCCGATTGGCGGCAGTACCTCACTTCAGTTGACAAGATTGAAGCCGCCACTGGCCTCGACTTGCTTAGTGCCCTGCCCCGCGACGCCCAAAGCCGCCTCCAAAAACTGGTCGATTCCGGCCGCGCCGAGTAGCCGTAGCGCGAACTTTTAGTTCGCGAGTCCATGACGTCCGCCAGTCAATCCAACTACTTACTCGCGGACTAAGTAGTCGAGCAACAGTAATTCGGCATCGGCCCGGTCCGACCGCCCTAGGCGGTCCGACCGGTTGAAGCACCTCCGGTTTTGCGCTGATGACAACCGGTCGGACCGCCTAGGGCGGTCGGACCGGGCCGGACGATGACCTGATTACTTCTGCTCGATTACTTAAAAGTCCGCGCTACTATGCACCGCCTGTTCACCTACCTCATTGCCCTGGTGTGGCTGGCCAACGGCCTGCTGTGCAAGGTGCTGCTGCTTGTGCCGCGCCACGCGGCCATCGTAGCGCGCATCCTCGGGCCGACGCATGCCACCACCCTCACGCGCCTGATTGGCGTGGGCGAAATCGGGATGGCCGTGTGGGTGCTCAGTGGCATAAAAGCCCGCTGGTGCGCCTGGACACAGATTGCGCTCATCCTCTCGATGAACACCCTCGAAGCCGTGCTCGCCCCCGACCTGCTGCTGTGGGGCCGCGCCAATGCCGTATTTGCCGCGCTGTTCTGCGGGTTTATTTACCTTCACAGCCTGCGCCCGCCCCAGCTCGCAGCATCCTGATTCTGCTGCATGCTCGCCTGGCTCAAAACCCATCCCTTTGCCGTCGAGGCGTTTTTCGAGCATTCGCTCGTGCTCACCTTTGCCGTGCCGCGAGCCGAGCTGGCAGCCCTGCTGCCCGCCCCACTCGTGCCCGACACGTTTGCCGATGCCTGGGGTTTCCTGGCTGTGGCGCTGGTTCAAACCAAGCACCTGCGGCCCAAGGGATTCCCAGCCTGGCTGGGGCAGGACTTTTTTCTGATTGGCTACCGCGCGTTTGTGCGCTACTCCTCGCCCACCGGCAAGCGCCTGCGCGGCCTCTACATCCTGCGCTCCGAAACCGACCAAAAGCGCATGACCGTATTGGGCAACCTGATGACGCACTACCGCTACCACACCGTCGACATTACGCAGCAGCACACTGCCGACCGTCTGCACATCGAATCGCAGCGGGCCAATTTCCACGTTACACTGGCCGCACCAGCAGCCGATGTTGCCCTACCGGCGCAGTCGCCTTTTGCCACCTGGCAGGAGGCCCGCCGCTTTGCCGGGCCCCTGCCCTTCACCTTTTCGGCCGATGACGCGGCGGGCCGCATGCTGATTGTGGAGGGCGTGCGCCAGCATTGGGAGCCGCAGCCCGTGGCCGTAGCAAGCTGCCACGTGGGCTTTCTGCAGCACCTTGGGTTCAGCCAGCTGCTGCTGGCCAATGCGTTTTCGCTGCGCGACGTGCCCTATTACTGGAAGAAAGGACGCACCGAGCAATGGCGCCGCTAAGAACCCCGCTGCAGGGCGTCTGGAACGTGGTGCGGTTCAACTGGCACTTCTACCTCGTGGCGTTTGGCGCGGGGCTGGTGCTGGCGGCCCTCTGGCTGGCCGGCCCGGTTGCGTTTCGCGGCGCGGCCGGGGTCCTGTTGGCCCTGGCTCTGCTGCCGATGCTGGGTTCGCTGCTCATCACTACCCACATCTATGATTTTTCCGGGCTGTACCAATTCAAGTGGCTGCCCGCAGCGGTGCCCACACCGGCCACCCTGCTCACCGTCAGCGCGGGGTTTGACGAAATCAGTGCCCCACTTGCGCATAAGTACCCAACAGCCAACCTAATGGCTGCCGACTTCTACAATGCGGCCCGGCACACCGAGGTTTCCATTCGGCGGGCTCGGCGGGCATACCCGCCCTTTCCCGGCACGCAGGTAGTCGACACCCGCGCTGCACTGCCGTTGGCCGATAATTCCATCGGCCTAGCCGTTGCCTTTTTAGCCGCCCACGAAATCCGGGATGCCACCGAGCGGGCGGCTTTCTTCCGGGAAATTGCGCGGGTGCTGGCCCCCACTGGCACTGTGGTGGTGACGGAGCACCTGCGCGACCCGGCCAACTTTCTGGCCTACACCGTGGGGTTTCTGCACTTTCATTCGCGTCGGACGTGGCTGGCTACTTTCGAGTCAGCCGGGCTGCAGGTAGAGCGCGAAGTAAAAAACACGCCCTTCATCACCTCCTTTTTCCTGCGCAAGCATGATTCTGCAGCTTAGGCTCATCGGCTTTTTTCTGGTCATCCTGGCGTTGCTGCACGCAGCGTTTGCCCGGTATTTCAATTGGCGCACCGAGTTTGCCGCCGTGAGTTTGATAAACCGGCAGATGATGTACGTGCACACCTTTTTCGTTGCCTTCGCCGTGCTGCTGATGGGCGTGCTCTGCCTCTCGTCGGCGGCCGAGCTGGTTGGCACGCCCCTGGGCCGGCGGGTGGCGCTGGGCTGCGGCATCTTCTGGCTGGCCCGGCTGCTCATCCAGTTTTTTGGCTACTCGCCCGAGCTCTGGCGCGGCAAACGGTTCGAAACCGTGGTGCACGTGCTCTTCGTGGGTTTCTGGAGTTATTTAAGCGCCGTTTTTATATTGGTCGGCTTGGGCTAAGCCACATTTCATACCCATCTCGAGTTCCATTTCCCATCCAAAAAGCGCGGCACCATCAAACCCATATTGTGGCTATATGCGGCCTCGCAGCAGCAGAATAATCGCTGCTACAGTACCAGGCCGCCACAACTCAGCCGGTATAGAAAGGCGTGGTTTCCCGGAAATACGATGTGAGACTGCTTTCGTCTGCCTGCACGATGTCGAGCGGCTCGTTGGGCCCCAGAAACTGCTGCCCTACGTAGCCCACCTGCCGGGCAATGGCAGCCATCTCCCCTTCCACGTCGAGGCAGAGAATGTAATGCGGCGGCAGGCTGTCGGCCGGGTCATGAATCCAGCCCAGGTACGCGGCCCGCACTCGGGGCTCTTGGCTGAGCAGGCGGGCCAGGCCTTCGGTCATGGCCGTCGGGTACACCGCCGGCTGGCCCAGCAGCACCTGCGTATCCTTTTGAATTGTCACCTGCTTGCCAATATCCAGCATCGTACCGGCCAGAATCTGCGCTATCTCCTCGGGCGGCATCTGCTTGACTACCTCGGAATACGGGTTCAGCACCAAGGTAGCGCCGTGCAGGGTTTCCATCAGGTTGCGGCCCTTCATCTGCACATAGGCCACTTTTGCCTGCGGGCCTTCGCCGTCGAATATTCGCTCGGGCGACGTAAATACCGGCACGCTCCCGTCGGGGAATGCCTGCACCCGCAACGTAGAACCAGCCGACAGGGTCGTTTGCTGGGTGACCACCTGCTCCGGGTTTTCATCGGTGATAACCACCAGCGGCTCTACTAAAATGCGACGGTAAAACTCCGGCCGGTAGGCCGGGTCACTGGTCGCCAGCTTCAGCAGCTCCTCCAGCGTTGCCGTTGCTTCAAACGCCGGACCCGGGATGGCCTCTGGCTGTCGTTTTAGAAAATCAAACAGACCCATACGATTGGTAGAAATAGCGGTGCTTCGAAACTGTCTGGAGCAAAGGGTTATCAGGTTTCAGTCAGCACCGTTTTGAAGCCCGCCAGTGTGCCGTCCATCATCCGGCCCAGGGCGTAGGCGTGGACTTGCGAGCCGTTGCCCACGCGGTATACCTGCACGCCGTCCATGTCCTGCTTCATAAACATTTGCAGGGCTTTGTAGCGGTTCGAAAGCGCCACATCGCTCAGCACGCCATCGTCGGCGGTGTGGTTGCGCAGGAACTGCGTCAGCTCAACGGTTTCAACTTTGGCCCCGGCGGGCTCGCCAAGCAGCTTCAGCAGCGCGGCGTTGGGCAGTTCCCCCCCCGGCGCAGCATAGGCCACCGCTTCGAGCGGCGCTTCCGACTCGCTGATGAACTGCAAGCCCGCCACCTGCTTTTGCAGCTCGGCAGGTACGGC
The DNA here is from genome assembly GCF_039539585.1 of Hymenobacter glaciei. Lineage (NCBI taxonomy): Bacteria > Pseudomonadati > Bacteroidota > Cytophagia > Cytophagales > Hymenobacteraceae > Hymenobacter > Hymenobacter glaciei. Next base: position 316,489 of record NZ_BAABDK010000001.1, on the reverse strand, counting down.
GGCACCAGCGGTGGCGCCGGCAGGCTTGGCTTCGGCCAGGCCGCTGCCGCCTTCCATTTTCGCGGCGATGGCGGCGGCCAGCTCTTTCATCCGGGCTTCTGGCACCTTTATTTTGGGGTTGGCGAAGTTCATGTCCGACACTTTGGTCATCGGAATGAGGTGAATGTGCGCGTGCGGCACCTCCAGCCCAATCACGGCCACCCCGATGCGCTTGCACGGCACAGCAGCCTGCACGGCCTTGGCCACGCGCTGCGCAAACACGTGCAGGGCCGCCAGCTCGTCGGCCGGCATGTCGAAAATGTAGTCGACTTCCTTCTTCGGAATCACCAGCGCGTGGCCTTCCACCAGCGGCGTGATGTCGAGAAACGCCAGGTGGCGGCCATCTTCGGCCACTTTATACGCCGGCAATTCGCCGGAAACGATGCGGGAGAAAATCGAGGGCATGAGGATTAGGGTAGTATGCGTTAGCTTGCCAGTAAGGTGCCGGCCGGGCAAAGTAAAAACAATTTCTGCCCCCGGTACCGCCCCCTTCGCCTGCAAGCCTCAAAATCCTCCACCTGCCGCTTCTTATGCCCCGCCTACTATTACCCTTGTTGCTCGCCTTGCTGGCACTTAGTCCCGCTCGCCAGGCCGCAGCGCAAGCCACCAAACAGGCCCCCGGCATTCAGGGTCAGGTGCTCGATGCCAAAACCCGCCAGCCCGTGCCCTATGCTTCGTTGTCGCTGCTAAACGAACACAACTGGACGTTGGCCAATGCCACAGGCCATTTCGAACTGGCTGGCGTTAAAAAGTCCGGCAACGATATGCTGCTGATAGAAGGCCCCGGCTATCTGCCCCGTTCGGTTGTGCTGCATAACCGCGCCCTGACCGACACAACGCTTACGCTCGACAAAGCAGCGAAAGCCCCCAAAGTTCAGCCTGCTAACTCTGCTCAGGTAGTAATTCGGCGGCTGGGCTCACTAGCCAAAAAACCTGGCGAAGGAATGATTCAGGGACTGATGGGTTCGCAGTTTGCGCTGTTTATGGAACCATCGCCCAAGCATCAGGTGGGCTCCGTCCGGAACGTTTCATTTTTCATTGGCGACACCGGTTTCCCAAAGGAGTCCTTCCGCGTTCGCATTTACCGGGCCGATGGCCCCAACCACTCGCCCGGCACCAACTTGCTCGCCGAAAACCTAATTGTTGCAGCCCCCGGCGGCGGTCAGTGGTTCACCGTCGATATAGCACCATATGCGGTTGAAGTACCCCGCGAAGGATTTTATGTAGGCATGGAGTGGATTGTAGCCCACGAGCCCACTGCCTTTCAGGACAACTACACCCCATTTGGCCAGGTTTTACGGCCGACTTTTGAATTTAAGGAAAGCATGACGTGGACCTTCGCTGTCGGCAACGGCTGGCATCTGCTGCCACTCCGGAATGCCGCCTCCAGGGCTTATAACGCCATGATTCGCGCCGAGATTGAGGAGTTGCAGTAGGTACTGCTTACCCGCAAACCGCAAAAAAAGAGGCGTGCCAGTCGGCACGCCTCTTTTTTTGCGGCACTCAATTGCTCCCCGCAGGCAGCCTCAAGCCTACCGCACGTGGCTACCGCGAAATCTCCAGAATCTCAAACTGCAGCTTGCCGGCGGGCACCGTGATTTCGGCCGTGTCGCCGGCCGATTTACCCAGCAGGCCCTTACCAATGGGCGACTTCACCGAGATTTTGCCGGCGGCCAGGTTGGCTTCCTCCTCGGCTACCAGGGTGTAATCGAGCACCATGTTATTCTTCAGATTCTTCAGCTTCACCTTGCTCATGATGAGCACCTTGCTGAAATCCATATTGGTTTCGTCGATGAGGCGGGCGTTGCCCAGCACCTCTTCGAGCTTCGATATCTTGAGTTCCAGCAGGCCCTGAGCGTCTTTGGCGGCGTCGTATTCGGCGTTCTCGCTCAGGTCACCTTTGTCGCGGGCTTCGCGCAGGTCTTCAGCGGCCTTGGCCCGGCCCCGGACTTTCAGATCCTGGAGGTCATCCTTCAGTTTTTGCAGGCCCTCGGGGGTGTAATAATTGATGGTGGTGGCCATGGGAGTAGATGCTTGACGGGTTTGGCTAAAAAGCAAGGAGAACGGCTGGCACTGCCAACCGTTCTCCTTTCTTAGGTTCCTGGCAAAGATACGCAAAACCAATTAGCTCCCCGCAAGTGCGCCCAAAGCTGCCGCCCGATAAGCCCGAATTTTCTCCACCAGCACTTCGTTGATGCGGGCGTAGCTCTCAAAGGTCCAGCCACCTACATGGGGCGTGAGCACCACATTTGGAGCCGTTTTCAGGAAATCAAACGTCGCCTGCTGCGCCGGGCTGAGGCTGTTGAACTTCTCATTATCGAGCACGTCGAGGGCCGCACCGCGCACCGTGCCTGCTCGCAACGCCTGCACCAGCGCAGCCTGGTCCACCACTTCGCCGCGGGCCGTGTTCATCACCCATATCGGCTTGGCAAACCCCGCTAGCAAGGCCTCGTCCACAAAATGGTGGTTGGCGGCTGAGTAGGGAATGTGCAGGCTGAGCACGTCGGCCCGCGCCTGCAGCTCGGCCAGCGATACCAACGTGGCGTGGCCGTCGCTGGTCGCCGCGGGGTCGCTGTCGTGCGCCAGCACCGTGCAGCCAAACGTGCCCAGCCGCCGCGCGAAGGCCCGGCCCATGTGCCCGTAGCCCAGCAGGCCAATGGTTTTGCCACCTACCTCGGTGCCCCGGTTGGCCTCACGCCGCCACTGGCCCTCCCGCACTTCATGGTCGGCGCGTGCGATGTTGCGCAATAAGCCCAGCAACAGGCCTACGGCAAATTCGCCCACCGCGTCGCGGTTGCCTTCGGGCGCATTCAGCAGCATCACGCCAGCCGCCGCCATCGCGGCTTCGTCGATGTTATCGGTGCCGGCCCCAGCGCGGGCCACGTAGCGCAGCTGCGGGCCGTGGGCCAGCAATTCGGCCGTTACGCGCAGCTTACTGCGCACCACCAGGCCCTCGTAGGGCTGCGCGGCTAAAGCAGCGGGCACTTCAGCAGCGGTGAGGTTGGGTTGGTAGTCCATCTGCACGCCTATGCTTTCTAGCAAATGTGGCAAGGAGGGGTGCATTTCGTCGACGACGAGACAAGTATTCATGGCCTTCAAATACGCTTATTCGGCTACGTCATTCACATCTAAATCTGGCAAGGCCGCACCCGCTCCCTGATGCTGTGCCACCCGCTGCGTCATGCCCACAAATTCGGCCACGCCCAGCTGCTCGGCGCGCTTCTCGAAAATGGGGTCGGTGGTCGCCTCCGCGGGCATCCCAAAAGGTTTCAACGCGTTGCGCAACGTCTTGCGGCGCGTCTGGAATGCCTGCTTCACCACCCGGAAAAACAGCTTCTCGTCGCAGTCCAGCTGCAGCGTGTCGTTGCGCGTGAGGCGCACCACGGCCGACTCCACCTTGGGCGGCGGATTGAAGACGTGCGGCGGCACCGTGAACAGGTATTCAATTTTATAAAACGCCTGCAGCAGCACGCTCAGAATGCCGTAGGTTTTCGAGCCGGGCGGCTCGGCCAGGCGCTGGGCCACTTCTTTCTGAATCATGCCCACCACTTCGCGCACTTGCTGGCGGTTGTTGAGCACGGCAAAGAAAATCTGGCTGCTGATGTTGTAGGGGAAGTTGCCGATGATGGCCAGCGGCTGGTCCGGGAACATCGCGGCCAGGCTTTGCTTCAAAAAGTCGGTGGCGTAGATGCGGTCGGTTAGCGCCGGGTAATGCACCTTCAGGTAGGCCACCGACTCGGTGTCAATTTCGACCACGCTGGTTTGGTAGGCCGGGTTCTGCAGCAGATACTGCGTGAGCACGCCCATGCCCGGCCCGATTTCGAGCACTTCCTGCACGCCATCGGGCAGTTGCAAAGCGCCCACAATGTTGCGGGCAATGTTGGGGTCGGCCAGAAAGTGCTGACCTAAGTGCTTTTTGGGGCGAACGGTATTCACGGGAACAGGGCGTAAGAAGTTAACAGAACGTCATGCTTAGCGTAGCCGAAGCATCTCGCCTGCATTACTAATTCTATCGTGCGACAATTTTGATTACTACCACAAGTGAGGTGCTTCGGCTGCGCGGACGCAAGATGAAGCATGACGTTCAAATAAGCGCAGTCAACCGTTCTATCCCGAACGTCATCCAACCTCGCCACCTAAACAGTACCTTGCGGCCTCAAATCTACGGCCTTCATCTTCGCATTATGTCCTTAGCCCTTGCTCACGCCGCCGCCGCGCCGGCCCAGTCCAACCAGGTTTTCATCTTGCCGGCTGGCACCACCACCTTGCCCGACGCCGCTGCCGGCGACCTTTCGGCCGCTGCCCGTCAGTATGTGAGCGCTGCTCTTGCCGACGACCAGAAGCTCGTTCACCTCAACCATTTCAGCTATCACCACTATTTCGTGGTGCTGGCCGATAAGCCCGCCGCCGCCCAAGTTTCCGAGCAGCTGCGCCGGGCCGGCCACACCCTGCACAGCCAGTTAAAAGCCGAAAAGGTAGCTGAGGTGTTTATCGAGAACCACAGCGCCACGCCTAACGCCGCCCTGCTGTTGGCCGAAGGCCTGGCTCTGACCGCCTACCAGTTCGAAGGGTACAAAACCGACGAAAAGTCGCGCAAAGCTCCGGCGTTGAAAGAAGTTTATTTGGTTGGCAACGCCGCCCCCGCTGAGCAAATCCACGAGCTCGACGGTCTACTGCAAGGCGTAATCTTAGCCCGCGACCTCGTCAACGCCCCCCTCAATAAGCTAAACGCTGTGCAGTTTGCCGAGCGCATGGCCCAGGCCGGCGACGAGGCGGGTTATACCACCGACATCCTCGACCTAGCCAAAATCGAAGCCCTGCGCATGGGCGGCCTGCTCGCCGTTAACCTCGGCTCGCCCGAGCCGCCCACTTTCAGCATCCTCGAATACAAGCCCGCCAACGCCAAAAACGCCAAGCCCTACGTCCTCGTCGGCAAAGGCGTGGTGTTCGATACCGGCGGCCTCAGCCTCAAGCCCACGCCCAACAGCATGGACATGATGAAGTGCGACATGGCCGGCGGCGCGGCCGTAGCCGGTACGCTTTTCGCCCTGGCCAAAAACCAGGTGCCACTGCACGTCATCGGCTTGGTGCCCGCCACCGACAACCGCCCCGGCGGCCTTGCCTACGCCCCCGGCGACGTCATCACCATGCACTCCGGCCTCACTGTCGAAGTAAAAAACACCGACGCCGAAGGCCGCCTGCTCCTCGCCGACGCTCTCAGCTTCGCCAAGCGCTACGAGCCCGAGCTGGTCATCGACCTGGCCACCCTCACCGGGGCCGCCGTGCGCGCCCTCGCCACCGAAGCCTCCGCCTCGATGGGCACCGCCGAGCCCGCCACCATGCAAAAGCTCGCCGAAGCCGGCTACACCGTGCACGAACGGCTTGTCGAGTTTCCGCTCTGGGACGAGTACGCCGACCACATCAAGTCTGACATCGCCGACCTCAGCAACTTGGGCAAGGGCGAAGCCGGCCACATCTCGGCCGCCAAATTCCTCGAGCGCTTTGCCGAAGGCTACCCCTGGATTCACCTCGACATCGCCGGCCCCGCCTACCTCACGGCTGCCGAAAGTTACCGCGGCAAAGGCGGCACCGGCACCGGCGTGCGCCTGCTGTATGAGTTCCTGACCAAGCAGCTTGCTAACTAATCGTTGTCATGCTGACGAAGGAAGCATCTTATCACGGCTGCTTCCGTCAGAATTAATCCACCCTAGCGGCGCGAACCTAACAAGGTCCTTCGCTTCACTCAGGATGACAAAATAAAACATGCCCCAAAATCTCCCCCGCCTCGGCTTTTCCGTGGGCGACCTCGCCGGTATCGGCCCCGAAGTCATTTACAAAACGCTGCTCGATGAGCGCCTCCTGAAAGTTTGCACGCCCGTTATCTACGGCACTGCCACGGCGCTTTTCGATGATTTTCCTACTCCGGCCGATACCGAGCACCTGCAGTTTCGCCAGCTGCGCGATGCCGCCGATATCGCCCCCGGCCGGCTCAATGCGGTGACCTGTTGGGATGAGGATTTCGCCCTTGCACCCGGCCAGCCCTCCGCTGCCACCGGCGCGGCCGCCCGCGAAAGCCTGCTCACCGCCGCCCGCGACCTCAAGGCCGGCAAGCTCGACGGCATCGTCACGGCCCCCATCAGCAAGGACAATACTCAAGCCGACGACTTCCGCTACCCCGGGCACACCGAATTTCTCACCAGCTACTTCGAGGCCCCCGAGAGCCTCATGTTTCTGGTGGATGAGGACGCGGGCCTGCGCATTGCCACCGTCACCGGTCACATCCCGCTAAAGGATGTACCCGCCAAACTCACCGCCGAGTTGCTGCGCACCAAAATCACGCTGCTGCTCAAGTCGCTCAAAAATGATTTTGGCATTCTTAAGCCGCGCATCGCCGTGCTTGGCCTCAACCCCCACGCCGGCGAAAATGGCCTGCTCGGCAAGGAGGAAGGCGACGTCGTGTCGCCCGTTATTCAGCAGTTTGCTCACGACGGCCACCTCGTCGTCGGCCCCTTCCCAGCCGATGGCTACTTCGGCACCCAGCAGTTCCGCCAGTTCGATGCTACTCTCGCCCTCTACCACGACCAGGGCCTGATTCCATTCAAGCTTATGGCTTTCGAGCGCGGCGTGAACTTCACCGCGGGCCTGTCCGTTGTGCGCACCTCGCCCGACCACGGCACCGCTTACGGCCTCGCCGGCCAGTACAAAGCCGACGAGTCTTCTTTCCGCGCGGCCGTGTTCCTGGCTTGCGACATCTGGAAACAACGTTGGGAAGACGCTCAGCCACGTTCGGCCCGATAGCCAAAACCAGCTTTTTAAAGCGGCTACCGCAGAGAAAGTTGGGCGCTTTTTTTGGCAAAAAGCCGGATTTTCACTACTTTTGCCCCCTGCTATCCAAGCGACCGTGAAAAAAGAAAGCCAATTCGACCTTAACCTTGCCCGCCTGACGCTCAAAACGCATCAGTTTGAGTACGATTTGGGTCCCGACTTCTTCGCCTTATTCGACCAACCCCTGGTGGAACAAGGCGACCTGCACGCCGACGTGGAGGTCATCAAAACCGAGCGGTTGATGACGCTGAACTTCCACATCACCGGCACCGTGCAGCTCACTTGCGACCGGAGCCTCGATGAGTTCGCCCAGCCGCTGGACATTCAAGAACAACTGCTGGTGCGCTTCGGCGACGAAGCCAAGGAGCTGGACGACAACGTGCTGCAAATCACGCCCGAAACCCAGACGCTGCCCCTCGCCCAGCACCTTTACGACTACATTGGTCTGGCCTTGCCCATGAAGAAGCTGCACCCTCGCTTCCAGGACGAGGCCGACGATAACCCCGACGCGCCGACCAAGCTCATCTTCAGCACCCGTCCTGCCGATGATGCGCCTGATGACGACGAGCCGGCCGACCCACGCTGGGCCGCGCTGCGCAACCTGAACTAATCCGTCAGTGCCCCGAGTCGCTCCCCACTCGTTAACCGCAACTTCAATCCCCTAATTTCAACTAAACCATGGCACATCCTAAGCGCCGCACCTCCACCGCCGTTCGCGACAAGCGTCGTACCCACTACAAGCTGACTCCTAAGGCTGTGACCTTGTGCCCCAACACGGGCGAGCTGCACCTGCGCCACAAAGCGTACGTGGTCGATGGCGACCTGTACCACAACGGCCAGTTGGCTATCAAAAACTACACGAAGACCAGCGCCGCTCCTGCAGCCGACGTTGCCGAAGACGACGAATAGCGCGTTTGGTTGTTACTTCGCGGCACCACTAGGTCCGGCTTCGCTCCTTTTTTAAGCCAGCGGGGCCGGATTTTTGGTACTTTTGACTTTCCGCTGACTTCCCTCCAAACACCTCTTTCATGAAAATAGCCCTCGACGCAATGGGCGGCGATTTCGCCCCCCAAGCCGCCGTGGCAGGTGCCCTTCTGGCTGCCGAGCAACTCGCCGGCCGGGCCACCATTGTCCTCATCGGCCAGGAAGACGCCGTGCGTCCCCTGCTTCAGGCTGCCGGCCCCGCCGGTGCCGCGCTCGAGTTCGTTCCCGCGTCGCAGGTTATCGACATGGGCGAGCACCCCGCCAAAGCCTTCCAGCAGAAGCAGGATTCGAGCATTGCCGTGGGCTACAAAATGCTGCTCGCGAGCGAAGTCGATGCCTTCTGTTCGGCTGGTAACACGGGCGCCATGCTCGTGGGAGCCATGTTCACCGTGAAAACGGTGCCCGGCGTGATGCGCCCGGCGATTGCCAACTTTTTACCCAAGCTGCACGACAACGTGGGCATCCTGCTCGACGTGGGAGCCAACGCCGAATGCAAGCCCGAAATGCTGGAGCAGTTCGGCGAGCTTGGTTCGCTTTATGCCCAACACGTGCTCGGCATTGCCAAGCCCCAGGTGGGCCTGATGAACATTGGGGAGGAAGAAGGCAAGGGCACACCCGTTATTCAGGAAGCGCACCAGCGCCTGAAGGCCAACCCACACGTCAACTTCGTGGGCAACATCGAGGGGCGCGACCTGTTCAACGACAAGGCCGACGTGATTGTGTGCGACGGCTTTACGGGCAACATCATCCTAAAAATGGCGGAGTCGATTTACGATGCCATGGAGGTGAAAAATATTCATGACCCGTTTTTCGACAAGTTCAATTACGAGGCTGTGGGCGGCTCACCAATCCTGGGCATCAACGACAACGCCATCATCGGGCACGGCCGCAGCACGCCGCGCGCCATCTGCAACATGCTGATGCAGGGATTCAACATGGCCAACTCGGGCATTGTTGACCAAATAAAGGCTACTTTTAAATCTTAGCCCCGGTTTCGGGCAATAAAAAACCTCCGGCTTCGGCCGGATTTTTTTTACACGCTTGAGGCTCATTGTCGGAGCGTTGAGTGGCTATTTGCGGCCGCGCCGCCGCCCATATTCCTACTTTTACGCTTGCCCCGCCTACTTTTGCCCGTATGAAGATTACTGCCGCCATCACTGGTGTGGGCTCCTATGTGCCCGACTATGTGCTAACCAATGCCGAGCTTGAAAAGCTGGTGGACACCAACGACGAGTGGATTTTGTCGCGCACCGGCATTCGGGAGCGACGCATTCTGAAGGGCGAAAACCAGGGTACTTCTGTGATGGGCATCAAGGCAGTGCAGCAGCTGCTGGAGAAAACCGGCACCCAACCCGACGACGTGGAGCTGCTGATTTGCGCCACTACCACGCCCGACTTGCTGTTTCCGGCCACGGCCAACATCATTTCCAACGGCGTGGGCATTACCAAGGCATTCAGCTTCGACATGAACGCGGCGTGCTCGACCTTTCTGTTTGCACTGGCCACGGGCGCGCAATACATCCAGGCGGGCACGCACAAAAAGGTGATTGTGGTGGGTGCCGATAAAATGTCGGCCATTGTGGATTACACCGACCGCGCCAACTGCATCCTGTTTGGCGATGCGGCCGCGGCGGTGCTGCTCGAGCCTAGCACCGACGGGTTTGGCATTCTCGACCAAGTGCTGCGCACCGACGGCAGCGGCGAGGCCTACCTGCACCAGAAATCCGGTGGCAGCCGCCGCCCGCCCTCCCACGCCACCGTGGATGCTAAGGAGCACTACATCTATCAGGAAGGCGCGACGGTATTCAAGTTTGCCGTGAAGAGCATGGCTGATGTGGCCGCCCAGGTAATGGAGCGCAATCACCTCAGCAATGATGATGTGGCCTTCCTGGTGCCGCATCAGGCCAATAAGCGCATCATTGATGCCACGGCCAACCGCATGGGCGTGGGCCCGGAGAAGGTGATGCTGAACATCGACCGCTACGGCAATACCACCAACGCCACTATTCCGCTGTGCCTATCCGACTACGAAAGCAAGCTGCGCCGGGGCGACAACCTCGTGCTCGCGGCCTTCGGGGGCGGCTTCACCTGGGGCTCCATCTACATCAAATGGGCGTATGATGGCGATAAAGCAGCTTCGAAATAGCTGTTTGCTAATAGCTGCTAGCTGTTAGCTTTGTCCCTCCCTTTGAATTTTCTTAAGCAGATGGTGAATTGCCATTGGCTCAAGGCATAAATTAAAACTCCCACAAAAAGCTAATGGCTAATGGCTATCAGCTAATAGCTCCAATAAAATGGCATCAACCGCCGACTTCCGCAACGGGCTTGTTCTCAATTACAACAACGAGCTGCACGTCATCACCGAGTTTCAGCACGTGAAGCCCGGCAAAGGCCCCGCTTTTGTGCGCACCAAAATGCGCAACATCAAAACCGGCCGCACCATCGACAACACCTTCAACGCCGGGGTGAAAGTGGAGACGGCCCGCGTGGAGCAGCGCCCGCACCAGTTCCTGTATAAGGACGACTACGGCTATAACTTCATGGATAATTCGACCTTCGAGCAGATAGTGCTGCCCGAGGAGTTGGTGCCCTTTGCCGACATTATGAAGGAAGGCCAGGAAGTGACTATCCTCGTGCATGCCGAAACCGAACAGCCCCTCACGGCCGAGCTCCCCACTACGGTCGACCTCGTGGTGACCTATACCGAGCCGGGCCTGCGCGGCGACACCGCCACCAACACCCTAAAGCCGGCTACCGTGGAAACTGGCGCCCGCATCCAGGTGCCGCTGTTTGTTGATGTGGACACTAAAATTCGCATCAAAACGAGCGACTACAGCTACGTTGAGCGCGTGAAATAGCCCTTTAATTAGCTATTAGCTTCCAGCTGTTAGCCCTTAGCTGACGGCCAATGAAGGCTATTAGCTAGCAGTCATTAGCTAATAGCTACCCCCAATGTCAAATTCGCCCAAAAAGGAAAAGGACGCTGCCATGAAAGCAAAAGAACTCCAGGAGCTGCTCGATTTTATCGCTAAATCGGGTCTGAACAAGGTCAACATTGAAACCGAAGAGTTTAAAATCTCGGTGCAGCGCGACCCCAACACCAAAACCGTATTCAGCGCAGCTGCTCCGGTAGCGGCTCCCGCGGCTCATGCCCCGGTAGCGGCCGCACCTGCACCTGCCGCAGCAGCACCCGCTGCCCCGGCCGCCAGCGAAGCTCCCGCCGGCAACTACAAGCCGCTGAAGGCGCCCATGATTGGCACCTTCTACCGCAGTAGCGGCCCCGACGCTGCTGCCTTTGTGCAGGTAGGCGACATGGTAGAGAAAGGCCAGGTTATCTGCATCATCGAGGCGATGAAGCTGTTCAACGAGATTGAAGCCGAAGAGAGCGGCCGCATTGTGAAGGCCCTGGTGGAAAACGCCACGCCGGTTGAGTACGATCAGCCCCTGTTTTTGATTGAGTAGTAATTGACATTTTCGTAGGGGCGGGGCTCGTCCCCGCCCGTCGTTGCACGATGCCGTTTGACCGGCACAAACGGCGGGCGGGGACAAGCCCCGCCCCTACTGAACTTTTACCCCATCCCACCCCAATGTTCAAGAAAATACTCATCGCCAACCGGGGCGAAATTGCCCTGCGCATTATCCGCACCTGCAAGGAAATGGGCATCAAAACGGTGGCCGTATACTCGACTGCCGACAAGGAAAGCCTGCACGTGAAGTTTGCCGACGAAGCCGTGTGCATCGGCCCGCCCGCTTCCAAGGACAGCTATTTGAGCATGCCCACGCTGATTGCGGCCTGTGAAATCACCAACGCCGACGCCATTCACCCGGGCTATGGCTTCCTGAGCGAAAACGCGGAATTCTCGCGCATCTGCGCCGAAAATGGCATCAAGTTCATCGGGGCCTCGCCCGAGATGATTAACCAGATGGGCGACAAGGCCACGGCCAAGGCGACCATGATTAAGGCCGGCGTGCCGGTGGTACCGGGCTCGGTGGGCCTGCTCGAATCGGTGGAGCAGGGCAAGAAACTCGCTAATAAAATCAAGTACCCGGTTATCATCAAAGCTACGGCTGGCGGCGGCGGGCGCGGCATGCGCATCATTCACGGCGACGACGAATTCCAGAAAGCCTGGGACGATGCGCGCACGGAATCGAAGGCGGCGTTTGGCAACGATGGCATGTACCTGGAGAAGTACGTGGTGCAGCCGCGCCACATTGAGGTGCAGATTGTGGGCGACCAGTTCGGCCACGTCGCGCACTTGTCGGAGCGCGACTGCAGCATCCAGCGCCGCCACCAGAAGCTGGTGGAGGAAGCACCGTCGCCATTTATGACGGATGCGCTGCGTGAGAAAATGGGCAAAGCGGCCATTGCGGGCGCTGCGGCCATTGGCTACGAGGGCGTGGGCACGATTGAGTTTCTGGTGGATGCCAACCGGGATTTCTACTTTATGGAGATGAACACCCGCATCCAGGTGGAGCACCCGGTGACGGAGGAAATCATCAACTACGACCTCATCAAGGAGCAAATCAAGGTAGCGGCCGGCATCCCGATTTCGGGCAAAAACTACTTCCCCAAGATGCACGCCATGGAGTGCCGCATCAATGCGGAAGACCCGCGCAACAACTTCCGACCCGCACCGGGCAAAATCACTACCCTGCACATTCCCGGCGGCCACGGCGTGCGCGTGGATACGCACGTGTATGCGGGCTACACCATTCCGCCCAACTACGATTCGATGATTGCCAAGCTCATCACCGTGGCCCAGACCCGCGAGGAGTGCATCGTAAAGATGAAGCGCGCCCTAAGCGAGTTTGTAGTGGAAGGCGTGAAAACAACCATTCCCTTCCACCTCGCCCTGATGGACAACGAAGACTTCAAGGCAGGAAATTTCACTACGGCTTTCCTGGAGCAGTCGTTTGATTTCTCAACGATTTAGGAAAGCCTACTCCTCGAATTTAGACAACGCCTAACCACATGTGGTTAGGCGTTGTCATTTACCAGTCACGTTTTGGTTCTTCTATGAAAAAGCTTCTCTTATTACTGGCAGCAACCTTGAGCTTCTTCGATGCTCAGGCTGACTATGAACCAACTTTGCTTTCAGAATTAATAGAAACTTCGGACCTAATATTTTATGGGGAGATTGTAGCAATCCAGAAAAGCACTGTAACTGCTAAGTCGGTCCAGAGAATCAAAGGGGTGAATCCGAATAGCGAAGTTGCAATTGATAAGTTTGAAAATTGGACATGCGCTACTCGTTTCGCACCATACAAAGTCGGACAAAAAGCATTCTTCTTTCTAAAAAAGAGGAAATCTGCAAACCACTACTTTGCTTTAGGAGCAGCAAATGAAGGAGAAATTCCAGCATTTAACCAGAAAGTTTATTACCAAAACCAATACCTTAGTATTGATAAGAATCCCCGGTTATTCAAGGTTTACGGTGGCGCAGTGCGCGGCTATGTTTACGATAAAAACCAATTTATCGAAGCTTTAAAATATTATATGAAGTATCGCGTAGAGAATAGAGCCGATATTATTCATCACCAAGCCCGCATCGACACGATTCACAACCCTGTTCTACTCCGCATATTCGCCGAACTGCAGCCCCCCCGCTTCTAATCCTTTTTTCAACTTATGATGCTTTTCCATTGCTGTCGTATTGCTTTTGCAGCCGGTTGCTTCGCCCTTACCTCCTGCGCCGACTCGTGCACCGGCAGCATCGAAACCACGGTGCTGTTCGCCAAGCCGGGGCCGAAGGGCGTGGGTCGTAACATCTACGTTGATGTAGTGAACAAGCCTGACCTGGGGGTCAAGCAAACCCTGATGTATGAGGGCAAGGAGTTTGGCACCTTTCCGCACGTTGTCATTATCAACGACCCAACCAGCCGCTTCGCCTCTAATCGCAGCATCTGCTTCTCAAAGTTTCAGAAAAATGCAGCTGCTACGGGCGGTGATTTGACGGAGGAAGGGCTACCGGAAATCACAGTAACGGAATAGGCACTGCTGCCCGTGCAACCTACCGCGATGGCCACGACTCCTGCCTGGGAATCGTGGCCATTTTTCTTACCATAATGCGTTTTACTGGATTTATTGGTGGGCTGCTGTTCGCAGCTCTGCCGGGATACAGCTTAGCACAGCCAGTGTCCCCGCAGTTCCGCCCAGTGCGCGATTCAGCCTTTGCGGTGCACCAGCTCTTCAAAAAGCACCGCCACTCAGCAGAGGGAGCTTTGGGAACAGGAGCCGCGAGCATCGTGGGCATGGTATCCAGTTCGGCACGGAGCGAATACGAGCTGGTCGGCGTGAATGCCCTGATAACCGTGGTTTCTACGGTGGTAGGATTGCGGCAAGCCTTGCGCTACAGCCCCGACCGCGAGCAGCTCATTTTGCGCCAATACGAGCAGGGTTGGCCCCTGCCGCTGGAAGTGCGCCGGCGGCTGCGGTCCAAGTATTTTCGGGCTCAGTAGCTGGCCGCAAGCTTTGGGTAGTTTTCCAGAACAGCAGTGGATGGACCGGCCAAACCAACTTCCAACGGCCCTCAACAATTATTGTTTCGCCACTGTATGCGAATACTTTTTTTATTAAGCCTTCTGGCTGTTTTTTCCTTTAGGCGTGCTTTGGCGCAAACGCACCTGAAGCCTGAATTACAACTGGCACCTACTTATCAACAGAAACCTATAAGAATTGGGCCTGCGCTCGACACCACAGGCTGGAAGTTCACAAGCAGACCGGTTGTTGAAGCCATTGATGATAAGTCGGGCGAAATACGCTTTAAGATTCTGATAGACAAGGAGGGAGTAATTGAATCTGTGCTTGCGGTCAGCAGCACCGTTTCGGCCAAGCAGGAAGCCCTTTGCCGACAGGCTTTGCTCAAGTGCCATTTCGAGCGGGTTGGAACAAAACCGGGCGGAACCACCGGGTATTACACCTTTAGAATCAGCGTCAGGTAATATGGCCAGTGGCTGTTTTGGCTTTGCTTCTGGCGCATTCCCACCACGAGCAACGATTCCACAACGCCCTCGCCGCACATTGCGCCGGGGGCGTTCGGCTTTTGGGCTACCTTTGCGGCACCAAACTCCCACCCCACCCCTCATTACCCCCAATACCCCTCCTTACCTATGGCACGAGTGGAAATGACGATGCCCAAGATGGGCGAATCCATCATGGAAGGCACCGTCCTGAAATGGCTGAAACAAGTTGGCGATGCAATCGAACAGGACGAATCAGTTCTGGAAGTGGCCACCGACAAAGTCGACACCGAAGTACCGGCCATCTACGCTGGCGTATTGACAGAAATTCTGGTGCAGGAAGGCCAGGTCGTGGCTGTGGGCGCGCCCATTGCCATCATGGAAACCGATACGGCGGCCGCCGGAGCGGCTGCTCCGGCCAGTTCGCCGGCCGCCCCACAGGCCGCCCCACAGGCCGCCCCACAGGCCGCCCCACAGGCCGCCCCTGCTCCCTCGAGCAATGGCAGCGCTGTTCCCTACGTACCCGAGGCCGTTGCGCCCGTAGCGGCTGCGGTAGCCGGCGCCGAGCACCAGCCCGGCCGATTCCTCTCGCCGCTGGTACTGAGCATTGCCCGCGAAGAAGGTGTGAGCATGACCGACCTCGAATACTTACCCGGTACCGGCAAGGAAAGCCGCGTGACGAAGAAAGACATCTTGGATTATGTAGCCGCTGGTAAGCCATCGTTCACGGCTGCTGCTTCGGCAGTTCCAGCCCCCGCCGCTGCAACTGCGCCCGTAGCATCCGCACCTCAGCCCCAAGCCGCCCCGGCAACCGCCGCGCCTGCTGCCAGCTCCAAGCCCGCCCCAAGCGTGAGCGGCGGCCAGGAACTGATTGAAATGGACCGCATGCGCAAGATGATTGCGCAGCGCATGGTGGACTCGGTGCGCATTTCGCCGCACGTCACCAGCTTCGTAGAGGCTGATGTGACGGACATTGTGAACTGGCGCAACAAGCACAAGGATGCCTACAAGAAGCGCGAAGGCGAAAACCTCACCTTCACGCCTATTTTCATTCAGGCGGTGGCCCGCGCCATCCAGGATTTCCCGATGATTAACGTGTCGATTGATGGCGACTACATCGTTAAGAAGCGTGACATCAACATCGGCGTGGCCGTGGCCCTGCCCAGCGGCAACCTCATTGTGCCGGTTATCCACAACGCCGACCAGCTGAATCTGAATGGCCTGACCAAGAAGGTGAACGACCTGGCAAAGCGCGCCCGCATCAACAAACTCACTCCGGCTGACCTCGAAGGTGGGACCTACACGCTCAGCAACGTTGGCTCGTTCGGCAACGTGATGGGCACGCCCATCATCATGCAGCCGCAGGTGGCCATTATGGCCGTGGGCGCCATCAAAAAGAAGCCGGCCGTTATTGAGACGCCACAGGGCGACCTGATTGGCATCCGCCACTTCATGTTCCTGAGCCACAGCTACGACCACCGCGTGGTAGACGGCTCGCTCGGCGGCATGTTCGTGCGCAAAGTTGCCGACTACCTGGAGCAGTTCGACCCGAATACGGCAATTTAAGGCCGCCCATTTAACCAAAAGTAGAACGTCATACTGAGCTTGTCGAAGCATTTCTACCAGCATCCTAAATCTAATTAGTGGTGCGGTAACGATGCTTCGGCAAGCTCAGCATGACGTTCCTGTTTTCGCTATTAACTCATGAGAAACATCATTTACCTTGGGGCATTGGTGCTGGCACTGGGCCTCATCGGCTTCCTGTACCAGCAGCTTGATGCCGCTGAAAAGGCCCTGAAAGTATCGGAGCAGCGCTTCGCTGATTGTCAGAAGGTCACGTTCCAACTCCAGAATCAGCTGGCGCCCTTGCAGAAGAAACAGCCGGGCGGCATTCCGGAATAAGGCAAAATCAAGCGCATAAAAAAGCCGCTTCCTGAATCAGGAAGCGGCTTTTTTTGCTTAGTACGAATTGAGATTATAGTCCCTTCAGCGCCTGCTCCAGCGCGGCGATTTTGGCTTCGGCATCGGCCAGCTTCTGGCGTTCTTTCTCCAACACCTCGGGCTTGGCGTTCTGGGCAAATTTCTCGTTGCCGAGTTTCTTCTGCACCGAGTCGCGGAAGCCCTGGGCATATTCCAGCTCTTTTTCGAGGCGCGCGCGCTCGGCATCCAGGTCGATGTGGCCCTCGAGTGGGATGAAGAACTCGCTGCCGCCGAGCACGAAGCTCACCGAGGCGGCGGGGCCGGCATCGGCAAAACTCACCTCCGAAATGCTGCCCAGCTTGCGGACGATGCCGTCGTAGTCGGTCAGCAGCTGCGAGTCGTCGGTTTTGGCAACCAGGGCCAGGGGCTTGTTGGGGCCCAGGTTTTTCTGGTTGCGCACGGTACGGATACCCGCCACGATGGCCAGTGCCTTGTCCATGCTGGCCAGCGTTTCGGCACTATTGGCAGGAGCAGTGGCGCGGGGCCAGGGTGCTACCGTTACGTAGTCGCGGGGGCCGCGCTCGGCCAGTTCGTGCCACAGCTCCTCGGTGATGAAGGGCATGAAAGGGTGCAGCAGTTTGAGCAGCGTTTCGAGGTAGGCCGTGGTGTGGCGCAGCGTCTCAGCATCGATGGGGTGCTGATAGGTGGGTTTAACCATTTCCAGGTACTGGGCGCAGAAATCGTCCCACACCAGCTTGTAGATGGTCATCAGCGCATCCGACATCCGGAACTTCTCGAAATGGTCGTCCATCTCAACAATGGCAGCCTGTAGCTTGGCGTTGAACCAGGTCACGGCCTTCTCGTTCACGAATGGCAGCGCAGCATCCGCTTCCCAGCCTTTCACGAGGCGGAAGGCGTTCCAGAGCTTGTTGGAGAAGTTGCGGCCCTGCTCCACCAGCTTCACGTCGTAAAGGAGGTCGTTGCCGGCCGGGGCCGAGAAGAGCATGCCGGTGCGTACGCCATCGGCGCCGTACTGGGCGATGAGGTCGAGCGGGTCGGGCGAGTTGCCGAGCTGCTTGCTCATCTTGCGGCCCTGCGCGTCGCGCACAATGCCGGTAAGGTACACGTTTTTGAACGGCACTTCCTGACGGTATTCTAAGCCCGCCATAATCATGCGAGCCACCCAGAAGAACAGAATGTCCGGCCCCGTCACTAGGTCGTTAGTGGGGTAGAAATAGTTGATGTCGGCGTTGTCGGGGTCTTTGAAGCCGTCGAACACCGAAATCGGCCACAGCCACGACGAGAACCAGGTATCGAGCACGTCCTCATCCTGGCGCAGGTCGCTCAGTTGCAGGTCGGCGTTGCCGGTTTGGGCAATGGCTTGCTGCAGGGCATCCTCGGCGGTGAGGGCCACTACGAAGGTACCATCGGGCAGGTAGTAAGCCGGAATCTGCTGTCCCCACCAGAGCTGGCGCGAAATGCACCAGTCGCGCACGTTCTCCATCCAGGCCCGGTACATGTTCTTGAACTTGGGCGGGTGCAGGCGCACGGTGTCATTTTCTACCACGTCGAGCGCCGGCTTGGCCATCTGTTCCATTTTCATGAACCACTGCAGCGAGAGCTTGGGCTCAATCACGGCCTTGGTGCGCTCCGAAGTCTGTACGATACTCGCATACTCCTCGATTTTCTCGAGCAGCCCAGCTTCCTGCAAGTCCTTGGCAATCTGCTTGCGGGCGGCAAAACGGTCCTGGCCCACGTAGAGAATGGCCTTCTCATTGAGCATACCGTTATCGGCCAGAATGTCGATTACGGGCAGGTTGTGCTTCACGCCCAGCTCGTAGTCGTTCAGGTCGTGCGCGGGCGTCACTTTCAGCGCACCGGTGCCGAAATCCACGGATACGTACTCGTCAAAAATCACTGGGATTTCGCGGCCCAGCAACGGGATGCGCACCTGCGCGCCAGCCAGATGGGCATAACGTGGGTCGTTCGGGTTCACGGCCACTGCCACGTCGGCCATGATGGTTTCGGGACGCGAGGTGGCTACAGTTAAGAACTTAGAATTTAGAACTGAGAACTCAGAAGCTTGTCCTGCATTTTCAGTTTCCAGGCTTCTAAATTCTGAGTTCTGAGTTCTTGGTTCAATAATCTCATACCGCAGGTAGTACATCTTGGCCTGTACGTCCTTGGCAATCACCTCCTCGTCGGAGATGGCGGTGCGGCCTTCCGGGTCCCAGTTCACCATGCGTACGCCGCGGTAAATCAAGCCCTTGTTGTACAGGTCGACGAATACGCGCAGCACCGCATCGGTCAGGTCGGGCTCCATGGTAAAGCGCGTGCGGTCCCAATCGCACGAGGCGCCGAGCTGCTTAAGCTGCTCCAGAATGATGCCGCCATACTTGTCCTTCCACTCGAAGGCGTGGCTGAGAAATTGTTCGCGCGTGAGGTCGGTTTTGTTGATTCCTTGCTCTTTGAGCAAGGCCACTACTTTCGCCTCGGTGGCAATGCTGGCGTGGTCGGTACCGGGTACCCAGCAGGCTTCCTTGCCCTGCATGCGCGCGCGGCGCACCAACACGTCCTGAATCGTATTGTTCAGCATGTGCCCCATGTGGAGCACGCCCGTCACGTTCGGCGGTGGGATGACGACGGTGTAGGGCTTCTTTTTGGGATTGGGTTTGGCTTTGAAAAAGCCCTGTTCCTGCCAGCGTTGGTACCATTTGGCTTCAACGTCGGTGGGCGAATAGGTGGTGGCGAGCGACATAAAGAGGAATTGCAGAGTGCAGATGGGACAAAAATAGGCATAAGCAGCGCGGGAGGTCGCCCTCGACTCCTCTGCCCAGACTGCCAGACCCGAACTCAGCTCGCAGTAGGCAGCTTCACAAAAAATTCACCTAAGGAAAACGCCTTCTTACCAGGGTACCCATATTGGACAGCCATTTCCGGCAGTGGCGCTCCTCCTTTTGATAATCAACCCGGTATGGCCACACGGTTGTACTTGGTCGGTTAGCACATGGCATTTTTGCAAGGCCATCGGTTTCACCTCTGAAAGTCGCGACAAAAGCTTGTAATGAAAGTTTCGCGTTCCATTTGTACCTTCCGAGTGTTTGCACCTGATGCCCCGTTGATTGCCAATGGCTACGCTATTTTCTTTTAGGAAACCCGCGCCCACTCCACCAGTGGCTCCGCTTGTAGTGCCGCCTCCGGTTGGCACGCTGCGCATTGGCCTGGGGCAGCTACTGGTTGAAGGCGGCGAGCCCACCCGCAACCTGGGCCGAGCCACCGACCTTATTGCCCAGGCCGCCGCAGAAGAATGCGACCTGGTGCTGCTGCCCGAAACCCTCGATTTTGCCTGGACGCACCCCAGTGCCCTGCACGAAGCTCAGCCCATACCGGGCCTGTTCAGCGACCAGTTGTGCGCGGCGGCCGCGCAGCACGGCCTATATGTATGCGCCGGGCTCACCGAACGGGCAGCCAATGGGCGCAACTACAACGCCGCCATTCTCATCGACCCACAGGGCCAAATTATCCTCAAATACCATAAAATCAACCTGCTGGCAGTAGAGCAGCCCTTTTACGCCGTGGGCCAGACCCTAAATGTGGTAGACACTCCCCTGGGGAAAATCGGGGTCAACATCTGCGCCGATAATTACCTCGACGCGCTGCCCATAGGCCACACGCTGGCCCGCATGGGGGCCGAATTCATTATTGCTCCGGCCTCCTGGACGGTGGACTATTCCATCACGGAGGAGCACGACCCATACCGGGAAAAATGGTTGAAGCCGTTTTCCATCCTGGCCCAGCTTTACAACGTGGTGGTGGTGAGCACCACTTCGGTTGGCTACATCGTGGGCGGTCCATACGAAGGCAAGAAAAGTGTGGGCTGCTCGCTCGCCGTTGATGCCCACGGCGTACAGGCCCGGGGCACTTTCAACGAGTTTGCCAGCCAGCTCGTAGTGGCAAACCTAAACCGTCCTCACCGACCCGAGCGCGGCACCGAAATCGGTGCTTTGCTGGAGCGCAAGGGCTATCAATTCGACCAAATGCCCTAATCGTTTTGCGAGCAGCCCTACCCGCTTGCTCGGATGGTTACCCTCCTTACTTTCCCGTTTACCATTTCATTTTTAATTGCTGCGCGCCCGTTGATGGCTGCGCTACTTCTCAATCACCCGTTGCCTTTGCCTTCTCTCGTACTCCCTGCCGAAATCCACGCTACTAAACTGGACCCGGCTTACCAGCGGTGCAGCCGCTGCATCATGGACACCACGGCCCCCGGCATTCGCTTCGATGACGACGGGACCTGTTCCTTTTGCGCCGTACACGACCGCATGGAAGCTGCTTTTCCGTTGGGAGAGGCTGGCTTGCGCACCGTGCAACGCCACGCCGCGGCCATGCGCTACGCTGGCCGCAACCACCGCTACGACTGCGTAATCGGCTTGAGCGGCGGCCGCGACAGCACCTACACACTGTGGTATTGCGTCACGCAGCTCCAGCTACGCCCCCTGGCAGTACACTTCAACGACGGCTTTGGGAATCCGGTGGCCGGCGAAAACATGGTGCGCACCTGCCAGCGCCTTGGCGTGGAGCTGCGCACCATCACCTCGGACTGGCGCGAGTCGAAAGACCTGAAAATTGCTTTTTTGAAAGCCTCGGTGCCTGATATGGAAGAAGGCACTGACCTGGGCATTGCTACGGCCCTGTATGGTGTAGCAGCTAAAGAAAATATTCGGCACGTGGTCATTGGCCAGTCGTTCCGCACCGAAGGCATTGCCCCGCTGAGCTGGAATTTTCTGGATGGGCGCTACCTGCGCGCCGTGCACTGGCAGTTTGGCACCGTGCCACTGCGGCCCTGGCAACCCGGCGACCCCGGTTTCAATCTGGGGTTGAAGGAGATGTTCTACTACACCTTCGTGCGGCGCATCAAAACCGTCACCCTGCTGTACCACCTCAACTATGTGCGCAGCGAAGTAGATGCCGTAATTGAGCGCGAGTTGGCCTGGCAAAACCCCGGGGCCCATTATTTCGACGACCTTTACCAAAGCCTCATTTACTACCTCAACCGCGTCAAATTCAACATCGACCGGCGGTTGTTCAACTACTCGGCGCTGATTCGCTCGGGCCAGATGAGCCGCGAGGAAGGCCTCGAGCGGGTTTCGCACATCAATGCCATTGAGGACGATGCCGTTATTGCACTGTGCATAAAGCGCCTGGGCCTTACGCGCGATGAATTCGACGACCTGGTGGCCGCACCACCCAAAACCTTCCACGACTATCCCAACAGCTACGCGATACTGCGCCTGCTGCGCGGCCCCATCTGGCTGATGAGCCGGCTCAACATCATTCCCGAATCGGCTTACGATAAATTTTTCAACTGCGGCACCTGAACAACCGGCCTCATCAAATTCAACAAGGGCTACTCCCGTTGGGAAGTAGCCCTTGTTTATGCTGTTGAACTGAGCTGACTAAGCAGCGATGTGCAGCCACTCTTTTTTCTCGAGCAGGCGCTCCCGGGTTTCGCGGTGGTCGGGGTCGTCGACGCAGCAGTCGACGGGACACACGGCTGCGCACTGTGGTTCCTCGTGGAAGCCGACGCACTCGGTGCACTTATCCGAGACGATGTAGTAGTACTCATCCGAAACCGGCGTGTGGGGGGCCGTGCCCGATTCTACGGTGCCATCGGCCAGAGCCGCTTCTTTCAGCGCCGTACCATCGGCCCAGCGCCATTGCGCACCGCCTTCGTAAATAGCGTTGTTGGGGCATTCCGGCTCGCAGGCACCACAGTTGATGCACTCGTCGGTTATCATGATGGCCATGGGGCGTCGGGGGTCAGGGAGTTATAAAGGAAAAACCAAAGCTGTTCGAGCGGACTTTACGTAAAACCGCCGCCGCCAGTCGTGCTTCGGCCGGCAAAATTAACCAACAACAGCGGGGTTCGTACGGTTTCAGCCAATTTTGCTGGCAAATAGCCTGCCCGCCAATAGCTGGCGGCCCTCTCCTCTTCTTATTCGCATGAACCATTCCGAACGCCTGGCTGCCTTTGCAGCCCTGGGCCACCGCCTCGCTCATCTCCCCGCCGATGTACTGGCCACCCAAGCCGCCCGCGCCCGTAACCAAAACGCCTGGTTCGACCTGCCCAACGTGCGGGCAGCCGTGGCCGGCATTGCCCGCCTGCTGGCCGAAGAGCCCCTGCGCCAATGGGTCGCCCGCTACCCGCCCGAGCCCCAGACCGTACGCCAGATTGGTGTGGTGATGGCCGGCAACATCCCATTGGTAGGCTTCCACGACCTGCTGTGCGTGTTGCTGAGCGGGCACGTGCTGCTAGCGAAGCTCAGTGCCGACGATACCGCCCTGATGACTTGGATAATGGAAGAGCTGCTGGCTCTGGAGCCTCGCTTCGCCGACTTTATCCGGGTTGTGCCGCGCCTGAATGCAGCCGATGCATTCATTGCCACCGGTTCCGACAACACGGCCCGGTATTTTGAATATTACTTCGGCAAGCGGCCCCACCTCATCCGGCGCAACCGCACCAGCGTGGCTCTGCTCACGGGCCACGAAACGAGTTCGGAACTGGCCCTGCTGGCGCCCGACATTTTTCAGTACTACGGCCTGGGCTGCCGCAACGTGAGCAAGCTCTATGTACCCGAAGGCTACAATTTTATTCCAGTGCTCAATGCCTTACAGATTGGTGAAGGAGTACTCAACCACCACAAATACCAGAATAATTACGATTATAACAAAAGCATATTACTGGTGAATGCCGTTCATCATTATGACACTGGATTCCTGCTACTTACGCGCAACAGCGCGCTGGTATCGCCCATATCAGTACTGCACTATGCCGAGTATGCCTCAGAAGTAGAATTAGTGGACCAACTCACTGATGTAGCGGCCCAAACGCAGTGCGTGGTATCGGCCGCCGGGCGTTTTGCTGGTAGCGTACCCTTTGGCCGCGCCCAGGAACCGAGTGTGGCCGATTTTGCCGACGGTGTGGACACCATGGAATTCCTGGCTGCTGAGGTGGGCTAATCTTTCACCGTTCAGAAGACTGCACTGACCGAGTCGTTTTTGCATTCTACCGATAAAGCCACCCACCCGCTAATGGAAATGCTACCTTTCAGAGGTAATTCAAAAACGCCGAAATCAACGACTCCATTTTTACTCCCACCCATCCCTTTTTCGTCATGACTACTGCCCAGCTAGAACTCACGGACACGGTTGAGAAGGAATATTTGCCTTACCTCAATTTCCCCACCGAAGATGTATTGCAGTCGGCAGAACAGCGCCGCCAACGCCAACACGACGCAAACCGGGCCACAATGCTGGGCAACAATTATCGGGGCAAACTCGACATTTACTTCAAAACGGCCGATGGCCACTCCCACCGGGTATACACCACGGTATGGGCTACTTCCAACGAACACCTCACGTTAAAATCGGGAACCAGCTTGCCCATTCGTGCAGTGGTTGGCTTCGACTTTTATTAAAATTCCAGTTCGCTATATATTTCTTCCTGTATAATTTTTCCGTTATTATATTTCCTATTTATTTAGTAAGCAAAAAGCCGGACCGCCTCAAGGCAGTCCGGCTTTTTGTGTCTTTAGCTAAGTTGCTTCTCGTGGCTAGCTGATGGCGACGAGCTGTTGCAGCGTCCGCTCAATCATGCTATCGATGATGGCGCCGGCGTTTTCGGCAAATTCTCCGGTGGCACGATTGGCCACAATAGCGTTGAGCGATAGAACTTCGTGGCCCAACAAGCGGCCCAGGGCGTAATAACCGGCCGTTTCCATCTCAAAGTTGCTGAGGCGAAACAAGCCCTCGGCGCTCTGATGACGGAAACTCTGGAGGCGGGCGATGTAATCGGCTTGGCGCAGGTCGAGACGCAGGCGGCGGCCCTGCGGCCCGTAGAACCCGGGGCAGGTGACCGTGTTGCCCACAGCCGTCCCCGCTCCCACTTGCTCGCGCAATAGGTCTGAACCGCGCACCACATAAGGTGCAAACGGCAGTGCCAGCGACTGCTGAAGCTCAGTCGCAATTTCCGTTTCGAGGCCAGTTTCCATCAATGGGTAGAACTGCATGAGGCTATCGAGGCCCACGGCGTGCTCAGTGGCCAGCATAGTACCCACGGGAACATCGGCCTGCAAGCTGCCACTGGTGCCGATGCGGATAATGCGCAGGTTCATGCGTTCCTCGGTCGGCCGCACCTCACGGGACATGAAATCGATGTTGACGAGGGCATCCAGCTCGTTCATCACGATGTCGATGTTGTCGGTACCCATGCCCGTGCTCAGCACCGTGAGGCGCTTGCCGCGGTAGTACCCCACGTGCGTTACAAACTCGCGGTGGGTGGTTTCGAACTCAATGGAGTCGAAATGCTTGCTCACCTGTGCCACCCGGGCAGGGTCGCCCACGGTAAGGATGGTGTCCGAGATGTGGTCGGGCAGCAGGTTTAGGTGATAAATGCTCCCGTCGGGATTGAGTATGAGTTCGGAAGAGGGAATCATGTGGGGGGGAATGTTGAATTTCAGGTATTGAATTTTGAACGTAACCGGCGAATGCACGGCCGCTTTTCCTTCAAAATTCAGTCCTTGGCACTTCCGTACGACGCCAGGCCCTGGGCTGGGTTGTAGTGGTTGCTGAGCTTGGGATAAGAACCAGTGCCGTCGTATACGCGCTTATCGGGGTTAACGGCACAGGTCTGCGAACAGGCGCCTTGCAGGGTTTCGCCGCAAGCCTCGCACAGGGGCAGGTGCGCATTGCAGTGCGGGTTGGCACAGTTAATAAGGCGGGCACTGGGCTCCTGGCAATGATGGCAGTGCGAAATAACGGTGGGGTTCACGCGGTTCACATCCACAGCCACGCGGTTATCGAATACGTAGCACTGGCCGTCAAAATCTTCACCCCCGGCCTCAATACCGTACTTAATTATGCCGCCGTGCAGCTGGTACACGTTTTCAAAGCCCTGTTCGAGCAAAAACGCGCTGGCTTTTTCGCACTTTACCCCGCCAGTGCAGTAAGTCAGAATTTTCTTGTCCTTGAATTCCTTGAGGCGCTCGACGCGGTCGGGGAAGTCGCGGAAGTTTTCGATATCCAGGGTTACGGCGTTTTTGAAACGTCCGAGGTTGTACTCGTAATCGGAGCGCACGTCGACCACGACCACGTCGTCGTGGTCCTTAAGCGCCCTGAACTCGGCGGGCGAAAGGTGCTGGCCGGTTTTTTCGTGGGGCCGCATGTGGCGCAGGCTGCTGTGCACGATTTCCGGCTTCACGCGCACGTGCAGCTTCTGGAAAGTGTGGCCTTCTACCTCGTCCACTTTAAACTCGAGTGCCGCAAAACGCGGGTCGGCTTTTACGGCCGCCATGTAGGCAGCACAGCTTTCCCGCGTGCCCGACACGGTGCCGTTCAGGCCCTCGGCGGCCACGATGATGCGCCCGCGCAAATCGAGCGCCAGGCACAGGCGGTGGTGTTCGTCGCGAAAGGCGTCGGGGTCGGCAATGGGGCTGTAGCAGTAATAAAGAAGAACCTGATACATTTTTCTAATTAAAAATCATGAATTAAAAATCATGAATTGGGCATCCGAGCTAGGTGGAGCAACCAACTTTTAATTCATAATTTTTAATTTTTAATTCAACCTACACTTTCACCGCTGGGTTGCCAAATACCGTCTGGCCATTTGGCACGTCGGCAACCACTACCGAGCCGGCCCCGACGCGGGCCTTATCGCCGATTTTCACACCGGCTACTACTACGGCCCCGGCGCCTACAAAGGCTTGCTCTCCTACCTGCACGTCGGCCCCTAGCAGCGCCCCGCTGCCCAGCTGGACATAATCGCCCACATTGGCGCGGGCTTCAACCACCACATTGGGCCCCAGCAGGCAGCCGTTGCCGAGGGTGGCGGTAGCAGCTACCACCGCATTGGGCCCTACGTAGTTGCCGTGGCCCAGCGTGGCATGCTGCGAAACACTGGCCCGCGCATGAATGGCATTAACGGGTACGGCTTCGTACTCGGTGCGCAGCATCTGGGTGAGGCTGCGGCGGCTGGCGGTGTCCTCGGTGGCTACAAATACTTCGCACTTTTTGCCAAGTAGTTTCAGCAACTCGCCGTCGTCGGTGTTTCCCATCACGGGCACGTCGAGCAGTTCGGTGCCCTGCAGCTTCTGGTCGTCGTCGAGTAGGCAGTACACAACTACGTCGTTGGAGAGAAAGGCATCGAGGGCAGCGGTGCCCACAGTTTGGGCACCAAGAATGATAACGGGGTTTTCCATAAGAAGCAAAAGTCGGAGGTTGCGCGGGCCGGGAACAAATACCCGGTGATGCAACACGGTGCTGCAAAGTTACGCGTTTGGCGAGTGCGAACCCCCGGTACCAGACTCGGGAGAACGACGAATTTGCAGGAAGCGCAGAGTAGCGGCAGCATAGTCGTTTTGCAACAGCAGCACTAGCAGGAAGGGCAGCATGGCGCTGCGGTAGCGCTGCAAGGAGCCCAGATTGGGCGTGGTTATCCCAATCAGGAACGCGAGTAGCAGGCAAAATACACTCAGGGCCAACACTACAGTAAAAGGCATGTGCCCGCCCCTCCCTCGCACCAAGGCCCAGCCCGCCACGGCCAACAGCAGCAGCAGCGCCAGGTTTTCGAGTCCGGCGGCCATGTAAAGCGGCTGATTTGATTGCCCCAGCCACGGCTGCGTGAGCGCATTGGCCACGGCTTGGGGCGCGTGCGCAGCAATGCTGCCAGCAGTAGGTCGCAAATTGGGATATTCAAAATGCGGCCGGCCAGTCGACTGCACAACGTCGGCGCTGTACACCCGAATCACCTGGTTCACGAATTTATTAAGCCGAAATGCCACGCTTAATTCGGGCCCCAGCCAAGCCCCTCCCCCAAGTACTAGCACCAGGCCGAGGGCGGCCGCCCAGCGGCGCGGCAGCCACCGCTCGAGCCCACGGCCCAGCACCAAGCCAGCCAAGGTAGCCAGCAACGGCAGGGCAAAGAAATAGCGCATGGCTACGTGCAGGCCAGCGAGCGCAACTGTAGCACTCCACCAACCGATACCCCGCGCGGCGGGTGGGGCCAGCGCAGGGTCCTCGGCGTACAGCCACGATAGTACCCGGGCCGTCAGCCAAGCACCTGAGCCTAACAGCACCGCCTCTTTGCTGATGCCCGTGGACCAAAACCACACCGCCGGCCAGAACAGAAGTGCGACTGCTCCGGCCCCGGCTGGTGTGCCCGGAAAGCGCACGGCCAGCACCCGTGCCAGCATCCAGCAGCCCGCAAAGGCAAACAAGCTCAGGTAGAGAGCATTTAACCAGCCAGTGCCCAGCGAGGCCAGATTAAGCAGTGCCAACAGCTTAATAAGCGTCCAGGTATTGGAAGAATTCTGGTAAACAATGAGGCCATCCGACGGCGTTGGAAAGGTGGTGACAGACTGTGTGAGCAACTGCCAGGCAGAGCCGGGAGCAGCCCACAGCCGCGCCGTCACAATATTGCTCACGCCACTCATGAATTGTGCGTCAAGCTTAAGCGGGACGTTGCGCCCTACTCCTACCGCAACACGCACCACAATGCCGGCTGCGAACACCCACCGCCAGCCAACTGCTGCCGCCCACTGCCACTGCTGCCGCAACCAGGGCAGCAGCACCGCCAGCAAAGCGGCGTTTAAAAGCAATGCCAACGCTATGTTCATCGAGAAATACGGGGTTGTTGGAGCAGCCGGCTCCCAATAGCACAGTGCAGGCAGCGACGTGGAGCACAGTATGATTTGTGGAGCGCCAGCAAGCCCTGGGAGTCGGCAGCCGTGCGGTGCGTAAATCCCAACGCCTCGTACACATCGGTGTACTGGTTGTGCTCGGCGGGCAGTTCACTAAGCAGGGCCACACTGCTTTCGACGAGTGCAGGCTGACCTACATGGCGCGCATAGGCCACGCGCAGCGGGACCACTACGTTGGTGATGAGCAAGTCGATGCTGGCGCGGCCCAGGCTTGGCACTTTGCCCGCGCGCCCGGGCCGGAAATGCGTGCGCCAGTATTCCGGCACGGGGGCCTGAAAAAATTCCGTGAGCGCGGCCACGCTGTGGGCTGTGAGCAGGGCATCAAACAAGGCCGGACGGGCATGCAACAGCCCCGCTAATTGGCCCAGCCGCACCGGTGGAAAGTTAGCGGGGCGCAAGCGCAGGTAGTTCCATTCATGCACGGCCATGGCGGCCGACCCTATCTGGTACTTATGGCGCAGAAACTCATGCTCCTCTCGCAGGCCGCGGATGTAATCGTCTTCAGCCGTTTCATCGTTTTCAACCAGAAACCCAGCTTGCCCAAACAACAGCGCTTCGAGTTGGCGTTGGTCGTAGCGGTGGCGGCGCAGCACATTTAACGGTAGCGCTTTGGCCAGGCGGGCCAGCGGCTCGCTGTTTTTTTGAAAGCCAAAGGCAGCCATCAGGGCGTGGTAGGCGGTGGCCTCCCAATCCTGGCCCAACTGCTGGTGGAGCGCCAGCACGTCGTCGGCCTTGCGCTCGACGCGTTCGAGCAGCGCCCGCTCCACCATCATCGTGCTGGTTATTTCGGGCACGCGGCTCAACAGGGGCGCACAAGGCAGCGGCGCGGCGGCGGGCGCTTCTATCAGGGCCTGGTAGCGGGCCAGCAGGTCGGGGGCCAAGCGGGTTTGCAGGGCCAGGGTAGGAATGAGGGTGCCGTCGGTCCGGGTCACATCAGCATCGTGTTGGCCCACCACGTGCAGAATTACCTGGTCGTACTTGGGGTCGGTCTGGTGCTGGTGGCGGGCCCAGTCGGAGGCGCGCAGATGGATTTCTACGGCTCCATTCCACTCCACATCGCCGAGGCGCAGGCGGGCATTCAGGAAATCGGGGCCGGCGTCGGCATTGCGGAAGCCGGGTTTCAGTACCTGAATTTCCTCGTCCGCGGCCGTGCGCAGGTCGGCTTTATCGAAATACTGGTGCTGCCAGACGTAGTGGTAGAAATCTTCGCGCATGGCTGCAAATTAGTTGTCAGTTGCTGGTTGGAGGTCATCTGGGGTGCAAAGCAGCAAGGCGGGCAAACAAAAGCGGCCCGCTTCAAGTGAAGCGGGCCGCAGATTTATCAACTTGATAATCGATGGCTAACAGCTAATAACAAGGAAATTAGCGTAGGTCAACCACTTTCACACCCTTGTACTTGGCCTTATCGAAAGCAAACGTGCCAGCGTCGGTAGCCGGATTGGGCTTGAAATTTTTGATGAGAAAGGTATACTGGTTGCCGTTCTTCTTGAACATCTGCCAGCTCTTCACCGAAGAGTCTTTCTTGCGCACCTTCAGGCGCACCTTGAATACGTCATTCTGGCGGTTTTCGGGGGCCAATTCAATCACGTCGAGGGGCTCGCCTCCTTCCGTTACCTGCTGCACGTAGGTATACTTGTAGCCCTTCTTATACATTGTATAAATCTGGGATGGCGACATTTCCTGGGCATCGGGGTCAGAGTCGGAGATGTTTACCTCGTTCTCGTTCTTGAGATACGTCCAGGTGGTTTTGCCGTCGTTGATGACTTCCTGGCCGCTGATTTTTAGGCGGAATTTCTGGCCGCTCACCACGATGTCGCCGTTGATATTCTGCTTTACTTTGGCGCTGGGGTTTTCCAGCGTCTGCGTAAAAGTGGCCTGGAAGGCCTTTAGCGCCTGGTATTTGGCACTCATCTGGTCGAGAATTTTACCGGCTTTGGGGTCTTGCTGGGCGGCGGCGGGCAATGCTAGCGTAGCTGCGAACAACAGCAGAGAGAGGGACTTTTTCATTTGAGGGGTAAAGGTCAAGAGGCGCAGGAGCCTCGCTTGGAATGCCTGATACGGGAGTTGAATAACAAACGTCCGGCCAGTTTCCCAATGATGCACAAATGAAGCAAAAAAAAGTAGCGTAAGCTTCGGCTTACGCTACTGGTTGAGGTTACTTCATCGAGTTGAGCAACTGTTCGAGTTGGTATTCGTCGGGAATAAGCACGTCGCGGGCCTTGCTGCCCTCGAAAGGTCCCACAATGCCAGCGTGCTGCAGCTGGTCAATCAGGCGCCCGGCCCGGTTATACCCGAGCTTGAGCTTGCGCTGCAGCAGGCTGGTGCTGCCCTGCTGGTGGAGCACAATACAGCGAGCCGCGTCCTCAAACATCGAGTCGCGCTCGGAGGGGTCCATTTCCTCGTTGCCGCTGCCAGCGTCGCCGTCGGCCCCGGCCACTTCGGGCAGCAGGTAGGCGTCGGAGTAGCCCTGCTGCTCGCCGATGAAGTCGCAGACACGGTCCACTTCCGGCGTGTCGATGAAGGCGCACTGCACCCGAATCAAATCCGAGCCGGCCGAGAACAGCATGTCGCCCTGGCCGATGAGCTGGTCGGCCCCGCCGGTATCGAGAATGGTGCGCGAATCGATTTTGCTGGTCACCTTGAAGGAGATGCGGCAGGGGAAGTTGGCCTTGATGATGCCGGTAATCACGTTCACCGAGGGGCGCTGGGTGGCCACGATGAGGTGAATGCCGATGGCGCGGGCCAGCTGGGCTAGGCGGGCAATGGGGGTTTCCACTTCCTTACCTGCCGTCATCATCAGGTCGGCCAGCTCGTCGATGACCAGCACGATGAAGGGCAGGAAGCGGTGGCCTTTCTTGGGGTTGAGGCGGCGCTCGATGAACTTGGCGTTGTACTCCTTTAGGTTGCGGCAGCCGGCTTCTTTGAGCAGGTCGTAGCGCCGGTCCATCTCCATGCACAGCGAATTCAGCGTGTTCACCACCTTCTTCGTGTCGGTGATGATGGCCTCGTCGGTGTCGGGCAGCTTGGCCAGGTAGTGGCGCTCAATCTTGTTGAAGATGCTCAATTCCACCTTCTTGGGGTCGACGAGCACAAACTTGAGCTGGGCGGGGTGGCGCTTGTAGAGCAGCGAGGCCAGAATCACGTTCAGGCCCACCGACTTGCCCTGGCCCGTGGCCCCGGCCATGAGCAGGTGGGGCATTTTGGCCAGGTCGGCCACGAACACCTCGTTGGTGATGGTGCGGCCGAAGGCAATGGGCAGGTCCATTTCCGAGCGGGCGAACTTCTCCGAGCCCAGCACCGAGCGGATGCTCACCATTTCCTTCTTCGTGTTCGGCACCTCGATGCCGATGGTGCCCTTGCCCGGAATGGGCGCAATGATGCGGATGCCGAGCGCGGCCAGGCTCAGGGCAATGTCGTCTTCCAGGCTCTTGATTTTGGAGATGCGCACGCCGGCTTCGGGCACGATTTCGTAGAGCGTGACCGTCGGCCCGATGGTGGCCTTGATGCTGGCGATGGCGATGCTGTAGTGCCCCAGCGTCTCAACGATGCGGTCCTTGTTGGCTTCGAGCTCTTCCTTGGTGACCTGCGCCTTGGGCGTGCCGTAGTCGTTGAGCAGTTCCAGGGTCGGAAACTGGTAACGCGATAGGTCCAGCGTGGGGTCGTAGTTGACGTTGGGCATGGCCTCCGCGTCCTCGTCCTCGTCCACCACCGCGGCGATGGCCGCCCCCGCGTTCGGGTCCAAGTCGTCGCGGCCTGGCACTGTAATTTCGAGCGGGCGGGCAACAGGCGGCAGTACCGGGCGCGAGGCAGGCAGCGGGGCGTCGCCATCGGCCAAATCGGCTAGCGAGAGTGGCGTAGGAACGGTGGAAACCGGCGTGGCGGTAGTGGCAGCGGGTTCCTCAACGGTGGGTAGTTCAAATGAGAAAGCCGGGCCACTCGACGCCAAAGGAGCAACAGCTGCGGCCAAAGCGCCACCTGCAACCGAGGTTCCGAGCGAAGAAGCAGCGGCTGTTGCCAACGCACCTGCTCCTACGGCACCAGTCACACTTAGCGGCAAGCTCGCACCAGCGCGCGGGGCGGGCTCAAACTCCATCGAGGGCGCGGAGGCTTCAAATTCTTCGTCGTCCTCCTCTTCCGCAGTCAGCTCCAAAGCCGGGCCAGCAGCTTGCGCGCCACCAGCGGCAACGGTAGCCGTGGTCGAAACATTTGTTTCCTGTGCAACGGGGCGAGTCTTGAGCGTCATGGCCGGCGCGGGCGCCGGGCGAGCGGCGGCGGCTTGCTCGGCGGCGATTTCGGCCTCCAGCTCGGCGTCTTCTTCGGGGTCGTCTTCCGTGCTAAGGCGGCGGAAACTGCCCAGGTTCAGGCTGGTGACGTTGAAGAAGAACACCACGAACGAAATCAGCAGGAAGGCCAGCAGCAGCACTGTTCCCCAGCCGATGAGGCTATTGAGCCACGACGCAGCCTCAAAACCCACGCCGCCGCACAGGAAATCGAGGCGATGCGCCAATACCGGGTCGGCCCCGTCGAGGCTCACCACCACGTAGCCCATCAGAATGCTCAGCCAAGCCATGGTGAACAGGCCCAGGGCCAGCGCATAGCTTACCGAAACCGGGGTAGTGCGGAAAACAATCTTATAGCCGAGAAAAAACACGACGGGAATAAGCGCAAAAGCCGCCACGCCAAACAGCTTGTAGATGAACAGCTCGGCGGCCCAGGCTCCGAGCAGGCCCAGCCAGTTGTGCGATTCCGCGCCAGCTTCCTTCACCGGCAAGGTGCTCATGGCCCCCACTACGCTCTGGTCGGCGTGGCCGGTGAAGAGGAAGGAAATGAAGGCAATGGTGAGATAGAGGCTAGTGAGCAGCAACGCGAAGCCCACAAACAGGTGGAAGCGGCGGTCGCGCAGGATGCTCAGCAGGGTGCCTACACCGGGCAGGGGGCCGCGCGGAGCACGGGGCGGCTTGGCCACGGGCGCCTGAGCGGCGCGAGCAGCTTTGGGCACGTTGGCGGCCGGGCGGGGCTCCGGGCGGGCAGCAGCCGGTTCGGGCGCTGGGCCATTGCTGCGCGGCTCGTTGCGCCGGTTGGCTTTAGGCTCAGCAGGACGGTTGGCCGAGGAGC
Organism: Hymenobacter glaciei; assembly: GCF_039539585.1. Lineage (NCBI taxonomy): Bacteria > Pseudomonadati > Bacteroidota > Cytophagia > Cytophagales > Hymenobacteraceae > Hymenobacter > Hymenobacter glaciei. The sequence goes on along the minus strand of NZ_BAABDK010000001.1, from coordinate 282,890 downwards.
CAGTGGAAGGGTTTTTATAACGATTATCGGCCATTCGACGGAAGCAGAAAGGTCAAATTTACACAATGCGGCTGGGATACGGCAGGGAATTCAGGTAGTCAACCCAGAACGTCATGCTGAGCGCAGTCGAAGCATCTCGCGGGCTTCCACTAATCCAATATGTTGCGTCACTATTGCACGCGAGATTCTTCGACTGCGCTCAGCATGACGCACTTTTTTACGCAACGCTTCGCTTCCCTCCTCCCCTTTCAGCTGCGTGGGTGAAACTCGGTGATTACCTGCCGCAAAAAGTCCCTATCGAGGTGGGTATAAATCTCGGTGGTGGTAATGCTGGCGTGGCCCAGCATCTCCTGCACGGCGCGCAGGTCGGCGCCCCCTTCAATCAGGTGCGTGGCGAACGAATGCCGGAGCGTGTGCGGGCTGATGGTTTTGCGTAGGCCAGCCTGCTCGGCTAGTTTCTTGAGCGTGGTGAATACGGTGATGCGCGAGAGTGGCCGGCCATTCTTGCTCAGAAAGGCGAAGTCTTCGGACCCGGACTTTATATCGAGGTGGCCGCGCACGCCGCTGAGGTAGAAGTTGAGTTGCTTGAGGGCCTCGCGGCCTACGGGCACGAGGCGTTCCTTATTGCCCTTGCCCACCACTTTCATAAAACCTTCGTCGGCGTAGATATTGCTCAGGCGCAGGTCGCACAACTCGCTCACCCGCAGGCCCGACGAGTAGAGCACTTCGAGCAGGGCGCGGCTGCGCAGGCCTTCATCGGTGCTCAGGTCGATGGCGGCCAGCAGCTGTTCTACCTCAGGGTAGCTGAGGGTGTCGGGCAGGTGGCGGCCGGTTTTGGGGGCCTCGAGGGTGTCGGTGGGGTCTATCTTCAGCAGGTCTTCCATGATGAGGAAGCTGAAAAACGCCTTCAGGCCCGAGAGCGTGCGGGCCTGCGAAGTGGCACTCAGGCCCAACCCTTGCAACGTGGCCAGGAATTCGCGCAGCACTTCGGTGCTCACCTGCGTGGGGCCGATGGGCAACTGCCGGATGACGAGAAACTGCTGCAGCTTGCTGATGTCGCGCCCGTAGGCCTCTACCGAGTTGGGCGAGAGCGACTTTTCGAGTTGCAGGTAGCCCTGAAATTGCCGCAGGGCCACGGGCCAGGTGAAGAGGGCCATACCGCTGCGACGGAACTAGTATGCTTTCACGTCGAAGCGGCCGTCGGTGAGATGCACCACGGCACCCGTGGAGGGCGAAACGGCGGCAAAAACGAACGTGCCTGCCACGATGGTGTAGGCCGGGTTACTGCCGGTGGCCGCCACGGGTAGCACCTTGGTGAGGGTAACGGAACCCTCGCCGGTGTGACCTTCGGCTACGTATCTATCCCCGAATTCGAAATCGTAATCAGCAAAGGTCGCACGGGTGCCTTGGTCGAGGTCGTAAGTGCCGGGCCGCAGGGTTGCGGCATCCAAGTGCAGCCGCAACTGGGAGTCGCCATATGAACCACCTTCGTGCGTGGCTTCCACATCCAAGGCCGTACCTGGCTTGTACATGGCCTTCACGAGCGAACCGTTGGCGCTGGCAGTGCCTGCATCGACCCCCCATGGTTGGTTATTAACCATGCAGCCGATGGTATTGCTACCCACTTCGGAGGCGGGGGGGAGAACGTAAGGGGCCACGTCGTCGCTTTTTTGGCAGCCAGCGGCGGTCAGCAGCACCAAGAAGAAGAGCGGCGCGCCCGAGCGGCGCAGGCAGGAAAAGGAGAAAGGTCTCATTGCATCGCAAGATAGGCACAGACGTCGCATGGGGCCCAGGCTCGGCTAGACGGGTGCGGGCAGGGCTGGACAATTATCACCCCGTGAGGTGCGCCAGGCCCCGGCCACCAGATATGGGGCCGGGGTTTTTCCCCATCTTCGCCCCATGCAACTCCTGATATTAAACGGTCCCAACCTCAACCTGCTCGGCCGCCGCGAGCCCGGCATCTACGGCAACCGCTCGTTCGAAGACTTCTTTCCGGAGCTTCAGGAAGCCTTCCCGCAGCTTACGCTCACGCATTTTCAGAGCAACCACGAAGGCGCCATCCTGGACAAGCTGCACGAAGTCGGCTTCACCCACCACGGCATTGTGCTGAACGCCGGCGGCTACACCCACACCAGCGTGGCGCTGGCCGATGCCGTGGCCGCCATCAATGCCCCCGTGGTGGAGGTGCACCTGAGCAACCTGCACGCCCGCGAGGAATTTCGCCAGAAGAGCCTGCTGGGGCGCAACTGCGCCGGCAGCATCAGCGGCTTCGGCCTGGAAAGCTACCGCCTGGCCGTGCAGTGGTTCGTGAACCAGCAGCCCAAGCGGGTCGGGTTTCGGGTGTGAGCGGGGGCTTACCTCTTCGGTTTGCCAGCAACGGTTTGCCGAAAGGTGATGCCCGAAACCGGGTCGGCAACAAAGAAAAAACTGCCGGGTATGCCACGCCCCAGCCCGTCGAGCGTCACGCCCCGGTCCAGCGTTAGGTTGTTGTAGGTCTGAAAAATAAAGTTGATGCGCAGGCTGTCGGTCCCGCGGGTCACAAAATCGAGATTGGTATAGCCCTGCCGGTGCAGGTCGGCCACAAGGCGGTAGTTCGTGTCGGAAACGGCGACGAAGCCTTGTTCCGAAAGCGGCCAGCTGTGGTAGGTGCGGTAGTAGCGCCGGAACCGGTCTTGGTCGGCCAGCGACAGGTTAATCTGTTGCTTGGTGCGGATTGCCTGATACTGCGGGTAAGAAACTGACCGAGTAGTTGTGCTCCCGGTAGCACTTGGGTACGTTTCGGAGCGCACACAAGCGGCTATGACCACCATACCCGCTAGCAGTATGGCCGTGCGCAACAGGCCGCCCTGCCGACAGCGGCTGCCTAAATATCGGTTGAAGCTCAAACTATGACGCACTTCTCTGCTTGTTCTTATTGGTGAAGTCCCAACGCTACATCCAACCGAGGACTCAAACTTTGCTGGCTGCGGCTGATTTTCAGGAAACCTCCGAGGCTACCTTCAATGTAAAGAGCTGTCCCCAATGGCCGTCTCACGCCATATTTCACGCCCACCGGATAGGCAAGCTCCAGATTGGGCACATTAATTAAATTGCCCGAGGCAAAGGGCACTTCGCCGGCCAGGGCCCAATAATTTGAACTATTCGCGCGGGTGTCGCGCCCATGAACAGCGCGTTTGTCCAGCGTGGTGTACACCCGGAATTCAGCGAATACATAAGGCGTCCAACCGCTGGTAGTGTAGTGACGGCCAAAATACTTGTCGGTGACGTTTATAAAACGCGAACCGAATAACGGAGGTGAGTTGGTGCTATAAGACGAAAAATGCGCGCCCACTCCCGCCAGAAACGTGCTCTGCGGCCCCAGCCCGCGCTCCTGCTGGACGGCGCCTCCCCGGTAGTTGAGCAAAGCGCTTGTAAGCACTTTTTCGACCTCTGGCTTCAGCGGGTCGGCCGACGTATGCTGTTGCCCTCTCGCATGCAATTGAACACCTACTAAAAAAACGGGCAGTACACCCCTCAAAATACGCTGCATTTACCTTGTGTTTAATTGCCGCTCTGGTAATTTCTCCGGCCTATTGCACCCGCTTCTAATTTGAAAAGGACTTCCAACCAAGGCTTAGCGTGCAAAGCTAGTAATCAAAATAACCGAAGACACCCGCGCTGCAATGACTGATTTATATGGGTGTGCTCGTAACAAGTCTGCTAAGTTTTCTCCTGCTCGGCTGCAACTGCACCGGCATTGGGCTGGCAAGCTACCGGCTGGCCGTGCAGTGGTTCGTGAACCAGCAGCCCAAGCGGGTCGGGTTTCGGGTGTGATAACTGCGTTTGCGGATTAGTCCGGAATGGCCTGTAAGTATTCAGGCTATGGTACGCCAAGCACTAAAAGACGGGAAGCTGGGTGGATTTTGCCACTGCAATATGGCCGGCCCACGCCCGTTGCCAGTTGCGCGCACTGGCCCCGAAATCCTGCGGCTAGCGGTTGGCGTAACCGCTACCTTTGCCGCGGCGGCGCTTCACCTTCCCGACTTTCCTTCCCATGTATACCTTCAATCCCGGGCCTTCGGCCGTATATCCCGCCGTTCGGCAGTACCTCACCGATGCCTTCGATGAGGGCTGGCTCTCGGCCCCGCACCGTTCCGAAAAGGTCACCGCTCTGGTGCGCCAGACCGTGACCGACCTCAAAACCAAGCTCAACGTGCCGCAGGACTACACCGTCCTGTTTACCGGCTCGGCCACCGAGTGCTGGGAGATTCTGGCGCAGAGCCTCACGCCGCGCCGCTCATTCCATATTTACAACGGAGACTTCGGCGAAAAGTGGTTTAAGTACGCCAAGGCCCTGCGGCCCGACAGCACGGGCCTGAGCTTCGGGCTTGATGAGTTGCCCGACGTGGCCGGCCTGCCCTTCGCCCCCGACGACACCGACCTTGTCTGCATCACCCAGAACGAAACCAGCACTGCCACCCAGCTACGCGAGGGCTTCATCCTGAACCTCTACAACCGCCTAGGCGGGGCCCTGCTGGCCGTGGATGCCACCAGCTCGCTGGCCGGCCTGAACCTGAAATACATCAAGGCCGACATCTGGTACGGCTCGGTGCAGAAGTGCTTCGGCCTGCCCGCCGGCCTGGGCGTGCTGATACTGTCGCCCCGTGCCGTGGCGCAGGCCAAAGCCGTGAACGACCGGGCGCACTACAACGCGCTGCCCGCCATGCTGAGCCAGATGCTCAACCACCAGACCAACTACACGCCCAACGTGCTGGGCATTTACCTACTCAGCCGCGTGCTGGCCGACCGCGAGCCCATCAAAGCAGTGGCCCAGCACCTGGCCGACCGCGCCCAGAAGCTCTACGGCTTCTTCGACCAGGCCACCCCGCTCCACCCCTTCGTAACCAACCACGAAACGCGCAGCACCACCGTCATCGGCCTGCAGGGCGAACCCGCGCTCATCGAGGAAATCAAGGCCAAAGCCAAGGAAGCTGGCCTGCAGCTGGGCAGCGGCTACGGCCCGCTCAAAAATACCACGGTGCGCATTGCCAACTTCCCCGCTGTGCCCGATGCGGCTTTTGAGGCGCTGGTGCAGTTTTTTGCGAAGGAGTTTCCGGGTTAATCTAGTTAATGTAGGGGCGGGGCTTGCCCCCGCCCGCCGTTGAATGGCTCGCGCGAATCGTTCAACGACGGGCGGGGGCAAGCCCCGCCCCTACCCAAAACTCTTCCACCATGTTCAACCTTCAGCAAATTTTCTCTGTCACGCTCACGCTCTTTGCCGTGATTGACATCATCGGGTCCATTCCGATTATCATTCAGATTCGGCAGCGCGAAGGGAAGATTAAAGCCGAGCTGGCAACCTTCGTGGCGGGCTGCCTCATGGTGGTTTTCCTTTTCCTGGGCCAGAGCATTTTGCGCCTGCTAGGAGTCGACAACGAGAGCTTTGCCCTGGCGGGTGCGGTCATCATCTTCCTCATCGGACTGGAAATGATTCTCGGCATCCAGCTTTTTCATTCCGACCTCACGGCCAGCACCGGTTCCATTGTGCCGCTGGCTTTTCCGCTTATCACCGGGGCCGGCACCATGACCACCTTGCTCTCGTTGCGCGCCGCCTACACCCTGCCCAACATCCTGGTCGGCATCCTGCTCAACCTCGTGTTCGTCTACGCCGTGCTCAAAACCAGCCCCTGGATTGAGCGCAAGCTGGGGAAAGCCGGCGAAGACGTGTTGCGGCGCGTGTTCGGCGTCATCCTGCTGGCCATTGCCATCAAACTATTCAAAGCCAATTTTTAATTTGATATGAAGAATGTGGAAATGTGGCAGATGTGAATAGGCAAAACCTTCCATTCTCGCCACATTTTCACATTTTACATATTCATCACATTTTTCACATCAATCAAATTGATTCACCTATTTACCGACGGCTCGGCGCGCGGAAACCCGGGCCCGGGCGGCTACGGCGCCATCCTGCGCTACGGCCCCCACGAGAAAGAACTTACCCAAGGCTTCCGCCACACCACCAACAACCGCATGGAGCTGCTGGCTGTGATTGTTGGCCTCGAATCCGTCACGCGGCCCGACCTGCCCATTCGCGTAGTCTCCGACTCGAAATACGTAGTCGATGCCGTGGAGAAAAAGTGGGTTTTCGGCTGGGCCGCGAAGTCAGACTTCGGCAAAAAGGCCAACGAGGACTTGTGGCGGCGTTTCCTGCGCGTCTACAAGCAGCGCAAAGTCACCTTCCACTGGATAAAGGGACACGCCGGCCACGCCGAAAACGAGCGCTGCGACGTGCTGGCCGTGCAAAGCGCGCTGGGGAAAGACCTTGTAGTGGATGAAGGGTACGAAGCGATAAGTGGGGCTACTATACGCTAGCAACTACACCCCAATGGATTTCTCCGAAGGTCTCTTACGCAAGCTTATACAAGGTGAAATTGTGGGTAATTTCTCACCGTTCAGCACAGGAAAAGGCAGGAAAGTTGAAGCGTATATAGCTGCATTAGTAGACCAACTTAAAAAAATGGAAGGGTCACTGGTGGACGTTGATTTTACGTCCTACGGCAACGGCTTTGCTTCGTACGGGGAAGTAAAAATATCCAAGCTGGACAAGTCAGATACCGTATTTGTGAATACAGGACGGCTGGGACAGGGAGTACGAGAAGACCATACTGATGGCCTTGTTCTATATATTTCCACGTTAGCTCCTTATTGGTTTTACGGAGGCAGTAGCTGGTTGGCATCTGGGCAAAATGGACAATGGAAAAGCGGGCCAGCTGGCTTTTTGAGACCCAGCAGTATGGTAAAGCTTGACCAGGGCTTGTGGCACGGCGAAGTCGAAAGGATAGAAGCTATAATGCAATCATTTCGGTACACTTTACTTGGGCCTGAGCTGCTTGAACAGCCCGCTCCAAATGGCCTTACGATTCCAACTATTCTGGCAGATTCCCCCTACCAAGTATTCGATTGTTTTTTCTATTGGGAAGACTAAACTTCTCAACTAACAGGTGCCCAACGACTACTTCCAGTTTCAGCAGTTTCGCGTCGAGCAAATCGCCTGCGCCATGAAGGTGAGCACCGATGCCTGCTTACTGGGCGCAGCGGCTGACCTTACCGGGGCCACCCGTCTGCTCGACATCGGTACGGGCACCGGCCTGCTGGCCCTGATGGCTGCCCAGCGCCACCCCACCATCGAAATTGAAGCAGTGGAGATTGATGCCGCCGCCGCCGCGCAGGCTGCCGCCAACGTGGCTGCCAGCCAGTGGGCCAGTCGCATAGCCGTGCAGGCCATTTCTTTGGCTGATTACGCGGCTACGCGGCCCGCGGCATGCAGCCACATTATATGCAACCCGCCTTTCTTTCGGCAGTCGCTGCGCTCGCCCGATGCTGCGCGCACGACGGCCCGCCACGAAGCAAACGACACCCTTTCTTTCGAAGCCCTGGCAGCTTTTGCCGCAGCGTTTCTGTTGCCGGCCGGCTTGCTTACCGTGTTGCTGCCGCCCCCCGAGATGCTGGCCTTTGAGGGAGTAGCAAACGCCGTGGGGCTGTTTCCAGCCACTCGCCTGGTGGTGCGGCACCGGCCCGGCAGCCGGCCATTGCGCCACATCACCGGGTTTCGGCGCGAGCCTGCAATGCTGCACGAAACAGAACTCACCATTCGGACGGCGGAGAACGAGCCGGAATATTCGGCAGCATTCCGGGCACTGCTGGCGGGCTTTTATCTGGCGCTGTAGCCAGGAAATATAGGCGGAGCTACACCAGCCCGTCCAGCAAACCCAACTTCTCGCGGTGCAGGCGTTGGAGCAAGTCGGCCTCAAGAGTATTGAACTCGGCCGCTGCGTATTGCCGCTGCACGCGTCCGTCTATCAGCACCGAGATTTCATCGCAGGTTTCGGTGAGCGCGCCCAGAATGTGTGAGGTAAGCAGAATGCCGGTACCCCGGTCGCGCAGGCGCTTCAGAATTTCCTTGAGCAGCAGGTTGGCTTCGAGGTCGAGGCCGTTGAAGGGCTCGTCGAGAATGAGGTAGTTGAACTGCTGCACCAGAAGGGCGAGCAGCGCAAGCTTCTTGCGCATCCCGGCCGAGTATTCGTCGGCGTACTGGTCGAGGGGCAATTCCAGCAGTTGGTTCCAGCCGCTGAAGTCGGTCACCGGCCGGTCCCGCGCCTGCAAACAGAACTCCAGGTATTCGCGCCCGGTGAGACGCGGGTAAAAATATGGCTCATAGGGCAGCAGCCCACAATGCGTGCGCACGGGCGGCCCGGCCGTATCGCGGATGGTCCCGGCAAAGTCATCCTCCAACCCGTACAGGCAGTTGATGAGCGTGGTTTTGCCCGCGCCATTGGCCCCCACCAGCCCGTGGATGGTGCCAGGACACAGGTTCAAGCTTACATCGTGCAGCACGATGTGTGGGCCATAGGCTTTGCGCAGGTTTAGAACTTCCAGCATACTACTTTATCGAGGCCAAACCAACAACGCGTTAAATACCAACGCTTAACCTCTACCTTCTCATTTCTCATTTCTCATTCACCGACCCCAGCACCGCCCGCAGTCGTCGCTGGCTTTGCCAGATGAGCCCGCCTACTGCTACTAGCAGCAGCACCGGATACACCGGATGCGCAAACAGCGTGAGCGCCACGGCCAACACCAGCGCCTGCGTGCTGCGAATGTGCACGGCATTGGGGTAAAAGGCATATTTGGTGAGTATCAGCAGCGCCACTAGGCCTAGCCAGAACGCCGCAACGGCCACCGTACCCGCTACCCCGGCCGGGCCTACCGCCAGCAGCCAGAAAAACGGCGCCGCCGTGAGCGCGGCATACGTCATGCCCACCCGCAGCCGCCACCGCATAAATGGCCCTGGTGCCCGGGCCGCCAACAAAACCATGGTGCTGGGCTCCGGAGTGCCGTAGCAGGCCAGCAGTATAAACAGCCACACCAGCAGCGCTACCCCCGGCCCTAGTGGCGAGGCCGCCTGCCACCATGCCCCAGCGAGCAATATCGGCCACGCCCATTGTCCACCGGTCCGCATGCCGCTCACCCACTCAAAGGCCTCGCTGCGAAACACCGTGCGGGCCCGAAGCCGGGTGCGCCGATTGTCGCGTGCCGGCGGCAGCAGCGCCGCCAGTGGAGCCAGTGCCACCGTGAGCAGGGCCGCGCTCCAATCCCGAAAAAGGACCAGTACCAGAGCGAAGGGCAGCGCCACTAAAACGTACTCCACGCCAAGCCAACGCTGAAAAAGTGGGGCGCTGGTGGCCAGAAAGCGTAGGTCTGTGCGCCGACGATGCACGGCCATCAGCTGCCCGGCTACCAGTAGCGGCACGCTCCATTGGGCCAGCGGGTGCCGCGCCGCCATAACGATACCTCGCCCACCAACCGCCGCTAGCAGGGGCAAAAGCAGCGCCAGGCGTAGCCAGCCAATTTCGCGTAGCAACCTCCCAAGCAAAATGCAGCGCAGGTATAAATAAGCTCGAAGTGCTGGCATGATGGCAATAACGGTAGCATCGGCAAGCCTATTGTCTGGGCCCTGCCAGTTTAGTTGGCAAACCGTTTTCCCTGCTGGCTGTCCTGGCCGGTGTTGCTATCTTTGGTTGTCCTTTACCCAACCGTTTTCATGCTGCATCAAAACGCTTTCCGACTACTACCATTAATCCTCCTTACTGCCGCGCTGGGGTTTACGCCCCCCACTTTTGGCCAGGGCCGTGACACCGTTTTTGCCGTGCAGAAGCTCTTCCGTGAAAAACGGGGCAGTGCTAACGGCTACTCGTCGGCCGCCGCAAGCACCCTGGCACCCAAGCAATACACCCAACGCCCCGACGGACGCCCCACCACCCTGGAAGCACAGTCGGCCCGGCAGGATGTGCTGGCCGGGTCCGCCTTCGCAGCTGTCGGCATGATAAAAGGCGAGCGTTATAGCGCTTTACGCGAGGCCCGCATCATCGAAGGCTACGCGCTGGGCAATCCAATTCCAGCCGATATCCGCCGGAAGCTGCGCCGGAAGCACTTCCACCGGACAGTCCAAGACATAACTGTTGCCCCATAACATGCCAAACCGCTAGCTCTCCTGCTCTCTGAAGCAAATGCCATAATCGGCTGCCAGCTCATCCAGAATAGGCTCGTACAAGTCCGCATTCACCGGAATCAGCACGCCGCGCTGGGGCACTTCGCCGCGAAGCAGGCGGCGCACAGCCATGCCGAGGGGCAGGCCCACGGTTTTAGCCATGCCGGTGTGGGTAGCATCGTCGCCCTCCACCGCCAGGGAAGAAGTCAGGCGATGTGCCGTGCCGTTTACCTCAAATTCGAAGAGGTGCTGCATCACAATCAGGTCGTGGTCGTGGGGTTGCAGCTGCCATTTTTCGGCTAGCAGGCGCTCCAGCAGTTGGGCGGGCGTGGCATTGGCGTGGCCTACGGGCCGGTCCGAAAACAAGCCCAGCCAGTTCAGGTGGCCCATTTCTTCACCGGTTGGGTTCAGGCCGAGGTACGTGGCTGTGCGCTGGGCCACATCGAGGTGCGGAATGTGCGAGACGGGCAGATACGCGGCCACCAGCTCGGCCCAGGTAAGGGTTTCGGGGTTGTCGAGGTTCACGGCATCATCGGTCAGCCCCAGGCGCACCAGGGCGTGCCAAGCAGCACAGTAGCCTGGCCGACGCAGCGTCCCGCGCAGTATGGTCGGTATGTCATCGAGCCCGTACGGTGCGCGGTAGCTCAACGAGTCGCGGTTGGCGTAGCCTTCAAAGTCGCCGTACCCGGGCACCGTCAGGGTTTCGGTACGGGCAAACAACTGCTGGTACGGGATAAAGCGCGGACGCCCGTTTTCGAGGAATTTGGCCGTGCTCTGGCCGGCCAGCACCACGTTGCGGGGGTTCCAGGTGAACTTATATTTCCAGGGATTTTCGCCCTCCGCCGTTGGAGCCAGCAGGCCACCGCAGTAGCTCTTAAAACTGGTAACAACCCCGCCCCGTGCCCGGATGTGCGCAATTGCCCGCATGGCCGACATATGGTCGAGGCCGGGGTCCAGGCCGCATTCCATCAGCAGCGTCACGCCAGCCGCGGTGGCTTCGTCGTGCAGTGCCCGAATCTCGGGGCTCACGTAGCTAGCGGTGGCCAGGTGCCGGCCCTGGCGCACGCAGGCCCGGGCCACTACCAGGTGCAGAGTGGCGGGAAGCATCGAAATAACGGCATCGGCCTGGCTCACCAGTTCTTCCAGTTGGGCTTCGTTGGCTAGGTCGAAGGGCACCGCGTGGGCATATTGCGAGTGAGCAGCCAGCACCGGCGCGAGGTGGGCCGGGTTCACGTCGGCCACCGTTACAAACCAGTTTTCGGTGGGTGCGTGGCGCAGCAGGTATTGGATGAGGGAAGAGGCCGAGCGGCCAGCCCCGAGGAGCAATAGGCGGGAAGTCATGGGGCAAAAGTAGAACGCTGCGCTGAATGAGGAATGAGGAATGAGGGAGCTGAATCACTATCCGCTTATTTCCAATTTACAATTCTTCATTATTCATTCTTCATTAAGCGTAGCGTATTACCTTCGCCGCCCCCTAATCCCATCCGAATGGCTCGCAATTCCCGTCAGCATCTCATTGAATTCGAAGAGCTGGACGCCGTTACCGACCTCACCCCAGCCGAACAGACCACCTGGCAGGCTGCCCGCGACGCAACCAACCATTCCTACGCGCCCTATTCGGGCTTTCATGTAGGCGCAGCTCTGCTGTTGGCCGATGGCACCGTTTTCAAAGGCACCAACCAGGAAAATGCCGCCTACCCTTCGGGCCTTTGCGCCGAGCGCACGGCCTTATTTGGCCTCGCTGTGGCCCGGCCTGACCACGCGCCCATTGTGGGCATGGCGGTAGCTGCGCGCCCGAGCGATGGCGATTTTGGGCCGGCCCTTCCCTGCGGTGCCTGCCGCCAGGTCATGCTGGAGTACGAATCGCGCCAGGGCCAGGCCATTCCGCTGCTGCTGCCGGGCCGCGACGGCAATATTCTGCGCTTTAGCAGCCTCAGTGCCATCATGCCGTTCAACTTCTCGCCCGACGACCTGCCCACGGTGTAGTCGTTGATGTGTGGTTGTCGGCTGCTCGTTGCCAGTTCAAAGCTGCTACCGGAGTTGCTGGGCAACTAGCACCGGGACTCAACACAAAACCACCCCATGGAGCACCACCTCACCGTGGCGCGCACAGCGCGCTACCAACAGCTGGGCGAGCTTTCGGCCCGTACCAAGCGCGTCTGGTTTGTTTGCCACGGCTACGGGCAGCTGGCGGCGTATTTTGTGCGCCACTTCGCTTTTCTGGTCGACAACTGCGACGACACCGTCGTCATTGCGCCCGAGGGCCTCTCCCGCTTCTACCTGCAAGGCAACGGCGGCCGCGTTGGAGCCAGCTGGATGACCCGCGACGACCGTTTGGCCGAAATCGACGACCACGTCGGCTTCCTCAACCAGCTGGCGGGGCTGGTCCTGGCCAAATGTCCGGCCGATGTTGAAATTACCGTGCTGGGCTTTTCGCAGGGCACCGCGACCGTCGGCCGCTGGCTCACCCGCGCCCTTTTCCGACCCGCGCATCTCATCCTTTGCGCTGGCGGCTTTCCCGAAGACGTCGCACCCGAAACCGCCCGCGACTTGCTCACGCCGCTACGCCTGAGCCTTGTCATTGGTAGCAACGACGAATACATTTCCGTCGCTCAGGCTACCGAGCAACAGCAGCGGTTGGCGCAGTTGGGAGCCTCGCCCCATCTGGTTCCGTTCGAAGGCCGCCACGAGCTGAACCGAGCGGTACTGGAAAGCCTGGCAGTATAGCATGGCCCAAAAAAGACCGTTCTGCTAAATGCTTCACAGCACTCAGCAGAACGGCCAAACGAGTTGCTTACTGGCAGTTACTTCCGGTTAATCGTCGTAGCGGCTCCTTGCGCCCCGGCAAGCACCAATATTTCGGCAATGGTCACGTGCGGCGGCCGCGTTACCATAAACACAATAATGTCGGCAATATCCTCTGCTTTAAGGGGCTCGAAACCCTCATACACCTTCGCAGCCCGTGCCTCATCGCCCTTAAAGCGCACCCGCGAAAACTCGGTTTCCACTGCCCCGGGGTTCACTTCGGCCACCCGCACACCGGTGGGCAGCAAGTCGAGCCGCATGGTTTTAGTCAGCATCTGTACGGCGGCTTTGCTGGCGCAGTATACGTTGCCGTTGGCATAGGCCTCCTGGCCGGCAATTGAGCCCACGTTGAGAATGAAGCCGGTTTGGCGGGCCGTCATGCCCGGCAGCAGCGCGTGCGTCACATTCAGCAGGCCGCGCACGTTGGCATCCAGCATCTGGTCCCAGTCGGCTGGGTCGCCGGTTTGAATGGGGCTCAGGCCGTGGGCCCCGCCGGCGTTATTTACCAGCACATCCGGTGCGCGCAGCGCTTCCGGCAACGTAGCCACCGCTGCCAATACCGCCGCCCGGTCGCTCACATCAAACACCAGCACCTGCACGGGCACTGGGGCAACTTCAGCCGCCAACTCATCGAGGCGCTCGCGCCGCCGGCCGGTTACCACCAGCTGGTAGCCAGCCTTGGCCAGCGCCACGGCCGTAGCCCGGCCAATGCCCGACGATGCGCCGGTTACGAAAGCAGTTTTCATGGGGTCCTTATGGTCGGTTGCTCGTTGTCAGTTGTAAATTGTTCAAAGGAGTTGTCGACTAACAACTGACAACAAGCAACCGACATTTAGCTTTAGTTCTGGATATTGATGTACAGCGTAACCGCATTCGTGCTCATGTACTGCAGGCTACGGTTGAACACGTCGTTACGCGGTACTACCAAGTTTTTCAGGCCATGCGAGAAACGTAATTCCGGGGCCAGCTTAAACAGCGGATAGAACAGTTCCAGGCCCACGCCATACTCCAGGGTCAGGTCGCTCCCTTCGGCCCGCAACACATTGCGCAGCGGGTCGCTACGGCGGTTACTGGCTGTGAGTGTGGGGTTCAGGCCCGCAATCATGTACATGCGGGAGTTGCGGCGGCGGTCCGACTGATATTTTAGCAGCACGGGGAACTGCACTACCGTCGAAGTAATGTTTTGGGTCACGATGGAATCGGGCGCCGGGTAACCGCTCGGCCGAAACTCGATGCTCCGCGTCTGGAAATTCACGCCCGGCGCAAACCGCAGAATAAATGGCGACTCCGGCCCGCCCAGCCGGGCATCGGCAATAAAGCCCACGCCCAGGCTCGGACTGATAACGGAATTAGCCGTAACCCATTTCTTGCCCACGTAATAAGCCGACTGCTCCAGGTTGAATTTTGAGCCCGAAAAGCTCAGGTACATGCCCGGGTGAAACCACCGCTCGTCGTAGGCCGGCAGGTTTTGTACCGTCACTGATTTCACCACGCCATCGGACGTGCGGTTTACGCGGGAACGGGGTTTGCGCTGGGCCTGCGCCGCCGAGGGCAGCAAGGCCAACAAGCCGGCCACCAGGGCCAGCCTAGTTAGTTGTGCGCCGTGTAAATGGAGCTGATTCCGAAAGTGAGGGGTTGCCATGCAGGTTCTTTGAAGCCGACTTTGGCAAGAATTGCCAAAAATTCGGGGCCATCCGGGAAAGCCTGCACCGACTCGGGCAGGTACGTGTACGCCGACTGGTCTTTGGAAATCATCTTGCCAAAAACCGGCAGCACCCGGCTGAAGTAAAAATTATAGGCTTGCTTGAGCGGAAAAGCCGTCGGCTTGCTGAATTCCAGCACCACCAGCTTGCCGCCGGGCCGCAGCACACGGCGCATCTCAGCCAGCCCCTTTTCGAGGTGCGCGAAGTTGCGCACGCCAAAAGATGCCGTCACGGCATCGAATTCGCCATCGCCAAACGGCAGGTTTTCGGAGTCGCCCAACTCCAACTGGATGCGATGCCCGAGGCCTTTGGCAGCCAGCTTGCGACGGCCCACTTCCAGCATCCCTTCCGCGATGTCAATGCCCGTTACCTGGGCGTCGGGAGCGGCTGCGCGCAGCGTCTCGATGGCGAAATCGGCCGTGCCGGTGGCAATATCCAGAATGCGGGCCGGGCGCAGCGCCTTGAGCTCATCGACGGCCTTGCGGCGCCAGTAGATGTCGGTGCCGGCACTCAGGAAATGGTTGAGGAAATCGTACTTGCCCGCGATGGAATTAAACATCTGGGCAACCTGCGATTTCTTATCGGCGGAATTGTCTTTGTAGGGTACGACGGCCATGGGGGGCGCAAAGAACGGAAGTGAAGCGGAAAAATTGTCTCCCTCCAACGCCCAAACCCTATGGTTTGTTAAGGCCCGGCGGCAAATGCCACTGGCTGAGCGCTAAGGCCACAAAAAAAGCGGGCCAGGCATGGTGCCCGGCCCGCTTCCCCGTGGGTGGAGTGTCAAAAACTATATTAGTTCTTGGCCTTCACTTTGGTTTTCTCGCCGTTGGCGTCCTTGGCTTTGCCATCGATTTCGCCGTTAGCCGATTTCGTTTTGGTTTCGCTGCCATCGGCACCTTTGGTTTTCACCTTCACTTTGTCCGAGTCTTCGTCAACCTTGGTTTTCACCTTGGTGCCATCGGCCATTTTCATTTTGCTCTTGCCGGGAGTCAGCGGAGCGGCCGTGGTCGTGGTAGTGGTCGTAGAGGTGCCGGTGGTCGACGCGTCGGTACCGGTAGTACCGGCGCCAGCAGTGCCGGTACCCATGCCCGTCGAGCCTTCGGTGCGCACGGCCTTAAACTCGTCGCGACGGTTCAGCTGCATGTTCTCGGGCGAATCGTTCGGCGCAGCTGGGCGACGCTCGCCGTAGCTTACCGTGGTCAGGCGCGAGTCAGCAATTCCCTGCTTCACAAGGTAGTTTTTGGCAGCATCGGCGCGGTTTTGGCCGAGCACCATGTTGTACTCATCCGTATTGCGCGAGTCGCAGTGGCCTTCAATCGAGATGTTCATCCCGGCGTTAGCCGTCAGCACCTGGCTGATGTTGTTCAACTCGGTAATCGACTCCGGACGCAGCTTATACTTGTCGGTATCGAAGTAGATGTTCTTGAACGCACTGCCAGCCAAAGCGGTAGTATCGATGTAGTCGATGTAGAAGTTCTTGGTGATGGTGGTCGAGTCGTTGGTCGACACGGGAACCGGGAACTCCTGCGTTTCAATGTTTTTGCCATCCTTGCTCACGGCTACCTGGTAGGTACGGCCCGAAAGCACGGCTACCTGGTAAGCGCCATCGGGCTTGGTTACGTCGCGGAAGCTCAGGGCCGTTTTGTCGGCCTGCTGCCCGCTGAACACCAGCTCAACGCCGGGAATCACCGTGGTGCTGTCCTTCTTTGAGAACACCTTGCCGATGATGTTGGCGTTTTTGATGTAGTTGATGGTATAGATGTCCTTCTCACCGTAGCCACCAATGCGGTACGAGCTCAGGTAAGCGTACGAGCCATCGGGGCTCAGGCGGTAGTAGGAGTCATCGTCCGGCGTGTTCACGGGGTAGCCCATGTTCTGAGCCGGGCCCCACTTGCGGCCAGCCTCGTCGTACTCCGACTTGAAGATGTCGTAGCCGCCCATCGTGTTGTGGCCGCGCGACGAGAAGTACAGCGTTTTGCCGTCCTTGCTCAGGTAAGGGCTGTCGTCGTCGTACCGGGTATTGATGTTGGCGCCCAGGTTACGGGGCGTGCCCCAGTCCGCACCAAGGGCCGAACGCGTGGCGGTGAACAGGTCGAGCGTGCCGTCTTCCGAGAATTTACCAGTCGAGAAGTAGATGGTCAAGCCGTCTGGCGAGATGAACGCATCCGACTCGAACGCTTTCGAGTTGATGTTGCCATCTAGGGGCTTAGGAGCCGTCCAGTCGCCGCCCGATTTATCAGTCACGAAGATGTCACCGTTGTTGTCGTTACGGTACATCAGCATCTTTGTGTCGTTGTCGAAGAGCTGAATTGAGGCGTCGTGGCCTTTGCCGTTCAACACGCCGCTCAACGAGCGGGGCTTCTGCCAGTTCTCGTCGTCGACGCGGGTTGCTTCGAACACGTCTTCGTAGTACTCGCCGTCGGCGGCTACGCTCTTGTTCTTTTTGTCGCTTACGCTGCCGCTGGCACCCGTTACGTTTTCACCACGCGAGGTAAAAATAAGCGTTTTGTCATCGGACGAAATAACTGGGCTGTGCTCCGAATATTGCGTGTTGATGGTAGGGCCCAGGTTTTTCACGAAGATGTCCTTGGGCGAGTTGAACTGCACCTTGGCATTCTTGCTGTGCGCGATAAGCTGGGAAAGCTCTTCCTTACGCTGGTCGTTTTTCTTCAACGTCGCGTTGTAGGCCGCGTAGTGGGCAATGGCCTCGTCGAAGTTGTAGTTCAGGTGGTCGACCCGGCCGAGCCAGTAGTCCACATCTTTCGAAACCTTCGGCTTTAACTTCTGCGCCTTGTAGATGTAGTCGCTGGCCTTCTCCTTGTCGAACGACATGTAGGAAATACCGGCACTGAACAGCGCTTTGGCATTGTTCGGGTCTTTCGCCAGTACCTTTTCGTAATAAGGAATGGCCGCGCGGTAGTTTTCCTGCTCGAAGAACTTGTTGCCGGTCTTGAGGTCTTTGCGGGTGCTTTGCGCTTGAGCCGGAGCAGCCACGGAGGCGGTGAGGGCAACGGCGCACGACGCTTGCAGTAACCTTCTGGATAAGTTGTCCATTGGAGGAGAGGTTTGAGAAAAAGAAATTTCTGAAGGGATTATAGAAGAGAATGCGGCCCAAGCGGACTACCATCGCCGAAGCGGGTATTTTGGGCTTATACTGAAAAAGCGCAGCAGGGTTAGGGCTTAATGCCGAATTGCGCCGAAGGTAACCGTCCGTTTACAAGCGGAGCCGCGAATTGCGCGGCGGCCCTCGGCGGGCAAAGATAGGCTGATTGTGTACGAAACCGGCAAAACGAGGGTTTGGGAGCCATTCAGGGGACAAGCTGGTGCGGTTGTCCGGTACCGGCTGCAAAACCGGAGGAACGCGCAAATATAGAAGCCTCAACGAAATAGCAACTGAACGGTGTTTTTTTTAACTCAAGGACGAGCCGCAGGTTCGGGTGTAATTTTGCGGTCTCCTATTTTTTCATTTCTGGTGCCTGTTATCCATGATTATTCGCGATGCCCGCTTTCTAACCAGCAATTCCCGGGCCGACCTCTGCCCTGCTCCCACGCTGCCGGAATACGCTTTCATCGGCCGTTCCAACGTGGGCAAATCCTCGCTCATCAACATGCTCACTGGCCGCAACGGGCTGGCCAAAACGTCGTCCTCGCCGGGTAAAACGCAGCTGATTAACCACTTTGTTATCAACGACGACTGGTTTCTGGTCGACCTGCCGGGCTATGGCTATGCCAAGGTGAGCAAAGTATCGCGCGCCGAATGGGCCAAGATGATTAACTACTACCTCCGCAACCGCGCCAACCTGATGTGCGTGTGCGTGCTCATCGACTCGCGCCACTCCCCCCAGGCCGCCGATTTGGAGTTCATGGAAAAGCTCGGCGAAGAAGGCATTCCGTTCGTGATGATATTCACGAAAACGGATAAGCAGTCGACCGCTCAAACCAAAGCCCTGATTACGGAATACCTGCGCAAAATGAGCGAAATCTGGGACGAATTGCCACGCTATTTCCTCACCTCGGCCGAAACAGCCCGGGGCCGCGAGGAAGTGTTGGAGTTCATTGCCGAAGTAAACCAGCAATGGCAGACCAATGCCGCCACCGGGGAGTAGATTGGCCCCGTAATTGCCTTTGGCGCGCCACCTGTACGCAGATTTACTGCTCCTCCTCATTATTGTCTCATTCCCTACTTATTATGTTCGCTAAACAAGTTTCTACAATCGCGCCACTGGCCCTGGGCCTGCTGCTGGCCGCCGCCGCTCCGGCGCTGGCCCAAACGCCTGCTACTCCCAAAGCCCAAGCTGCTCAGGGCACGGGCATTGCCTCGGCTGGCAAGGTTATTCCGGTGGCCGAATACTACGAAGGTGGCCAGGCCGCCATGTACGACTTTGTTGGCAAGGAGCTGAAGTACCCGCTCATGGCCAAGCGCAACCGCATTCAGGGCCAGTGCATTGTGAGCTTCACTCTAAACCCCGACGGCACGATGTCCGGCATCAAGCTGGTGAAGCAGGTGGGCGGCGGCACCGGCGAAGAGGCGCTGCGCGTGGTGCGGCTGCTCAAGTTCAAAAAGCCCGAATACCCCATTCTGACCAGCCTGCCCATCACCTTCAAGCTGGGCACGACGGCTTCGAACGCTACGGAGTAACCTGATACGCGGCGAACAAGACGCAATGAATAAAGTCGTTTCTTTGCATCGCATTGCGGCGTTCAGCGCCCCTTGTTCATTGCCAATTGTTAATTGCTAACTGAAAAAAAATGCCCTACGAACTGCAAGAGTTGGCCGCTATCAGCGGCATGCCCGGCCTGTACCGCCTGGTGCGCGCCGCGCGCCACGGTGTGCTCGTCGAAAGCCTCGACGAGAAGGCTACCCGCACGCTGGCCCCGGCCCGCAACAAGGTGTCGCTGCTGTCGGAAATTTCGATTTACACCCAGGATGCCGACGAAACCGTGCCACTGACGGAGGTTTTCGAGCGCATTTATCAGAAACACGGCGCTTCGTCGCCAGTATCGCCCAAGTCGAGCGAGAGCGAGCTGACCGACTTCCTGGCCGGCGTAATTCCCGATTACGACCGCGACCGCGTGTACCTGTCCGACATCAAGAAGCTGGCGTCGTGGTACGGCATCGTGAGCAAGCACCGCCCCTACGTGGCTGCTGAAACGGCCCCGGCCGCCGAGGCTCCTGCCGAGACGGATGCTTCCGAAACGCCCGTGCCCAAAGCCAAGAAGGCCAAAGCTGCTAAAACCGACGAGCCAGCCGCTGGCGAGCCGCTAAGCACCGGGGGCGTAATTGCTGCTACCGACGAAGAGCCGACTGCCGAAGGCAACCCCGAGGCAGCCACTACCCCCAAGAAAAGCCGCAAGAAAGCCGAGTAGTTTCGCGCATTCTTATCAACAAAAAAGCCGCCCCAGTATCTGGAGCGGCTTTTTTGTTGGGTTTGGTTGCTGAATGACGGCCCGGGTGAAGGATTCAAAATTCATGACAGGCGGATAACAACTCGTGCTTACTTGCCACCGCCCGACAATGTTATTTGGCCACGGATGCCTTTTCAGCAGCCATTGCCTCTTTTGCCAGACATGCCTCGGCTTGGTCGACCAGTTCCTTGCTGCCAATGAATACGGGGCATCGCTCGTGCGGCACTTTGGGCTCGATTTCCATGGTGCGCTGGCGACCGTTGCTGCTTTTGCCGCCGGCCTGCTCTACAATGAAGGCCAGCGGATTGCACTCGTACATGAGACGCAGCTTGCCGTTTTTATTTTTGGCCGTGGCGGGGTACACGTAGATGCCACCCTTGAGCAGGTTGCGGTGGAAATCGGCAACTAGTGAGCCGATGTAACGAGCCGAGAAGTTCTGAGCCTTGCACTGCTGCACAAAAGCAGCCACGCCCGGCGAAAACGAGTCGGAACTGCCCTCGTTGATGGAATAGATAACGCCGGTAGCCGGCGTCTGAATATCGGGGTGCGACAGAAAGAATTCGCCCAGCGAATGCTCGTAAGTGAAGCCGTTTACGCCGTTGCCGGTCGTGTACACCATCATGGTGCTCGAGCCATAGATGACGTAGCCGGCGGCTACCTGGTGGGTGCCGGGCTGCAGGCAATCGGCGGCAGTGCCTTCGCGGCCGGTAGGTGAAACGCGGCGGTAGATGCTGAAAATGGTGCCAATGCTCACGTTCACGTCGATGTTGCTCGACCCATCGAGCGGGTCGATAGCTACCACGTATTTGCCCTGGTTGTTGCCGGTCTGAATCATCTCATCGTCTTCCTCGGAGATGATGGTGCAGACTTCGCCGCCGTTGCGAAGGGCGCGAATGAAGCGGATGTTGGCGATGACGTCGAGCTTCTGCTGGTCTTCGCCCTGCACGTTCTGGCTGCCGTAGGCACCGGCAATATCAATCAGGCCGGAGCGGTTGATTTCGCGGTTGACAATCTTGGCTGCCAAGGCGATATCGCGCAGCAACTGAGACAGTTCTCCCGTGGCATAGGGAAAATCCTCCTGCTTGCGCATGATGAAACGGTCGAGGGTAGTGCCGACGGGCAGGGCCAGTTTGTTGTGGTCCATAGGATGATATTCTAGCGAAATAGCGGGGTGGGAACGCAGCACAAAGCTACTCGCCGCCGGCCGAAGTCGGCTGGAAGCGAAGGGCCGCAAAGGTACCGCACGGCAAATGCAAACGGTTGTTCTGCCCCATGATTTTCTCGTCTAAAGGGGAAGATTTCGCTATTGCTTCGCCAATGGCTGTGGTCGCTCCTACCTTTGCCGGCCATGGAAAAAGTACAGGTTTATAAATTTGGTGGGGCCTCGGTGAAGGACGCAGCGGCCATTCTTAACCTTCGGCAGATTGTTGAAACGCACGGCGCGGGACAGCCGCTGCTCATCGTGGTTTCGGCCATGGGCAAGACCACCAATGCGCTGGAGGACCTTTTCCAAAGGGCTTATTCCGGGCAGAATTTTGATATTCCCCTGGCCTCCCTGCACCAGTATCACACCGCGACCATTGCCGGACTCGGCCTGAGTGCCGCCGCGCAGGAGCCAATAGCGCAGGCTACCGGGCAACTGTTCGAGGAACTTAAGCAACAGCTGCAGCAGGTTGACGTGACCGCCGACTATGACCAGCAGTACGACCAGATTGTGAGCTATGGTGAACTGCTGGCTTCTAGAATTCTGGCGCTGGCGCTGGGCAACGGCACTCGCCCGGTGCAATGGCTCGATTGCCGGACCGTGCTGCGCACGGATGACAACTGGCGCGAGGGCAAAATAGACTGGGCCACAACGGAAGCACAAATTCAGGCTGCGCTGCCCCCACTGTTGGCAGAAAGGGTGGTAGTGACGCAAGGCTTCTTGGGCGGCACCGCCAATGGCCGCACCACCACCCTCGGCCGCGAGGGCTCCGACTACACGGCCGCCATCTTGGCTTACTGCCTGCGGGCCGAGTCGGTGACCATCTGGAAGGACGTAGCCGGCCTGCTTAATGCCGACCCTAAGATTTTCCCGGACACGGTGCGCTACCCCGAAATCAGCTACCGCGAAACCATTGAGATGGCCTATTACGGTGCCTCCGTTATCCATCCCAAAACCCTGAAACCGCTGGCCGACCGCAACATTCCGCTGCGCGTGAAGTCGTTTGTGAACCCCGAGGCCGAGGGCACGCTCATTCACGACTGCCAGCACCCGGCGCTGGCCCCGGCGTTCATCCGCAAGACGGACCAATGCCTGCTTACCTTCGCCAGCAAGGACTTTTCGTTTATCTCAGAAGAGAATATGGCGGTGATTTTTGCGGCGCTGGCCCAGGCCAAGCTCAAGATTAACGTGATGCAGAACTCGGCCATCAGCTTCTCGGTGTGCATCGATTTTTCTCAGCGCCGAGTGCACCAGCTGCTCGATGTGCTGCGCGAGCAGTTTCTGTTGCACTACAACACCGGGCTGATGCTGTTTACCATTAAGAACTACACACCCGCCAGCATTGCTCAGCTCACCGAGGGCAAACGGCTGCTGCTGGAGCAGCGCACGCGCGGCACCTTCCAGTTTGTGTGCGCATAGCGCGAAATTTCAGTTCGCAACTTTCCTCACTCCTGTTCATTCGCGAACTGAAAGTTCGCGCTACTTCCCACCTGCATGGAATTCATTCTTGTAACGCCCCAGTCGCGCTCCGGCGTGGCCCTCATTCAGCTCAACCGCCCCAAGGAGCTGAACGCCCTGAACCTGCAATTGATGCTCGAAATCCGCGATGCGCTGAAGGCGCTGGACGAGGACGACGCGGTGCGCGTGGTCATCCTCACGGGCAACGAACGGGCCTTTGCCGCCGGGGCCGACATCAAGCAAATGGCCGGCAAAACGGCTATCGACATGCTCATCACCGACCAGTTCAGCACCTGGGACCAGATTCGCAAGTTCCGCAAACCACTGATTGGGGCAGTGTCGGGCTTTGCGCTGGGCGGCGGCTGCGAGCTGGCCATGACTTGCGACATGCTGGTGGCCTCGGAAACGGCGCAGTTCGGGCAACCCGAAATCCGCATTGGCACCATGCCCGGTGCGGGCGGCACCCAGCGCCTGACTCGCGCTGTGGGCAAGGCCAAGGCCATGGAAATGGTGCTCACCGGCGAGTTCATCTCGGCCCAGGAAGCCCACCGCGTCGGCCTGGTGAACCGGGTAGTGCCCGTAGGTCAGTATCTGGAAGAAGCTTACCGCTTAGCGGCCACCATCGCCGGCATGAGCCCGGTGGCCGCCCGCCTAGCGAAGGAATCAGTTAACCGGGCTTTTGAAACCCACCTCGATGAAGGCCTGCATTTCGAGCGCAAGAACTTCTACCTCACATTTGCCTCCGAAGACCAAAAGGAAGGCATGGCAGCATTTGTTGAGAAGCGCAAGCCAGAGTTTAAGGGACGGTAATTATTTGATGTGAAAATGCGGGAATGTGAAAAAGTGAAAAGGTAGAGTTTAAAACTGCCGTCACTTCATCCGCTACGTATGCGTGGATGCCGCCGACTACGCGCCATTTTCACATTTTCATATCTTCACATTTTCACATTAATTCAAATGGCAGTTCTTGTAGGCAAACGGGCACCCTCCTTCCGCGCCAGCGCGGTGGTGGATGGCAAAATCGAAGAAGACTTCTCGCTCGACCGCTACCTGGGCAAGAAGCACGTGCTGTTTTATTTCTACCCAGCCGATTTCAGCAAGGTGTGTCCCACCGAGATTCTGGCGTTTCAGGACCGGCTGGCCGAATTTGAGGAACGCAACGTAGCCGTGGTGGGCTGCTCCACCGATTCGCAGTACGCCCACCTGGCCTGGCAACTGCAGCCGCGCGACAAAGGCGGCATCTGCGGCGTGCGTTACCCGCTGGTGGCCGACGCCAACAAAACCATTTCGGCCAACTACGACGTGCTCGGTGGCCACTACGACTACACGACCGAGGGCGAAATGACCTTTGTGGGCTCGCCCATGGCTTACCGGGGCCTGTTTCTGATTGACCAGGACGGCATTGTGCGCCACCAGTTGGTAAACGACCGGCCCTTGGGCCGCAGCCTCAACGAAGCCCTGCGCATGATTGACGCGCTGCAGTACTACGAGACCAACGGCGAGGCCTGCCCCGTGGATTGGGAAGCGGATAAAGGCGCCTGATTTCAACCAAAAACGCATTCTGCGCGCCAATGACGTAATTTTGGGGCTTGCTTTTGCTTTACGATATCGTTTTGGGCCTCTACGGCCTGCTGCTCCGGCTGTTAGCGCCGTTTGTGCCGAAAGCGGCTGCCTGGGTGGCGGGCCGCCAGGGCCTGCTGGCGCACATCCGCCAAACGATTGGCACCGATGCCGCGCCTCGGGTGTGGTTTCACTGCGCGTCGCTGGGCGAGTTTGAGCAGGGCCGCCCGCTGATTGACGCTTACCGGCATGCCCACCCCGGTACCAAGGTTGTGCTCACATTTTTCTCGCCCTCGGGCTACGATGTGCGCAAAACCTGGCCGGGCGCTGATTATATTTTCTACCTGCCGCTGGACACCCGCGCCAATGCCCGCGCTTTCCTGGAGGCAGTGCAGCCCCGGCTGGTGGCGTTTGTGAAGTACGAGTTCTGGTATCACTTTCTGAACGAGGCCTTTCAGCGACAAATTCCGGCGGTGGTCGTGTCAGCCATTTTTCGGCCCGAGCAGGTGTTCTTTAAACCCTGGGGCGGCTTCTTCCGAAAAATTCTGGGGCGCTTTGCGCACATTTTCACCCAAAATGAAGCCTCGGCCCAACTCCTGCGCGGCGTGGGACTGAAACGGGTGAGCGTAGCCGGCGACACCCGCTTTGATACCGTAGTGGCAACTGCGCTGGCTCCGGCCCGTTCGCTGCCGCTGGTTGATGCCTTTGTGGCCGATGGCGCGCCTGTATTGGTAGTGGGCAGTAGTTGGAACGAAGACTTGCCCGTTCTGCGCCCCCTTCTGGAGCGCTACGGGAGCAAGTTGCGCGTGCTGCTGGCCCCGCACGAAGTCACGGAAACCAACCTGCGCCAAGTGGAAGCCCTGCTGCCCGGCCCGGTGCAGCGCTACTCGCAGGCCAAAGAAGCCACCGTGGCACAGGCCCGCATCCTGCTGTTTGATAACGTGGGGCTATTAAGCCAGCTCTACCGCTTTGGCGAGTACGCTTACGTGGGAGGCGCTTTTGGCAAGGGGCTGCACAACACCCTGGAGGCTGCCGCTTTCGGCCTGCCGTTGTTCTTCGGCCCTACCTACGCCAAGTTTCAGGAGGCCATGGAGCTGGTCGAAATGAAAGGGGCTTTTCCGGTGCACAATGGGGCCGAACTGGATGCCGCCTTTACCTACCTCTGGAACAACGATGACGCCCGTTTGCGCCTGCAGGACACGATACTAGACTACGTACACGACCAGGCTGGTGCCACGCGCACCATCATGGCCGCCCTACGCAACCTTACGCCCACCCGATGAAAACGACTGATTCTTACCTTCCCGATGGGCCCACGGGGCTGTTGCACGGCATCGTGGTGAAGTCCACGGGCTCGTGGTACATCGTGCGCGGCCTCGAAACCGGGCAACTGTACCGCTGCCGACTGCGGGGTAAATTCAAAATCAAAGGGCTGAAAGCCAGCAACCCGCTGGCCGTGGGCGACCTCGTCGATTTCAGCATTGAGGCCCAGACCGAGGGCGCGGGAGTTATCTCGCACATCGCACCACGCCGCAACTACATCGTGCGCAAATCGGTGCATAAAACCGGCCACGTACACATCGTAGCAGCTAATCTGGACCAAGCCATGCTGGTGGTCACGCTGGTGTCGCCGGCCACGTCGTTCGGGTTTATCGACCGGTTTTTGGTGACGGCCGAGGCCTACCACATTCCCGTTCTGCTGCTCTTCAACAAGACGGATTTATACGACGAGGAAGGCTTCGAATACCAGGCCGAAATTGCGGGTATGTACGCCAGCCTGGGTTACCCCAGCCGCACCTGCGCTGCCACCACCGGCGAGGGCGTGGCCGAAATCGACCAACTGCTCGACGGCAAGGTGAGCCTGCTGGCTGGCCATTCGGGCGTGGGCAAAAGCACGCTCATCAATGCCTTGGTGCCCGACCTCGACCTCAAAACCGCCGAAATCAGCGACTTTTCCGACAAAGGGGTGCACACCACCACTTTCGCCGAAATGCTGGAAGTACGCCCCGGCACTTTCATCATCGACACGCCCGGCATCAAAGAGCTGGGGCTTGTCGATTTGCCGCCGGCCGAGCTGGCTGGGTATTTCCCCGAGTTCCGCGCCCTGCTGGGCCAGTGCCGCTACCACAACTGCCAGCACACCCACGAGCCCGGCTGCGCCGTGCGCGAAGCTGTGGACCAGGGCCGTATTGCCCTGCCGCGCTACGACAGCTACCTGAGCATGCTGGCCGGCGAAGACAATCGGCACTAACGCCTTCGGCTTAATGAGGAATGAGGAAGGAAGAATTATCACGACGACAATTCTTCCTTCCTCATTCCTCATTAAGCGCAGCGTTTTATTTTGCCAGCGGCAACACCACGCCATCAATTACGTGGGTAATGCCGTTGCTCGAAATCACGTCGGCGATTTGCACGGTGGCAGGGGCGTCTTTGCCGTTGCTCACCATCACCTTGCCGTCTTTTATGGCGATGTGCAGCTTCTCGCCGTTCACGGTGGTCAGCTCCTGTCCGTCTTTGAGGTCGGCGGCCACCAGGCGACCGGGGATAACGTGGTAAGTAAGCACGCCTTTCAGCGTCTCTTTGCTGGCGGGGTCCATCAGGCCGGCTACGGCACCTTTAGGCAGCTTATCGAACGCGGCATTGGTGGGAGCAAATACGGTGAAAGGTCCGGCACCTTTCAGCGTTTCGACGAGGCCAGCGGCTTTTACGGCCGATACTAACGTACTCACGCTTTTGGCGTTCGCAGCATTGTCTACGATGTCTTTGTCGGCCGTCATGGCCACGCCATCCACCATCACGCCCTCGGGCTTGGCCATGCGGGCCGAGTCGCCAGCCATCGCGGCAACGGAATCGGCAGGGTTTGCAGTGCTGGTGGTTTCCGTTTCGGTTTTGGTGGTTTCGGAGTTGCAGCTAGCCAGCATCAGGGTAGTGGCGAGCACAGCCAGCAGGGGAGTGAATGTTTTTTTCATGAAACGGGTGGTGTGAAAGAAGAAAGACTGATAAGCGAAAATTTATTTACGCCGTAAGTAAAACTACGGCTGTGAGCTTACGAAGCAATTGCCTGCCCCGGATGTTTTGCACGACGGGCGAATTCTTACCTTCGCCCGCCGAAAGCAGTACCGGCTTTTGAAAACCGTTTCACCCGCTAAAAACAGCAATTCATGAAAACTGCCGAAATCCACACCAAAAAGGGCGTGATGAAAGTTGAGTTCTACGAGCAGGATGCTCCGAACACCGTCAAGAACTTCACCGACCTCGCCAAGAAAGGCTACTACGACGGCCTGAAATTCCACCGCGTCATTCCGAACTTTGTGATTCAGGGCGGCTGCCCCAACACCCGCGAAGGCGCCAAGGGCCAGCCCGGCACCGGTGGCCCCGGCTACAAAATCGACTGCGAAACCAGCGGCGGCAACCAGCACCACGAGCGCGGCGCGCTGAGCATGGCTCACGCCGGCAAAAACACCGGTGGCTCCCAGTTCTTTATCGTGCACGACCGCCAGAACACCGCTCACCTCGACCGGGTGCACACCGTGTTCGGCAAAGTAGTTGAAGGCGTGGAAGTAATCGACCAGATTACGCCCAACGACGAAATCGAGAAAATTGTGGTGACGGAAGCGTAAGATTTTTCCGAACAAAAAAAGAACGTCATGCCGAGCGTAGCCGAGGCATCTCGCGTGTGGTAGCATTCAAGTACGATTGCGCTACCATTGCACGCGAGATGCTTCGACTTCGCTCAGCATGACGTTCTTTTTTCGTGGGGCCTGCACCTGCTTCGTGGCCGCTATTACTGCTTCCCTCCTACCGTCGGGTTCTCAATTTCCTGCACCAGTTGCCCGTACCAGCCCTCGCCGTATTTGCGAATCAGCGGCTCCTTGAGAAACTGGTAGACTTTCACCCCCAGCTTGCCACCAAACTCGCAGGCCGGGCTGCAGATGTTCCACCGGTCGTAGTTCAGCGCGTCGAACCCTTCGTATTTCGTAATGCGAATGGGGTACAGATGGCAACTGATGGGCTTTTTGAACGTGGTGGCCCCCGCCAGGTAGGCCTGCTCGATTCCGCATTTCAGGATGCCGCGCTCGTCCCATAAGGCGTAAGCACACTCCTTGTCGTCAATCGTCGTGGTACTGAAGTCACCTTCCCAATCCTTGATGTAGAGTCCCTGCGCCGCAATCGCGGCTTGGCCTGCCGCGGTAAGAAAGGGCTTGATGTTGGCGTATTCCTGTTCCAGAATCTTCAGTTCGGGCTCTTCTAGCGGCGCACCGAGGTCGCCCTCTACGCAGCAGGCACCCTTGCAGGCTTCGAGGTTGCAGACAAAAAAGTTGTCGGCGATGTCGTCGGAAATGACCGTTTCCTGAATAATAATCATTCACAAAGATAACCCCGGCGGCGCGGGCCCGAAATGATGGCCCACCCCTGCCCGGCCCTCCGTATCTTTGTAAACCAGCCCAAAAGGCGGCTTATTCGCACATGGCACTAGATTATCTTTCCCTCCTGAATCCGTCGCAGGGCGCCGCGGTGATGCAAACCGAAGGCCCCTGCATGATTATCGCCGGTGCCGGCTCGGGCAAAACCCGGGTCCTCACCTACCGCATCGCCAACCTGCTCGAAAAAGGCGTCGACCCGTTCAATATCCTTGCCCTCACCTTCACCAACAAGGCTGCCAAGGAGATGCGCGCCCGCGTGGAAAAAGTGGTGGGCCCGGCTGCCCGCAGCCTCTGGATGGGCACTTTCCACTCTGTCTTCGCTAAAATCCTACGCTCGGAAGCCGACAAAATTGGTTTCCCACGCAGCTTTACCATCTACGATTCGCAAGACTCGAAAACCCTGATTGGTCAGATTGTGAAAGAACTGGAGCTCGACGACAAGCTTTACAAGCCCAACCTGGTGCTGGGCCGCATCTCGGCGGCCAAAAACAAGCTGATTTCGCACAACCAGTACCTCAACGACCCAACCATTAAGGCTGATGACGAAGCAGCACTGCGCCCCAAAATCGGGGTTATCTACCAGCAGTATTTTCAGCGCTGCCTGAAGGCCGGCGCGATGGATTTCGACGACCTGCTTTTCAACACCAACGTCCTGTTTCGCGACCACGTCGATGTGCTGAATAAGTATCAGAACATGTTCAAATTCGTGATGGTGGACGAGTATCAGGACACCAACTATTCGCAGTACCTGATTACCCGCAAGCTGGCGGCTAAGGAGCGTAATATCTGCGTGGTGGGCGACGATGCGCAGAGTATCTACGCCTTCCGCGGCGCGGATATTTCCAACATTCTCAATTTTGAGAAAGACTATCCCGAACTGCAGGTATTTAAACTGGAGCAGAATTACCGCTCCACAAAAAATATCGTGTGGGCTGCTAATTCTGTCATTAAAAACAACCAGGCGCAATTGCGCAAAGATGTATTTTCAGAAAACGAAGACGGGACGTTGATTGAGGTACTGAAAGCCGCTTCGGATAACGAGGAAGGCAAATTGGTGGCTAATTCCATCTTCGAGGATAAGATGAACGGGCATTTGTCGTACGACAATTTTGCTATCCTCTACCGCACGAACGCGCAAAGCCGCGCGATGGAAGAATCGTTGCGGAAATTAAATATCAAATACAAAATTGTTGGGGGCCTGTCGTTTTATCAACGCAAGGAAATCAAAGATTTGGTGGCCTATTTGCGCCTCACGGTAAACCAGAACGACGAGCAGGCTATTCGGCGGGTAATTAATTACCCAAAGCGCGGCATCGGCGATACCACCGTCAGCAAGTTGATTACGACGGCCGACGAAGCCAACCACACGCTGTGGGAAGTAGTAGCCAACGCCGACCAGTTTATGCCGGCGCGGGTGAGCAACCCGGTGGTGGGATTTGCGGAGAAAATCAAGAGCTACATTGCCGTTGCCGCGAAGGAGGACGCTTTTGAAGCGGCCAAATTCATTGCCAAGAATTCCGGCATGCTGGAGGAGCTGTATTCGGATAAAAGCATTGAAGGCCTTTCGCGCTACGAGAACATCCAGGAATTGCTCAACGGCATCAAGGAATACGTCGACGACCCCGAGCGCGAGGACAAGAGCCTCGGCGCGTTTCTGCAGGATATTGCGCTGGTAACGGATTCCGACCTGAAAGACGCGGCTCAAGACGGCGAGGCCGTGACGCTGATGACTATTCACTCGGCCAAAGGCCTGGAATTCCGCAACGTGTACATCGTGGGCATGGAGGAAAACCTCTTCCCGAGCCAGATGATGATTACCTCGCGGGCCGACCTGGAGGAGGAGCGTCGGCTGTTTTACGTGGCCATTACGCGGGCCGAGAAGAAGCTGACGTTGAGCTACGCTACTTCCCGCTACCAGTGGGGCAACCTGCGCAGCTGCGAAAAAAGCCGCTTTCTGGATGAAATCGACCCCCGCTTCGTGGACTTCAAGTTCGCTGCCGGGCCGGGCGCGGGCGAAGGCGCGCCTTTCCAGCACGTATTTGAGCGCCGTTCGAACCTTGTTCCCACGCCGCCTCGTAAGGTACAGGCCACCAATTACGTAGCTCCGGCCGACTTCGCCCCGTCCGACACCTCGAAGCTGCAAACCGGCCAGCGCGTGGAGCACGCGAAGTTCGGCTTCGGTACAGTAAGCGCCCTGGAAAGCCAGCAGGGTACCACCAAGGCTACCATTCAGTTTGAGGAAGTAGGTGAGAAAGTGCTGCTGCTGAGCTTTGCCAAGCTGCGGGTGCATTAGCGTTTCGATGTTTTCGGACAGTTCCACAGAAGGTGATGCGGAGCACCGCCAAGCATCTCTGCAGCTTCGTTGCAAC
This sequence comes from Hymenobacter glaciei, assembly GCF_039539585.1. Lineage (NCBI taxonomy): Bacteria > Pseudomonadati > Bacteroidota > Cytophagia > Cytophagales > Hymenobacteraceae > Hymenobacter > Hymenobacter glaciei. The sequence goes on along the minus strand of NZ_BAABDK010000001.1, from coordinate 251,934 downwards.
GATTGAGTTAGTTGCACAGTAGAGATGCTTTGACGGCGCTCCGCATAACGAGCGTTTCTGCACCAAACCACCCTGCTCTCGCCTTATCTTTGGCCTGAGCGTCGCTCCCGGCGGCCTCCCTCCTGCTTTTTATGACCGATATTAATTCCCTGCCCTTCCACCTGCAGTTGCTGGTGCGTGAATACGGGCACAGCACTTACCAGCTCATTCAGGGCCTCAAGGATATTGAGGACGTGGCCGAGCGCACCAAGCGTGCCACTGCCATTGTGCAGTTGATGCTGCGCCTGCAACCGGCCCTGCGCGACCTGCCCGAAATCCAGACCCGCCTCTGGAACCACCTGCACGCCATGGCTGGCGAAGACGTGGCCTTGGAAGCGCCCGTGGCTTTGCGCAGCCTCACGGTGCGCACCGAGAAGCCAGCCCGCGTGCCCTACCCGCGCATGGCGCCCAAGCTGCGGGCCTATGGGGCTGCCATCGAAGCCCTCATTGCCAAAGCCATTACGCTGGAAGACCCGGCCGAACGTGAGCAGGCTACTATTCAGATTGGCCGGACGATGAAGTTTCTCTATCGGCAGCACAACAAGGAAAACGCCAAGGACGTGACCATTCTGCGGCACATGGGCGAGTTGTCGGGCGGGCAACTCAAGCTTGACGCGGCGCTGGTCGACAGCGAAAACCTGTTTGAAATGCCCGGCGCACCAGCTGGAACCAAGCCCTTTATTGTGCCCCAGCCCGTGCAGCGCGACAGCCAGAGCCGGGACCGCCGCGAAGGCCGCGACCGTGACAACCGCGACCGGGGCAACAGCTTTGGCGGCAAAAACGGCAAGAAGCGTAAAAAAGGCCGCAGCCAAGAGCCACAGCAGCCTCCGCAGTAATTTTTCATTTCTTTAGTGTCATCCTGAGCGCAGCGAAGGACCTTATCGCGCCAGAGCAAATTGTTCGGTCGAGGTAAGGTCCTTCGCTGCGCTCAGGATGACAGACTTTTACTTGTAAATAATATGGCTGCATTTGAAGTACGCGGTGGCAAGCCCCTGCGCGGCGAAATCACGCCCCAGGGCGCTAAAAACGAAGCTCTCCAGATTCTCTGCGCGGTATTGCTGACCCCGGAGCCCGTTACAATCAGCAACATTCCGGACATCCGCGACGTGAATAAGCTCATCGAGTTGCTGCGCGACATGGGGGTGAAAGTGGGCAAGCTGGCTACGGACACATACATTTTCCAGGCCGAGAATGTAAACCTCGACTACATGGACACGCCGGAGTTTGTGGCTCAGGCCGGCGCCCTGCGCGGCTCGGTGATGATTCTCGGCCCTATGCTCAGCCGCTACGGCCGCTGCCAGCTGCCCAAGCCGGGCGGCGACAAAATTGGCCGCCGGCCTATGGACACGCACTTTCTGGGCCTCGAAAAGCTGGGCGGCAAGCTCACCCTCGAAGGCACCGACTTCTACCGCATCAAAGTGGACGGCAAGCTGCAGGGCACCCACATGCTGCTCGATGAAGCCTCGGTAACCGGCACTGCCAACATCCTGATGGCCGCTGTGCTGGCCGAGGGCACCACCACCATTTACAACGCCGCCTGCGAGCCCTATTTGCAGCAGTTGTGCCGCATGCTGGTACGCATGGGGGCCAACATTCAGGGCATTGGCTCCAACCTGCTCACCATCGTGGGCGTGGAAAAGCTGGGCAGCACCGAGCACCGCATGCTCCCGGACATGATTGAAATTGGCTCTTTCATCGGCCTGGCGGCTATGACGGGTTCCGAAATCACCATCAAAGACTGCCAGATTCCGGAGTTGGGCCTCATTCCCGACACCTTCCGCAAGCTGGGCATTCAGCTTGAATTCCGCGGCGATGACATTTACATCCCGGCCCAGCCGCACTACGAAATCGCCACGTACCTCGACGGTTCCATTCTGACGGTGAGCGACCATACCTGGCCGGGCTTCACCCCCGATTTGCTAAGCATTGTGCTCGTAGTGGCTTGCCAAGCGAAGGGCACGGTTCTCATTCACCAGAAGATGTTTGAATCGCGCCTGTTCTTTGTCGATAAGCTCATCGACATGGGTGCGCAGGTGATACTGTGCGACCCGCACCGCGCCACCGTTATCGGCCTCGACCAGCGCACCCGCCTACGCGGCATCACGATGACCTCGCCCGACATTCGGGCTGGGGTCGCCCTGCTTATTGCCGCGCTGTCGGCCGAAGGCAAAAGCACCATTGAAAATGTGGAGCAGATTGACCGCGGCTATCAGAATATCGACACGCGCCTGCAAGCATTGGGCGCGGATATTCGCCGGCTGTAATTTTTTATTACTGCTTGAAAAGGTTCTTTCTGAACTTCCAGCGCATTTTTTCAACAGCCCGACCCTCACCGGTCGGGCTGTTTTTTTGCCTTGTCGGGTTACCGAAAAGCGGATTTCGGATAAAGCTACAGCTGCGCCGCTGAGTCCTTTTCCATTCAGCTTTCCCATCCCATTTCCGATGAAATACCTGATAATTCCCGTCCTGCTCGGACTGGGGCTGGCCGGGTGCAGCCAAGCCAAATCCGACGAAGCCGTTGCAGCGACCGAGCAGGCACCGGCCCAGCCGTCAGCATCAATATCCGCCCCGGCTACGGCGGCACGCAGCGCTACAACGCGTGAAGCGCAATCCGGCGCAACCGAAAGCGTGGCAACCGCCAAAGCCCAGCCAGGCCACTCGGTGGCTTACCAGGCCGAGCTGAAAATGGCCGTCGACGATTTTGATAAGGCAACTGACCGCGTAAACGAGTTGCTGGAGCGCCATGGAGCTTATCTCGGTTCTGCGCACGAAACCCGGGCCGAAGGGCAGCGCCGCCAGGAAATGATGCTGCAGGTACCGCCCCGGCAATTTGTGGCGCTCGTATCGGCCCTTGGCAGGTTGGGCCACATCGAGAACAAGGACATAACGGCCGCCGACATTACCGCCGATGCGCTCGCCGCGGCAGCCCAGCTTGACGAGCAACAGGCCGCCGAAGCCCAGACCCGCCAGCAATTGGCGCGAGCTGGCACGCCCGCCGAACGCGCCCGGCTGGAAAGCGAAATGCGCCGGCAACGAGCCGAAACCGGGACCACTCAGGCCCAGTTGCACCAGTTTGGCGCCCGCGCAACCTGGGCTGCTCTTACGCTGCGCTACTATCAGGTACTGCCAGCAGCCGAGCCTAGCGCACCGCAACCACCCGTTGCGCCGCGCTTCAGACAGGCTTTTGGCTGGGGCTGGGCGCTGCTAATGGAACTGGCGGTGGGCTTGGCTTATACATGGCCAGCCTTGCTATTGGCCGCGCTGGGTGCCTGGGGCCTGCGTCGCTGGCGCCTGCGCCAATCACTGCCCGCTTAGGTACCGTGCAGCGGCTGAATGGCACAAAGTACCTTACGGCTCAATCCCTTTTAAATGGCTATATGGATTTGGCACCATCGTGCGTTCAGTACACGCTGCCTGCCAATAGACTTCAGATTTTCCTTTCATTTAACAACCGCTCATCATGAAAAACGCAGGGGTATTTGCGCTAATGCTGGTTTCCTTTTTAACCGGTTGCAGCGAACGCAAACAGGAAAGCACCATGCAGCGCGAAACAATAGCGGAGCCTGCGCCTGTCAGCATGGCGCCCTCGCCGCCCAGCTCTCCAAACACCGATGAGGTTGAGGATGCCGCAGCCCCCGGCGCAGCCGCCCCGCTGCCCATTCCCACCGGCGTAGTAGCCCCTGCCCGCCTGCTCATTTACCACGCCGAATTGCGCCTGAAAGTGCCCAGCCTGCCCCAGGCCAGCGCCAGCCTCGACAGCATCGTGCGCCGCAATGAAGGCTTCTTGAGCGCCGCAACCGAAACCCGCGCCGACGGCGAATGGCAGCAGTTGATGACCATCCGGGTGCGGCCGGCCCGCTTCCATACCCTGCTGGCTGCCCTTAGTGGCCTGGGAACCGTGGAGGAGAAAAAACTGACCACCGACGATGTGACCGCCCAGCACGCCGATGTTGCCGCCCGCCTGGCCACCAAGCGCGCCGTTGAAAAGCGCTACGTCGACTTGTTGGGCCGAGCCCGCAAAATCAGCGAAATCCTGGAGATTGAAGGCAAGATTGGTGAGGTTCGGGAGGAAATTGAAAGCACCGAAAGCCGCCTCAAAACTCTCGACGATGAAGTAGGATACTCCACCATTTCGCTGGCCTGCTACCAAGTACTGCCGCAGTCGGTGCCCGATGCCCCGGTAGTATCCTTTGCCAGCCGCGTGGTGGAGTCGTTTTACACCGGCTGGACGCTCCTTACGGGCCTGTTCATAGGATTGGTCGCTATCTGGCCGCTCTGGCTGATGGCTCCGGTGGCTTGGTGGATGCTTCGCCGGTGGCGCAAGCGTCCATTGGCTGCCTAAATAGATCGACAATAAAAAAGGCCTTCCACTTGCATGGAAGACCTTTTTTATTGTCTGTTGAAACTTAGTCGAACAGCATATCAACCACTGCATTTACTACCGACAGTGCCAAACTGAACAAGAATGCGTTGAGCAAACCGTGCACGTCGAAACTACTCATCAGGTAGTCGGCCAACTTTACGATGATGACGTTGATAACCAGCAGGAACAAGCCGAGCGTGAGCACCGTGATGGGAAAGCCCAGAATCTTCAGAATGGGCTTCACAATCGCATTCAGGACCGCCAGCACGACGACGAGAATAGCGGCGCTACTAACGCCACCGAGCGATACGCCTGGTAACACTAGGCTAAGGCCGTACACCAGTACTGCCGAAATAATGAACTTGAGAATGAAGCTCAGCATGATAAGGAAAGGAATGAAGGTGAAAGAAGCTTATTCGGCGTGCATGCCTTTGGCCGTAAGGCGCCCTTGCGATACGGCCATCCAGTTGCAAAGTTGGTAGAGCAGGCGCGCGCCCACCATGGCGTTCCACTCGGAGTCGCCGGGCGCAACTTCGTTCAGGTCGCAGCCAATGATTTCGATTCCCTCGCGCACAATCGCCCGGAGCAGGTAAGTAGCTTCTTCGAACTCCAGCCCGCCGGGTACCGGCGTGCCAGTGCCGGGGCACAGCTTGGGGTCGAGGCCATCGATATCGAAGCTGATGTACACCTTCTTGGGCAGTTGAGCAATGATTTTGCCGCATACTTTCTTCCACGACTTCTTGCCGTATTTCTCATCGCTGAGAAAACGCTGGCCGAAGAGCGCCACGCGTCCATTGGACTGGTCGATAAATTCGGCTTCCTGCTGGCAGTAGTCGCGGATGCCCACCTGCACCAGCTTCTTCACTTGGGGTAATTCCAGGGCATTGTGCATGATGCTGGCATGCGAATACTGGAAGCCTTCGTAGGCGGGTCGCAAATCGCAATGCGCGTCGAACTGCAGAATGGCAAACTCTTGGTGGCGCTCGGCCAGCGCGTGCAGGAAGCCCAGCGGCGTGCTATGGTCGCCGCCCAGCAGCACCACGCCTTTGCCCGCATCGAGCAGGGCACCGGTGCGCTCTTTCAGGCTTTGCATCATCTTCTTGCCTGCCGTCGTCACTCTTTCCGGCACACCTTCATATTTTTTCCGGCTATCCTCGGGCTGGCCTTCTTCAAGCCAGCCAATATATTCGGCGGCCAATGGGCGAAGTTCGCGGCTGGCGCTGGCAATGGTTTCGTCGGCCTCGTCGAGGGCCAAGCCCAGCTTCCAGGCGTTGGGGATATCCGAATCGTAGAGGTCGACCTGGAGTGACGCTTCGTGAATGGCCGCCGGTCCGTCGGCGGTGCCAGCGCGGTAGCTCACGGTTACTTCCCAGGGCACGGGCACCACCACTACTTGCGCTTCGTCGGGCGTGAAGGGCAGGCCAAACAAGCCACCTTCGGCTTCGCCAGGAGCATTGGGGTCGAAAGAAGCTATTTTTTGGGCGAGGGCGTCAGATTTAGGCATCAGGGTTTATTTCGGGAAGTTGAGGGGAGATTGGCAAAAACACGTCATGCTGAGCCGGCGAAGCATCTTGTCGCGTTGGAACCAGCGGTTCCGCAGAGAAAGGATGTTTCGCCGGCTCAGCATGACCAACGAAGCAAAAAGAACCTCAGGGGCAGCCCTCATAACGGGTATGCCGAAGGGAAATTAGGCCGACATCTGACGGCCCAGGAAGTCGTAGCTACGGATGATTTCAAGGATTTTTTCGAACGTTACCCGGTCGAAAAACAGCATCAATGGCAATTCCACCATGTTGTCGCGGTCGGAGAACTGGGTGATAACCGAGAAGATGAGTGGTTGCAGCTGCTGCTCAGGCACCAGATTCTGCATGGTCTCGGCAATATCTCCGCGCGGGGCAATGGGCGGTGCTCCGTAGATGTTGGCTTTCAGAATGTTGGCCAACTGCGTGACGAGTGCGCCGGTGATGATGTTGCTGATTTCCAGCAGCAGCGACTCCTGCAACTCGTTCACTTCAAGGCTTTCCGTCGTCTGCATACGCAAGCAAACGCGCGACAGACGCTGCACGTGCTGGCCCGAAAAGAACATGAGCGTAGTCCCGTTGAACTCGCCGCGAATGTCGGACTGAATGGCAACGTGGCGCGACTGGTACTCGCGCACCTTCGACAGGATGTCGTTGCTCACGAGCAGGTCGATGCTGGGAACCTCCAACAAAACCCGTTCCTGGGCAATGACGGCGAACGAATCGGCGGCGCGAGCCAGGCCGATGTTCAAAATCTCGCGAATTATATCACGCTCTAACTCGGTCATCGATAAATCCATAACGGCGAAAATAGGGGAAGTACAGCGGCGAGGACTGGAGTAAAAAAAAAGAAAGTTATGCGCGCTTGGTCAGAAACAGGCGGGTGAGTGCCGGTACATCAAGTACCAGGCATACCTGCCCGCTGCCAAGCAACGTGACACCTCCAAACAAGTCGATGGTATCCAACGGCTTGCTCAGGGGCTTAATGACAATGTTTTGCTGCCGGATAAATCGGTCGACGATTAGGCCCAGGCGGCGGTTGTTGTAGTTAACGACGAGCACCTGCTGGTTGCCGTGCAAGTCGTCTTTGGAAGCAAGGGGCAATTGTTCGTCACCCTCATCATACAGCAGCTGGCGCAATGGCACAAGCGGCACGGCCTGCTCCTGGAAGTGGGTAACCAGAAGGCCGCCCACCAGTGAAATCTGGCCCGGGTGCAGTGCCAGTACAGTGTCGGTATGCATGAGCGGCACGGCGTAAGGCCGGTCCTCCACTTCTACCAACAGAGCACCTTTCACGGCAATAGAGGTAGGCAATACCAGCGTGAAGGTGGTACCAACGCCCATCTCGGATTCTACACGTAGCTGCCCGCCCAGCGAGTCAAGGGCCAGCTTCACCACGTCGAGGCCAACACCACGGCCGGAAATGTCCGTAATCTTTTCGGCCATTGAAAAGCCCGGCTCAAACAGCAAGGCCCATACCTGCTGCTCATTGAGTCGGGTGGCCTCATTGGCGCTGACAAGGCCGCGCTCTACGGCCTTCTTTCGCACCGCTTCGGTGTTGATGCCGCGGCCGTCGTCGCGCACCTGAATGAGCACATCTTCGCGGTCAGTTAGTGCCGAGAGAGTAAGGTGCCCCACGGCAGGCTTGCCGGTTTGCGTGCGCTGCTCCGGCGTTTCGAGGCCGTGGCTGACGGCGTTGCGGACCAAGTGAAGTAGGGCGTCGGTGATAATTTGCAGGATGTTGCGATCAATCTGAACATCTTGGCCGCTCAACGTCAACTCAACTTCCTTGTTTTCGGCGGTGGCCACGTCGCGCACCACCCGCGGAAACTTATTCAGCAGTACCCCCACCCCTACCAGCCGCGCATCCATCACACTGTACTGCAGGTCGTCGGAGATGCGGAACAGGTGCTGGGCTGTGGCCAGCAGCGCGGGGTTGCCGAGCTCCTGCGCCAAGGTCATCACGCGGTCACGGTCAATCACCAACTCTCCCACGAGGTTGAGCAGGTTGTCTAGCTTCTTCACCTGGATGTATACCAGGTCAGAAAGCTCCATTTTTTTACCCGCTTCTTCCTCCGATTCGGCTTCTTCGTCAGCATCGATGATGGGCGCTTCGCCCCGCACCAAGCGGTCGAGGTTTTCGAGCAGTGCCGAAGCATCGGGCAGCGGTTGGTTGGCGCCTACGGCCCGAATCATCGTGCCCAGCGCATCAACGCCCATGAATACAACGGTGGCCAAGGGGCCGCCAAACTCGCGCTGCTTGTCTCGAATCAAGCCAAACAGCGTTTCGAGGTGGTGAGCAACCTCGCCCAAATCGGTAAAACCCATGGCCCGGGCGTTGGCCTTAAGGTTGTGCATGAGCCGGAACAACTCATTCAGCGCCGGGCCGGCATCGGTGTTGCGCTCCAGCTCGCTCAGGTGCCGGCTCATGGAGTCGTAATACTCCAGGGCTTCGGCCATGAACATCTCGCGGTATTCCTGGTCGCGGGTTTTCATAAGCCGATGGAAGTTGAGTAATCTATCTGACGCTTGACCCCGCGCAGGCACAACCCGCCAGATTGGGCGGGCTGGTAAGCCAGAGCGAAGCGCTGGTCACTCACGTTATGCAGCCGAGTCAGCAGCGTCGTTTTGCAGCGCCGCACCCACGATTTCCAGTACCTTCTCCTCCGAGAAAGGCTTTACAATATAGGCCAGGGCTCCATTCTCGATGGCTTCGGTCACGATAACTTCTTGGCCTACAGCACTACACATCACCACTTTGGCACTGGGCTGGGTCAGGCGCAAGCTCTTAAGTACATCCAGACCGGTATTATCGGGCAGAATCACGTCGAGGGTGATAAGGTCGGGGTTGGTCGAAGCGGCCATTTCCACCGCTTGCGCCCCATTGGCTGCCTCGCCTACTACTTCGTAGCCGGCATCGGTCAGCATGTTCTTAAGCATCGTGCGCATGTAAAAAGAGTCGTCGACGATGAGGATGCGCTTATTCATGGAATTGGGTAACGTGAGAATATAAATGGGTAAGTAACCACTCGGCCGGGAGCAGCCCGCTGCCTGTGTACGGCCGGTGGCCTACGAAGATGCTGTTTTCGTGGGCAGCTTCATTACTTCGCTAGGAGTAAGCAGCTTACGCATATCAAGCACGATGATAACGCCACCTTCGGACAGCTTGGCAATTCCTTCGAGGTACTTGTCGCGCGTGCTCGAGTCCTGAATGAATTCAGGGGCCGGCTCAATCTGGCTGAGGGGTAGCGTAAATGGCCGGGGTACTTCCCGCACAACCAACCCGAGGGTATAGTCGGCAGCTTCCACAGCTACGGTATAGCTGCGCTCAGGCAACGGCCGACCGGCTGGGCGCAAGCGGAACCGCTCTTCGAGGTCGATGATGGCGATGATGTCGCCACGCAGGTTGGCAATGCCTTTAATGAACGGGGGCGTTTTGGGCATCCGGGCCACTTCGGGCGTTACGGTTACTTCCTTCACCTGCTCGATGCGAATGCCGTAGTCCTCGTCGCCGAGACGGAAAACGATGAGCTGAACCAGTTCGGCCGGCTTGGCACGCTCTGGTTTGGCGGTGGGAGTTGCGGCAACGGACTGAGCCATGCGTTAGGAAATTGGGGTAAGAAGGCTAACTATTGGTGGAGCGGCCTGATTATTTTGCTTTGGGTTTACCAGCGGCCTTGCCTTTAGCCGGCGCGGCAGAAGCCTTCCCGTTTCCGGTTGGGGCACTCGATTGGCTGACGGTCCTTGCCGCCGCTCCACGGGTGTTGCTGGTGCGCTCCGAGGTTGCGGCTGGGGCCGACTCGATTCGCGGAGCCCGTACGCGACGCTCAGGCTGGGCCGGAGGAGCAGTAGTTTTGGCCGCTTCCTGACGTTCTATACGGCGACGCATCCCGTTTGCTTCGCTCGTTCCATAGTTACCGGTCGAATTGCTTCTGGATGAGTTATTGTCGGCAGAAGTGGATTCGTTGCGGGTACCAGCGCGGCGTGAAGCCATGCCGTTGGTAGAAGCTACGGGAGCCGAATATGTTTCGCGCGGGCGGTAGCTCCGCGAGCCCATGCCGCGGCGTACTGGCTCCGGCTCGGGCTCGGGTTCCGGCTCGTATGAGCTGAGCTGGAAGGTTTCGAGGCCGGCCTGCAGGTCGTCGGCAATGTCGGTGAGGCGTTGCGAGCTGGTGGTAAGCTCCTGCATGGCCGTGGAGAGTTGCTTGGCGGTGCCGGCCACCTGCTGGGTGCCGGTAGCCGTTTGCTCGGCAATGGCTACTACTTCCTCCACGTACTTCACCACGTCGCCAATCGAGGTTTTCTGTACCTCGGTAGCGGTGAGAATGTCGCGCGAGGTGCGCAGCGTTTCGCCCGAACTGGTCGCAATGTTCTTAAAGGCCGAGCTGGCTTCGAACGTGGCGTTCTTGCCCTTCAACACTCGGTTTTCCATGGTCGAAATAGCCGATGCAGCAGAAGTCGTGTCCTTCCGAACGTCTTCCACTAGCGTGGCAATTTCGTTGGCCGATTTGCGGGAGCCTTCGGCCAGTTTCCGGATTTCTTCGGCTACTACCGCAAAGCCGCGACCGGCCTCGCCAGCACGGGCTGCTTCGATGGCAGCGTTTAGCGCCAGCAGGTTGGTTTGTGAGGCAATGTCGGTGATTACGCCCAGCGACTTGCTGATTTCGCCCGACCGGGTGCTCAGTACTTCGATGGTACGCGAGGTCTGCGAAGCTGCGCTGGAGATTTCCTCCATGTTCTTCACCACCTCGGCCACCGTTTTCAGACCGAGCTGCGACGTCTGCTCACCAAGAATAGCCGATTTGTTCACGACGTCGGCTTTGTTAGCCGTTTCCTTGGTGGCCTGCATGATTTCTTCAATCAGCTTAAAGGCCTGGTCGGTCTTGAGAGCCTGGTTCTGGGCGCCTTCAGCCATCTGCTGCATGGCCAAAGCCACGTCGACGGTTACCCGGCTCATCTCCTGACCTTTGCCAGCCATTTCTTCCGAAGAAGTTCCTACAATCTGCGATGAGTCGTTGATTTCGCCGAGCAGCTCGTTGAGGTTTTCAACGGCAAGGTTCAGGGCGTTCGACATCGCGAGAATGTCGCCTGTGGTGGGTACTTCCACGCGCTGGGTCAAGTCGCCTTCTGAGATGGCCCGCACCACGCGGCTTACTTCGAGCACCGGCGAAGCGATGGATTCGATAAGGCCGTTCAGCGTGTCCACCAGTTCTTTCCACGAACCCGACACGCCGCCTACCGTCGCACGTTCAGTCAGCTTGCCTTCTACCCCGGCTACTTTGGCCACGCGGCTTACTTCAGAAGCGAGGCGGTTAAGGTCGTCCACCATGCGGTTGATGGTGTCGGCCAGCTCGGCCACTTCGCCTTTGGCTTCAAGGGTGAGTTTCTGAGTCAAGTCACCTTTCGATACCGCGGTTACTACTTTCACAATGCCCCGCACCTGCGTAGTGAGGTTGGAGGCCATGTAGTTTACGTTGTCGGTCAGGTCCTTCCATACCCCAGCGACACTTGGTACGCTGGCCTGGCCGCCGAGTTTACCTTCCGTGCCTACCTCCTGGGCCACACGGGTTACCTCGCCGGCGAAGATGTTGAGCGAGTCCACCATCTGGTTCAGGTTGTCCTTCAGGTCCAAAAGCTCGCCGTTGACGTTTACCGAAACCTTCTGGCTCAGGTCGCCACGCGATACTGCGGTAGCTACGTTGGCAATGTCCCGTACCTGAGAAGTCAGGTTGCTGGCCATCGTGTTTACGTTGTCGGTGAGGTCTTTCCAGGTGCCGCGCACGTTGGGCACTTTGGCCTGGCCACCCAGCTTGCCTTCGGTACCTACTTCGCGGGCCACCCGGGCTACTTCGTCACCAAAGATGTTGAGCGAGTCCACCATTTCGTTGAGGTTTTCCTTCAACTGGAGCAGCTCACCGCGCACATTTACCGTGATTTTCTGCGAAAGGTCACCTTTAGCTACGGCCGTTGCTACATTGGCAATGTCCCGCATCTGCGAGGTCAGGTTACTCGCCATCGTGTTCACGTTATCCGTGAGGTCTTTCCAGGTTCCCGATACTTTGGGCACGTTGGCCTGACCACCCAGAATACCCTCGGTGCCCACCTCACGCGCCACCCGGGTTACCTCGCCGGCGAAGATGTTGAGCGAGTCCACCATCTGGTTCAGGTTGTCCTTCAGGTCCAGCAGCTCGCCTTTTACGTCTACCGTAATCTTCTGGCTCAAGTCGCCTTTCGATACGGCGGTTGCTACGTTGGCAATGTCCCGCACCTGCGAGGTCAGGTTGCTCGCCATCGTGTTCACGTTGTCGGTCAGCTCCTTCCAGGTGCCACCTACGCGGGGCACTACGGCCTGGCCGCCCAGCTTGCCTTCGGTACCTACTTCGCGGGCCACCCGGGTTACTTCGTCGCCGAAGATGTTGAGCGAGTCCACCATCTGGTTGAGGATGTTCTTCAGGTCCAGGATTTCGCCGCGCACGTCCACGGTTATTTTTTGGGTGAGGTCGCCTTTGGCCACAGCGGCTGCTACGTTGGCAATGTCGCGCACCTGGCTCGTCAGGTTCAAGGCCATGTAGTTCACGTTGTCGGTTAGCTCCTTCCACACGCCGGCCACGTTCGGTACCGAGGCCTGGCCGCCGAGCTTGCCCTCGGTGCCCACTTCCAGGGCCACGCGGGTTACTTCGCCAGCAAACAGGTTCAGCGAGTCCACCATCTGGTTGATGTTCTGCTTGAGTTGCAGAATCTCGCCTTTCACATCCACCGTAATCTGCTGGCTCAGGTCGCCGCGGGCTACGGCGGTGGCCACGTTGGCAATGTCGCGCACCTGGCTCGTCAGGTTCGAGGCCATGTAGTTCACGTTGTCGGTTAGCTCCTTCCACACGCCGGCCACGTTTGGTACCGAGGCCTGGCCGCCGAGCTTGCCCTCGGTGCCCACTTCCTGGGCCACGCGGGTTACTTCGCCGGCAAACAGGTTCAACGAGTCCACCATCTGGTTCAGGTTCTGCTTCAGTTGGAGCAGCTCGCCTTTCACATCTACCGTAATTTTCTGCGACAAGTCGCCTTTGGCTACCGCCGTGGCCACGTTGGCAATGTCCCGAACCTGGCTTGTCAGGTTACCGGCCATGTAGTTTACGTTGTCGGTCAGCGCTTTCCAGACACCACTCACGTTTGGTACCGAGGCCTGGCCGCCGAGCTTGCCCTCGGTGCCCACTTCCTGGGCCACGCGGGTTACCTCGCCAGCGAACAGGTTCAGCGAGTCCACCATCTGGTTCAGGTTCTGCTTCAACTGCAGGAACTCACCTTTTACATCCACCGTGATTTTCTGCGACAAGTCGCCCTTGGCTACCGCCGTGGCTACGTTGGCAATGTCTCGTACCTGCACGGTGAGGTTCGAGGCCATGTTGTTTACGTTGTCGGTCAGGTCCTTCCAGATGCCGCCTACGTTTGGCACGCTGGCCTGGCCACCAAGTTTGCCCTCGGTACCCACTTCCTGGGCCACGCGGGTTACTTCGCTGGCGAATACATTCAGGTTGTCAATGGTTTTGTTGATGGTTTCGGCCATCAGCTTGAAGTCGCCCGACACCGGAATCTGGAAGCTTTCGTCCAGGTTACCGCGGCTGATGTTCTTCAGTACCTTGCCCACTTCCAATACCGGCACAGCAATGCTATCAACGAGGCCGTTGATGTTGTTCACCATGTCGCGCCAGAAACCGGCTGCACCCTCCGACGAGGCCCGGGCTTTCAAGTTACCCTCCACACCCGCCACTTTCGAAATGCGCGACACCTCGCCTCCTACCCCGGCAATCATATCCACCATCGAGTTGTAGGCCTCCGCGATTTCGGCGAAAATGTCGTCGTTCTGCTTGGTAAGGCGCACACTCACGTCACCTTTCTTAAAGGCATCGAGGGCGTAGAGCACGCGGTTAAGCTGGTCGTTGACGTAGCCAGGGTCCTGGGTGTCAATCGAGCCGCGCTCGCCGCCGCGCTTGCGGGTCAGGTCGTTATTGGTTCGGATAACGTCGAGGGCCGAAACTGCACCGGCATCGGGCATTTCGGCAGATTCTGCGTTCGAATTAGTCAGCGCGGTAGCCTGGCGGGCTTTTGATTGCGCAGTCTTGGGAGATGCCATATAAGAGGGAACGTATCGGGCGGGGAGGGATGGGGCAGATTGGGGGACGAAGTACGGCTTTCTAGGGCGAACAACCAAAGATAAATCAGCCGCAATTGCTACACTATATAGGGCAAAACCAAGAACACAACCGGCCGGGCAGTGCCACCCCACACGACGCCGATAAGAACAGGTTGCGTGGTTGGCGGGAATATTCCGACATCTTTGCGGCCGCTTTCAACTTTTCGCGGCAGTGGGCCGTTTCACAACTTCCCGCCTGCATTTGCCAGCCGCAACTTCTCCCCGCCCACATGGTCAAGAATTTAGTAATCGTCGAATCGCCCGCCAAGGCCAAAACCATCGAGGGTTACCTCGGTCAGGACTTTGTGGTGCGTTCGAGCTACGGGCACGTCCGCGACCTGCCCAAGGACAACAACGCCATCGATATCGCGAATGGTTTCAAGCCTACCTATGTTGTTTCTGCCGACAAGCGTGAACTAATCGCGCAGCTTAAAAAACTTTCGAAGGAAGCGGAAACGGTGTGGTTGGCGAGTGACGATGACCGCGAAGGCGAAGCCATCTCGTGGCACCTGGCCGAAACCCTGAACCTGCCCGAAACCAAAACCAAGCGCATCGTATTCCGCGAAATCACCAAAAACGCCATTCTGGCCGCCATTGCCGCTCCTCGCACTGTGAACCAGGACCTGGTGAATGCCCAGCAGGCCCGCCGTGTACTCGACCGCCTGGTGGGCTTTGAGCTAAGCCCCGTGCTTTGGAAAAAGGTGAAGCCTGGCCTGAGTGCTGGCCGCGTGCAGAGCGTGGCCGTGCGGTTGGTAGTGGAGCGGGAGCGGGAAGTAAGCCAGTTTCAGCGGGCCAGCGCCTACCGCATTGTGGCGCGCTTCGACGCCGGCCGCGGCGCGGTACTGGAAGCTGAATTGCCTACTCGCTATAAAACGAAGGAAGAGGCCGAAGCCTTTCTGGGACGCTGCGTGGGGGCCACTTATCAAATTGAAAGCCTGGACAAGAAGCCCGGCAAGCGCAGCCCGGCGGCTCCGTTCACCACGTCGACCTTGCAGCAGGAGGCATCGCGCAAGCTCGGCTTCTCGGTGGCCCAGACGATGAGCGTGGCCCAGAAACTGTACGAAGCCGGTAAAATCAGCTACATGCGGACGGACTCGGTGAACCTGAGCCAGGAAGCACTGGCTGGTGCTCAGGCAACCATTACGGCGTCCTACGGCGCCGAATACCACCACACCCGTACGTTCAAAACCAAGTCGGCCTCGGCCCAGGAGGCGCACGAAGCCATTCGCCCCACGGATTTCAGCACCGTGAAAGCGGGCTCGGATGCCTCGGAGCAACGCCTGTACGACCTCATTCGGAAGCGGGCAATGGCCTCGCAGATGGCGGAGGCGGTGATTGAGCGCACCACGGCGGTTATCGGCATCAGCACCCAGCCGGGCGTAACGCTCACGGCTTCCGGTGAAGTCATCACCTTTGAGGGCTTCCTGAAAGTGTATGCCGAGAGCAAGGACGAAGAGGAAGAGGACGACGCCAAAGACGGCGAAAGCAGCTTCTCGCGCGGCCTGCCGCCGCTGAGCGTGGGCCAAAACCTACCGCTGCAACGCCTGAGCGCGACGGAGCGGTTCTCGTCGCCGCCGGCGCGCTATACCGAGGCTTCACTGGTGAAAAAGCTGGAGGAAATGGGCATCGGCCGGCCTTCGACTTACGCGCCTACCATCAGCACGGTGCAGAAGCGCGGCTACGTGGAAAAGGACTCGCGGGAGGGCAAGGAGCGCAAGTTTAATGTGCTGACGCTGGACGACAGCACGGTGAATACCGAGGTAAAAACGGAGAACTACGGTGCCGAAAAAGCCAAGCTGTTTCCGACCGATACCGCCATGGTGGTGAACGACTTTCTGGTGGCTCACTTCCCCGTGATTGTGGACTACCAGTTCACGGCCAAAGTAGAGGACGAATTTGACCAGATTGCCAACGGCCACGAGAACTGGACGCAGATGCTGACCGGCTTCTACGGCAAGTTCCACGCAACCATTGAAGCCGGGCAGGACATCGACCGCAGCACCTTGGGCGGCACCCGCGAACTGGGCGTGCACCCCGAAACCGGCGAGCGCATCTCGGCCCGCCTGGGCAAATACGGCCCCTACGTGGCGCTGGGCGACACCGAAGGCGAAACCAAGCCTGCCTACGCTAACCTGCGCAAGGGCCAGTTCATCGAAAGCATCACGCTCGAAGATGCGCTGGAGCTGTTTAAGCTGCCGCGCAACGTGGGCCAGTTCGAGGAGAAGGACATGACGGCCAACCTCGGCCGCTTCGGCCCCTACGTGCGCCACGACAGCAAATTCTACTCCCTCACGAAGGAGCAGGACCCCCACACCATCACAGCCGAAGAAGCAGTGACGCTAATCGAGCTGAAGCGCAAGACCGACGCCGAACGCCTCATCAAGAGCTTCGCCGAAAACCCCGACATTCAGGTGCTGAATGGTCGCTTCGGCCCCTACATTGTGGCGGGTAAGAAGAACGTGAAAATTCCGAAAGGCGAAGAGCCGACGGAGCTGACGCTGGAGCGTTGCGTCGAGTTGGCTGATGCCACGCCCGAAAAGGCCAAAGGCGGCCGCTTCGGCAAAAAGGCCGCACCAGCTAAGGAAGAAAAAGACGCGGACGCCCCGGCCAAAAAGGCCGCCAAAGCTGCTACCGCTAAAAAACCGGCTGCCAAGAAAACTACGACCAAAGCCACCGCTGCCAAAAAACCGGCAACAAAAACGTCGGCGACGAAGAAGCCCGTCGCTAAAGCAAAATAAGCAGCGTCGCTCCAACGTTAGTAGACCCAACCAGAAAAGCCCGCACGTTGCGGGCTTTTTCTTTACCCGAACTTATGCGTCTCCATCCCTCCCACTGTTGGTTATGCGCCGCCATTCTTTGCAGCTTCGTTAACCCGGCCCCTAGGGTGGCTCCGCAACGGCCGGGCCGCGTCGTTTATGCCTGGCAGCCGAAACCTGCGCTAGCTGCGCAGACGATGGCCGTGCGGTTTCCGGCTCCGGCAGGCTGCCGCCGGGTGGCGGTAGCGGCTGGGAGTTGGGGTGAATGGCTACGCTGGTTGCCGTTGCGCGCGGCTGGCACCAAGGCCCGTCTTTACAACGGACAGCCTAAGAAGCGGCAGGAAGTAGTAGCCGCCGTGGTCGATATCGACGTGCCGCCCCAAGACTTACAGCAGTGCGCCGATGCTGTGATTCGCCTGCGGGCCGAATACGTGTTCAGCCACGACCCGAACAAGGTGCATTTCCACCTCACCACGGGCTACGACTTCTGGTTTTCGGATTTTGTGGCCGGCCGCACCTTTCGGGTGGCCAAGGAAGAAGTGCTGCCCGCTGCCCGCCCGGCCGAAGCGCCCACCCATGCCGCGTTGGCCCGCTACCTGGTGCCCACGTTCGGGTACGCGGGCACCCTGTCGCTGAGCCGCGAACTGCGCCTGGTGCCCTTGCCTCAGGTGCAGCCCGGCGACGTGCTCATTCACGGGGGCTCGCCCGGCCACGCGGTGCTGGTGGTAGACGTGGCGGAGAACCCAACTACGCGCCAGAAATACGTGCTGCTGGCCCAGAGCTACATGCCGGCCCAGAACATCCACGTGCTGCGCAACATCGATGCACCGGGCCTCGGGGCGTGGTTTGCAGTGCCGGCCCCAGCCGAGGCTCAATTCGATACGCCGGAATGGACGTTTGCTCGCGAGGAACTCAAGCGGTTCGAATAGCCGAGGCTAGCTAGCTGGTTCGATTGCCACGATTGCAGCGGCGCTGAGTTCATAGAACTGCCGGATAATGCGGTCGGCTTGCTGCAGGTTCTGGCCTTCGGAATGTGGGCTGGCGTAGGCGATGCAATAAATTCCAGCCGCTTTGGCTGCTGCTATGCCATTAGCCGCGTCTTCGATAACGATGCACTCAGCGACAGGCGTTTCGGCTAGTTCGGCGGCGCGCAGGAAGATAGCCGGATGGGGCTTGGACTCGGCAAAATCTTCGCCGCTTACGAGGTGCGCAAAATACGGCCGCAGCCCAAACCGGTCGAACACCCGCGCAATGGTGCCTTTGGAAGCCGAGGAAGCGACTGCTAGCTGCACATTGTTGCGGCGCAGGTCCTCAATCAGGTTGTGCACGCCGGGCAGCAGGTTGAGGCCAGCGTCTTCATCAAAGGCTTTATTAAATAGCTCGCGCTTGCGCATTACCATGTCCTCCACGTCTGCCGTGAGGGCGTATTTCTGCTTCAGCAGCTGGAACACGTTGCGCGTCGACTTGCCCAGAAACGTGGCATACTCGGCGGCTGTCACGGGAATGCCCAGCTCGGCAAACTGCGTAAAAAAAGCGTGGTGGTGGATGGGCTCGGTGTCGATGATGACGCCGTCCATGTCGAAGATAACCGTACGAATCATGCGGGCGGAAACGGAAGAATGATGGTGGACAAAGGTACCGGGTGGTTGGTGGGCCCCTACTCGAGCGCGAATAATTGAGGCAGCAAAACAATTTTCACCTGTTCAATGTATAAACATTAAATGTACATACATTTGTTATACCAATGTACTCAGACAACTGCTGTAATCATGGCTAATACCGTTCTGCACCTTGCCACCACCCGCGGCCACGCCAATCATGGCTGGCTCAACTCCTTTCACACCTTCAGCTTCGCTGGCTACAACAACCCCGAGCGGGTGCATTTCGGCGCATTGCGCGTGCTCAACGACGATACCGTGGCCGGCGGCATGGGCTTCGGCAAGCACCCGCACGATAACATGGAGATTATCTCCATCCCGCTCTCCGGCGACCTGGAGCATCAGGATTCGATGGGCAACAAAACCGTTATTCGCCAGCACGACGTGCAGGTGATGAGCGCCGGTACCGGCGTGGCCCACTCCGAGAAAAACCACAACCAGCACCAGGAAGTGAAGTTTCTGCAAATCTGGGTATTCCCGAACCAGCGCGGCGTCAAGCCCGACTACGGCCAGGAAACCTTCGCCCCGGAAGCCCGGCACAACCAACTGCTGCAAGTGGTGTCGCCGGCCGGCGATGGCACCAACCCCCACATTCAGCAGGATGCCTGGTTCCATATCGGCAACCTCGATAAGGGCTTCGCAACCGACTACGCTGTGAAAAAGGCCGGCAACGGCGTCTACGCCTTCGTGCTGGAAGGCGACGTAACCATCAACGGCCAAGCCCTGCACCGCCGCGACGGCTTCGGCATCTGGGAAACCGGTAAGCTCGAAATCAGCGCCGACAGCAACGCCGAGCTGCTGCTGATGGAAGTGCCGATGGAGTTTTAATCAATTGCCGATTATGATTTATAAGCCCGTTATGCCGAGCGTAGCCGAGGCATCTCGCGTGCCGAAGTAATCCAACCGCTGCGAGCAAGATGCCCCGGCTGCGCTTGGCACGACGGGCTTCATTGTTCGACGCTTTTTCCGTCCGCAACACCCCTAAAAATCACCCGAAACCGCAGGCCCCTCTCGGAGTTTGTGTTTCAGAACGAACTCCCCGCTTTCGTATGAAAACCCGCCTCACCCGCGCCGCCGAGCGCGGCCTCAAAGACATCGGCTGGCTGAAAAGCCACCTCTCGCTCAGCTTCGGCCCTTTCCCCGACCCCGAGCGCAGCGGCTTCGGCCTGCTCCGCGTGTTCAACGACGACGTGGTGCAGCCCGGCGGCGGCTTTGGCATCCACGGCCACGCCAACATGGAAATCATCTCGGTGATGCTGGCCGGCAGCATGAACCACAAGGACACCCTCGGCTACACCGAAGTGGTGCACCAGGACTGGGTGCAAATCATGAGCGCCGGCTCGGGTTTGCGCCACGAGGAGCACAACGTGGGCGACACCGACGTGAACTTCCTGCAAATTTGGATTGAGCCCAAGCTCCAGAACGTGGGCCCGCGCTACCAGCGCCGCCAGTTCCCGGAAGACAAGCGCCAGAACCAGCTCATCCCCATCGTGAGCAACGAGGAAGGCCAGGCCCACTGCTGGATAAACCAAAACGCTAAACTCTCCCTCGGCTACTACCCCGAAGCCCAGACGGTCGACTACACCTTCCGGCCGCTGAACAAGCTGCTGTTTCTGTTCGTCATCAGCGGCAGCGTCACGGTGGCTGGCCAGGCCGTGGGCACCCGCGACAGCCTCGGCATCTGGGAAACCGACCACGTCAGCATCGAAGCCGCCGCCGATACCCGGTTTCTGTTGATAGAGTGCCCGATTAATCATTAAGCCTTAACTCTCAAAAGGCCGCTACCCTCACTCAAATAAGGGCAGCGGCCTTTTTTGCTTTGAGCCCGATACGAAAGGCAAACAGCTAGTCGAGCAGGGCCCTTAAACGGGTTTGGGCTTTGAGACAAAAAAGGCCCCCAAGGCTAAGCTGAGTATACTTTGGACGGCGGTGAGCATGAAGCTGACCAGTTTGAGGCTGTCTATTAGGGCGCGTGTTCCATTGGCTTGGTTTAGAATGCCCACCACCACGGCTCCCAAAAGACAAAGGCCGTACACGAGCGACAACCACCAACAGAGCCGGTAATAAAAGACGCTGCTGAGCGCCGGAGAATCCGCCGCGCCCTCGGCGGCACTCAGCGTGCCCACCATTAAGAGCAGCGTGGGCAACAAATAAGGGCTGTACCATTGCCAAATGGCGCCGGGGTCGGTGAAGCGGCCTTGCAACGTGTTGTAGCCGAGCAACAATGTTGGGAGTGCGGCCATCGCAAACCAGAGCGTGGTGATGCGGCGTTGCGCCTGCAGTTTTGTTATGGTATCGGTAGGCATACGGGGGGCAGTGGGGTTTTAGGCGGCTTATCTACACCCGGAAGAAGGCAGAATTCTAGCCAGAACCATGTGATTGCAACCCGTGATGGGACAAGAGGCCGTGGGAAGCGCTCGGAGGGAATCTTCTTTCATAAATTCATAAATCAGCGCCGTGACCCGGCAATTGGGCGGGCACAGCTGGCTCCCGACTGCGGCATCTAAAAAGAGGGGGCCCTGATGGTACCACGTCGTTGCGCGGTCCTGCGCAAGTGGTTTCTGGGAGAACGTGACATTGCGGGGGGTGACCACGAAAATCATCACCCGGAAATACCCTTTCCGGGTGATGACCAAGTCCCGCAACAGGCCCATCAGTTGTTCTCCGCCCACCGCGTTGGACAGCCACCGCTGCGCCTGGGGCAGAGGCCTGGCATCGGCGGTGGTTTGTTCGAGCCGAGTAATGACCGCGAATCCATCGGGAATGGAATAATGCTTGGGGGTATCGTAGCCAGCATTGGTGAGCGCGCTGCTCAGCTTGTCGTCGACGTCTCGGAAGGTTTTCAGCCCAGCCAAATAGGAAGCTGGAAAGGGAAACACGGAAGTGGGCGGGGGCATGGGCCACGGAAGTGCCGGCTGCGCGACGACGACAATTCCACCCGTACTCAGCGTGTCGACATACTCCACGAACAACGTGCCCAAGGGCAACTCGCGGGCTTGGCCTGCGGCGAGAACGGGCAAGGCCAACGTTCTTTCTTGCGTGCTCACTTTTTTGCCGTATTTCGAGATGGAAATCTGAATTGTTGCCGGCAAATACTTCCGGACCACCGAATCGGACACAGACACGCGAAAGCGTCCTTCCGTGGCGCTTGGAGCGGAGAGAAGGGGCCCCAGGCCCGCTATTTGCACGTCGACACCCGGAATTACGGAACTACTGTCACGGGACGAAACGACCTGCCCCGTGATAACCCACGGTGCCTTGGCTGGTGCCTGTGCCTGCGTCGGCAGCGCCAGCCAAAGAAATGCCAGCAGCGGGGCCCAGCCGAAGCGAAGGCGGCTAAAAGATGGTTGCATGACTATTCGACGGGAGGTTTATTAGGCGCCTGCGGGTTTGGACTCACTGGTTCCATCTGCCACAGGGGCCGGGTCGCGCACGTAAGCGCTGGCTTTGGTAGCGTTGCGGGCCTGGTAGTGGTCGTGGCCGCGGGCGCAAAGATTGGCGCAGCGGGTATCGAGGGCGTTGTAGGCCTGGGTGCGCGCGCGGGTGCCTTCTTCGCGGGTTTGGTCGGCGTCGAGGAAGTTTTTCTGGGCTTGGCGCAGGGCGTCGTGCGCGGTAGGCAGGGCAGCAAGGCGGGCTTGGTTGAACCCTTCCTGCACGGTTTTGGGGTCGGTGAGGTAGGGCGTGGCGGTGGTCGGCGCGTCGGCGAGCAGGCCCAGCACGTCGGGCACGGAAGCGTCGGCGAGGCGGGCGGCCCCGAAGCGCTTGAGCTGGGGCGACGTGTCGCCGTAGGCCCGGCGCACGGGGTTCAGCACGTCGCGCAGCGCGATGCGCCCGGCTTCGTGGGCGGCGTCGCGGGTTTCGCGCAGGGCCACGCGGGTGTATTCGAGGACCTCATCGGAGGGCATTTTCTCAAATTCGGTGATGGCCGTATCAAAGCCGTCGAGGTCGGCGGCGGTCACGCCTTCGGCCTGGAGGTCGGTCAAATCGAGGCGGGCCTGGCCCACACGCTGGCGGCAATCGGCCACCAGGTCGGCATCAGAAAGGGCATTTTGGCGGGTTACTTCGCGGTCTTTCATGCAGCAATAAATTTAGGTAGTTAAATATGGCAGCATTGCCGGGCCGAATGTAGAACAAAAGCCCGCAACTGCCTCATTCCTACTGCTGCCCCGGCCCTACAGCCTCCCGCCCCTGCTGACGAGCCCGGCGCGGCTCCTGACGAGGCTTCCGAGGCCTCGGAAGCCTCGTCAGGAGCGTCGGGAACCGTATCAGGGGCTCCGGGAGCACCGTCGGCTGCCTCGGAATGCGCTTACCTGTCTTCGCGCCTCACCTCCTTTGTGCGCCATGCTTACTTGCCGGCCGCGTCGTGGTCGACCGCCCCGGCTGGGCCGCCAACGGCGGCGTGGCCCCCCCCCCCGGGCTAGCCCCATCCTTGGTACTCACCCCGAGAAGCCTGCTGGCGGCACTTGACCGGTCCGGTCCGACCGCCTTAGGCGGTCCGACCGGTTGAAGAACCCCCGGTTTCGCTCCGCCAACAACCGGTCGGACCGCCTAGGGCGGTCGGACCGGAGCAACGACCGCAGTTTTGAGTAGGGACAAGTGCCGCAGCAGCGGGCTTTTCGCTGGGTGCCGGTGGAAAGTTGTTTACCCCGAACCCCCGCCGCTACGCACGCGCCGTCCCGAAGCCTTGGGCGGCAGCGGCTACATTTACGCCTCCCGCTTTCCCCTTATTGCATGGCGCAGTTTCTCCTCATCCATTGCCCCGACGAGCCCGGGCTGGTTTATAAAATCACGGGGGTGCTCTTTCGGCATAACCTCAACATCCTGCGCAACGGCGAATTCGTGGAGCGCGAAAACAGCCAGTTTTTCATGCGCACCGAGTTTGCCGGCGACTTCGAGCCCGCTGTGCTGCTGGCCGAATTGCAGGCCCTGCTGCCCGCCGGCTCCAGCATCCGCTTCTCCAGCAACCACCCCAAAGACATTGTGCTCATGGCCACCAAGGAGCACCACTGCCTCAGCGAGCTGCTGGTGCGCCATGCCTTTGGCGAGCTCAACGCCCGCGTGCTGGCCGTCATCAGCAACTACGAGGTGCTCGGCGACCTTGCCCGGCGCTTCGACATTCCTTTTCACTTCATCCCGCATCAGGACAAAACCCGCGAGGCCCACGAAGCCGAAGTGCTGGCCGCCCTGGCCCAGTACCGGCCCGAATTCGTGGTCCTGGCCAAGTACATGCGCATTTTGTCGTCGGAATTCGTGGCCCACTACCCCAACCGGCTCATCAACATTCACCATTCGTTTCTGCCGGCGTTTGTGGGGGCCAGTCCCTACGCCCAGGCCTACGAGCGGGGCGTGAAAATCATTGGCGCCACCGCGCATTTTGTGAACGAGCAGCTCGACCAGGGCCCCATTATTTCTCAAAGCGTCATCCCCATCGACCACACCCAGAGCGCCCGCGAAATGGCCCAGGCCGGCCGCGACGTGGAGAAAATCGTGCTGGCCCGCTCCCTCAAGCTGGTGTTCGACGAGCAGGTGTTCGTGAACCGCAACAAGACGGTCATTTTCGATTGAGGAAATCTCGGGTCGCCACCGGCAGGGCGCCCGATAACTGCGGCCACTGGCTCGTCGTACGCTGCTCTCACTCACCTCTTCTTCCCCAACCCTCATGGCCGAAACCACCCTCAAAGCCCTCGCCGCCAAAATGGCGAAGCTCGACATCACGATGCTCACCACGCACACCAGCCGTGGCAACCTCAGCACCCGTCCCATGAGCAACAACGGCGACGTGGAATACGACGGCAACTCCTACTATTTCACCTACGAAGGCTCCCGCACGGTCAGCGACATCACCGAAAACCCGCACGTCAGCCTTGGCTTTTCCGGCCCCGACTACCTCTATGTGTCCGTGGTAGGCACTGCCGCTCTCATCCGCCAAAAGGCCACCCTCGAAAAGCACTGGCTCCCCGAGCTGAAGCGCTGGTTCAAGGACGGGATTGATACGCCCGGCATTGTGCTCATTCGCGTGCAGGCCAAGCGCATCAAGTTCTGGCACGGCGAAGAAGACGGCGAGATAACGTTGTAAGCAAATCACATTTAAGCAGAACGTCATGCAGAGCGCAGCGAAGCATCTCGCGTGTGGTAGCAATCCTTTTTCAACGATTGGTTTTATTGCAAGCGAGATGCTTCGCTGCGCTCTGCATGACGTTCCTTCTACTCCCTAATAGCTACTCAATACACCCTACTTACTGCTAACCCATGAAACACCTCGTTGTGCTCACCGGCGCCGGCGTCTCGGCCGAGTCCGGCATCCGCACCTTCCGCGATTCCAACGGCCTCTGGGAAGACCACCGTGTCGAAGACGTGGCCTCGCCCGAGGGTTTTGCCCGCAACCCCGCCCTGGTGCTGGAATTTTATAACCAGCGCCGGGCCCAGGCCCGCACCGTGCAGCCCAACGCCGGCCACCTGGCCCTGGCCGGCTTCGAGGAAGAAACCGGCTGGCGCGTCAGCATCATCACCCAAAACGTCGACGACCTCCACGAGCGTGCGGGCTCCTCGAACGTGCTGCACCTGCACGGCATGCTGAACCAGATGCGCTCCGTGGCCGACGACACCACCGCCTACGACTGCCCCGGCGACATCAAGCCGGGCGACCTTGCCCCCGACGGCCACCAGCTGCGCCCCCACATCGTGTGGTTCGGCGAGATGGTGCCCGCCATCGAAGAAGCCGCCGAAACCGTGAGCACCGCCGATGCGCTACTTATTGTGGGCACCTCGCTGCAGGTGTACCCGGCCGCCGGGCTGCTGCACTACGCCCCGGCCACCTGCCCCGTTTTCGTCATCGACCCGCAGCAGCCCGAAGCCGGCCGCCGGGGGGTGCGCTACATTGCCGAGCCCGCCAGTACCGGCGTGCCCAAGATATTAAGCGAGCTTGCCGGCTCTCCTCTCACCTAAGCCACTGCATGCCCCCTTTCCCTGAGCGCACCTTCTGGCGCGAATTCTGGCCCAAAGCCCTCATCATTGCCGGCGCTGTCCTGGCCTTATGGCTGCTGGAACATTACGGCTTTATTCGCCGCTGGTAATTCACTTCCTGCGCTGGTTCGCCGGTTATCCGGTGGGCGAGCCCCTTGCTTTTTGTTGCTTGTATAATGGCTTCTGCCTTCGCCCATGCTGCCCTGGGGGCTACTCTCGGCAAACTTCTGCTTCCCCACCGTCGGCATTGGCCCTACTGGGTTGCTGCCGGCATCTGCGCCGCGCTGCCCGACGTTGACTCGGTAGGCTACCGCCTCGGCGTGCCGTACGACAGCCTCTGGGGCCACCGGGGCCTCACGCATTCGCTGCTGGCGGCCGCGGTTGTGGCCCTGGTGGGCACGCTGGCGAGCCGGTTGGCCAGCCCGAGCCAGCGCCCGGCGGCGGCCCGGCTGGCGCTGCTGTTGTTTCTGGCCACGGCCTCGCACGGCCTGCTCGATGCCATGACGACCGGTGGGCTAGGCGTGGCTTTCTTCAGCCCCTGGCATCTGGAGCGATATTTCTTTCCGCTCCGGCCCATCAAGGTATCGCCGCTCAGCATCCGGGCTTTTTTGGGTGCGCGGGGCTTACGGGTATTGGCTAGTGAAGCCATTTGGGTGGGGCTGCCGTGCCTGTTGCTGTTGCTGCTGCAGCGCTGGGGGCGCGCGAAGCCAATCGGTACCGCAGAAAACTAGCTGCACAGTAGGCCGAACACATACTTTACCCTGCGTTCTGCGTATTCTGGTGCATACCCATTCTTTATGCGCCTTCTATTTCTTTCCGCGCTGGCTGCGCTCGGACTTACCACTGGTACGCTTGCTGCCCAAACCGCGCCCCCGGCCCACACGGTTTTTCTCTTGGGCAATACCGCTCAGACTGAACTGCCCGCTGCCCGCCTCAAGCTGCTGCGCGCCACGCTGGAGCAGCACACCGGCCCCTTCACCGTGGTGCATTTGGGCGACATCGTAGGCAATGCCGGCCTGGTGGCCAAAGGCGACACCACCCTGGCGCAGGCCGAGCGCGACCGCGCCGATGCCCTCATTGCGTTGGTTAAGGGCCTGCCGCAGGGCAAAATATACTTCCTGCCCGGCGATAAGGACTGGGCCAACTCCGGCCCCGCCGGTCTCAAAGCCGTGCGCCGCCTCGAGAAATACATCGAGAAGCAACTGCCCGGCCAGAATGCCTTCATTCCCACCAATGGCTGCCCCGGCCCCGAAGTAGTGGATGTGGCCCCGCTGGTGCGCCTCGTGGCCATCAATACGCCCTGGTTCACGCACCCATTCGACCGCCCCGAGGCGCCCGACACCGACTGCAGGACTCTCACCAAGGAGGAATTCCGCGAGCAGATTCAGGACCTGATTGACGGCACCAAGAACAAGAACGTGCTGCTGCTGGGCCACCACCCGGTAGTAACCAACGGCGTGTACGGCGGCCACGAGCCGCTTTCGCGCCACCTCAGCCCGCCCGTGTTCGGCACCATTTACGCGGCCTACCGCCAGAACGTGGGCACCCCGCGCGACCTGGCCAACCCACGCTACCAGGAGCTGCGCAAAGAGCTGCTGAACACCCTGCAAAGCAATCCCGGCGTGATTTACGCCGCCGCCCACGATTTCAGCCTGCAAATCACCCCCTTTCAGGGCAACTACCACGTGGTGAGCGGCAGCTTCGCCAAAAGCGAGCACGTTGGCGCTAAAGGCCAGTCGCTCTACAGCAAAAGCGAGGAAGGCTTTACCACGCTCGAATACTTTGCCGACGGCACCGTGCAAACGCACGTGGTGACGTTTGGAGCCGACGGGCATTCCATTACCGATGCCTATACCGCCACCCTGTTCCGCTCGGCCTGCGCCGATGGCGGCGACCAGAAAGCCCCTGCCAATCCCTTCATCAGCAACTGCCCCGGCGCAACCAAAACCGTAGCCGAAGCCAAGCCCGATGTGCCGTTCCAGGCCACCACCACCGTGGTACCGGGCCCGGAATACAAGCCCACCGGCAGCAAGCGCTTCTTTATCGGCGACGTGTACCGCTCGTCGTGGCTGCAACCCGTGGCGGTGCAAACCCTGGATTTGAACACCGAGAAAGGCGGCCTGCGCCCCACCGGCAAAGGCGGCGGACGCCAAACGACATCCCTCAAGCTCATTGCGGCCGACAGCTCGGAGTACGTCTTCCGCTCCGTGGACAAGGACGTGACCAAGATTCTGCCGCCCGAACTGCGCAACTCCATTGCCTCGGATGTGCTGCGCGACGTGACGGCCACGGCCAACCCCTACTCCAACCTGCCCATCAGCTACATGCTGGACCAGACGGATATTCTGCACGCCCGCCCGCGCCTGTTCCGGCTGCCCGACAACCAGCAGCTGGGCCCCTACCGCGCCGACTACGCCAACCTACTCGGTACCCTCGAAGACTCGCCCAAAGACCCCAAAGCCAACCTGCCCGGCTTCGGCGGCTCCGATGAGGTAACGCGCAGCTTCGGCCTGTTTCGCAAGCTCTACAAGGACCACGACAACAAGGTGGATGCCCCCGGCCTGGCCCGCGCCCGCGCCTTCGACATGCTGGTGGCCGACTTCGGCAAGCACGAAGACAACTGGAAGTGGGCCGGTTACAAACAAAAGGACGGCGGCACCCTCTACCGCCCCATTCCGCGCGACCGCGACCAGAGCTTCACGCAGTGGAATGGCCTGCTCACCTACCTCGCCAACCGCGAGTGGGCCGTGCCCAGCATCGAGGGCTTCAACACCGAGTTTCAGGACATGAAAAGCCTGAACTGGCCCGCCCGCCACCTCGACCGGTTCCTGCTCCAGGGCCTCACCCGCGAGCAGTGGCAGGAAACCGCCAAGTACCTGCAAGGCAAAATCACACCCGCAGTTATCGACGGAGCCACCGCCCAACTGCCGGCCGAGATTCAGGACAAATCCGGCCAGGACATCAACCGCAAGCTGAAGGCCCGCATCAAGGAGTTGCCGAAAGCAATTGATGAATACTACCTGCTGCTGGCCCGTCGGGTCGATGTGGTCGGCTCGAACAAAGGCGAGGTCTTCCAAGTGAACCGGCTGCCCGATGGCCAGATACGTGTGCAGATGTTCGACCGGGCTGGCGACAGCGAAAGCGCCAAAGGCGCGGCCCTGTTCGACCGCACCTTCAAGCCCAACGAAACCGAGGAGGTCTGCCTCTACTGCCTGGGTGGCAAGGACGTAATTAACGTGACTGGCGATGGCGGCCAGCACAGCATTCTGGTGCGCGTGATTGGCGGCGACGGCAAGGATAAAATCGCCGATAACTCCACCGCCAGTGGCCTGCGCGCCCGCACCAAAATCTACGACCTGCCCGACACCGACCTGCAGCTCGGGCCCGAGTCGGACAACCGCACCAGCACCCGCCCCGGCGTGAACGAGTACGACCGCGAGCAATTCGAATTCAACTCCTACAAGCCCAGCATCGGCCTGTTCTACAATGCCAACGACGGCTTTGGCGCCAGCGCGGGCATCACCTTCCTGCGGCAGGGTTTCCGCAAGCCGGGCTATAAGAACATGTATTCGTTCGACGTGCAGGGCAGCCTCAACGGCCTGTTCCAGCTCACGGCCAGCACCCGGCACCGCTACGCCATCGGCAAAATCGACGCGGGCGCTTCGGCCAGCTACGGCAGCTACTTCCCCTTCTACCGCTTCTTCGGGCTGGGCAACAGCACGGGCTTCGACCAGACCCTGTACGACAACAAGTTCTACAACGCCCGCTACCGCGGCTACACCGTCAACGCCTTTCTGGAGCGCACGTTTCTGCAGCGCAGCGTCATTCGAGTTGGCCCTTCATACGAGAATTACACCAGCGACTTCGGCGGCAACTCGTTTCTGGGCACCTATGAACTCCGGCCCGACGGCCCGGTGGTCGACCCGTCCATCAACGTGAGCGCCCAGCACCTGGTGGGCCTGAACGGGGTATTCGACCTCGACCTGCGCAACCGCCCCAGCTTTGCCCAGCGCGGCGTGCGTATTCGGGTGCAGCACGACACCTACACCCAGCTCACCAACAACTCCACCATCCTCAACCCCAACGGCCAGCTCCGCAACGACAAGGCCACTTTTGGCCTCACGCAAGGCTTCGCCGAATACTACGGCACCGCTAAAATTGGCTTGCCCGTGACGTTGGTGCTCAAAGGCGGCGGGGCCAAAAACTACGGACCCGACTCGGCCATTCCGTTCTATAAATTCGCCAGCATTGGCCAGAACGAAGGCCTGCGCGGCTACTACCGCAACCGTTTCAGCGGCGACGCCACCTTGTACTACAACACGGAGCTGCGCCTCGCATTGGGTCAGGTCAAAAACGGCTTCCTGCCCTTTTACTACGGCGTGTTTGGCTTCTACGACCAGGGCCGCGTGTATTATGATGGCGCGTCGCCCGGCGGCTGGCACACGGGCTACGGCGGCGGTTTCTATATCGCTCCGGTAGTTGAAACGCTGGCTTTCGCCGTATCCTACCAGAAGTCGGTCGAAAGCTCACTCATCCAGTTTGGCCTCGGTTTCCGGCTAGACAAGTAGTGGGGCCATTATTTCCTTGAGTAACGCCCGCTTCGAATTTCGGAGGGGGCGTTTCTTTGATACCTCAAGCTGGCGGCTGGCATCGCCCTAGTCCTCTGGGCACAGCACATATCGGCCGATGGCCGCGTGCCATTACCTTGAATGTGGGCCAGGTATTTTACTTAGCCTTTCACCAGCCAGCGGAAAACACCGCGTTTTGAAGGGTCAAAATCAATGCCCAAAGCACCGTCTATCGGCTTACCTTTGGGGTGAATAATCATCCCGCTCCTGCATGAATTTCCCCCTTCGCAAGCTTGCCGCCATTGATATTGGGTCCAACGCTGTTCGTTGTCAGATATCAGCAGTGCTGTATTACGAAGGCCGCTACCGCCTCAAGCGCGTCGAGTACGTGCGCTTCCCGATGCGGTTGGGCGAAGACGTATTTGCCAGCGGCGAGATTTCACCCGCCAAGGAAGAGAAATTCGTTAAGTTCCTGCACTCGCTGCGCCTGCTGATGGAAGTGCACGACGTGGCTCACTACCTCGTATGCGCCACGTCGGCCATGCGCTCGGCGGCCAACGGCGCGGCCATCGTGGCCCGCGTGCGCGAAGAGCTGGGCATGGAAATCAAGGTAATTGGCGGCGAAGACGAGGCTTTCTACATCAACCGCGTCATCGAGCACGTGCTGGAAGACAAGCGTCACTACCTGCACATCGACGTAGGCGGAGGCAGCACCGAGTTCAACATCTACCACGACCGCCGCAAAGTGGCCGCGCAGTCGTTTGAAATCGGCTCCATCCGCCGCATGCAGCAGGAAGAAAGCGGCCTGGCCGGCACTGAAGCCCAGACCGAACTGTGGGCCCGCATGGAAGCCTGGGTGCGCACCAATGCCCGCCAGTACCACGTCACGCGCGCCATCGGCACGGGGGGCAACATCAATAAAATCTACAGCCTTACCTCTTCGGCGCCCGATAAGCACATCACCCGCCGCAGCATCGAGGCCACACTCAACCGCCTTTCCGGCCTCACCATGACCGAGCGCGTGAACGTAGCCATGCTCAACCCCGACCGCGCTGATGTCATTATTCCCGCGGGACATATTTACCTGGCTGCCATGCAGTGGGCCAATGTCACCACGATGGTCGTGCCCGACATCGGGTTGAAAGACGGCATGCTGCAAGCCCTCTTCGAAGAGCATTTCGACGAGATGAACCCCGAAGGCGGCCACCCCGCCGTCCTGCCCATTCCCGATGTGCAGAACCAGCCTGCTGAACTGGAATAGCAACCGTCATTGCCGGCAAGCATGTATAGTTGTGAGCGAAATGTGGCCCCCAAGGACAGGTCTGCTCATCCGGCAGCTCTCAGCAAGTAACACGATAATATGACAAGCCCTTTTAAACGCGAAAAAGCCCCAGTACCGTACGGTGCCTTGTCCTTACCCAAAACGGCGGTTGTTGCTCCGGTCCGACCGGTTGTTGGCGGAGCGAAACCGGGGGTTCTTCAACCGGTCGGACCGCCTAGGGCGGTCGGACCGGACCGGCCAAGTGCCGCCAGCAGGCAGGCAAAGCGTTTTGGGTAAGAACAAGGCACCGTACGGTGCTGGGGCTTTTTTATACTTCAGGATTTTCCGCGTAGCGCTTCATTCATAATGACAGCCGGCGCAGTTATGCCTTCACTGCGCCCACGACCGCTTCATCAACGTGACCAACGGGCGTTGCATCCTCTTCGCACACCTCGTCGTGCTCGCCTTCGCCGAACGACTCGTCGGCATCATCCGCCGCTTCGGCTGCTTTAGCTTCAATCGCCTCTATTGCTGACAGTGCGGCGGCTTCTTCGGAAGCTTCCAGGGCAGCCGCAACATCGATGCGGCGCTGGTCTTGCACCCCGAGCAAGGCCAGCAGACCTTCGGGTGTAGCGGTTGCCAGCAGCGCCTCATCGCGCTTGAAGAAGTCCTTGTGCACGTTCACCACCGGCTCGCCGGGGGCCGGGCGCTGGCGGATGTACGCGCCGTCCTCGCGCATCACGTAGCTATTCTGGTTGTCCATCATGTTCATCATCAGAATATTGATGGCCTCGCGCCGCAGCTGCGGGTTCACAATCAGGAACAGTGCCTCAATACGCCGGTCAAACGAACGCACCATGATGTCGGCCGAGCCGGCGTACACCTTGGCGTCGCCGCCGTTGTGGAAGTAGAACAGGCGCGTGTGCTCCAAGTATTCGCCCACAATGCTGCGCACCTCGATGTTCTCGCTCAGGCCCGGCCGCCCCGGCCGCAGGCAGCAAATGCCGCGCACGATAAAGCGAATGGGCACGCCCGCCTTTGCCGCCTTGTAAAACTCGTCGATAATCTCCTTGTCTTCCAAGGAGTTCATTTTCATCACAATGCCGCTCTGGTGCCCTTTCTTGGCATGTTTCACTTCCTCCCGAATGAGGTGGATGAGCTGCTGGCGCATGTCCTTGGGCGCGGTGATGAGGTATTCGTAATCGTCGGGCTGCGAGTGGCCAGTGATGACGTTGAAGAATTCTGACACGTCGTGGCCGTACACATCGTTGGTCGTCAGCAAACTTACATCGGTGTACAGGCGCGAGGTTTGCTCGTTGTAGTTGCCCGAGCCGATGTGCACGTAGCGCGTCACCTTCTCACCTTCCTTGCGGATAATCATGAGCAGCTTGGTGTGCGTCTTGTACTTGCTCACCCCGTAAATCACGAAGCAGCCAGCCTTTTCCAGCCGCGCCCCTTCGCGAATGTTCTTCTCCTCGTCAAAACGGGCCTTCACCTCGAACAGCACCGAAACGTGCTTGCCGTTTTCCGCCGCCTTGAGCAGTGCGGCCGATACACGCGAGTCGTCGGCCAGGCGGTAGATGGTTTGCTTAATGCCCAGCACGTGCGGGTCCACCGCTGCCTGCTCCAGCAGCCGTACCATGGGCTCGATGCTATTGTAGGGGTGGTGCAGCAGCACGTCGTGGTGCTTGAGGTATTCGAACAGGTTATCGTCGGCGCCCTCGGGCAGGCTCAGCGGCGGCACCGAAGCCGGCGTTTTGGCGGCCCGGCCCCGGAAGTTGGGGTGGCGCACAATCTGCCACAATCCCTTCAAGTCTATCAGCGAATTGATGACGAAAACGTTGCCATTGTCGATGTTCCACCGCTCGCGCAGCACGTTCATCAGCACCGGCGAGGCGTTGGGCTCCACTTCCACGCGCACCACGCGGCCGCGCTTGCGGGTTTTCAGGCCCACCTGAATCTCCTTGATAAAGTCGTTGTCGATGTCGTCCGACTCTTCCAGGGTGAAGTCCCCGTTGCGGGTAATACGGAAAAGGTCGGCCGAGATAATCTCCACGTTGCGGAACAAGCGCGGCAGAAACTCGCGCACAACTTCCTCAATGGGCACAAAAATGACCTTGTCCTTGCGCGTGAGCTCGAAAAATCGCGTCAGGTTCTGGGGAATCTGCACGAAGGTGAGACGCTCCTGCCCTTTCTCCGCCTCGCCATCCAAGCCCACTGCCAAGCCGTTGCCAATGCGCGTCACCACTCCAAAGATGAGCATCTGGTTCATCATCAGCGGGAAGCCGTGGTACGAGTCGTACACCATCGGCGTGAGCAGCGGAAACACAGTGTTCTTGAAGTAGCCATCGGCTTTCTTCACTTCCAGCTCCGTCAGGTCGCTCATCTTCAGAATATTGAAGCCATTCTTCTCGAAGTTCGGCTTCAATTCATTCAGGTAGGTCAGGCTCTGGTCGTTCACGAAGCGATGCGCAAAATCGAGCAGCTTGCGCCGAAAAGGCAATTCGCGCAGGCCCGAGTAGTCGATGCGCTCCTTGCCGTAGTCGAGGTAGTTATACAACGACCCTACCCGAATCATGAAAAATTCGTCGAGGTTGGAGCTGGTGATGGCCAGAAACTTAAGCTTATCAAACAGCGCCCGACTAGAATCCTGCACCTGGTCGAGCACCCGGTAGTTAAACCGCAGCCAGCTCAAGTCGCGGCTGATGTACTTGCTTTTGCGGATAAGGTCGGAGGACTTAAAGAGCTTCATATCGGATAGTGGAATTGCAGGGCAAAATACGTAAGCCGCCGCCCGTTAATAAGCTATTACGTGGAAATAATGGCTGTGGCCTCAATTTCAACTAACAATCGCGGGTCAATCAGCGCCCGTACTTCCACCATCGAAGTTACCGGCCGGATTTCACCAAATATTTCGCCGTGCGCCCGGCCCACGGCTTCCCACTGCGCAATATCCGTCACGAACATTCGCGTGCGCACTACGTCGGCAAACGAAGCGCCAGCAGCTTGAAGAGCCTCGCCGATTTTCTCCAATATGCGCTTGGTCTGGGCATACACATCGGCTCCACCCGTAATAACGTCGCCATCCTGCGCGGTGGTGCCGGCCACTTCCACCACATTGCCCACGCGCACGGCCCGGGAGTAGCCCACAATAAGCTCCCACGGAGCGCCGGAAGAAATTAATTGCCGCATTAGTTTGGAATTGATTAGTAAATAGTCACTAATGCACGCAAGATGCTTCGCTGCGCTCTGCATGACGGGAAATAAAAAGAAAAGGCCCGCTTTGCAGCGGGCCTTTCATAAGCAAGCGGACGATTAAACGTCCAGCTTGGCGTATTTGGCGTTGCGCTCAATGAATTCGCGGCGGGGCGCTACCTCGTCGCCCATCAGCATCGAGAACAGGTGGTCGGCCTCAGCAGCGGACTCTACTGTTACTTGTTTCAGGGTGCGGGTAATGGGCTGCATGGTCGTCGTCCAGAGCTGCTCAGCATTCATCTCGCCGAGACCTTTGTAACGCTGCACGTTCACCGTTTCGGGCTTGCCGCGGCCGAGGTCCGCCTGGGCCGCGGCACGCTCCTCCTCGGTCCAGCAGTAGCGCTCCTCTTTGCCGCGCTTCACGAGGTAGAGCGGCGGCAGGGCGATGTAGATGTAGCCCCGGTCGACCAGCTCGCGCATGTAGCGGAAGAAAAAGGTCAGAATCAGGGTGCGGATGTGCGAGCCGTCGATATCAGCGTCGGTCATGATGATGACCTTGTGATAGCGCAGCTTGTCGAAGTTCAGCGGACCGGTTTCCACACCCGTGTCATCGGTCGTAAAGGCCAGCGACTTGCGCTCGTTGAAGCTCACGCCCAGCGCCGTAATCATGTTCCGGATTTCCTCGTTCTCCAGAATGCGGTGCTCCTGGGCTTTCTCCACGTTCAGGATTTTACCGCGCAGCGGCATAATGGCCTGAAACGCGCGGTTGCGGCCTTGCTTAGCCGTGCCACCAGCCGAGTCACCTTCGACCAGGTACAGTTCGCAGATGGCCGGGTCCGACTCCGAGCAGTCGGCCAGCTTGCCCGGCAGGCTGTTCGACGACAGCACGCCTTTGCGCTGCACCATGTCCTTGGCCTTACGGGCGGCAATACGGGCCTTGGCGGCCAGAATCACCTTCTCCATAATGCGGTTGGCCTGGTTGGGGTTCTCGTCCAGGTACTGGGTCAGGATTTCCCCTACCACCGAGTTTACCGCGCCGCTCACCTCGGAGTTGCCGAGCTTGGTTTTGGTTTGGCCTTCGAACTGCGGCTCCATCACCTTCACCGAGATAACGGCCGTCAGGCCCTCACGGAAGTCGTCGCCGGTGATATCTACTTTGGCTTTCTCGAACAGCTTGTTCTTGTCGCCGTAGGTTTTCAACACCCGCGTCACCGCCGAGCGGAAGCCCGCTACATGCGTGCCACCCTCAATGGTGTTGATGTTGTTGACGTAGGAATAGACGTTTTCCTGGTACGAAGTATTGTACTGCAGGGCTACTTCCACGGGCGTGCCGCCCTTCTCGCTCTCCACGTAAATGGGCTCCGACAGCAGCGAGGGCCGCTGCTCGCCGTCGAGGTACTGCACGAAGTCGCGCAGGCCGCCGGTCGAGTAGAACTCCTCGCCCCGGAAGCTGCCGTCTTCCACCGTTTCACGGCGGTCGGTGAGGGTAATGCGGATGCCCTTGTTCAGGTACGAGAGGTCACGCAGGCGACCAGCCACCTTGTCGTACTGGTACACGGTTTCGGTGAAGATGCTGGCATCGGGCAGGAACTGTACTTCAGTACCGTGCTCGGCCGTGTCGCCCACTTCCTTCACGGGGTACTGCGGGAAGCCGATTTTATACTCCTGCTCGTACTTGTGGCCATTGCGGCGCACGGTCACCTTCAGGTCGGTGCTGAGTGCGTTCACGCAGCTCACACCCACGCCGTGCAGGCCACCTGATACCTTGTAGGAGCCCTTATCGAACTTGCCACCGGCGTGCAGCACGGTCAGCACCACTTCCAGGGCCGACTTGCCTTCCTTGGCGTGCCAGTCGACGGGAATGCCGCGGCCGTTGTCGCGGACGGTGATGGAGTTGTTTTCGTTGATGGTAACGTTAATCAGGTCGCAGTGCCCGGCGAGGGCTTCGTCGATGGAGTTATCGACCACTTCCCACACCAAGTGGTGGAGGCCCTTGAGGCCGGTGTCGCCGATGTACATGCTGGGCCGTTTGCGTACGGCCTCCAAACCTTCAAGTACTTGAATGCTGTCGGCTGAATAGTCCGACTGCGCCATTGTTTCTTTCGTTTCGCTCATGTGGGCGTAGTTAAATCAAGTCGTAAAACTGCCCATCGGGCAGCTAGGTACTGAACACTCAAAAGTACATATTTAATCCCATTTTGAGTAGTTTTCGCGGTTTTTTCCTCGGGATTTTTTCATTTTTATTGGTGCGTTTCAAGGCGTTGCAGCCAAATAGCGGCGGGTAAGCTGACAGCCAACCGCATAAGCCCTGGAAACGACAAAAGCCACCCCGAGGGGTGGCTTTTGATAGGACTTGGTGGCCCCGTTTGGATTCGAACCAAAGACCGACTACTTAGAAGGTAGTTGCTCTATCCAGCTGAGCTACGGGGTCGAAAACGGGGCAACAAACAAGTCGGGGTGGCAGGATTCGAACCTACGACCTCCTGGTCCCAAACCAGGCGCGATACCGGGCTACGCTACACCCCGAGGAAAAAATAATGTTGAGTTTAGATAACTACTTGTCGGTTGGAGCCCCAACAAGCTGCTTTCGCAACCCAACATTATCGTGGAGAAGGGGGGATTCGAACCCCCGGTAACCTTTAGAGCTACGGCAGTTTAGCAAACTACTGGTTTCAGCCACTCACCCACTTCTCCAGTGGTCTTCGCTTCCGTTCGAAGCGGGTGCAAATATACGGGCCGATGTGAAAGGACCGCACTTTTTGTAAAAAATTTATCAGAAAATCGAAAAAAGATAGTGGCCAGCCGTGGGGGCTCCGGCAGCCGTCGGGAGGGTTCGACCGGGCATTCGGCCGTAATATTGGGGCCTAACCAAACGTAACTTGCTGAACTGGGCCTATCCTGATTTTATACCTGCCGCGCTGCTGCTGGCCTTGGCCCTGCTCCTGCTGGGCTGGCACTGGCGACGCAGCGGCCAACTGGCCCACCTGCTGGGCCGCCGCGCCCGGCACCGCGGCTGGAAAATGGTGCTGCGAGTTACGGCCGGGGCGCTGCTACTGGCAGCGGCCCTGGGCCCCTCGCTGGGCGTGAGCCAGAGCGCCGTGCGAACAGCCGGGAAGGACGTGTGGCTGCTGGTTGATGTATCACGCTCGATGGACGCAGCCGACGTGGCCCCTTCGCGCCTACTGCGCACCCAGGCCGAATTGCGCGAACTGGTGGCCCAGTTTCCGGCCGACCGGCTGGGGGTGGTAGCCTTCGGGGCCGAGGCGGTGGTGCAATGCCCGCTCACGTACGACCAGGACGCCGTGCTCACCTTTCTGGGCACCCTGCGCACGGGGCTGCTGCCGCCCGGCCCTACCACCCTGCGCGCGCCATTGGAACTGGTATTGGCCCGGCTGAGCGGAGTTCCGGCCCGGCCGACGGCCGGCACGCCGCCCCGGGCCACGGCACTGGTAGTGGTGAGCGACGGCGAAGACTTCGGCGAAAACCTAGAACCGACCCTACGAGCTTTGGCCCGCACCGGGGCGCGGGTGTACCCAGTGGGCGTAGGAACGGCGGCGGGCAGTAAAATTCCTAAGGCGGCTGGGGGACTCGTACTCGATGGCCGAGGCCAGGCAGCTCTGACGCGGTTGCGGGAAGCCCCGCTATTGCAGTTGGCAGCCCAGACGGGTGGGCAATACTTTGCGTTGAACAACCAAGCCAACGGCTTCGAGCCGCTTCTGCGCGCCCTGCGGACCATGCAAGGACCGGCTGAGCAAGTGCGCACCATTGCCGTGGCCGACAACCGCTACCGCTACCCGCTGGCGGCCGCGTTGTTACTACTGGCGCTCGATGTTGTGCTCACCATAACGGTTATTCGCCCATGAAAACCGGTGTGCTATTGCTGCTACTGGCCTTGGGCGTGCCAGGATTGCGCCTGCTTACAATGGTGCGCGACCGCAACGTAGCCGTTGCCGATGCAACCACTGCTTACCGGCGCGGTGAAGCGCTGCTAGCGGCCCGTTCGTTCCAAAATGCGCTGGCTACGGCCAGCCCGCGCACGACGCCCGACCCGCGCTTGGTGCTGAACCTAGGCCATGCCCAAGCCCGCGCCGGGCTAACTGGGGCGGCTCAGGCAACCTATGGACGCTTGCTGGCTGGCAGCCCCGCCCGGCTGAGCAGCGTGGCACGCCAGCAACTGGCAGTGCTGGCAGCCGGACGCGGGGAGCTGGCTCAAGCTGCTAATCTGCTACGCCAGGCCGTTGTTTTGGACCCGGCCAATGCGGGTGCGCGCTACGACTTTGAAGTGGTTAGCGACTATCTGGCCCAACGGCCCAACCGCCCACAGTTGCCCCCACCGCCCCCATCCGCTTCGGCAACATCGCCTAAAACGGCCCCCGACAAGAACGGCGCGCAGCCCAACAAGCCCGCGGAGAAAGTCGGCTCCGACCGCAAGGGCGAAATCAACGATACCAAGCCGGCCCCCAGCGCCGGCACGCCCCCGGTTCCGCGCCCCGATGCTGCCGGGCAGCCCGACAACCGCCAGCCCTCGGCCATGCCTGGGGCGGCGGCCGGCAACCGCACGCCCGGGACCGGTACGCCGCAACCCACCGCCAGCGGGGATAGCCCCGGAGCCCAGCGCGGGCTTGACCGCAACACGGGCAATGGAGCTGCCTCGCCCAATAACCGGAGCCGCCGTCCGGGCTCAGACGCAGCTACCGCGGCCGACCTGTCGCTGCAAACTCAACGCGAACGACTGCAGGCCATGAGCCTGAGCCCCGCGCAGGCCCGCCAGCTGCTGGAGACGCTGCGGGCGCAGGAGCAGCAATACCTGCAGCAGCGCACGCGCCCGGCTACGCAGAAGCCTGACCCCAGCCGCCCCACGTGGTAGGTGTTTTTAGTTGTCTGTTGTTTGTTATCAGGCTCCAGGTGAATGGGAAAGTTTTTTTGGTGGCAACGTCGTGTTGTTCCAGTTATGAGTTGTACCAACGCGTTGTACTACCAACTGACAACGAGCAACTAATAACTAGCCCGCCCTCGGCGGCATTCTCCGTACTTTTGCGGCCAGATTCAACCTCCCACCCCCAACCCTCTTATTTTCCTGATTATGCAAATTAAAGAAGTTGTCATCATCTCGGCGGTTCGCACGCCGATTGGCTCGTTTGGCGGGGCCCTCGCTTCGCTGTCGGCTACCGAGCTGGGCGCCATCGCCTTGAAGGGCGCGCTCGACAAGGCTGGCGTAGCCGGTTCGGAAGTGAACCAGGTGATTATGGGCAACGTGATTTCGGCCAACCTGGGCCAGGCTCCGGCCCGGCAGGCCGCCAAAAAAGCCGGCCTGCCGGATACCGTGGAGTGCACGACCGTGAACAAAGTGTGCGCCTCGGGTTCAAAAGCCATTATGATGGGTGCCCAGAGCATTATGCTGGGGCAGTCGGACGTGGTGCTGGCCGGCGGAATGGAGAGCATGAGCAACGTGCCCTACTACCTCGACAAGGCCCGTTTCGGCGCGAAATATGGCCACGGCCAGATGATTGACGGCCTTGTGCGCGACGGCCTGTGGGACCCCTACAACGACTACGCCATGGGCAACGCGGCTGAGAACACGGCCAAGGAAATGGGCTTCACCCGCGAGCAGCAGGATGCTTTTGCCATCGAGAGCTACACCCGTAGCGCGGCAGCTGCTAAAGCCGGCAAGAAGAAGGACGAAATCGTGCCCGTAAGCATTGAGGTTCGCGGCAAAACCACCGTGGTGGAAGACGATGAGGAATACCTCAAAGTGGATTTCGCCAAGCTGCCCGGTTTGCGCGCCGCCTTTACGAAAGACGGCACCGTAACGGCTGCCAACGCTTCGACCCTGAACGACGGCGCGGCCGCCGTGCTGCTGATGAGCCGCGAGAAAGCCGAAGAGCTAGGCCTGAAGCCTATCGGCCGCATCCTGGGCTTCGCCGATGCCGAGCAAGCGCCGGAGTGGTTCACAACTTCGCCCGCGCTGGCAATTCCGAAAGCCCTGAAAAACGCCGGCAAAACGGCTGCTGACGTGGACTTCTACGAAATCAACGAAGCCTTCTCGGTGGTGAGCCTGGCCAATAATAAGCTTCTGAACCTGGAAGGCACCAAAGTGAATGCCTACGGCGGCGCTGTGAGCCTGGGCCACCCGCTGGGCGCTTCGGGCGCGCGCATCGTGACCACGCTGATGAGCGTGCTGAAGAACGAAGGCGGCAAAATCGGCGTCACCGGCATCTGCAACGGCGGCGGCGGCGCCAGCGCTATTGTGGTAGAGGCCTTGTAGGCTTTACCCTGCTGATTTGAACGAG
Organism: Hymenobacter glaciei; assembly: GCF_039539585.1. Taxonomy (NCBI): domain Bacteria; kingdom Pseudomonadati; phylum Bacteroidota; class Cytophagia; order Cytophagales; family Hymenobacteraceae; genus Hymenobacter; species Hymenobacter glaciei. The sequence goes on along the minus strand of NZ_BAABDK010000001.1, from coordinate 211,136 downwards.
CCCCGCCGATTTTACTCGGCGGGGCTTATTTTTTGGCCTGAATTTTAGCAACCACGTCCACCTGCACGGAAACAGCATTTCCTGCGTTCTTGCGCCTATGAAATACTTACTGCCTTTTTTTCTGCTGCTGCTGCTGGCGGTGCCTTCGCACGGGCAGCGGCTGAAACGACTGATTACCTATTACGACTCGCTGAAGGAACACAAGCACGAAGTGTATTCGGCGCTGGTGGCCGCCGATACGGTGCCGCAGGGCTCATACAAGCGGTTTTACCGCAACGGTAAGTTGGAGCAGCAAACCAGCTTCCGGCAGGGCAAGCGCGACTCGGCCTACGTCGAGTTTCACCCTACCGGTACGCGGCGGCTAGAAGCAACTTATGCAGACGGCGTGCGGCAAGGGCCTTTCAAAACCTATTACAACGACGGGAAAGTGGCCCAATCGGGCTTTTTTGTAGACGACGAACCCAACGGCGAGCTGACCTACTTCCACTCCGATGGTTCCATTCGACTGAAAACGACGCTGGTGAAAGGCCAGCCTAATGGGGCCTTGAAGGCGGTCTATCCCGATGGTAAAACCCAGGCGGAAGTGAACTACGAGAACGGCCAGCCTAACGGCGCGGTGAAGTTTTACTACCCCAACGGCGTGGTGCAGAGCGAGGGCACATTTACGCGCGGGCTATTGTCGGGTCCCTACATCACGCGATACCCGAACAATCAGATTGAGGTTGAAGTACTGGCCGATAAGAACGGGCGCGGGCGCTACCGCAGCTACTACCAAAGCGGTAAGCTCCAGACGGAGAGCACCTACGCCCCTGCTCCGCTGGCGCAGCGCCCGGTAAAAAACCAGCTCGGCGACGACCTGACCAAGCGCGTGATGCCACCCACTGGGACTACCGCCCTCGATGGACCAGCCACTAGCTACTTTGAGACCGGCCAGGTGAAGAGCAAGCTTACCTACCGCAACGGCACCCCGACGGGCAAGGGCGTTGAATACTTCCTGACCGGCAACACGCACGAGGAAACCGACTACAGCAACTCCGGCAAAGACCGCAAAATTGTGCGCTACCAGGATGCAGCGGGCAAGTTGGTGCAGGCCGAAGAGCAGTATAAGAACAACCGCCCTGCCGGTAATTGGCACGACTACTTCCCCGACGGCAAGACCCTGCGCAAAACCGAAACCTACGGCCCCAGCGGTCGGCTGGTGGGCGACCGCACGACCTACTTCGAAAATGGCCAGATGCAGAACCGCCAGCCTTACCTGAACGGCTTTCTGGGCGGCGTGGGGCAGGAATATTTCTCCTCGGGCAAGCTGCGCAAGGAAACGACTTACGTGCGTAGCCAGTTGCAGGGCCCTTTCCGCGAATTGCGCGAGGATGGTACCGTGGCCGTGAGCGGGCAGTACCGCAACAGTCGCCAAAGCGGCGTGTGGACCTACTACCAAGCCGATGGCACCACCGTGGACCGCACCGTGACCTACCGCAACGGACAGCAGGTAACCGACCCCGTGAAGCAGCCCAAAGCCAAACCCCGTGCCCCCTTGAAGCGGAAGTAGTCAGACGAGTCTGAATGAGTGAGAACGTCATGCCGAGCGCAGCCGAGGCATCTCGCGTGGGGTAGTGAACCAATCGATACAACGGCCTCAGCTGCGCCTGGCAAGACAGTCAGTTAATCGACTTTGACAAAGGCCCCGACCAATTGGTCAGGGCCTTTTTGGCTTTTTAAGAATTTTGAAGTGAGTTGGGCAACCTGGAAAAGCAACTCTGCATCTGACTCCCTGAATCCGAATGCTTCATTACACCTCAATGGGTTCAAGCGGCTGAAAATATTTTCATCCGCTTATAAATTGATTTTCAATTGGTAACATTTTTAAAAGCTTTGCTTTAAGTAAATTTATTTTGCCAGTACCTTGTGTTGCAAAGTACCTGTTCTACATTTGTTCCATCCAACGCCTAGTAGCTGTCGTCAGCGTGTACCAAAGACGGCCCGCTAGCTGGTGCGGATTTTCACTCACCGGGGATTCGGGCCCCGGACTTCTCCCTCCCCAGCGGAACCGCGGCCGCTGCCGGACCTGAGCCGCCCTCGCCCGACCCCACCTTTTTGACTGCATCATGAAAACCTTCCTCACCGCTTTCACTGCTTCCCGTTTTGGCCGCCTGTTGCTGGGCGCGGCCGCTGTTGTTCTCCTGCCGCTGAGCGCGGCTACGGCCCAAACCGCCGGCAATGGCCACGTGAGCGGCCGCCTGGTGGAAGCCGGTACTGGCAACCCCGTCCCCTTCTCGGATGTGCTGCTGCTGCGCGCTGCCGACTCCACCTTCGTAGCCGTGGCCCAGACCAGCGAGCAGGGTGGCTTTAAAGCGCTGAATCTGCCTTACGGCACCTACCTGCTGCGGGTGCAGGACCTGAACTACCGCGTGTTGCGCCGCCGCTTCAACCTGACGGCCAGCGCGCCGGCCATCGAGTTTCCAACGTTTGAAATGGCGGCAGCCGCGGCTACCAAGCTGAGCGAAGTGGTGGTGACCGGCCAGAAAGCAGCCGTAGTGGAAGACCTCGGCAAGCGCGTGATTAACGTGGACAAGGACCTGGGCAGCATCGGCGGCACGGCGGCCAACGTGCTCCAAAACGTGCCCTCGGTGAGCGTGGACGTGAACGGCACGGTGAGCATGCGCGGCACCTCCAACGTCACCATCCTCATCGACGGCAAGCCGGCTGGCGTGAGCAACGGCGGCACCGGCGGCCCGCGCCTCGACCAGATTCCGGCCTCGCGTATCGCCCAGATTGAGGTGATTACCAACCCCTCGGCTAAATACGACGCATCCGGCGGTGGTGGAGTTATCAACCTGATTACCAAAAAAGAAACCCGCTCCGGCACCAACGGCACCGCTGCCATCAACCTGGGCACAGCCGAGAAGTACAGCGGCAGCCTGAGTTTGAGCCGCAAAGTGGGCAAAGCCACCTGGAAAGCCGGCTACGACGGCCGCGACGTTACCTACCGCAGCCACGGCCACAGCGAGCAAACCGCTCTACTTGGTTCCGCCGAAACCGTGCGCACCACCCAGGTGGGAGCAGGATACGAAACCCACCGCAACCACTCGGTGAACGTGGGTGTGGAGCTTGAATTGCCCAAAAACCAAAGCCTGAGTTTGAGCGTGAGCCCCGGTACCGAGCGCAACCTGGAGGGCGAAGGCCAGGACCTGACCCAGCAAACCAACAACAACCCGGTGCAAGCCAACCGCGGCCGGCAGGACCTCGACGTGAAAGTGAAAATTTTGGAAGCAGACGGCAACTACCGCCGCACCTGGGATGCCCACAAGGGCCGTGAACTGACGGCCAACTTCGGCACGGTGGTGATTGATGCCACTGTGCCGGTGGTGCAGCGGCAGTACGCCGTGGCCGGGTCGGCGGGCGTGCCGCAGCCGGGCACCCGGCAGCAGCTCGACCTGCTGGCTAACATCCAGTTCGGGCAGGTGGACTATGTGCACCCGTTGGCCGATGGTAAAGGCCGCCTCGAAGTGGGCGCTAAAGTGGAGCGCCAGACCAACAAAGGCAGCAATGGCTTCGGCTACGCGGCCAGCGAAACCCGCCCCAACGACTTCCAAAACGACCCTGCCCGCTCACTTACCTATACTTCGGACCAAGTTGTACCGGCTGCTTACGTAACGGCACAGCACAGCCTCGGTGCGAAATGGAATGCCCAGGTCGGCCTGCGCTCCGAGTACACGCACTTGAGCGGCGACGTGGCGGGTGGCGAGGGCATTGCCCAGCGCGGCAGCCTGAACCAGGACTACCTGAACTTTTTCCCTTCGGCGCTCATCAGCCGGGAGCTGGGCAAGGAAGCCGGCCAGAACCGCGTGCAGCTGAGCTACGCCCGCCGCCTGAACCGCCCCAACTTCATGCAGCAGCTGCCGCTGGCCATTTACCAGGACCCGCGCAGCTACCGCCTCGGCAACCCGCGCCTGCAGGCCGAGTTCAGCCACAACATTGAGCTGGGCCACCAGCTGACGGTGGGCCAGGCCACGATTACCAGCACCGGGTTTGCCCGCATCACCACCAACTCCATCCAGCGCCTGCGCTTCGTAGACACCACGGCTACCCGCCTCGCTGGCACTGGCGCCGGCCTTGTAACGGCCGAAACATACAACAACCTGGGCACCACCACCAACCTCGGGGCCGAGTTCAGCCTCAATCAGCCGCTGGCCAAGTGGTGGCGCCTGAATGCCAGCACCAGTCTCTACCGCGCCCAGATTGCCGGCAACGGCATTGGCAACAACCGCACGGCTTTCATTGCTACCGCTCGCCTCACCAACAACTTCACCATTCGCCCTACCCTCGACCTGCAGCTGAGCGGCAACGTGCGCTCGGCTCAGCTCACGGCCCAGGGCCGGCAGCTGGCCTCGGGGCAGGTTGACATTGCCCTGCGCCAGCGCCTGTTCTCGGACCGCGCCGCCCTCACCCTGCGCATCGCCGACCTGCTGAACACCCAGCAGTCCCGCAACGAAATTGCCACCGACGCTCTGAGCAGCACCCGCTACTCGAAAGACGAAAGCCGCGTGGGCTGGCTGGGTTTCACCTGGTACATCGGCGCCAGCAAAGCCAAGCCCGGCCGCATCGAGGCCGCGCCCCAGGGCGGTGGCGGCTTCGGCGGCTGAGTTAGCTACACGTACTTTTTCCCATCCATTCTTTCGCCTTTTACTGCAAACAATCCCGCCGCCAGCTCGTCCGGCGGCGGGACTTTGCGAATATAAATCTTGCCATATCGTGAGCATTAGACGATTTAGCCCTGCGGCCTGTAATGCCCGGCACAAAGTAGCGATTCATCAGCTGCTCTATTTAATCTGGCAAGTGCTGCTTAAACCGTAGTTTCGCTCTGCCGGACCTGAAATTGGCCCATTCAATCTACTTTTTCTGCAACCCTTTTTTCACCCTTCCTGACTTCTATGTCAACAAAAATCCCCTTCGCCGTCGCGTTTTTACTCGCCGCCGGTACTGTTTCGGCCCAATCGGGCAAAATCAAGGTTAAAGTGAAGCCCGGCCGCACGGAGGCGGCCGCCGCCACTGCCGCCCCAGCTGCTGCGCCCACCGACTGGTCGCTGCCCTACGCCGCCACCATCACGCCCGCCGGTCTCAAAGCCGACCTCGACGTGCTGGCCTCGGACGCCTATGAAGGTCGCGAAACCGGCAAGAAAGGCCAGAAGATGGCCGCCGATTACATCGCGAAGGCCTTCGCGGCCGATGGCCTGACGGGCCCCGTGGCAGGTTCCGACAACCTTTACATTCAGCACTTCGAGATGAACCGCCTGTCGGCGGACGCCGCCGCGAGCAACCTGAAGGCGGGCGGCAAATCGTATCGGGGCGGCAAAGACTTTTACTTCTTCAGCGCCGACGAAACGTTTGGCACGGCCCAGCCGACGCAGCCCGTCTTTGTGGGCTACGGCATCAAGGAGGAAAAGTATTCGGACTTCGCGACGGCCGCCGACTACACGGGCAAGGACCTGGTGCTGCTGGTGGGCGAACCCCTGGATGCCCAGGGCAAGTCGCTGGTTGGGGCCGGCGTTGGGCTCGGCGGCTACGCCACTACTACCCTATCAAACCTGGGCTTGCGCATGCGCACGCTGGCTCCCCTGAAGCCCCGCTCCATTACGATGGTGTTCCCCACCGCCGAAGCATTTGCCAAGGGGGCCGTTGATTTTGGCCCTGCCATCAACCAGGAGCGGCTGACGTTTGTGGGCGGCAAAAAACGTCCGGGCTTCAACATTGTCATGGCCTCGCCCGAGGTGGGCGCCAAGCTGCTGGGCACCACCCCCGCCGGCCTCGACAAGTACCGCAAAGCCGTGGCTAAAGCCGGCAAGGCCATTCCGTCCACGTTCAAGCCCGCAGCTTCTACCCTGCAGCTCGTTACCAAAACGGAAACTTTCACCACCGAAAACGTGCTGGGCTACCTCGAAGGCTCCGACAAGAAGGACGAAGTGCTGGTGGTGTCGGCCCACTACGACCACCTCGGCATCAAGGACGGCGTGGTGTTCAACGGGGCCGACGACGACGGCTCGGGCACGGTGAGCGTGCTGGCCATGGCCCGCGCCTTTTCGCAGGCCAAGAAGGACGGCCACGGTCCGCGCCGTAGCATCCTGTTTCTGGCCAACACCGGCGAGGAAGAGGGCCTGCTGGGCTCGCAGTACTACACCGACCACCCCATTTTCCCGCTCGAAAAGACGGTGACCGACCTCAACATCGACATGGTGGGCCGCGTCGACAGCCTGCACCAGGGCAAGGGCGACTACCTCTACCTGGTGGGCGCCGACCGCCTCAGCACCGAGCTCAACACCCTGAGCGAAGCCACCAACCAGCAGTACAGCCCCATCGCGCTCGACTACAAGTTCAACGCCGAGAACGACCCCGAGCGCATCTACTACCGCTCAGACCACTACAACTTCGCCAAGCACAACGTGCCGATTATCTTCTACACGAGCGGCCTGCACCCGCAGTACCACAAGGCCACCGACGACGTGGAGTTCATCGACTTTCCGGCCATGGCCCGCCGCGACCAGCTCATCTTCCACACGGCCTGGGCCCTGGCCGCCCGCGACGCCCGCGTGGCCCTGAAGCCCGAGCTGCAAGCCACCGGTTTTGCCCCCGCCCCGGCCGACCTCGACCGCTACGTGGGCAGCTACGCCAGCGCCCAGATGCCGCTCAAAATTGTCTTCACCCGCGAAGGCAACACGCTCAAAGCCCAGGCCACCGGCCAGCCGGCCTTCGCGCTCGACGCCGTGAGCAAGGACGTGTTCAAGTTTGATGCGGCCGGCCTGCGCATGGAATTTGCGGCCGACCAGCCGACCTTCAAGCTCAAGCAGGGCGGCGGCGAGTTTGAGTTCAAAAAAGAGTAGCCTTCCTCCTTCCTCCTTCCTTTCTGCGAAAAAGGCCCCGTCGTCGGTTCATCCGGCGACGGGGTTTTCTTTGATGGTTTTCGACCCGGCAACTATCCAGGCAGCAATCTGGCGGGCCATGCCTGTCGTGGGTCTCTTTCTAATTTCAGCCTATCCAAGCACTTCCAAACATAATATTGAATATTATAATGTTTTAATGGATTTACTTTGCTTCGCTCAGTAGATAAAAACTGCAAACACTTAATGAGCAGAAAACATGAAAGCAGGTTTAATCGACGAAAACACGTTTTATAAGGTACGTATCTATTTTACGACCCTCGTACTAATTGGTATCTGGGCTCTATTGGCGTGGAGTTATTTTCATGGTGGAGTTCCCAGCCATCATATTCTGGCAGATAAAGACCTGCCTTCGTTTTCTAATTGGTGGGGTGGGCTTGTACTTCCGCTGTTAACTTGGTTTCTATTTTATCGCCTTAATAAGCGAATTGCGCGCAATAAACAGCATGATTTAAACCCCATAAACTACCAGCACCAGATATTTTATGGGTTCGTGGGTGCTTTATTCTTTGGGATATTGCTTTCTGTCTTTTTTACTTTCGCCTATACCAACCTGGCGGGGTACTTAGTATTGTTGCTTTTCCCGCTCGCCTTATTATTCCCCATTTATCGGGCAGAGTGTCTACTGGGATTTGTAATTGGCATGACGTTTACCTTTGGTGGGGTGCTGCCAACGGGTATCGGCACTATATTTTTGGCAATAAGCGCAGTGCTTTACCTCCTTATCCGGCCCGCATTTGTATATATCGCTTCCACGGTTGTACGGGTGGCATCATCACCTAAATAGCGGCTTGAAATTCTCTAGAAAACGCTGTCAAATTCAGGATTTCAAAGTAGAATTGGCAAAGTAGACGCATGGGTGCGCTCATTAGACACCGGACGGAAGCCAGGGGTAGACGCTCCGATGGGCGGCACAAGCCGTTTTCCTCCGCCGAGGGGAGCGGCTTTTTTTGTTTGGGCCCGTGGAGGTGTAACAGGCCGTTACCTTTGCCCAGTTATGCAGAAACCGAGTATTCCCAAGGGCACCCGCGATTTTGGCCCCGCGCAGGTGGCGCGCCGCCAGCACATTTTCAATGTTATCCGCCGCACGTTTGAGTCGTTTGGCTTTGCGCCGCTCGAAACGCCGACGCTGGAGAACCTGTCGGTGCTCACGGGCAAGTATGGGGATGAAGGCGACCAGCTGCTCTTTAAAGTGCTGAACTCCGGGGATTTCGCCAAGGACGTGACGGCGGCCGATTTGGAAGTTGGCTCGAAAGCCCTGCTGCCCAAAGTAGCCGAAAAAGGCCTGCGCTACGACCTCACCGTGCCCTTCGCCCGCTACGTGGCCATGAACCGGGGCACGCTCACCTTCCCCTTCAAGCGCTACCAGATGCAGCCCGTGTGGCGCGCCGACCGCCCCCAGCGCGGCCGCTACCGCGAGTTTTACCAGTGCGACGCCGACGTCGTGGGCACCGACTCGCTGCTCTGCGAAGCCGAAATCGTGCTGATGATGGCCCAGGTGTTGAATGGCTTGGGGCTAAATGATTTCACCATTAAAATCAACCATCGCGGGGTTTTACACGCCATTTTTCAAAGCCTGGACAAAGAAGGAATCACTAAGTCGGCCTCTTTCAACTTGGCAGGCAAAACCTGGGGTTATGCGGCAATGGAAAGCAGTTTGTTTGTGGCCATTGACAAGCTCGACAAAATCGGGCGCGAGGGCGTGACCAAAGAGCTGCTGGAACGCGGCTTTTCGGCAGCCAACATCGAAACGCTGTTTGCTCTGCTTACCGTGGAAGGCAGCTACGAAGTGAAGCTGCAGCGCCTGCTGGCGGGTTTCGTAACGGCCGGTGTGGAGCCCGATGGCCCCCGCCCCGACGCGGCCGACGAGGAAGCTGCGGCCAACTACCGCGGCCTCACGGAATTGGCGCAGGTGCGTGATTTACTGGTGGCGTCCGGCTTCAAGCAGTTCGACCGGCTGGAATTTGACCCCACGCTGGCGCGGGGCCTCTCCTATTACACGGGCTGCATTTTCGAAGTCAAAATCAACAACGTGCAGATGGGCAGCGTGAGCGGCGGCGGGCGCTACGACAACCTCACCGGCTCCTTCGGGCTGCCGGGTGTGTCGGGCGTGGGCTTCTCGTTTGGCGTCGACCGGCTCTACGACTGCCTGGAGGCGCTGGATTTGTTCACCGTGACGGGCGAAACGCCCACCCGCTGCCTCATCACGCATTTCGACGCGGCTAGCGGACGGGCGGCGCTGCCGCTGCTGGCGCAACTGCGGGCCGCCGGCATTCCTGCCGAGCTCTATCCCGATGCCAAGAAGCTGGGCGTGCAGTTCAAGTACGCCGATGCCAAGGGCATTCCGCTGGTGCTCATCATGGGGCCGGAGGAAGTAGCAACCGGCGTCGTGAAAGTCAAAATAATGCAGACCGGTGTGGAGCGCGTGCTGCCACTGGGCGAGGTGGTAGCGGCCCTAACGGCGGAGTAAGCCGCATCCCGGGGTTAAGAAAGGCCGAAAACGGAACAAACAGTAACGTCATGCTGAGCGTAGTCGAAGCATGACGTTACTGTTTTCCTTTCCTTCGCTACTCCACTGCCACGCGCTGGCTCACCGCCTCCCCGGCCAGCGTGGCCCGCAGCACATACAGCCCCACCGGCAGCCCGCGTATCGGCAGCAACGTGGTCCCATCGGCAAAGGCCCGCACTAGGCGGCCCTGCCCGTCGTACAGGCGCAGGCTGGTAGGCCGGGCCGACATTGGGAATTGCAGCTTCAGGTCATTCGTGGCCGGGTTAGGAAACACTTCAAAGCCCAGCGCTTCGGCGGCGCGCCCGATACTGAGCAGGGTGCCCGAACTCTGCATGCGGCCGGCGCAGATGTCGCGGCTAGTGGGCGCACCACCGGGCGACGCCCAGAACACTTGCACCGAGCCATTGGGCTGGCTCACGGGCACGTAGTCGAGGTTATCGGGCCGGTTTTCGGCCACCGAGTGCAGGATGACGCCAGCAGTGGCGAATGCCAGGCTACCCGTGGGGAGAATTTTCTGGGCCCGGAAGTTGGTGATATTGGTATCAGTGTTGAAAAAAGCCATTACCGCGCCGTTGTCGGAAGGGGCCAGCTTGGGCCGCAGGTAGCCTGACGACTGCGCGTACACCGGCACGCCACTGGGGCTCCAGGCCAGGGTGCCGGCGGCGTCAATTTTTTGGGCGTAGCACCCATAATCAGCGCTACCCGTGCCTACCCGAGTGTCTTCCCAAATCATCCAGAGGGCATTGCTGTGCCAGATGGCGTGGGGGGTGTCCTGGCGCGAGGCGTAGGTACACAGGTTCACGTAGCCGGGCGCAGCCCAGCCCAGGGCACCCGAAGGCAGCACTTTCGACACCAGTGGGTCGCTGCCATTCGAGGTCCAGGCCACGTAGAGGTTGCCGGCCGGGTCAATGATGGGCAGCCAGTCGGAGCCCCGGCCCGAGGCCCCCCCGGCCGAAATAACCGTGTAGTTCGGCCAGGTTGGTGCCCCGGATGCGTTGAAATGCTGGGCATAAATTTCCGCCCCCAGGCCTGCCGAACTGGCCACCAGATACAAACCGTCGCCGCCGTCGCCCACCGAGTGGTAGTAGTCCAGCTGGTAGCCACTCGGGGGCACCACCACCACCTGCCGGTCGTTATTGGGGAAGCTCAGCGCCCCGCTCATGCCAATCTTGTTGAAGGTAAATCGGTTGCTGCCGCCATTCAGGGCCAGAGCGTGGGTAATGGTTGCGCCCGTACTGGTGGGAATGATATTAAGGCCCTGCTCGCTCTCGTAGATGACGGTGGGCAGCGTGCGGTAGGCCACCACGGTGGGAATCGGCCATTGCGGGTCGCCGGCCGCGCTGTAGTACTGGCAGCGCACCGTATCGCCGCCGATGCCAAACGCGCCCTGCACCCAGGCCACCAACAGGCCCGACTGCCAGGGCACCACTTTCAGGCCGAAAACCTCGCGGCTGCCCGTCTGGAACAGGCGCCTGCCGTTGGCGGCCAGCAGCGGCACCCCGGCTACGTTCAGGTGCTGGGCATAAATGCCAGTACCGAGCCCGGTGTTGTTGCCGTTGCGCTTGTCAATCCAGAGCACAAAGGAGCCGCCCGCGCCGTCGGCCACGGCCTGCACGCCAAACTGGTTGCCGGGGGCGTTGCACACAAATTGGGTAGTAGCCGCCGTGGCAGAAAACTGGGCCCGCGCGGGGCCGGCCAGCAGTAAGAGCAGCAACAGGCTCCAACGGAAAGGAGCAGGCAACACGCGAAAGAGAAAAGCCAGGTATCTCATAGCGGATGCAGAAAAGGGGTGGAACCAGGAAGTGGAGGTAGAAACCAATGACAATATAATGAAAATACTATGTATTTCATTGCCTCTGCATCCCGCATAGCATCAGTCCCTACCCTGGTCTACTTTCAGCGGGCTGCCGAAATACCCCTAGTTTTGCGGCCACCCCCAACCCACCCGTTTTTCCCTCCGAATGCCCACCCACACCATTTCGCCCACGCAGCCCCTCACCCTGGCCGCGTTGGCAACCCTTTTGGCGGACGGCCGCCTCGTGACCCTCGGCGACGATGCCAAAGCGCAAATCGCCGCCTGCCACGACTACCTGCACCAGCGCCTGGCCCACAACGACGCCCCGATTTACGGCATCAACACCGGCTTTGGGTCGCTCTATAATGTTGGCATTGCGCCCGAAGAGCGCGCCCAACTCCAGGTAAACCTGATGATGTCGCACGCCTGCGGCACCGGGGCCGAAGTGCCGCAAAACCTTGTGCGCCTCATGCTTTTCCTCAAGGCCCAGAGCCTAAGCTATGGCCACAGCGGCGTGCAGCCCGCCACGGCCGAGCGCCTCGTGGCCATGTACAACCGCGAGCTGCTGCCCGTGGTGTACGAGCAGGGCTCGCTGGGCGCCAGTGGCGATTTGGCGCCTTTGGCGCACCTGTGCCTGCCGTTGCTGGGCCTGGGCGAAGTGAACTACCAGGGCTACCGCCTGAGCGCAGCCGATGCGATGAGCCTGTTTAGCTGGGCGCCGTTGGAGCTGCAGGCGAAAGAGGGCTTGGCCCTGCTCAACGGCACCCAGTTTATGCTGGCCTACGCGGTGGATGGCGTGCTGCGGGCCCAGCGCCTGGCCGACGCGGCCGACGTAATTGGCGCGCTTTCGACCGAAGCCTTTGGCGGCTGCACCGACCCCTTCAATGAGCACCTGCACCGCATTCGGCCGCACGCCGGGCAGGTGCTGGTAGCCCAGCGACTGCGCACGCTGCTGGCTGATTCGGAGCTGCAAACCCTGCCGCGCCACGCCGTGCAGGACCCTTACTCCTTCCGCTGCCAGCCGCAGGTGCACGGGGCCTCGCGCGATGCCCTGGCCTACGTGGCCCAGGTAGTGGAGACCGAGTGCAACTCCGTCACCGACAATCCCAACATCTTTCCCGAAGAAGACCTGATACTGAGCGGCGGCAACTTCCACGGCCAGCCCCTGGCCCTGGCCCTCGACCACCTGGCCATTGCCGTAGCCGAGCTGGGCAGCATCTCGGAGCGGCGGACTTACCAGCTGATTTCGGGCCAGCGCGGCCTGCCCCAATACCTGGTGGCCGAGCCCGGCCTGAACTCGGGCCTGATGATTCCGCAGTACACCGCCGCCGGCATCGTGAGCCAGAACAAGCAGCTCTGCACGCCCGCCTCGGTGGACAGCATCGTGAGCAGCAACGGCCAGGAAGACCACGTGAGCATGGGGGCCAACGCCGCAACCAAGTCGCGCCGGGTGGTCGAAAACGCCGAGCAGATTCTAGGAATTGAGTTGCTGACGGCTTGCCAGGCGCTGGCATTTCGCCGCCCGGCCCGCAGCTCGGAGGCACTCGAAATGGTGTTTGCCGCGTTCCGCCAGGAAGTAGCTTTCGTGGCCCAAGACCGGGTGCTCTACCCCGACCTGCACCGGGCCGCAGCCTTCGTCCGTAAGTTTGACTGGGCGAGCGTGTTGTAGCACGCATCCTTTGCTGCGTTTTTTTTTGCACTTGTTTAAAGGCAAATGGTTGCCCCAAAGGCGACCTGAAATGTTTGGCCTGCGTGCGCGATTTGAGCTGGGAGCGCGTTACAGCGCCGCAACTGCTGCTTATGAGACTTCTGAACTGCTGCTTTTTTATACTGATGCTGTGGCTCGGAGGGGCTGGCGCTGTGCGGGCGCAATCCTGCCTGTCGCCCAGCCCACCTGCCTGCACGTTCGAAGCCATTGATGACAATGGATTATCTGTGACGGCCTTGTGCGTTGGCAAGCGGGTAAAATTTCAGCCCTGCCCCACCCGCGACGTTCGGATTTACGACAATCCCATTTACTACGGGGTGTTGCCAGGCTTGGGCAATACATTTCCTGCCTGCACACCCAATCGCATCTACCCCTACTTCTACACGCCTACTTTGGCAGAGGTTGGTATGGTGACGGTCTCAGAGCTAGGTAATGAAGCGGGTGTAAGCAAATACTTTATCCGCACCTTTCGGGTGTATGACACCAGCCCGCCGCCTTTCACCATCGCGCCCTGCCCCACCGGTTCGGCCCTGGTCACGGTTACCGACACCAAATTTGATGCGTACCTGGTGCAGGCAGGCAGCGGACCAGCCCAGCCGATTCTCCGCAACCAAGCCACTGTATTAGCCGTGCCGGCCGGCGCTACCAGTATCACCGTAACTGGCCGCTACACCATTACGGAAGCCTGTGAGAGTAGCAATACCCAGACTATTCGGGCTACCGCCGCGCCGGTTACGCCCAGATTCAGCAGTCTCACGCTGGCGGGGCCACTGCCCGGCGGCGCGGCTACCTTAGCCGTCGGCAATCTGCCAGCCGACTACCAGTACAGTTTGCAAATCGCGGACGCTACCGCACCTGGAGGCTTCCGCGACGTGGCTACGGTGTCTCCAGGCAGCACTACCATCAGCCTACCGGCCCCAGCAGCGGGCTGCTATCGCATATTCCGCACCGATTTGTGCGGCACCAGCCCGGCTGCCTCGCCCCTCATCTGCACCCTAAGCTTAAGTGGTAGCTCGACTAGCAACCGCAACCAGCTGCTGCTGGCCGATGCCGGCGCTGGCAATACGTATACCGTGACGCGCAACGGGCAACTCATAACAACGCTCACTTCCATTCCGGGCGGCCTGGAAGATGCCGACGTGCAGTGCGGCAGCACCTACACCTACGTGGTCACGGCCCGGCAGCCCGGTGGCGGCGATGCCATCTCGAACCAAGTGCGCATCACTACCGTGTCGGCGCTGCCGCCGCAGCAGCCGAAGCTGGTGGCCAGCTTCAACCTGCGCAACGTAGTGGAATTAATGCCGCTGCTTTCGCCCCCGGCTTTACCAGCTGGCAGCAGCCTGCGCTACAGCCGCACCACCGGCACGGCTACCACCGATTTTGGCACTGCCACGACCTTACGTGCCCCGCGCGACTCAGCCGACCTGGGTGCTTTGCGCGCCGCCTTGCCCTGCTACACCGTGCGCCTGCTCGATGTGTGCGGCAACGCCTCGCCGCCGAGCGCTCCTGCCTGCCCGAGCCTGCTCACGGCTGAGCCGGCGGGCCCCGATGGCACTGCCGCTACCCTTACCTGGACCCCATTCAGCGGCCCCGATGCCAGCCAGCCAGTTAGCTACCTGCTCCAGCGCCTAGCGCCCGACGGCACGGTGCGCAGTACCCAGCCCGTGAGTGGGGGTTCGTACAGCGACTTGGCGCCGCCCACCGACCAAACCATTCGTTATCGCCTGCAAATCAGCGGCGCGGGGCTACCGACTGGCACGTTCAGTTACTCCAACCTGGCGAGCGTAACGCGGACGCCCAGCCTGACGATTCCTACCGCCTTCACGCCCAACGGCGACGGACTGAACGACGTGCTTGAGGTAAAGGGTCGTTTCCTGGGTAACTATACTTTCGTGGTCGTAGACCGCAACGGGCAGGAGGTTTTTCGGGGCAGGCAGCGCAGCGACGTATGGGACGGCCGCATAGCCGGCCATGCGCCCGTGCCGGGCAGCTACGTGTGGCGCTTCCAGCAAACGGCAGACGATGGCCAGCCGTTCTCACGCTCGGGCGCCGTAACTATTCTGAAGTAACGATGCCTGTTTACGCCTGGCATAAGGTCGTCGAGTGCTAACTCAGCGACTGCAAGCAAATAAGCGGCTCGGGCTAAAACCCGCGCCAGCCACCAACTTTACGGGAAGATTCCGTATCAAATAGGTGTGAAGGGCATCCTTTTGGGCCTGCCCGCTGTTCACAGAAAACGAACAACCAATACTTAAGACAACTAATAATATGGCATTCGACATCACCGGCATGATGGGCAAAGTGAAAGAGCTGCAGGACAAGATGCAGCAAGCCCAGCAGGAAATCCAGCACCTCACCGCTACGGGCGAATCAGGCGGCGGCCTGGTGCGCGCCACAGCCAACGGCCACCGCAAAATCCTCAAGCTCGAAATCGACGAAACGCTGCTCACCCCGCAGGACCGCGACATGCTGGCCGACCTGGTGGTGGCCGCCGTGAACAAGGCCCTCGACGAAGCCGCCGAACTGGCCGCCCAGGAGCTAAAACGCAAAACCAGCGGCCTGATGCCCAACGTGCCCGGCCTCGATTTGAGTGGTTTTGGAGCCTAACGTGGACGCTGCGCTTAATGAAGAATTGGGAATGAGGAATGAGGAATTGGATGCGGTCCAAACGGGCGGCAAAGAAAGAATTATGGCTGAAGAAAATGCCTCTTTCTTCATTCCTCCTTCTTCATCAAAACCTTGCGCCGACGTGGCCATTGTCATTCTGAACTGGAATGGGGCAGGCTTTCTGGCCCGCTTCCTGCCCGGGGTGCTCGCCCACGCCGATGGCGCGCGCGTCATCGTGGCCGACAACGCCTCAACTGACGATTCCATTGAGTTGTTGGCCCGCGACTTTCCAACCGTGGAGTTGCTGCTGCTGGAGCGCAACTTCGGCTTCTGCGAGGGCTACAACCAGGCGTTGGCGCAGGTCGACAGCCCGTTTTTCGTGCTGCTGAATTCGGACGTGGAAGTGACCTTGGGCTGGCTGCGCCCCCTGCGCGGCCTGCTCGAAGCCAACCCGCGCATTGCGGCGGTGCAGCCCAAAGTGCTGGCTCACGCCGACCCTACCCTGTTTGAGCACGCCGGCGGCGGCGGCGGCTACCTCGACCGCCTGGCCTACCCGTTCTGCCGCGGCCGCCTCTTCGATACCCTCGAAAAAGACCTCGGCCAGTACGACGACCCGCGCCCGGTGGCTTGGGCCAGCGGCGCCTGCGTGCTGCTGCGCCGCACCGCCTGGCTGGAGTTGGGCGGTTTCGAGCCCGCTTTTTTCGCGCACATGGAGGAAATAGACTTCTGCTGGCGCCTGCAGAACGCGGGCCATGAGGTGTGGTACCACGGCGGCAGTGCCGTGCACCACGTGGGGGGCGGCACCCTGCCCAAAACCAACCCCCGCAAAACCTACCTCAATTTCCGCAACGGCTTGGCGCTGCTTTACAAAAATGCCGCGCCCGGCGAACTGCTTGGCCCCATGTTCCAGCGCCTCGTGCTCGATGGTGTGGCGGGCCTGCGGTTTTTGCTGGCCGGCGAGTTTGGCAACTTCCGGGCGGTGCTGCGGGCCCACTTCAGCTTCTACGGCAAATTTGGCTATTGGCGGGCACGGCGGGCGGCAGCCAAGCCCCACCTGTGCATGCGGGAACGGGCCGGGGTGTACAACGGCAGCTTGGTGTGGGCGTATTTCGCCCGAGGCAAGCGGAAGTTCTCAGAACTGGGGCTGCGCTAATGGCAGTGACATTGTCATTCCAACGAAAGCATTATCTGGATAACGCCTGCTATCCACCGTTTTCACTTTCCTTCTCCTCTAGGATTGTAATGGCCCGTCACGCCTCTATTTTTGCGGCTCTTCAACTTTTCCCGGTTTAATCCGATATGAAAAAATCCCTGCTCCTACTGGTTGCCAGCCTGCTGCTGACATTGGTTTCGGCTGCTCCGGCAGCAGCGCAGTGGTTTCACCGCATCGGGCACGTCAGCAAGTCAAAAACCAAACAGTCGGAGCACTCCAATAAGCACGTCAAGCACAGCGACAAGCACAAAACCAAGAAGCGCAACCCTAACCACGACGAGCGGCAGCGCCGCAAAGAGGCCAAGCGCCAGGAGAAACGCCGCGCCGAAGGGCCCCGCCTGCAACCAGCAGCTACCGAGCCCAAAACTAATCCTGAACCGGAAAAAACGACGCCTTAACTAACCAGCAGGTCAGCTATTATAAATCCCAAACGGTGCTGCGCTGCTGGCGCATAGCCCGGCGCACGTCCATCCAGAATGCCCCGGCAAAGTAGAGCACAATGGGCGAGCCGAAGGTGAAAAAAGAGGCGTACACAAACGACAGCCGCACGCTGCGAGTGCTGAACCCCCACTTTTGAGCCAGGGCCGAACAAAGACCAAAGGACTGCGATTCGAGGTAGTCGGTGAAGCGTTTCATAGTGCAGGTCGGCTAACGAAAAACAGTTTGTCTGGGCTAAGATAAAGCATTCGAAGGCTCAGGGCAAGCTCGGCAGTGTAATTTCGCCGCCCCGACTTCGACTAATTCAACGGATTTTTCGTTGTTAAGGTTGAATTTTGATTTTCCGCGTTGCACGATTTGATGAGTAATTCTTTGCGGCCGCTGGCCTATGGGTTGCTAGCTGCCACCGCCGGGCTGGCTGCTTGCTCCCCCCTACCCAAGGTGCTGAAGCAAGCCGAAACCGGCCGCTCGGTAAGTACCCGGCCACCAGTCCTCACCGCCTCCGGCGAGGCGGTGCCCTTCGAAGTGGTAGCCCGCGTGCCCGCCGCCCACCTGCGCAAGGGCGTGGCATATGAGCTGCTGCTGCGCTACCGCTACGAGCACGGCCTGCGCGAAGACACCCTTGGCCGCCTCACCTTCACGCCGGGCAACTACGTTTACGACGACGATAACAAGAAGCTGCTGGTCGCCACCCAGCGCTTCACCATCCCCAATACGCCCGGCCGCAACCCCGGCGAGTTGCTGGCCCACGGCCAGGTGCGCGAGCTGAAGAAGAACGGCAAAACCCTGCGCGGTCCCGACGATGTGCGCGTAGCCCGTGGCATTGCCGACCCCGCCCGCCTCGTCTTCCGCGAAGACACCGTGCTGACCCTGCTGCCCGAAAAGGCCAGCAACGTAACGAGTGGCACCCGCGTGCTGCCTTTCTTCTTTGATGAGGACCAGTGGTTTATTCGCGGCTACCTGGGCACCAACGTGCAGGCGCTGGAAGACCTGATTGACGCCAATCAGCACACCAGGCAGGTGCTCATCATCGCCGGCCACTCGCCCGATTCGACCGACGCGCACAACCGTCTGCTGGCCAGCAAGCGCGTGCGCATGCTGCTTTACTACTACAAGCAGCGCGTGAAGAACTTCTCGTATCTGAATAAGAACGAGAACATTCGCTTCGACACCCTGGCCCACGTGCGCAAGTGGGATACCTTCCTGCAAAAGGTCACCACCTCGGCCCTCAAGCCGGACCAAATAGATTCGGTCATCACCATCATCAACGACACCAAAGGCAGCTTCGAAACCAAGGAAAAGGCCCTGCACCGGCTCACCTACTTCGATTACATCGAGCAGTACATCTACCCCGTGTTGCGCTTTGGCACCGTGGCCGTGACCTACACCGCGCCGCCGCGCTACAATTCGGAGTTGTACCTGCTCTCGAAAAAGATTGTGGAGAAGCAAACCGAAGCCGACGCCCTCACGCCCGAGGAGTTGCGCTACTCGGCCAACCTCACGCCGCTACTGGCCGAAAAGCAGCGCATCTACGAAGTTTCGGCCGCCAGCACTGGCAGTTGGGAGGCCTTCCACAACCTGGGGGTAATCCTGCTGCAACGGGCCGAAAAAGAGCCCACCGATAAAATTCAAAAAGCCTACTACCGCCGCGCGGGCACCAACTTCACGCTGGCCGCCCACCGCCACCCCACGGCCGAGTTCTTCTACCACGCCGCTACCGCCTATCACCGCGCCGGCGACCGCCTCGAAGCCCTGCAGAACTACGACTACGCCATCAAGCTAGGCGGCGACCGGCCCCTGCTGCGCAAGGTGTTTTCCGACCGCGCCGCCCTCGAAATTGAAGTAGGCCAGCCCGATGAAGCCCTGCGCAGCCTGCAATACGCCGGCCCCAGCTACCAGAACGCCCTCAACCGCGCCCTCATCGAAGTGGGCCGCGAGCACTACGAGTTGGCCCAGGAGCAGTATCGCATGGCCCAGAGCCTGCGCCCTGCTGCCGCCGCGCCCGTCTACGGCCTGGCGGTGGTAGCCGCCCGGCAAAAGGACGAGGCCACCGCCGGCACCCTGCTCAAGCAAGCCGTGGCCCTCGACCGCAGCTACGCCCAGCGCGCCGTCGAGGAGCTGGAGTTTCAGGATTATGCCCAGGGCAAGGTGTTTAAGGAGGCGTTGAAATAGGACATGTGGTTAGGAGGGTATGAGGGCAGGAGTTGTGTGTTCCATTTAATAACTGACGTTACGCAGACCTTGTTTGAGGAGCCCGCTAGGCCGTAGCGCGAACTTTCAGTTCGCGTCTCCACGCCGTTAAAGCCATTCCAACGGCGCGGGGACGCGAACTGAAAGTTCGCGCTACTCTCAGACCGCCTAACAGCAGTTAATAACCCCTACCCTCCTACCCCCACGCCCTCCTACCCTATAGTTTGCCCGACGCCCCCGCCTGTTGTAGCTTTGCCAGACGGCCCAATTGCGGCTTTACCAAACGAAAAACATGCGTCAGATTCAATTCCGTGAGGCCTTGCGCGAGGCCCTGTCCGAAGAAATGCGCCGCGACCCGCGGGTGTTCCTGATGGGCGAAGAAGTGGCCCAGTACAACGGTGCCTACAAAGTAAGCCAGGGCATGCTCGACGAGTTCGGCCCCGAGCGCGTGATTGACACCCCGATTGCTGAGCTTGGGTTCGCCGGTATCGGCGTGGGTGCGGCGGCCAACGGGCTGATTCCCATCATCGAATTCATGACCTTCAACTTCTCGTTGGTAGCCATCGACCAAGTAATCAACTCGGCTGCTAAGCTTTACTCGATGTCGGGAGGCCAGTATTCCTGTCCCATCGTCTTCCGCGGCCCTACGGGCAACGCCGGCATGCTGAGCAGCCAGCACTCGCAGAACTTCGAGAACTGGTTCGCCAACACGCCCGGCCTGAAAGTGGTGGTTCCCTCGAACCCCTACGACGCCAAGGGCCTGCTGAAAGCCGCCATCCGCGACCCCGACCCGGTAATCTTCATGGAATCGGAACTGATGTACGGCGACAAGGGCGAAGTACCCGAAGAAGAGTACCTCCTCGAAATCGGCAAGGCGAACATTGTGCGCGAAGGCAAACACGTAACACTCGTGAGCTTCGGCAAAATGATGAAAATTGCCTACACTGCCGCCGACGAGCTGGCGAAGGAAGGCATCGAAGCCGAAGTTATCGACCTGCGCTCGGTGCGCCCGATTGACTACGATACGCTGGTGAACTCGGTGAAGAAAACCAACCGCATGGTGGTTATCGAAGAAGCCTGGCCCCTGGCCAGCATCTCGAGCGAGCTGGCTTACATCGTGCAGCGCCGCGCCTTCGACCACCTCGATGCGCCCGTTATCCGCATCACCTGCGCCGACGTGCCCCTGCCCTACGCGCCCACCCTCATCGAAGCCTCGCTGCCCAACGTGGCCCGCGTAGTGAAAGCGGTGAAGGAAGTGACCTACGCCAAAGTGTGACGACTGTCATTGCGAGCGAAGCGCAGCATGCCTTCCTCTCTCAGTGGCTAATGTAAAACGAACAAAGCCCCGGCTCTGCGAAGTGCCGGGGCTTTGTTCGTTTTACATTTCGGTGCAACGAAGGCTTATCACATTTCAGAACTGGTCGCTTCAAGAGGAAGGATTGCCACGCTACGCTCGCAATGACAGATGGCTCATAACAACAGCCGTATTGCTACTGCGGCGCCTCACTTGGCGGCCGAAGCTGCCCGGCCGTTGCTTCCGATAATTGCCAGCAGCCCCAGAGCCAGCCAGCAGCGAGCATCAGCATGGCTAGTTGCCGCACCGGCCCGCCCAAGCTGCGCCACCACGCTCGCGGCTGCCACGTGGTAGCTACGCCCGTCAGCAACAACAGGTGCAGCGGCAGCAGGAAGCGGCACTCCATCAAGGTAGGCAGCGCAAGTAAACATGGTAGCAGCAGAGCCAGCAGTACGGCGCATGGCGAAACTGAACCGGCAGAATTAACAGGCGAACTCGATTTGCCGGGATTCCACCAACTAGCCCACGCCAGCCACAGGCCCAGTCCCAACAGCGCATAATTAAGCAGGCGCAAGGCCGCTTGGCCGGGCGGGTGCAGGCGCGTGGGGTATGGCGTGGGGTAACGGATGTCGAGGCCGTTGAATAGGTGACGAGCGTAGCGTGCAACGCTGGTGAATGGGTGTCGAACTAGGAAATATAGAAACTCGCTGTAGCTGTTGAAACGCCCAGCGGACTGCGCTGCCAGCGTCCGTTGTCCGGCCGAGTCGGCATATACCAACGAGCGGGGAATGGCGGGCACCAAGCTGGTTTCGTAGCGCTGATATGCGGTGCCCCAAGCCAGCTGCCGCAGGTAGAGCGGTTCCTTGCCGGGCCGCTGAGCCAACACCAACGGACTGGTTTGGCCGAAATGGCGCTGGTTGATGAGCACCTGCGGCAGCAACGCCAGCACCACCCCCGCGACTAACGCGACTAGCGACTTCGCGACTTGCGGTCGCGCCAGGCCCCGGCCGTAACCAGCCAGCAGCCACAGTACGCCGGGCAAACAGGCAATGTAAATGGGCCGAATATTGACGGCTGCCACCAGCAGCAAGCCCGCTACACTCGCCCAGGCCCAGCCGCGCCGGCCAAGCACCGCTGCCCCCAACAGCAGCAAC
This sequence comes from Hymenobacter glaciei, assembly GCF_039539585.1. Classification (NCBI taxonomy): domain Bacteria; kingdom Pseudomonadati; phylum Bacteroidota; class Cytophagia; order Cytophagales; family Hymenobacteraceae; genus Hymenobacter; species Hymenobacter glaciei. Next base: position 189,296 of record NZ_BAABDK010000001.1, on the reverse strand, counting down.
ACCAGCGCCGGCATGTCGCTGAGGGTGAAGTTAAAGTAGTCCCGCCAAAAGATAAAACCCAACCCCAGCAGCACTAACCAGCGGCCGCCGCTCAGGGTACGGCCGCTGGCGCGCGCCCACAGCTCCGGAATGGCAACCCCAAAGAGCAGGGCGGCCCAGCCCGCCCCCAGCACCCGCGCGCCGGTGAGCATGCTCCAACCCGTGAAATGACACAGCAGCCGCGCCGGCAGTACCAGCAGGGGCCCCAGGTAGCCGCGCAGGGGCTCATCGAATGCCAGCAGCGAAAACCCGCCAGGCGGCGTGAACTTCAGCGACAGCTCCCAATACTCGGCCGCGTCGAAGCGAAACTGGGCGGGCCCGTAGCCGCTCAGGGGCAGGTAGGCGGCGTAGACCGCCAGCGTGGCCAGCGCGCGCCACTGCCACAACCACGGCACGCGAAACAAGGAAGGAACCTGGGGCATAAGCGCCGCAAAACTAGGCAGCCGGCTTCATCCACCCGCGCCGGAACACAAGGCCAGCCACCAGCCGGCCAAACCGGCATCCAAAATGTTGCCGTACCTTTTGCGCCCCACCCGGCCAGTCTGGTCGCCTTACTGCTCCCCACCCGCATGAACCACCGCCTGCATCTCAAGTTCGAACAGCTCGAGCGCGCCACTGAACAGCTCATTGCCTCGGCCGAAGCGCTGGGAGCGGATAAAACCAAAGCTCCGGCGGCCGGCAAATGGTCGGCGGTGCAGGTGGTGCACCACTTGCTCTTCATCGAAGGCAACATCATTCAGTACGTCCAGAAGAAACTTCAGTCGGATGAGCTGCTGCCCAAAATCAGCCTCTTTACCCGCCTGCGGGTGCAATTTGTGCGGCTGATGCTGCGGCTGCCCGGCTTGAAATTCAAAGCGCCGCGCGGGGTGGCCACCCTCACCGATACCGGCGAGGTGCCCACGCTGCCCGAAATGCGCAAAACCTGGGAGGCCTCGCGCCGCCAGCTCGAGCGGCTGCTCAACGAGTTTCCGAGCCGCCAGCTGAACCGGGCCGTATTTCCGCACCCGCGCTCGGGCCGCATCACCATTTATCAGGTAATGGAGCATTTGGTCGACCACTTGCTGCACCACCAGCAGCAAATGGCGCGCATCACCAAAGCGCTACGGCCAGCCGGCCCGGTGCGCACCGCCGATGCACAGGCGTAAAAACGAGAACCGGTTTAACGTTTGTCAGGCTGAACGCAGTGAAGCACCTTATCACGCCGGAACAAACTGTTCTGACGTAATGAAGGTGCTTCACTGCGTTCAGCCTGACTTTAGCTGACTGCGCTATTTAACCGGGGCTTCGTAAAGGGGCAGCGCCCGGAAACTCTCGGCCAGCTCGGCTGGCGGCGTGGTGAGCTTGCGCTTGTCGAGGTCGAGCCAGGCCCCGTCGACGGTGACGGTGGCGGCCACGCGGCCATCGGCTTTGTAGATGGTGTGCAGGATGCTCCAGCGGGTGCCGTCGTCGTTCACACTGCGCAGGCGGCTGTCCACGCGAATTTCTTCGCCGATGTGCACCTCTTTCAGAAACACGGTTTCCTCGCGGAATAGGATGGGGCCGAGGCGCAGCCGGGCAAACTCCTTGATGTCGTAGCCCCATTCGGCCAGCAGTACGAGGCGTTGGTCGGCGGCGTAGTCGGCGTAGGCGGAGTGGCGCATGTGGCCGTTGGGGTCCATATCGGCCCAGCGGGTGCGGTAGGTAATGGCGTTGGTCATTCTTTCGTTGTTGGTTATTCGTTATCAGTTGTCAGGAATCTGTTAGTTGGGAATATTCACCAACAACAGACAACTAACAACGGGCAACTATGCCCCCATGGGCATCAGGCGCACGAGGTATTGGTCGTTTTCATCTTCACTGAGAAACTCGGCGGTGTAGCCGGCGGTTTCGGCCGCGTCGTTCAGCAGGGCCGCATCCACAAACAGCCAAGGGAAGGGCTCGCCCGACTTGCCCTGGTAGCTGAGCGTGTACTCGACCTCGCCATAATATGGGCCGTTGAGGTTGAGCACCAGCGCGCCATCCTCGTCTTCGTAGAGGTAGCGCACATCGGACGACGTGGCCAGAATCTGGCCGCCGGGGGCCAGCAGGGTGCGGGCGTGGGCCAGGAATTTGTCGAGGCCGTCGAGGGTACCGGCCAAACCCAGGCCGTTCATCAGCAGCAGAATGGTATCGTAGGGCAGCTCCGTGGCGGGCAGTGGGGCAAACAGGTCGTGGCGGGCCACTACCTGCACGCCGCGCTCGGTCATCACCTGCGCCGCTCCGGCCGAAACATCCACGGCCTTCACGAAATCGAAGCCCCGGCTTTGCAGCTCCAGGGTGTGGCAACCAGCGCCGGCCCCAAGGTCGAGCACGCGGCCCCGCGCTTCGTCAAGCGCGAGGCGCTCCAGCTCGGGCATCTGCATCAGCGTGCGGAAGAAATAGGACGCGGGCAGCGGCTCGTCATCGGCTGCCGAGCAATGCACCGTAACGGTTGCTTTGTGCTTGCCGTGGTGATAGTCCAGCAAGGCTTGGCCCAGAATGTCGGGAGCGGAAGTCGTAGTCATGAGTCGAAGAGGTGAAAGCGGGGCCGCAGCGGCCGGAGCCAGTCCCCGCCCCTGCTATTACGGCAGCGCGGGGCCAGAGCCACGCAAAATTACCCAAAACTTCGCGGCGGGTGTGGGCGTTTGGCCAGTAATCAACCCCAGAAGTTACTGCCATGCTGCCCACCAAACTGCGTAAAGGCCAGTTGCCCACCAAAATCTGTGTCACCTGCGGCCGTCCGTTCGAGTACCGCAAAAAGTGGCGCGCCAACTGGGACGAGGTGAAGTACTGCGGCGAAAAATGCCAGCGCAACCGCCCGGCCACTGCCAGTGCACCGATTAAGCCTCAGTAAGGCTCCCCAGCCGCTGCTGTATCTTTTCGGGCGCGTCCGCCGTTCCGGTAGCCATCGGCTGGCTCCGGTTCGCCATTTAATTCTGACTCCCCTCCCCCGCTCATGGCCTCCAACCTCGACTACCTGGACCCCGCTCTTCTTCCCCTTGAAGAAAAAGTGAACCTCTACCTCGAAACCGAAAAATCTTTACGACGCATAACCCAGGCATCGGCTCCGGGCACCGTTGGCGAAACCGCGAGCCCCGAGCAGCTGCGCCAGCAGCTGGCTCAACTGGAACAGGAAATCATTGGCATGCTGCCAACCCGCGACGAGTGGGTGAAAGTGAACTTGGGCTATGGCCCGAGCCGCGTTGGGGCCTGGCAGGTGCCCGCCACGAGCAGCGCCCCAGCCCGTCTCGAACTTCGGGTGGTCCATTAGCGACGAGGGGTTGAGCCGGAGTTTCCGTTTGCGCACGTAGCGTGGACAAAACCTCTGGCTCAACCCCTCATTTTTTTTCTAATGTCCCGAGTCCCAGTCGTACCCCAGCTCGGCCCAGTAGTCTTTGGGCCGGGAATCTGCAAAGGCAATAGTGCCAATGCGCTTGAGGTGCTTGATGCCATACTTGAGCGGCGTAACCAGCCGAACCGGCGCGCCGTGCTCAGCCGTGAGTGGCTGGCCGTTCATTTCGTAGCATAGCAGGGTTTGCGGGTGCAGGGCACTGGCAATGTCAAGGCCCACGTAATATTTTTCGTCGGGCGTCAGCATGCCCACGTAGGGCGCGAGGTCGGCCGGCGGGTTGAGTGGGTCGGCTGGCTGGCCGCTGCGGGTTGCCAGCGGATACTTCGCCAGGAAGTCGGAAAGCCGCGTCCCGGCCCAATGCACCACAATGCTCCAACCCTCAATGCACTTGAGCTCGGTCGTCATTTCCACCTTGGGCAGGGCTTGAATTTCGGCCAGCGTAAACTCCTGGGTTTTGCTGGTACCATAGCCCTGCACGCGCATGCGCCAGGCGGCGGGGTCCAACGCGTCATCAAGGCCCACGCGGCCATTCACGCGCGGGGTTTTGGCGCGGCTGCGGGCAAACTCGGGGGCTAAGCGCGTTTCCTTGAAATAAGCCTGGCTGAGGCGGCCGTTGGCATCAAGCGCCTGACGCAACGGGTGCGGAATGCCGGAATCGTCGGGCTGCGAAACCAGCCACTTCCAACCACCCAGCCCGGCCAGGCCGGCCAGGCCCAGTCCAATGAACGAGCGGCGCGAGCGGCGGCGGGCCTCGGCCAGCACTTGCGCTTCGGATTGGAGCGGGGTTTCGGGCGCGGGATTCGGAGTAGCAGGCACGGGGTTTTGGTCAGGCGTAATCACGAGCGGGGCAAAGAATTGGGCTTGAGGGAAGCATCGGCGGCGGGCAGCGAGGTGGGGCCGGCCACCACCTGCCGCGTGGCGGGGTCAACTTCCACCATCTCGAAGCCGGCCACCATAGCCCGGAAATTATTCCAGCCGGCGCGCACTACCTGGGCAATGTGCACGATGAAAAACAGCACGTAGCCAATCGTGAGCGCGAAATGGGTGATGCGGGCAAACTCGTAGCCACCCAGCAGCTGCGTGAGCCAGCCAAACTGCGTGGGCTTATAAATAGCCAGCCCGGTGAGCAGCGAGCCTACCCCCATGATGATAACTGAAGTGTAGGCAATCTGCTGCGCCCCGTTGAACTTGCGCACTGGCAGCGGCTTTTTGTAGAGGCCCAAGTCGTGCAGCGTCACCAGCACCGCTTCGCGGAAGGAATGCCGGGTGGGCAGCAGGTAGCGCCATTCGCCCGAGAAAATGGTGTACAGCACGTACAACAGCCCATTCAGGAAAAATACCCACATCAGCACAAAGTGCCAGCTCATGCCTTGGGCCAGCTTGTGGTCGAGATGAAAGGCTGCGTAAAAAGACTGCGGGAAGAACTTGACCAGCGTGGTTTTGCCCCAGCCCAGGCGGTACACGTCGTTGGCCCAATAAATCCACATACCGCTCCAAATCATCAAGCTGAGCACTGGGAAATTGACCCAGTGAAACCAGCGGATGGCCAGCGGATGCTTTTCGACAAGCTGCTTCATAATATCCAGGTTGATGCAAGAATCGCTGCAAGGTACCTCGGCCCTCGCCACCCTACCTGACGGCTTATTCTGCCCAACCTTACAGCTCCCACCGCACAAAAAAAGGGGCGCCCCAAAGGAGCGCCTCTTTCCATACCAAAACACCTTAAAAAACTATTCTTTCACGATGATGCCAACAATAACTGAACCAAAAAATTCCACGCGTTGCGAAAATTTTTGACCCTACTCGATTTAAAGCCCGAACAGCCTTTGTTTTCAGCATCAAGCAGTTGGTGCCGGGTTCTTATTCCTTAACGATGCGGGTGGTGAGCTGAGTGTCGCCCACCTGCAGCACCAGCAGATACAGGCCGGGGCGCAGGCCTGGGAAGGCCAGCGGCAGGGCATTGGCACCCGCCCGCACCGCCACCGGCTGCCGGGTCACCTCGCGGCCCAGCACGTCGGTCACGCGCAGCTGGCCTGGGCCAGTAGCCCGGGCCTCAAACGCGAGCGTGAGCACCGAGCCGAAGGGGTTGGGGGAGGTGCCGAATGTTTCGGCCGCAACGGCGGCTGGCTGGGTGCCCAGCACTACCTGCAGGTTGCGCGCCCCACGGTAGGCCTGCCCCCGGATTTCGCCGCCGCCGTTGGCCGCCGTGTGCAGGTTCTGGTAAATGTTCTCGTTGCGGAAATCCAGTGAGCGTGCCGTCGTAAAGGGCGTGGTGTCGGTGCTTCTCCAGTAGCCGTAGAGCGCGGTCGGGTTGGTGGGGTTGTCAAAAAACGGGACTAAGCTGTAAATCACCGCTCCCGACTGCGCGGCCGAGCCTACGTGGAAGTGGCCGGCGGTAGCCGGGCCGCTCAGGCCGCCCCACACGCTCATAAAGTGCGCGTTGTCCTGGTCGCGGTCGATGCTGACCACGCTCACGCCGTAGCCGGCGGTAACCACGGGCGTGGGGCGCTCCTGGGCGCCGTTCAGCACAATGGTGTAGCCTTCGCGGGCGAGGCGCAGCACCTGGCCGCGCACTTCGCCATTGGGGTTGGCGGCAGTGGTGAGCACGGCGTTGATGCCGGTATTAAGCAGCAGGTTGACGAAAGCAGGCGTGAGGACGGGCGCCGTAATCTCAAAGGTGGTCACGTTGCCAACGGTGTTGCCACTGGTGCCCGTTACCGCGGGCACGGTAGCGAGCAGGTTGGCGGGCGTGTTGGCCACGCCCGCGTTGGCAGCATAGAGGTTGAGGGCTACGGGCGCACCACTTAGACCCGTGTGGGCCACCTGCACCCGGAGGGTATCCAGGGTGCCCACCAGTCGGCCTACGGCCACGGCCGAAGCAGTGGAGGACACGGCCGGCACCATCTGCGCGCCGTCGAAGCGGGCATCGAGGGGCAGCACCCGGCGCACGGGCAGCACCTGCGCCCGAATCTCACCGCCTGGGTTACCGGCGGTGTGGAAGTTGATGTACACCCCGCCCTGCACCAGGGCCGCCAGCAGCGTGGGCGTGAGCTGGGGGCTGGTGCCCGTCGAGGAGATTTCACCGTCCAGCACGTTGCCCGTGAGGAATGGCAGCAGGCTCAGGGCCACGGGGGCGTTGGTGCCGGGGGCTCCAATGTGGAAGTGCGCGCCCGTAATGGCTCCGCTCAACCCGTTCACCACTACCCGGAATTTAAGCTTTTCCTGGTTCTGGCTTAGGTTGAAGACGCCCAGGCCGGAAGCGCTGGTAGCCACGGCCGGCACTTCCTGGGCTCCGCTCAGTACCCCCGCCAGGGCGCCGTCGGACTCCACCAGCACCTGGCCCCGGATTTCGCCGCCGGGGTTGGCGGCGGTGTGCACGTTCAAATACACCAGCCCACGCAGCAGCAGGGCAATGCGGTTGGGCGTAACCTGGGTGCCGGCCAGGAAACCTGAGAGGCGGTTGCCCCGCAGCATGCTCAGCAAGTTCACGCTCACCGGGGCGTTGGCGCCGGCCGGAGCATCGTGAAAATGCACCCCGGTAACGGCCCCACTCAGCCCGCTGAAGGCCGCCTGGATGAAGATGGTGTCGCGCGTGGCGTTGACGGTGATGGCCGCCACGCCCTGGGCGCTGGTGGCCACGGCCGGTACTTCCTCGGCCCCGCTGAGGCGGGCGGAAAGCAGCAGGTGGGGTCGCAGGTGGTCGGCCGAAGCCAGCCGGGGCGTTGCCAGCAGCAGCACTGCAGCCAGGGAACAGAGTAGGTTTTTGAGCATGACGGAAAAATGAGGTGAAGAAAAGCGGTTGAAGAAAAGATGCCTGCCTCCGAACTCGGCCCAAAAGCTGTTTCGGTTGCCTGAAGCTTACCCTTTTCTATGTTCTTTTAATCCAGTCTGTTCGTCAATTGTTTTGGCCCCATCGGCTGAATCCTGCATCCGGCCATCAGGAAACCTAAAAACGGCAAAAGTCAGAGCCGTGGGGCCCGGACTTTTGCCGTCGTTTATAGCGAAAGGCTACCCAGAAAACGTGCAGCCAGAGGTTAATCTAGCGGCCCATCATGCCACCGCCACCACCGCGCATGCCGCCCATCATTTTCTGCATCTGGGCCAGGCCGCCTTTGGTCTGGCTCATCTTATTCATGGTGCGCATCATTTTGCGCATCTGCTCGAACTGCTTCATCAGGTCGTTCACCTGCTGCAGCTCGGTGCCCGAGCCCTTGGCCACGCGGCGCTTGCGAGAGGCGTTCAGCAGGTCGGGGTTGGCGCGCTCCTGCTTGGTCATGCTCCGGATGATGGCCTCGACGGGCTTGAAGGCGTCGTCGTCGATTTCCACGTCCTTCATAGCCTTGCTCATGCCCGGAATCATGCCCATCAAATCCTTGATGTTGCCCATCTTCTTGATTTGCTCGAGCTGGCCGAGGAAGTCGTTGAAGTCGAACTGGTTCTTCCGGATTTTCTTCTCGATGCGCTTGGCTTCCTCCTCATCGAACTGTTGCTGCGCGCGCTCTACCAGCGAAATCACGTCGCCCATGCCCAGGATGCGCTGGGCCATGCGGTCGGGGTAGAACAGGTCGAGCGCGTCCATCTTCTCGCCCGTCGAGATGAACTTGATGGGCTTTTCGACTACGGCCCGGATGCTGAGGGCCGCGCCGCCGCGCGAGTCGCCGTCGAGCTTGGTGAGCACCACGCCGTCAAAATTCAGGCGGTCGTTGAAGGTTTTGGCGGTGTTCACGGCGTCCTGGCCGGTCATCGAGTCCACCACAAACAGGGTTTCGCTGGGGTTGATGGCCGCTTTCACGGCTTCAATCTCGCGCATCATCTGCTCGTCCACGGCCAGGCGGCCGGCGGTGTCAATAATCACTACCTTCTTGCCATTTTTCTTGGCGTAGTCGATGGCGTTGCGCGAGATTTCGACAGGATTCTTGTTCTCGACTTCTGAGTAAACCTCCACGCCAATCTGCTCGCCCAGTACTTTCAACTGGTCGATGGCGGCCGGGCGGTACACGTCGCACGCTACCAGCAGGGTGCTGCGGCCCTGCTTTTTCACGTAGTTGGCCAGCTTGCCGGCAAAGGTGGTCTTGCCCGAGCCCTGCAGGCCCGAGAGCAGAATCACGGCCGGCTCGCCCTTGATAACAATGTCCTTCTTCTCGCCGCCCATGAGTTCGGTGAGCTCATCGTAGACGATTTTGACCATGAGCTGGCCCGGCGACACGGCCGTGAGCACGTCGCGGCCCATGGCGGCATCCTTAATCTTGTCGGTTACATCCTTGGCGACCTTGTAGTTAACGTCGGCATCAACCAGCGCCCGGCGAATTTCCTTGATGGTGGCCGCGACGTTGATTTCGGAGATGCTGCCCTGGCCCTTGAGGGTTTTAATGGCCTTGTCGAGCTTATTGGAGAGACTGTCAAACATGAGTCAAGGATTAGTCGGATTAGAGGCAGGTATTCGAATTACGTGGCCGGGGCCAGATTCCATAACTGCCTTTACTGAACCCCAAAAGTAACCATAAATGCCCGAAAACCGGCAGCCGGCGTACCTTCGCGGCCCGCTTTCTGAACCCGGTTTCCGTGTCTGCTTCCCGTCCGCTGCGTCTGCTCGTTATCACCTACTACTGGCCGCCTTCGGGCGGGGCCGGTGTGCAGCGCTGCCTGAAATTCGTGAAGCACCTCGGCCATTTCAATGTCGAGCCCACCGTGATAACCGTGGACCCGGCCCAGGCCAGCTACCCCGTGCGCGACGAAAGCCTGCTGGCCGAGGTGCCGCCGGGTGTGCGCGTTATTCACACCGGCACCACCGAGCCGTTCGAGAGCTACAAGCGCCTCACGGGCCGGGCGGTGCCCTACGGCGGCTTTGCCAACGAGGGCAAGCCCGGACCGGTGCAGCAGGTGCTGCGCTTCGTACGCGGCAACCTGTTCATCCCGGACCCGCGCCGGGGCTGGAACCGCCACGCGTTGGCGGCCGTGGAGAAGCTGCTGGCGGCCGGCGAGCAGTTTGATGCCGTGCTCACGTCGTCGCCGCCGCATTCTACCCAACTCATCGGGCTGGAATTGCAGCGCCGCCACGGCCTGCGCTGGCTGGCCGACTTGCGCGACCCCTGGACGGACATCTACTATTATAAGGACCTGCACCACACCCCGCTGGCTTCGTGGCTCGATGCCCGCTACGAGCGCCAGGTGCTCACCCACGCCGACGCGGTGCTGGTGACCTCGCCCGAAACCAAGCGTCTGTTTCTGGCCAAGAACCCGACGTTGCCGGACGTCAAATTCCACGTGCTGCCCAACGGCTACGACGAGTCGGACTTCCGGCAGCCCTCGCAGCCGCCCACCGACTGCCTGCGCATCACCCACACCGGCACCATCACCGAGCTCTACCACATCAACCGCCTGCTCGAAGTTGTGGCGGCGTGCGCGGCGGCTAACCCGGCTGTGCCGCTGCGGCTGCGGTTTGTGGGGCAGGTGTCGGCCCAACTGCGTGAGCAGCTTACCGGCGCCGGCCTCGGCTCACTTACCGAGTACATTGATTTTGTGCCGCACGATAAATCGGTGGAGTACCTGCTGGAGTCTTCGGTGCTGCTCATGGCCATCCCCGATGTGCCGCGCAACCTGGGCATTTTGCCGGGCAAGGTGTTTGAATACCTGGCGGCTGGCAAACCAATATTATGCGTCGGCCCCGCCGGTTCTGATGCCGACAACCTGCTGCGCGAGTGCGGCGCGGGCCAGGCCCTCCCCTACGAAGATGCCGCCCTGATGCGCCAGACCCTGGAGGCGCTGGTGACTCGCTGGCAGCAGAGCCCGAACCTGGATTTGCCGGCGCTGGGCAATGCGCGGTACTCGCGCCGGGCGCTGGCGGGCGAGTTGGCGGGGTTGGTAGCGAGGCCTTCGTAGACAAAAGACTTTCAACCGCTTAATTTCGCCTCGATTTACTTTTTATTCCCCTTTCGCTTTTTTATGACAACACGTTTCTACTGCTTCAAAATGGCTGGGCTGAGTCTGCTACCCGGTTTGCTGGCATTGTCGGCGGTGGCGCAACCAACAATTATTGCTGTTTCGCCTACGGCCAACCAGAAGGCCGCTGTTCGCACCACGCCGGTAACCGTTCGCTTCAGCCAGAACCTGACGGCGGGTTCGGAAAACGCTTTGCGGGTGTTTAGCAGCCAGCGCGGCGGTTTGCGCACGAATACGAGCGGAATCACCACTCTCAATAATGACCAGCTGACGTTTTCGCCAAGTTTCGATTTCCGGCCGGGCGAAACCGTGCGCGTGGGCGTGACTACGGCCGCTCGCAGCAGCGCCGGGGCGCTCGCGACACCACGCCTATTCCAGTTTACGGCGGCGGCCACCGGCGGCTATGGCACCTTTAGTGGTGGTTCGGACCCTAGCGTTGGCGCTAATCCTTATAATGTAACGGTAGCCGATGTAGACAATGATGGTGACCTGGACCTGCTGTCGCCTACTTTCAGTGGCTCTTCGGTTAGCGTGCGGCTCAACAATGGCAGTGGCACCTTCAGCGGTGGGTCGGACCCCGGCGTGGGCAGCCAGCCCCGTAGCGTGACTACAGCAGATATCGATGGCGACGGCGACCTGGATTTGCTGACAGCTAACTACAATGCCAACTCGGTGAGCGTGCGCTTCAACAACGGCAGCGGCATCTTTACCGGCAGCACCAATTACAACGTTGGCAGCCAGCCGCAGAGCGTAACCACAGCCGATATCGACGGCGACGGCGACCTGGATTTTCTGGTCGCCAACGGCGCCAGCGATAACGTGATGGTGCGTTTGAACGACGGCGCAGGCAATTTCAGCGGCGGGTCAACCATCAGTGTCGGCTCGTTGCCTTTTAACATTCAGACCGGCGATGTGGATGGCGACGGCGACCTCGACCTGCTGACGGCCAACTGGGGCACTTTCAGCACGACGGTCAGCATTCGATTGAACAATGGCAGCGGCACTTTCAGCGGTGGCTCGGACCCCGTAATGGCCAGCCGGCCCCGTTGGGTGTCGCTGGGCGACCTTGATGGGGATGGCGACCTGGACCTGCTGACAGCCAACTTTGGCAGCAACAATGCCAGTGTGCGCTTCAATAACGGCAGCGGTGTATTCAGTGGCGGGGCCGAATACCTGACTGGCACCGGCCCTACCAGCATTGCCGCCGCCGACCTCGACGGAGACAACGACCTGGATATGGTGGTCGTGAATTTTAGTTCAAGCGACGTAACTGTGCGTCTGAATAATGGAGGCGGTGCTTTTGGCAACAGCAGCACTGTGCTGGTGGGGACCAACCCCAACGGGGTAGCGGCAGCCGATGTCGACAACGATGGTGACCTTGATTTTCTGGCAGCCAACTTCGCCAGCGCGACTATTAGCGTACGGCTCAATCAGCTTTCGGCCCTGCCCGACCTCGTGGTAAGCACCCCGCAGAATGTGAACGGCACTTATGGCAACGTAACCGTGACCGGCCCGGCCACGGGGGGCGCAGGCATCGCCACGCTCACCGGTGGATTGACGGTAATGGGCACGCTCACGGTGCAGGATGGCGGCACGCTGCTCACAGCCTGTCAGCCGCTGGTGGGCTCGGGCAACTTCGTGCTGGCGGCGGGCGGCACGCTGGGCATCTGCGACGCGGCCGGCATTGAGGCCACGGGCAACGTGGGCTCGGTGCAGCTGACGGGTACGCGCAGCTTTAGCAACGATGCCAGCTACATCTACAACGGAACCGTGGCCCAGGTAACGGGCGGCGCGCTCCCCAGCCAGGTGCGCAACCTGAGCACCACCAATACCAACAACGTAACGCTGAATGGCCCCGAAACGGTGGTGCAGGCCCTTACGGTAGCGGGTACGGGCAACCTCGTGCTGAACGGCCAGGCGCTTACCCTGCCATCCGACGCCAACGGCACGGCGCTGGTGGTGAACAGTGGCACCGGCATTGTGCAGGGCAATACCACCCTAGTGCAGCGCTACATCGACCCCAGCCTGAATAGCGGCCTTGGTTACCGCCACTACTCCTCACCCGTGAGCAACTCCACGGTGGCCGACCTGGCTACTTCGGGCTTTGCGCCGGTGCTCAACGGTAACTACAACAGCTCAGCCACCCCGGGCCAGACCACGCCCTTCCCCACCGTATTTGGCTACGACCAGAGCCGCGTAGCTTCGGCTACCAATAACCTGAGTGCCTTCGACAAAGGCTGGTACTCCCCAACAGCTGCCAACACCCCGCTGGCGGTGGGCCAAGGCTACACGGTAAACATTGATGCAGCCCAGAAAGTAGATTTCGCCGGCACCCTGACAACCGGTACGCAAGCGGTGCCTTTGGCCCGTACCAGCGGAGCAACGGCCACCGACGGCGGCTGGGCACTGGTGGGCAACCCCTACCCCGCCCCGCTCGACTGGCGCTTGGTGACAACTGCCGATTTGGCCAACCTCGACGGCGCCATGTACGTGTTTGAAAGCACGAGCCAGTACATCGGCAACTACCGCGCTTATACCAACGGCGTGGGCGGCCCCAGCCCCTATATCGGTTCCAGCCAGGGCTTTTTCGTGCGGGTGAGCGCGGGCCAGACGGCCGGCACCCTCACCTTCCGCAATGCGCAGCGCGTGACTTCTTACGCCACGCAGGTACCATTCCGGCGCGGTACTGCCGATACCCGGCCACTGGTGCAGCTCAGCCTGCAAGGCGCAACCGGCCCGGCCGACGCCCTGTTTGTGTACGCCGAAGCCGGCGCTACTGCGGGTGTCGATGCTCGTTTCGACGCCGTGAAAATGGCCAACTCGACCGGCCTGAACTTAGCTTCGGCTCCTGCTACGACGCCCCTGCTGGCCATTGATGGCCGCGACCAGCTCACCGCGGCTACCGTTATCAAGCTGAGCGTGGGCGTGCCGGCAGCCGGCACCTACACCTTACGAGCCGAGCAGTTACTGAACCTACCCGCTGCCCTGGAGGCTTACCTTTTTGATGCCCAGACCGGCCAGCAAATCAACCTGACCCAACAGGCCAGCTATACCTTCAGCGTGAGTGCGCAGCAGGCCACGCAGGCCCAGGGCAACCGCTTCGAGCTGCGCTTCGGCCCGGCTGGCAGCCCGCTGGCGACGGCCACTGCCAACGGCAAAAGCGACGTGGTGCTCTACCCCAACCCGGCGCATGGCCAGTTCACGGTAGCATTGCCCAAGCTAACCGGCGCCGCAGTAATGGCCACCCTGTTTAATAGCCTCGGCCAGCCGGTGCGTACGCTGTTGCTCTCGGCGACCGGCACCACCGTTGATGTAGCCAGCCTGGCCAAAGGCATTTACACCCTGCAGGTAACTGTGGGTAACACACCACTGGTGAAGCGCGTGGTGGTTGACTAATTCCACCTTTCAGCAAATAAAAAGGGCTTCCCGCTTCGGCAGGAGGCCCTTTTTGGTTGCCTATAATGCGTCAGGCTTGTACAACTGATTTTAGTTTTTCGAAAATAGTTGTACAACATGGGTAGCTATTCTGTACGAGTAAATTCATTTTTTGAAAAACACTTGTACACGCTGCCCTTGCTGGCGGAGCCTATTGCCCTCTCTCGAACGAAGGACGGGGCTTGCCGCATACTGGCCTAATCTTTCCTTTCACCAGCAGCCAGGTCCAGAACCAGCTGCCGGCTGAACCTTTCACTCGCCTCCTTTTGCAGGTGGTTGCCATCGGTGGTCGGATACGGCGCGGCAGCGTAATCAAAGTAGGGTGCGGCGAATTCGGCCGCGAGCCGACGCATTTGGACCGCAAAGCCCGGCTGGTACTGCTGCTCCAAAGCCAACAGGCCGGGGCCGATGGGCAGGCGCACCAGCACCACGCGGCCGTGCGGCTTTAGGAATTCGATGGTGTGGCGCAGGGCAGCCAAGCGGCCGGCCGAGAGGTGCTGGGTGGCAGCAAGTTTCTGGTAGTCGAGCAGCTTGCGGGCGGTACGGGCCCGCACCTGGACACTGTCGATACCGATGTTGACCTCGAGCCAGCCATCGGGGTGCAGGCGCTCGGTGGCGGTGGCGAAGTCGAGGGGCAGGCGATAGAGCGGCTTGGTCTGGTAGCGGGTGAGGTAGGCCAGGTTGGGGTTCTGGCTGACCTCGTGCAGCTGGCCGATAAAGGAGTTATCCTCCGGAAAAGCACCCTCTGGCCCGGTGAGTGACAGTGACCACGGGTCGACTGCCACAATAAAAAGACCCTTCCGAACCTCCGGCCGCAGCTTGCGCCGGATGCTGGCCAGGTAGGCCAGGCCGTAAGGCGAGTGTGTGAGGGTGAAGGAGTAGTTCAGCAGCGGCCCCTCGAACTGCCCGGCCAGGCGCGCTTCCAGCACCGCCGGCCGGATGCCCTGCGCCGCTCGCGACGTCCCCAGCACCAGCGAGCCGGCCGGGGGGCTGGCGAAGCGTCCATAAAAGGCATCGACGCCCCCGCGCAGCACCACCGGCAGCAGCAGCGCTGCACCTAGTGCGCCCGCTACCGCCAGCAGCAGCAAGCGCATCAGCAACTTCGAAACGGCAGTTTTGAGCGTGGACAAGGGAAAGCAGTAGCGCAAACTTTGTAGTTCGCGTGGTTGAACGATGACCGTGGTACCGGCGCAGGGGCACGAACTACAAAGTTCGCGCTACGCTCAGAATTGAAAGTAGATGAATGACGTGCTGTTGAAAACACCGAGGTAAAGGATGAGCAGCGCTAGCCCTACGTAGCCCACCCAGCGCGTGGGCCACGGCTGGGCCGCTACCCAGGCCTGCGGACTGCGCCGGCTACCGAAGTATTCCACGGCCAGCATCAGGCCCACGGCCAGGGCCGCTACGGCCAATTCGGGGCGGTAGTGCTGCGAGAAATCGAGCAGCAGCGTGGCCACTTGCCGACTGTTCAGGTGCCAGCCGCTGAACAGGTGCCGGCTGATGAACAGGGCGTCGGCGAGGGAGTTGGCCCGGAAGAAAATCCAGGCGTAAGCTACCAATACGAAGGTGAGGCCCATGCCCAGCCCGCGCCGCAACCGTGGGTGCGTGGCCAGCCCCGTGCGCTGTGCCAGCCACTCGCGTCCCGGCCGCGCCCAGGTGCTCAGCACCAGGTAGAGGCCGTGCAGGCCGCCCCACACTACGAAGGTGAAGTTGGCCCCGTGCCACAGGCCGCTTATCAGAAACACGGCCAGCAGGTTGCCGTAGGCCCGGGCAGGCGCCACCCGGCTGCCACCCAGCGGGATATACACGTAGTCGCGGAACCAGCTGGATAGCGAAATGTGCCAGCGCCGCCAGAACTCGGGCACCGAGGCCGACTGGTAGGGTTGCCGGAAGTTCAGGTTGAAATCGAACCCCAGCACGCGGGCCGCGCCCCGGGCCAGGTCAGTGTAGCCCGAGAAGTCGCCATAAATCTGGAAGGTGAAGGCCAGGGTGGCCAGCACCAGCAACGGGCCTTCCGGGTGCTGGCGCGGGTTGTTGAAGACCGGGTTGACGAGCAGGGCCAGCCGGTCGGCCACCACCACTTTCTTGAACAGGCCCCACGCCATCAGCCGCAGCCCGCTCACAATACGAGCATAATCGAACTGATGCTCGCGCCGGAACTGGGGCAGCATGTGCCCGCCCCGCTCGATGGGCCCGGCCACGAGCTGGGGAAAAAACGCTACAAACAGTGCAAACCGCCCAAAATTTCGCTCCGCCGCCAGCCGCCCCTGGTACACATCAATAATGTAGCCCACCGACTGAAAGGTGTAGAACGACACCCCTACCGGCAGCAGCAGGCCCAGCGCCGGCCCCGTACTTACGGGCAAGTGCAGCGCGCCAGCCAGTGCCACCGCCGCATCCCGGAAGAAATTGAAGTACTTGAAAATAAAGAGCGTGCCCAGGTTGCTGGCCAGGCTCAGGTAGAGCCAGGGCCGGCGCTGCCGCTTTGTGGGGAGCTGGCCCATGCGCACGCCGCTGTAGTAGTCGAGGGCGGTAGTGGCCAGCAGCAGTAGCGCATACACAGCGCGCCAACTCATGTAGAAGTAGTAGCTGGCCAGCAGCAGCAGCGGCCCGCGCCAACGCGGCGGCAGCCCGAAATACAGCCCGACGACCAGCGGGAAAAAGACGAGAAAGTGAAGCGAATTAAACAGCATGCGCGGCGCAGAAGCCCAAATGTAGGACGCAGCCTTTGCTGCGTCAACCGCAGGCACCATACCCGCCACCCCCCATCACGGGTGTTTCGCGGCCGGTAGCGGCCGGCCCGTTGGGCCTTGGCGGGCGGCGCGGGTGCCCGCGACGCAGCAAAGGCTGCGTCCTACGTACTTTTGCAGTCCTGTTTTCGGCTTACCTATTTCCATGGCTCTCGACCTCAACCATAAATCTATACTTGTTACGGGCGGCACCGGCTCCTTCGGCAAGCAATTCGTTCGCACCGTTTTCGAGCTGTTTCCGCAGGTAAAGCGCCTGGTGGTGTTCTCGCGCGACGAGCTGAAGCAGTACGAGATGAGCCAGGAATTCAGCCCGGCCAAATACCCGGCCATCCGCTATTTCATTGGCGACGTGCGCGATGCCGAACGCCTGCACCGCGCCTGCGAAGGCATCGACATCGTGATTCACGCCGCCGCCCTCAAGCAGGTGCCCGCCGCCGAGTACAACCCGATGGAATGCATCAAAACCAATATTTTCGGAGCTGAGAATGTGATTAACGCCGCCCTCGACTCGGGCGTGAAGGACGTGGTGGCCCTGAGTACCGACAAGGCCGCGGCTCCCATCAACCTCTACGGCGCCACCAAGCTGTGCTCAGACAAGCTCTTTGTGGCGGCCAACAACATGAAAGGCAGCCGCGATTTGCGGTTCTCGGTGGTGCGCTACGGCAACGTAATCGGCTCGCGCGGCTCGGTGGTGCCGTTCTTTTTGCAAGAGCGCAGCAAAGGCGTGCTGCCCATCACCCACCCCGACATGACGCGCTTCAACATCTCGCTCGAAGAAGGCGTGGACTTGGTGCTCTATGCGCTGGAGCACTCCTGGGGCGGCGAGATTTTCGTACCGAAAATTCCTTCCTACAAAATCACGGAAGTGGCCCGCGCCATTGGCCCCGAGTGCGAGCAGAAAATCGTGGGCATCCGCCCCGGCGAGAAGCTGCACGAGGCCATGATTACCGAAACCGACGCCCTGAGCACCGTCGAGCTCGACCGCTACTACGTCATCCTACCCTCAACGCCCAACTGGGACGTCGATAAATTCATTGCCAAATTCAACGGCAGGCGCGTGCCGCTGGGCTTTCAGTACGACTCGTTCAACAACGAGGAGTGGCTCGACGCCGAACAGATTCGCGAGGAAATCCGCCTGCACGTCGACGCTAATTTTGTGGTGTAGCGGTCGGCTTTTGCCTCTCTCCGGACAACTTTTACCGTGCTTCGGATAGTTTTTATCCTACTCGGGACCGTTTTTCGGCTGCTCCCGACACTTTTTTGGCAGCTCCGGATAATTTGACGGCCGCTCTGGATTCTCATTGTGGAGCTCTGGGCACCTTTTATCCAAGTCTGGACTTCTTTTATCCAGGTCCGGACACCAAAACCCCTGCTCTGGCCACGCACCGGGCCGGCGCGAGCCGCCGCAACGGCCTGCCCGGCCCGCAAACGGCCCTTGGGGGCCGCCGCGGCTTCGCTACCGCAGAAAAAAGCAACCACCGGCTACCGTACTACTTCGACCCAACCCTTAAGCTGCTGCCCGCTTTCCGGGTGGTTGAGCAGGTAGTAATACACGCCGGCGGGCTGGCCCTGGGCGGCCCAGCCATTATCGTAGCGCTCCTGAGTATACACCTCGCGGCCCCAGCGGTTGTAGAGGCGCACGCTCCAATCGGCGGCGTTCAGGCCCTTAAGGACGAAGGTTTGGTTACTGGCATCGCCGTTGGGGGTGATGATAGTGGGAATCAGGATGGTGCAGTCCAATAGCTGAACGGTAGTCGCAGCCCGGCCCACGCAACCATCCGGCGAGGTAACGTCTACCGAGTAGGTTCCTGCCGCCGAGGCCAGCAAAAAGGGGGTGGTAGCCCCGTTCTGCCAACGGTAGGTGGTGCCAGCCGGCTGCGAATTGACCACCAGCCGAATGGGTGTTCCGCCGCAGGTTTGCTGCACGGCGGGGCCTATCGAAACAGTGGGCGGACTACTTACTACTACCTGTCTGGTGCTTCCCAAGGTTCCCACCACACCCGGCATCGTGACCAAAAGCGTGGCCGTGTAACTGCCAGGGGTACTGTAGGTATGCGTGGCCGTGAGCCCGCTGGCCGTGTTCGCGGCACCGGCGGTGGGCTCGCCGAAGTTCCAGGTGGCGGCCAGCGGTGCACCGGGCAGCGTGAGCAGCCCGCTGAACGGCGTGGCAACCCCCAGACAAACTGCCGGTGCGGTAAACTGCACGAAACCATTTCGGCCTGCCGCGTTGAACTGGTTGGGCAGATTATAGATAGTAGCGGCGCCATTGAGCGAGAGCGCATTCAGCTGGAAGTTACACGCCGCCCCCAGCGTGCCGGGAGCGTTGATAACATGGAGGAACGAATAGCTGGCCATGTAAATTTTGCCGTTGAGTGCCCTCAGCAGTGCCCCCAGGCCGGTATTTCCGGTTCCCACCACTTGCCGGGAGCTGGCAATAGCGCCCGCCGGGCCAGCCAGCATGTCGTATTGAAGCACGGAGAAATCCTGGTAGGGAGAGGCCACCACGAGATACAGCCAGGAGTTATCTGCCGCAAACTCGATGCCGTAGCGCAGGGGCTGGCTGGCGGCGGGCGGCAGCAGTTCGGCATAATTAGCTACCTGGCCGGTGGCCGCGTCAAAATCGTACAGGCCAAAATCACCATATAGCGTGGCCATTGCCAGGTGTCTGCCATCGGGCGAGGCCCGCAGGTAGCCCGCAGCGTTGCTATAAGGCCCTTCCCCGAACGAAAGCGACGTCGAACCCCGTATTACCGGGCCGGCGGCACTGGTCACGGGGCTGCTCACCAGACCAGTATTCGTGAGCAGAAAGCTGTAGAAGCTGTTGTTTTCCCAGCCATGTACCACAATCCAGCAGTCACGGCCATTGGCGTGGCGCACGGCAATCAGCTTTTCGGCAACTCTACTGCTTAGGGTGGGTGTGGCGAGGCGAACAGCGGCTCCGGTAACGTCGCCCAGCCCATTGGCAAGGCTCATGTCCACGGTCGTGTACCGCAAGCCGCTGGCCAGTTGGTTCTCCATTTCATCGGTCAAAAACACATAGAACCGGTTGGGGTCGCCGGGGTGCGGCACAATCAGCACCCCCTGCGTCGACGACTTCCCCGTCGCACTAATGGCTGCGCCATTGGGCATCAGCGTATGGTTGCGGTTCCACACTTGCTCGCCGTTGCTATAGAAGAGCAGCTGGCCCGCCGCGTCGGAGATAGAAGAAGCCGCCTCGTAGGTTCGCAAAGCGGTGGGCTGCACCACCGGAGTTCCGCTGGTGAACGACACGGCTGCCTGCAAACCAAAATGCCAGTTGCTGTCTTCTTTTTGCGCGAGTGCCAGGCGCGGGCACCAGAGCAGCAGCAGCACCAGCAGGGTAGATTTTTGCATGAGTTGGCCGACGCTTTTTCGGAAAAATACGACAGCACGAAGGTAGGCCAAAGGGAGGATGCGCTGCTGAATACCGTCGGCAGCTCCCTGAAACTTGACCAAGCTGCCGAAATCGGGCAATACGCGCCGCTTACCTTTGCGCCCATCAGGTGCTTTGGAGTCTCACGTCGCATCTGTTTTTCTCCATTCTGTTTTCAGGCACAGTTTTCACCCCTGCATGCCATTCACCCCCACCCGCCCCCTGCCCTACGGCCGCCAGTTCATCAACGAGGCCGATGTGGCCGCCGTGGTGGCCAGCCTGCACGGCGACTACCTCACCCAGGGCCCCGCTGTGGCCGAGTTCGAGCAGCAGTTTGCCCGGTACGTGGGGGCCACCTACGCCGTGGCCGTGAGCAACGGCACGGCCGCCCTGCACCTGTGCGCGCTGGCGTTGGACGTACAGCCCGGGCAGCGCGTCATTACCACGCCGCTCACGTTCGCGGCTTCGGCCAACTGCGTGCGCTACTGCGGCGGTGAGGTGCATTTCGCCGACATCGACCCGGCCACCGGGCTTGTTGATTTGGCCAAGGTCCGCGCGCTGCTCGAAGCCCACCCGAAAGGTTATTTCACGGGCCTGATTCCGGTGGATTTCGCCGGGCTGGCTGTGAACCTGGAGCAAGCCCGCCAACTGGCCGACGAATTCGGCCTCTGGATTATTGAGGATTCGTGCCATTCACCGGGCGGCTTTTTTGTTGATTCAAAAGGACAAGAGCAGCGGTGCGGCAACGGCCGGTTTGCCGAGCTGGCCATCTTCAGCTTCCACCCCGTGAAGCACATTGCCTGCGGCGAGGGCGGCATGATTACCACCAACGACGAGCGCCTGTACCGCCACCTGCTGCGCCTGCGCACCCACGGCATCACCCGCGACCCGGCCGACCTGGTGCGCGATTCCGACGGCGGCTGGTACATGGAAATGCAGGAGCTCGGCTACAACTACCGCCTGCCCGACCTCAACTGCGCCCTCGGCCTGAGCCAGCTCGCCCGCGCCGAGGAGGGCCTGGCCCGCCGCCGCCAGCTGGCCGCTCAGTACGACGCCGCGTTTGCCGGCTTGGATGGCCTCACGGTACTGGCCCCCGGCCGCCCCGGCCACGCTTACCATCTTTATGTGGTGCAGGTAGGCGACCGCAAAGGGCTCTACGACTTCCTCAAAACCCGGCAGATTTTCGCACAGGTGCACTACATTCCGGTGCACCGCATGCCGTACTACGAAGGCCTGGGCTGGTGCGAAGGCGACTTTCCAGTGGCCGAAACGTACTACGCGCACTGCCTGAGCATCCCCCTGTTCCCGACGCTGACGGACGAGGAACAGGGCTACGTGGTGGCGTGCATCAGGGAATTTTTAGCGAAATAATCGTCCGTCATTGCGAGCGAAGCGCGGCAATCCTTCCTCTCAATGTAGAAAGCCTGATAATGTGAAAAGCCCTTTTTCGAAAGTACTTCACTAGTAAAAAGCTTCATCACTTAATAAAATTTGTCGCTGTGAGAAGAAGGATTGCCGCGTTCCGCTGCGCTTCACTCGCAATGACAGCTTAAACAACGTTTCCCTTGCAGCACACCCAACAAGAAGACTTCTGGGCCGGCGACTTCGGCCGCGAATACACCGACCGCAACTCGCGGCCCCTCGACGAGTGGAACGAATTTTACCGCGGCATCTACGGCCACACTAAGCTGGAGATGAACGCCGAGTTTATCGGCGAGCTGCCGCGCGAAGCCCGCGTGCTGGAAGTGGGCTGCAACACCGGCATGCAGCTGGTGGGCCTGCAGGCCATGGGCTTCACCAATCTGTACGGCATCGAGCTGCAGGCCTATGCCGTGGAAAAAGCCCGCGAGTTCGTGCGCGGCGTGAACATCCTGCAGGGCAGCGGCTTCGATATGCCTTTCAAGGATAATTACTTCGATTTGGTGTGCACCAACGGCGTGCTCATCCACATCGCCCCCGCAGATTTGCCGCGCATCATGGGCGAGATGGTACGCTGTTCGAGCCGCTACATTATGGGCTACGAATACTATGCGCCCGACACCAAGGCCATCAACTACCGCGGCAACGAGGGCTTTTTGTGGAAGACGGACTTTGCCCGGGTATTTCTGGAGAATTATCCCGAGCTACGCTTGGTGAAGCAGCACCTCTACCCCTACATCAACGATGCGGAGCAAGGCAACCAGGACGTAATGTTCCTGCTCGAAAAAGTGCAGGGCTAATGCAGAAGGCCGGAATCATCTCGCAGGTGCGCATGGGCAGCACGCGCCTGCCGGGCAAGGTGCTGCTGCCGGCCGCCGGCCGCCCGCTGCTCGACTACCACGTGGCGCGCCTGGCCCAGAGCTGCCTGCCGCTGTACCTGGCCACCACCACCGAGTACGCCGACGACGCCCTGGCGGCCTACGCCGAAACCCGCGGCCTGCCCTACCACCGCGGCTCCGAAACCGACGTGCTGGCCCGCTACTACGAAACGGCCGTCAAGTTCGGGCTCGACGTGGTGGTGCGCGTTACCTCCGACTGCCCGCTGGTGGACGGCCCGCTGGTGGGCGCCGCCGTGGCCCGCTACCTGGCCGCTGCCGACCCGCTGGCATTCCGCTCGAACTCCGTCATCCGCAGCTTCCCGCGCGGGCTGGACTTTGAGATTTTCTCCATGCAAATGCTGGCCGAGGCCTACGAGCGCGCCACCTCGCCTTACGAGCGCGAACACGTAACGCCCTACCTGAAAACCGGCCCCGCCACTGCCGGCCGCATCCGCAACGTGGACGAGGTGTGGCCCGGCGGCGACTTCAGTCGCTTCCGCATCACGCTCGACACGCCAGAGGACTACGAGGTACTACGCCGCCTCATCGAAGAGCATCACGCCGACCAGCTGGCCCTGCCCGAGCTGCTGGCCCTGCTCACAGCCCATCCCGAAATCATGGCCCTGAACGCCAACGTCGAGCAAAAGACCACCTGAGCATGAGCGAGCCTACCCATAACCCGGCCGACCTTGTGCACCGCAACGAGTTGGGCTACTACGAAGTAACCCGCAAACCCACCCCGGAGGAGCTGCGCGACTACTATGCCCAGCGCTACTACCAGGAAAACCGCAGCAGCTACCAGCCCACGTATTCCGCCGACGAGCGCGAGCACATCGAAGGCAAGCTGCGCCTGCGCCACTGGGTCCTGACGCAACTGCTGAACTCAGTTGATTCGCCCTCTCCCGCCCGCACCTTCCTCGACGTGGGCTGTGGCGAGGGCTGGGCGCTCGACTACTTCCAGCGCCAGGGCTGGGACGTGCTGGGGCTCGATTTCAGCAGCTTCAGCCTCGAACAGTTTCACCCCGGCCTGCGGGGCCGCCTGCGCGCCGGCGACCTTTATGAGGGCCTGCAGGAGTTGATTGCCGAAGGCCGGCAGTTCGACGTGCTCTGGCTCGATAATGTGCTGGAACACGTGCTCGACCCTGCCGAATTACTGCGCCGCTGCCACGCCCTCACCCGTCCCGGCGGCGTGCTGCTTGTGGACGTGCCCAACGACTTCTCGCCCCTGCAGCAGCACCTGCTCAGCGCCGGCCACATCGACCGGCCATTCTGGGTGGCGCTGCCCGACCACCTCTCGTACTTTGGCGCCGAGGGCCTGCGCAACCTGGCCGCGGCCACCGGCTGGCGCACCGCAAAAACCCTTGGCGACCAACCCATTGACCTCAACCTCTTCAATCCCGCCACTAACTACGTGATGGACCGTAGCCTCGGCAAAGCAGCCCACCAGGCGCGCCTGGAGCAGGACAATTTCCTGCTCCGCACCGCCCCGCTGCCCGCCGTGGCGGCCTACTACGAGGCCATGGCCGGCGTAGGACTGGGGCGTAGCGTAGTGGCCTTTTTGCAACCGGAATAGGGCATTCAGGCGGTCATGCAGAGTGGAGCGAAGCATCTCGCGTGCAGCAGTAATTGCATTTACTATTGCACGCGAGATGCTTCGCTGCGCTCTGCATGACGTTCCTTTGTGTTTGCTAATTCATTCTGATTCTAACGTCCATGTCCTCCCCCATCTCCGTGCTTAGCGGGGCGCTGCCCGCCGAACAACTACGGCGCGAAAATTTCGCCCAGAGCCTGCGCGAGTCGCCCATTCCCAACACCGAGCTGCTGAGCAACCTGGGCCTGTACCTGAACCGGCAAACGTTTTCGCGCTTGTTATTCATGGCTGAGCTCTACCAGCACATCATTCCGGTGCACGGCGTGGCCATGGAGTTTGGCGTGCGCTGGGGCCAGAACTTGGCGCTGCTCCACGCGTTGCGCGGCATCTACGAGCCCTTCAACTACAACCGCAAAATCATTGGCTTCGACACCTTTGGCGGTTTCCCTTCGGTGGATGAAAAGGACGGCGAACTGGTGAAGGCCGGCGACTACGGCGTAAGCGCCGACTACCAGCGCCAGCTTACCGACATCCTGGCCCTGCACGAGGCCGACAGCCCCATCCCGCACAAGCGCAAGTTTGAGCTCGTGGCCGGCGACGCTGCCGAAACCGTGCCTCAATACCTAAAAGACCACCCCGAAACCATCATTGCCTTCGCTTACTTCGACTTCGACATCTACGCCCCCACCAAGGCCTGCCTCGAAGCCATCCGCCCGCGCCTAACCAAGGGCGCGGTGGTCGCCTTCGATGAGTTGAACTGTCCCGAATTCCCCGGCGAAACGCTGGCATTTGACGAAGTGTTCGGCGTGGCCAACTACGCCCTGCGCCGCAGCCCGCTCAACCCGCTGATTTCGTATTTGATAGTGTAGCAGGACAAAGAACGAGCCTAAGAGCCCGTCATGCCGAGCGCAGCCGAGGCATCTCGCGTGTGGCAGTATACCAATCGTCAGAAAAAGGAATAGTGGCGGCACGCGAGATGCCTCGGCTGCGCTCGGCATGACGTTCTTATTTCAATCGGCCAACCAGCCCCACCGCCATGCCTGCCTACCGCATCCTGCGCCAAAACGAGTACCGCCACGGCAGCTATCGCCTGCTGCCCATCCGGCCCGACGACCGTGAGGACATCCGCGAGTGGCGCAATGCCCAGATTGACATTCTGCGCCAGAGCTCCCCACTCACGGCAGAAGCCCAGGACCGTTACTTCCGCGAGGTAGTCGCGCCGCTGTTTGAGGCGGAGCAGCCAGGGCAGCTGCTGTTTTCGCTGCTGCTGGAGGAGGAATTCATTGGTTACGGCGGGCTGGTGCACATCGACTGGCCGGCCGGCCGGGCCGAAATCTCTTTCCTGCTCGAAACGGGCCGCAATGCCCACATCCCGACCTTTAAAGCCGACTTTGCCGCCTACCTGCACCTGCTGCGCCAGGTAGCTTTCGAGGACCTTCCCCTTCAGAAAATCAACACCGAAGCTTACGACGTGCGCCCTTACTTAACGGCCGTGCTCGAGGCCGAGGGCTTTGTGGAGGAAGCCCGCCTGCCGCGCCACGTGCAGGTCGCCGGGCAGCTGGTCGATACGGTGTTTCATAGCTGCTTCCGGCCTACCGGAGCTTTTCGCGGGCATGTTCTGGTGACGAGCCTCGCCGGCAAAGCTCCTCTGCTGCGCGCCGTGCAAGCGGCCGCCCGCCGCCTGCACTACGCCACCAAAGTCATCGGAGCCGACCTCAACCCGCAGGCCCTGGCCCGCCCGCTGGCCGATGACTTCTGGGCCATGCCTGCCCTGCGCGACGAGGCCCTGCCCGAACTACTAGCCGGCCTTCAGGCGCGCCACATTGCCTACCTCATTCCGACCCGCGACGGCGAGCTGGCCTTCTGGAGCCGGCACCGCGACGCGCTGGCCCATGCCGGCGTGGCCGTACTCGTAAGTACCCCCGAAGCAGTACACCGTTGCCTCGACAAGCTGGAATTCGCCACTCTCGGGCAGCTACACGGCCTACCTGTTATTGCCACCGCCCGCGAAATTGATGCGTTAACCGAACGCCAGCTTCCACCACCCACGGCCTTCGTCGTGAAGGAGCGGCACGGCGCGGGCTCGCTCAGCCTGGGCCTGAACCTGCCGGCCGCTGCCGCTCTTTCTCACGCCCGCACCTTGCAAGAGCCCGTTTTCCAACCCTTCATCCACGG
This sequence comes from Hymenobacter glaciei, assembly GCF_039539585.1. NCBI lineage: Bacteria > Pseudomonadati > Bacteroidota > Cytophagia > Cytophagales > Hymenobacteraceae > Hymenobacter > Hymenobacter glaciei. Next base: position 163,330 of record NZ_BAABDK010000001.1, on the reverse strand, counting down.
CCGCGAAATCAGCGTGGATGGCTACGTGGACCGCAAGGGTCGCGTACAAGGCCTGATGGCCCGCACCCGCGACGTAGTGGTGCACGGCGAGTCGCAGGTCACCACTACCCTGCCCGATGCCAACCTGCTGGCCCGCCTCGAACCCATTGTTGCCCAATTGGGCCTTTATGGTCCTTTTGTGCTGCAGGCGCTGCTCACCGACGAGGGCGGGCTGCACCTCATCGAGTGCAACTGCCGGTTTGGTGGGGCCTCCACGCTGGGCATCGCGGCGGGGGTCGATTCATTCTATTGGTTTTTGCAGGAAGCCGGCGGAGCCGATTTGGCGGCATTTCCCTTCGTACCAGCCGCCGGGCCATTGCGCCAGGTGCGCACGGCAATAGATGCAACGTTCCACTTACTGAAGAATGCGGAATGAAGAAGGAAGAATTAATCCCGTCGGAATTCCTCATTCCCCATTCTTCATTCTCCATTAAGCGCAGCGTACTTGTTTTCGACCTCGACGACACGCTCTATCCTGAACTCAGCTACGTGCACAGCGGCTTTCGCGCCGTGGCTGGCTTCCTGAGCCCGCTGCTGGGCGTGCCAGCCGAAATACTAGCCGCCGGAATGATTGCCGAGGAAGCCAAGCTGGGCCGGGGCCAGGTATTCGACAACGTGCTGCGCCAGCACGGTCGCTGGAGCAAGACGCTGGTAGCCGCCTGCCTGCGCGCTTACCGCCAGCATCGGCCCGAAATCAACTTATTCCCCGATGCGGAGCGAGCCCTGAGTCGCTTTGCCGGCCAGCCGCTCTACATCGTGACGGACGGCCACAAGGAAGTGCAGGCCCGCAAGGTGGCCGCGCTGAATCTGGCCGGACGCGTGCGCCACGCCTACCTCACCAACCGCTACGGCCGCCACCGCGCCAAGCCCAACCCGCACGTCTTCGACTTGATTTGCAAGCGCGAACACGTAACTCCGGCTGAAATCATCTACGTGGGCGACAACGTGAAGAAAGATTTTGTGGGCATCAAGCCGTTGGGTTTTGATACGGTGCGCATCCTGCGGGGCAACTACGCCCACTACGTAGCCGACGCGGCGCACGAAGCTGCTCGGATTATTGAGTCACTGGACGAGTTGTAGCCCGCAACGTAGCGCGCAGCCTTTGCTGCGTGGCACGAGCACAGCGAGTATCGGCATCCGGCGCTTCGGAAAATTCTCGCTCTGCTCGTGCCACGCAGCAAAGGCTGCGCGCTACAGTACCTTTACCCCCTTCGAATTCGCTTCGCTTTTCCATGACCGAAATTACCATTGGTGGCCGTCCGGTTGGCCCCGCTCACAAGCCGTTTATTATCGCCGAGATGTCGGGCAACCACAACCAGAGCCTGGAGCGTGCCCTGGCCCTGGTCGATGCCGCGGCTGCTACCGGCGTCGACGCCCTCAAGCTCCAGACGTATACTGCCGACACGATTACGATGGACACCGGCTTTGCCATCGACGAGGAGGGCCGGTCACTGTGGGAAGGCAAAAACCTTTACCAGCTCTACCAGGAGGCGCACACGCCTTGGGAATGGCACGCCGAGCTGTTTGCCCGCGCCCGGCAGCACGGCATGCTGGCCTTCAGCACGCCGTTCGACGAGACAGCGGTGGATTTCCTGGAATCGCTGGACGTGCCCGCTTACAAGATTGCCTCGTTTGAAAACGCCCACTGGCCGCTGCTGCGCAAAGTAGCCGCTACGGGCAAGCCGGTCATCATTAGCACGGGAGCCGCAACGTTGGCCGAAATCGACGAAGCCGTGCGGGTGCTGCGCGCCGCCGGCTGCCGCGAGCTGGTGCTCCTGAAATGCACCAGTACCTACCCTGCTACGCCCGAAAACACCAACCTGCGCACCATCCCGGTGCTGGCCGAAACCTTCAACTGCCCCATTGGCCTGAGCGACCACACCATGGGCATTGGCGCGAGCGTGGCAGCTGTGGCCCTCGGAGCCTGCGTCATTGAGAAGCACTTTACCTTGCTTCGGTCCGAAGGCGGCGTCGACTCGGCTTTTTCGATGGAGCCCCACGAGTTGAAAATGCTGGTGGAAGAAACGGAGCGCGCCCAACTGGCGCTGGGCACCGTGCAGCTGTGTATTCAGCCAGCTGAGGAGAAAAGCCGCATGTACAAGCGCAGCATTTACGTGGCTAAGCCTATTGCGGCAGGCGAAGAATTCACAACTGATAACCTGAAAATTATTCGCCCCGGCGACGGCCTCTGGCCCCGCCACTGGGAAACCGTGCTGGGCCGCAAAGCTGTAAAAGATTTGAAGCCAGGCACTCCCCTTGCTTGGGATTCGCTCTAATGCCAGGCCCGGAAATTCCGCTTATTCCCCGCCTGCGGAACATCCTGCAGCTGCGCTTCACCGATATTTTTGCAGCGCTGTCGCCGGCCGCCCTAGCGGATATTTCGCCGGCCAACCCGCTCAAGCGGCTGGCGCGGGTGCTGGGCTACGCGGTGCTTCGGCTGGTGGGCAATATCTTCCAGCCCATAAAAAACCGCGACGACCTGCGTAGTAAAGTGTGGCTCTACGTAGTGAGCGCCAACAACTATGACGCGCTGGCCTTTCTGACGGAGGCGCGCGCCGATGCCGTGCTGGTGGCCGGGCAGGCCAAGAACATCGGCCGCTATAATGCGGTGGTGAACCGGCTCTCGCTCCGGCGCAAGCTGCTTTACTACTGGCAGTTCCCGATGGCGTACTTCGGGCTGCGGCGGCAAGTGGGGCCGCGCGCCACGCGCTTTTTCGACTTCATTTTCTATGCCATCGGCTACTACGAAGTATACCGGCGGGCGCTGCGCCTCTACCGGCCCCGGGCCGTGGTGTTTTCCAACGACCACAACGACGATACCCGCTCGCTGTTGCTGGCGTGTCGGGCCGAGGGCGTGCCCACCGCCTACGTGCAGCACGCCAGTGTGAGCACCAACTTCCCTCCGCTGGGTTTTGACTTGAGTTTGCTTGAGGGCCAGGATGCTTTGGACAAATACCGGCATTGCGGTCCCATTACCGGCCGCGTGGCGCTGGTAGGCATGCCCAAAGCCGACGCCTACCTGGGCCGCCGCAATACTGCTCCCGCCGTGCGCCGCGTGGGCATGGCCTGCAACATCCACGACCCGCTGCCCGCCCTTACCGACACGCTGCTGTTCCTCAATCGGGAATTGCCCGAACTGACTTTCACGCTGCGCCCGCATCCCAGCGACGGCCGCGACTTCGGCCCGCTGCGCCAGTTGCTGCCGGCGTTGCAGTGGTCGGATGCGCGTAAGGAAAACGCATTTGACTTTTTGCTGCAGCAGGATGCTTTGGTGGCCGCCGATACTTCTACCCACCTCGAAGCCGTCATGCTCAACGTGGCCAGCATCTACTACCGTTTTGCCGCCAACCCGCTCACCGACGACTACTACGGCTACGCGGCCCGCGGCCTAGTCGAGCGCGCTGATTCGCCTACTGCGCTGGTAGCGGCGCTGCGCCGCTACGCCCAGCACAAGCCCGCTGACCTCTACCAGCGGGCCGCCTACTACAATGCTACTTTAGGAACTTCCGACGAAGGCCACAGCCGCGAGCGCACTGCCAGCACCTTAAATGATTGGCTCAACGAGATGATATCAACCATCTGACATTCTACTCCTTTTAAAAAAATGTCAGTTACTCCTCTTACAATTTCACTTCCTCCAACCGAGGCCGCACCAGTGTCGGCTGATATGCGGCTGAGCTATGTGCTTCGACATTTTGCGCTTGCTTATGAGAACGTGCCCCAAGGGCTGATTGGGTACTCTGACAGCCTCCAGCCGATTGTGGTGGCTGATGCAGCGGGCAGCTTTTTCCAGGAAAAGGAACCCTACCCCGGTACTCCCAACTACCGGGACTGGGTGGGGCAGCGGGTCCCGTTTTTCTTCGACGCTCAACCCGCAGCGCCTCTGCTCACCATGCAGCGAGGACGGGTGAGCATTAATGCCGACCTCATCTCAGCAGCTTTCTACCTGTTGAGTGGCTGGCAAGAATATTTCTCCGATGAGAGGGACCGGCACGGCCGTTTTCCCTACGCGGCCAGTGTGCAAAAGCAGTATGGCTTCGTGACCCTGCCAGTGGTCAATTACTATTTCGACGTGCTGAAGAGGGCTATCGAGCACGTTACGGGCCAGGCGCTTAAACCTAGGCGCTGGAACGGAGCCGCTTTTGCCGCCTTCATCAGCCACGATATCGACGAGCTGCGCAGTGCCTGGAAAGCGCCGGCTAAAGCCGCCCTCCTGCAACGAAGCACGCGGCGTTTCGGTGCGTTGCTGTGGCAACATTTCACCCAGCCCGATGCCTGGGACAACCTGGAAAGCGTGGCCGCCGCCACGGCTAGGTACGGGGGATGCTCTACTTTTTTTATCCTGCCACAGTCGCGCCCCGGGGCCGATGGCACCCCCAACGCGGACTACCAGCTCTCTGCCGGGCTTCGCCAGCGTCTTAAGGCACTCGCCCAGAAGAGTTGCGAAATCAACCTGCACGGCAGCATCGGCACGGCCACCGACCCGTTGCAGCTTGACCACGAAGCACGTAAGTTGCAAGCAGGTTGTGGAGGCCTGCGGTTTCACTACCTGCGCTGGGAACCGCGCCTCACCCCGGCCAAAATTGAGGCAGTTGGCGGCTTTGCGTACGACTCGACCCTAGGGTTTGCTGAGCATTTTGGGTTCCGTCATTCGTACTGCCAGCCCTTTTACCCATTCAACTTTGCGAGTGGAACGGCATACGCGTTTGTTGAAATCCCGCTCCAGGTAATGGACGCTACCCTGCACCATCCTAGCTACTTACAGCTGCAAGGCCCAGAGATTCTGCCGGCTCTGCAGCCGATGTTGGCCGAAATTGAGCGGTTCGGTGGCGTGGCCAGCATCCTCTGGCACAACGACCATTTCGACCCGGCCAATACCACTACCGGCCCCCAGCAGTTTGCCGAAATCATGGAATACCTACGAGAGCGCGGCGCGGCTTTCCTAACCGGAAACCGGATTGTAGCCGAACTTTGAGGCCCGTAGCACACGCTTCGGCTTGTGCCTTACTTCCCCGATGCCCACGCGAATGCGTGGGCTACACCATTTACTCAGCCACCATTTGGGCATTGTTCAGCGCCAGGGCATCCGCAATACCCTGATTTCCTACGTCGGGCTGGCCATCGGCTTTGCCAACACTATTCTGGTGCTGCCACGCCTGCTTTCGCCGGCCCAGATTGGTCTCACAGCCAGCGTATTGTTGCCACTGGCCACCATTGGGGCCCAGGTCGCCTCGTTTGGGTTTGCTAACATGGGAATTCGGTATTTCCCATTTTTCCGGAACCAAGGACGCAACCACGCGGGCTTCTTTCCGCTGCTGCTAGGGCCGCCGCTGCTGGGTTTTGTGGTGGTGGCGCTGGCACTGCTGCTGGGCAAGCCGCTGCTGCTACAGTGGTATGCCAAGGGCGACGCGGCGTTGCTCGCACCACACTACTTGGCGGCTATTGCGCTGGCGGGCTGCATCATGCTGGGCTCCCTCCAGGATGCTTATCTGCGCTCGCTCTACCACACGTCGTTTTCCTCGTTTTGCCAGGAAGTCCTGCTGCGGCTGATGCTGGTTGGTGCGGCGGTGGCTTACAGCCAAGGTGTTATTAGCTTCCACGGTTTTGTGCTGGCTTACGTGGGCGCATATGCGGTGGTGGCGGTGCTACTGGCCATTTACCTGGCAGCCATTGGCGAGTTGCATTTGCGACCGACGCGGGCGGCGTTGCGCATCAAGCCCTTGCGCGAAATGCTGGGTTTCGGCGGCTTCGTGCTGCTGAGCAATATCTCGGGCACGGTGCTGCTCAACATCGACAGCCTGATGGTAGGCACCAAAGTAAGCCTGGCGGCGGCGGGCATCTACCTGATTGCTACCAATGTGAGCACGGCGCTGGTGCTGCCTTTCCGGGCGCTTTATAAAACCGCCTTTTCGCTGATTGCCGAATATTGGAAAGAAGACAACATGGCCAAGATGGCCGACTTTTACTGTCGCAGCACGCGCATTAACACCCTACTAGGCTGCTATTTAGCATTGGGTATTGGCCTGAACCTCAACTTCATCTACGGCTTAATTCATCGGCCCGAATACGCGGTGGGTACTACGGCAGTACTGCTGCTGCTGGCTGGCCGGCTTTTCGACGGCATCACCGGGGTCAACGGCATCATCGTGGCCACTTCGCCGCGCTACCGCTTCGATTTGGTGTTCAACATTTCCCTTGCCGCGGCCGTGGTAGTGCTCAATTGGCTGCTGATTCCGCGCCTGCAACTGGCGGGCGCGGCCCTTGCCTACTGCATCGCTCTGGTGAGCATCAACACCGTGCGGACATGGTTTGTGTGGCGCAACTATGGCATGCAGCCCTTCGATGGCAGCACGCCCCGCATTCTGGCCGTGGCGGCCGTAGCGGGGCTTGCTGCCTGGGTGCTGCCCGAAACCGGGAATGCGTTCCTCACGCTGCTCATGCGCGGCGGCGTGCTCACGGTGCTCTACGCAACGGGCATTTTGCTCACGGGTACCGCGCCGGAAGCTGTAGCGGCCTGGGCCAGCCTGCGCACGCGGGGCCGTCAACGCTAAAAAGCCCTGGTTCGCTGCACGTGCAACGGACCGGGGCTTTTTTTATTTTAGCTCAGGTTGCGAAATAACGCCCCAACAGGCTGCCACGACAGGGCTACTTCGCAACTAGGGTTGCCGCAGGTTAGCAGCAGCCGCCCGGCAGGGCATCGGCACTGGCTGCCACCGGGGCCGTACCGCGGTCGAACAGGCCGAAGTGCTGGCTGGTATCGCCCATTACGCGGAAGTGGGAGCCGTAGCGCGTATCGGCCACCATCGCGGCCGTGTTGCCGCATACCAGCATGGGCCGGCCGGTTTCGAAGGTGTGGTGGTCGTCGAGCACGAACTGATTGGGCTGGCCGGGAATGGTGCCCAGGTAAGTGGCTACCTGGCCGTGGTCTTCGCACTTGTCTTCGATGTCGAGCTTGAAGGCGCGCACCGTGAGCGAATAGAAGCCGATGTTGCCGACTTTTTCCTCAATCTCGGCGTTGTTGATGGTCAGGCGGCGGCTGCTCAGCAGGCGGTAGTCGTTGATGCCCAGGCGCAACAGCAGGCGGCGAAAATCCTCGGTGTACATCGCGCCGCTCAGGCACTCGCCGTAGAGGATGGGGTCCTGGCGCAGGGTTTCGGGCACGCGACGGTCGGCGAATACGTCGGCGATGAACAACTCGCCGCCGGGCTTCAGCACCCGGAAAATTTCGCGGTAGGTGGCTTCCTTGTCGGTGCTTAGGTTCAGCACGCAGTTGCTCACCACTAGGTCCACGCTGTTGTCGGCAATGTTGGCCGATTTCAGGTCCTCGATATAGCCGTGGCGGAATTCCACGTTGGGTTTCGAGTAGCCGAAGGTGACGGTGTGCGCGTCGATGTGGCGGCGGGCCACGTCGAGCTGCTCCTCCGTCATATCCACGCCGATGACGTGGCCGTTTTCGCCCACCAGCTTCGACAACAAATAAGCATCGCGGCCGGAACCGGAGCCCAAATCGAGCACCGTGATGCCCTCGATGGCGTCCGGAATGCATACGCCGCAGCCGTAATATTTTTCTAGTACCTCAGACTCCAGCTGCGCCAGGATGCGGCGGTGGGCCAGCGGCACATCGTCGGTGCAGCAGGCGTTGGTAAGTAGGTCTTGGCTGGTTTGCAGCTGGGTGCCATAGTAGTCCTGCACCTGAGCGCGGGTTTCGGAAGAAGCCATATCGATGAGAGGGAATTCGGAAGTTGAGGCCGAAAATACGTTGTGTCGGGAATAACTGGTTTGCCCAGCCAAAGTTCTCTCCCAACCAAGAAGCCCCAGCTGGCACGGTTAGCGGCCGTGAAGCCTGGCTAAGCCCGCACCAGTTGGGGTTTCTTGCCAGCCACTAAGTCGTCGCCGTAATGCGTGTGCGCGGCGCGGTAAAACCGCTCGAACACCAACGGGAACACAAAGAGTGTGAGGATGGTACCCGTTATCAGCCCGCCGATGACCACAATGGCCAGCGGCTTGGACGTCTCCGAGCCGATGCCGGTGGAAATAGCGGCCGGCATCAGGCCGATGGTGGCCATGAGGGCCGTCATCACCACGGGGCGCACCCGCGAAATCACGCCTTCATTAATACTCTGGTCGAGCGTCTGCTTTTTGACCAGGTTCTGCTTAAAGACCGAAATCAGAATCACGCCGTTCTGAATACAGATGCCAAACAGCGCGATAAAGCCAATACCGGCCGAAATCGAGAAGTTGGTGTGGGTGATGAGCAGCGCCGCGATGCCGCCAATAATGGCAAACGGCACGTTGAGCAGCACCAGCCCGGCGTCCTTCAGGTTGCCGAAGAGGATGAACAGGATGAAGAAGATGAGCCCCAGCGAAATGGGCACCACCTGCGAGAGGCGCTGCTGGGCGCGGCGCTGGTTCTCGAAGTCGCCGGTCCATTTCTGCTCGTAGCCTTTCGGCAGCACGAGGTGGCGGTTCACTTTTTCCTGCGCCTCCTTGATGGTCGAGCCCATGTCGCGGCCCCGAATCGAGAACTTCACGGCGGCGAACCGGCGGTTGTCGTCGCGGTAAATCAGGCTCGGGCCAGTCACAGAGTGAATGTCTGCGATTTCGGTGAGCGGAATGGTTTTGCCCGATTGCGTGGGCACCATCAGGGCCGAGATTTCGGTCGGTGTCTGGCGGAACTGTGGTTCGTAGCGCACCCGGACCGGAAATTTGCGCTCGCCTTCGTACAGTTGCGTAGCTTCCTTGCCGCCCACCGCCATTTCCAGCACCGAGGCAGCATCGGTCTTGCTCACGCCGTAGCTGGCCATGCGGCGCTCGTCGAGGTCGACGTGGAACTCGGGCTGGCCAATGTTGCGCAGCACGCCCAGGTCATCAATGCCTTTCACCGTTTTCAACACCTCGTACACCTCACGGGCCTTGGCTTCGAGTGTGGCCAAGTCGGTGCCGTAAATCTTCACCGCAATCGAGCCTTTAACGCCTGAGGCGGCCTCTTCCACGTTGTCGGTGATGGGCTGCGAGAAGTTAAAGTCGACGCCGGTAAACTTGTCGAGCTTGGCCTTCATCCGCGCCACCAAATCCTCGCGGTAGACCTTGGATTTCATCTTCTTCTCCACTTCCGGCGTGTGCTTGAGCTGCACCAGAAACTCGTTGTTGTAGAAGCCCGTGGGGTCGGTGCCGTCGTTGGGGCGGCCGGTCTGGCTCACCACGTCGCTCACCTCGGGGAAGCTCAAAAAGTCCCGCCGCATCTGGTTGCACAGCTCGTTTGATGATTCCAGGCTGATGCTCAGCGGCAGCTGCGCACGCACGTAAATCGAGCCCTCGTTCAATTCCGGCAGAAATTCCGAACCCAGAAATGAGAAGGAATACAGGCCCAGTGCTGTGACAAAAAAGGCAATGATGAGCGTGGCCGTTTTGCGGGCGTAGGTGAAGCGGAAGAAGCGGTTGGCCCCGTTGTGCACGCCGCGCACGAAGAAGTTGTCCTTCTCCCGCACGTCCTTTTTCAGCAGGTTGCTGACCAGTACTGGCACCAGCGTAAGGGTGAAAATCAGCGCGCCCAGCAGGGCAAAGCCCAGCGTCCAGGCCAGCGGGCTGAACACCTTGCCTTCTACTTTCTCGAAGGAGAAAATGGGCAGCAACGCCGTGATAATAATGGCTTTGGCGAAGAAAATCGACTTGCCCATCTCGCGGCCCGACTTTTTAATCAGCCCCAGCTTGCAGAGCTTGTTGAACCGTTCCATGCCCACCTGGTGGGCCTTGTGGTCGAGGGCCACGAACAGCCCTTCCACCATTACCACCGCGCCATCGATGATGATGCCGAAATCAATGGCGCCCATGCTCAGCAGGTTGGCGCTCATGCCGCGCAGCCGCAGGCAGATGAAGGCAAACAGCAGCGCCAGAGGAATAATCACCGACACAATCACTGTGGTGCGCCAGTCGGCCATGAACAGGAACACGATGAGCGTGACCAGCACAATGCCTTCCATCAGGTTGTGAACCACGGTTTCGGTCGAGAAGTCGATGAGCTGTTGCCGGTCGTAGAAGGTTTTCATCTTCACATCCGGCGGCAGGATTTTCGAGTTCAGCTCGTCCACCTTGTCGTGCAGGCGGGCAATGACTTCCGAGGGGTTTTCGCCCTTGCGCATCACCACGATGCCTTCCAGCTTGTCGTCCTCCAGGCCGCGGCCCACCTGGCCCAGGCGCGGCAGGGCGCTTTCGGTCACGCGGGCCACGTCGCGCACCAGAATCGGCACCCCGTTCACGTTCTTAATCACCGTGTTGGTGATATCCGAAATGTTGTTCAGCAGGCCGATGCCGCGCACCACGTAGTTCTGCTGCCCGGACGTTATCACGTCGCCGCCCACGTTGATGTTGGAGCGCTGCACGGCATTATACAGGTCGAGCGGCGTGAGGCCGAAATCCTGCAGTTTGCCGGGGTTCACGCTGATTTCGTAGTCCTTCACCTCGCCGCCGAAGCTGTTCACGTCGGCCACGCCGGGCACCGCCTTCAGGTTGCGCTCAATCACCCAGTCCTGCAGGGTTTTCAGCTCGCGTACCGATTTGGTTTTGCTTTCCAGCGTGTAGCGGTAGATTTCGCCGGTAGGGCCGTACGGCGGCTGCACGTCGGGCGTGATGCCGTCGGGCAAGTCCACCTCGCGCAGCAGGTTGTTTACCTGCGGACGGGCGAAAGCGTCGTCCACGCCGTCGTCGAAAATCACCTTCACCACCGACAGCCCGAACAGCGTGGTGCTGCGCACCGAGGCCTTTTTCTGCACCGGGTTCAGCGCAATTTCGATGGGTACGGTCACGAACTTCTCCATCTCCTCGGCCGAGCGGCCGGGCCACTGCGTGATGATGGTGATTTCGGTGTTGGTGACGTCCGGAAATGCCTCGATGGGCGTGTTCCGGTAGCTTACCACCCCCATGATGACCACGACCAGCGTCATGAGGAAGATGAAGCCCTTGTTCTTAAGCGAAAAGGCAATGACGCCCTGGATGAACTTGTTCATTTTTAGTTCCTAACGGTGAAGAAACGGTGAGTTATGGGCAGATTTAATAGGCAGCCCTAACCCGGAGCAAGCCGGTAATCCGCTTGCTCGGGGTTAGCCCCGGTCTTGTTTGGTTAGTCGTTCAGCTCGTCATACACCAGCAGCTGGTCCTTGGCAATCACCACATCGCCAAGCCTCAGGCCGCTCGTAATGTAGCTGTAGTCGCCCACCGTTTTGCTGATGGTCACGGGGCAGGTTTCGACGTGGGTGCGGTCCCGGTACACCATCACGAAGTTGCGGTCCTTGTCAAACACCACCGATTTGGCGGGCACGGCCAGAGCCTTCGCCCCTTCCGTGTTCACCACGCGCACCTGGGCGTACATCTCGGGCTTGAGCAGGTAGCCGGGGTTGTCGAGGCGCACGCGCACCTTCATCACCTTACTGTCGGGGTCCAACACGTTGAACACCTTGTCAATCTTGCCCCGGAAATGCTTGTCCGGGTAGCTCAGCGTAGTTACGTCGGCCGAGTAGCCTTCCTTCACCTTGGAAATGTCCGACTCAAACACGTTGGCCATAATCCAGACATCGTCGAGGTTGCTCACCGTGAACAGGTTACCGATGTTGTCGTTATTAAACTGCTCGTGGTCGGTGGCGTTCTTCTCGGTAATAAAGCCCGAAATAGGCGCCCGCAGCTCGTACATGCCATCCTTGCCGATGCCGTACACGCTGAGCTGCTTCACGTTCTTGCCCACCGTGCCGCGCGCTTTGGTCACCTCGGCGCGGGCCAGCACCACGTCGCGCTCCGAGTTCAGCCCGGCCTTGAACATGTCCTCGGCCACGGCCAGGTTCTTGCGGGCAATGTCGAGGTCGGAGCTGGCGGCCGTGGTCTGGTTCTGCACGTCAGCAATTTCGCCCGACTTGATGACGGCCAGAATCTGACCCTTGGTCACTTTGTCGCCGAGCTGCACTTTCAGCTGCTCCACCACGCCGCCCACCAACGGGTACACTTTCACGGTTTTGTCGCCGTCGGTGGCAATTTCGCCGGTCAGTACCAGCTCGTCCTGCACCGGGCGCAGGCGCACCGTGTCGAGCACAATCTGCTTCATCATGGTGTCGGACAGGCGGAAGCCCTCTTTCTTCTCTTCTTTGACTTCGGGTTTGGAGCAGCCAACCAGGGTTACGGCGGTCAGCAATGCCAGAAAGGAGCGGTTCATGAGGAGGCAGGAAGTAGCCAGTGGCCTTGGGCCAGCAGCATATGATGATTAAGGATTAAGACGAATGCTGCGGCTTTACCGGGTTTATTCGGCGCGGAAAACAGGCTTGCCCACGGCAAAATTCAGCTGCTCGAAAGCCCGCACCCGGTTGGCCCGCAAGGTGTTCAGCTGCGTCAGGTTGTTCTTATAAGACTCGAAGAAGTCCAGGTATTCCACCAAGCTCAGAATCCGCTTGGCATAACTCTGCTCGATGCCGACCATCAGGCGGGCAAACGGCGCGGTGTCGCGGTCGGTGTTCTGAAACAGCTCGTCGTTGCGGGCGGCCAGCTGGTAGGCCTGGTGCACCTCGCTCTGCACCACCAGCTGCTGCTGGTCCACGAGCAGCTGGCTGTTGGCAATCTGAGCTTTGGCCGCCTGAATGTTGCCCTGGTTGCGGTTGAAAACGGGCACGGCCATCCCCAGGGTAAGGGCCTGGTAGTTGTTGATGTAGGAGCCGGCCTTGTCGTAGGTATAGCCCACGGCCAGGTCGGGCACGGCCAGCTTCTGTTGCAGCTTCAGGTTCAGGTTCTGCTGCTGCAGCGCGGCGCGGCGGGCGTTCAAATCGGTGCGCTGCACCAGCGCTGTGTCAATCAGCGCCTGCTCGGGGTGGCCGGCCAGGGTCAGGTTGCGGGTACGGGCCAGGTCGGCGACGGGCACGTACTGGCTGCCGGTGGCATCGCGCAGCAGCACGTGCAGGTCGGTCTGGTCCGAAGCCACGTCGTTGAGCAGGCTCTGCCGCTCGCTTTGCAGCGTGAAGAGAAAGGCCCGTAGCCGAATCACCTCTTTCAGCGCAATGTTGCCCTTCTCAAACTGCGTTTGGTACAGGCCCACCGTGCGGGTAAGCGAGGTAATCTCCGTGGCGTAGGCCGTCAGCGTGCGCTGCTTAAAGTACAGGTCGTAAAACGTGGTGCGCAGCTGGTAGCGCAGGTTGCGCAGCAGGTCCTGCAGGTTGTACTGCTCTACCACCGCACCTTGCTGGGCAGCCAAGCCGGCAGCCTTGCGCCGGCCAGCCAATGAGAATAGCTGTTGCACCGTTACAATGGCCTCGCTGCCCACCGTGCCTTCGGGCACCATTGGGCGGGCAATGCGGCGGCGCAGCACGTCCTGCTCCACATACAGCGACGGGTTGTCGAGCAGGCGGGCCTGCACGGTCTGGGCCTGGGCCACCGTCACGTTGTACTGCTGGGCCAGCACCGCCAGGTTATTCCGGACGAACTGCTGCTCGGCCCGCGGCAGCGTCAGGCGCAGCGTATCTGCCGTAGCCGGGGGCAGGATAGTTGCGTGAGCCGGGCCGGTAGCATGGGCTGGTACCTGGGCTTGGGCTCTGGTGGCCGCCAGGGCCAGCACCAGCAAAAGGACGTTGCGGAACATGGGTTGATTCGATTACCCGACAAAGGTTGGCGGCCTTCCGTGAGGATAAAATGAACCTGAAATTCATGCGCCGAAGCCCGTCCTTTTCTCGTCCAACGCGTCCGTTTACCAGGCGGTTGGCGCCGGCAGAAGCAGCCCGGTTCAGATAAATGCGCCAAATGCCTCTGATAGGGCCCTGGCTACTGCACCATTTCAACCCGAACCGTTGGCGGCCCCATTGCGGGCTTTTGACGGCCGGTATTGGGGGCCACGGCGCCAAGCACCAGAAACACCAGCACCATGGCCCCAGCGGCAGCCAGCACCAACATCCAATAGGGCCGGGCAAGCTCGGCAGCCCACACAGCATGCGGAGCCTTCACCGCCGTACGCTGCCGGTAACCGGGCCACCGGGGCAAGTCGGCGGGTAACCAGTTGTAAATATGATTTTTAGCATCCCCCACCTCTTCACTCAGGCGCGAGGCGTTGAGGTGCTGGTGCGTAGCGTATTGGGCCAAGCCGGCCGCCAATACGGTAGCCACCAGCCGCAACAGTATAGCCGCAGAGTTGAGCCGCACCCCCGTATAAGCACTGAGGAGGCTGTCGACCTCAAGCCGGTTAGCCCCAAACAAGCGCCCCAACAGGTCCTCGCCTGCGTTCAAAGCACCGCTGTTGTTGGGCCCGCCACCCAGCAACGCCAGCACTTCCGTCATGTTCTGCGTATCTCGGGCCCCCGGCCAATCGGGTTTTAGTGTGGGCAAAAACAGATTACACCCCTCGCCGTTTCCAATTTGAATAACCAACTGGCACAACACCATGGGAATCATCCCTTTCAGTGCTTTACCCACAGCATTTTCGCTCTCCCCCAGCCGGGCGGCCAGGTGCTGTTTCAGCTCCCGGGAAAAGGTTGTTCGAATGTCCTGCAGAAAATTCTTCATGGTGATGCAACCAGAAACAGTGGGCAGGGGAATGGCTTAGAGCAATACGAGTTCGATGATGCAAAACTGCCTCTTAACGAGCAAGTAATCCCTTAAAAACGACAAGCCATGTTATTCACTGGTCGAACCTCAGTTTCCAAGGCATGAAACCCAGCAGCTTATTGTGCCACACTTCAGCTACCACACCACAACCGGACCAGTAGTCCAGCCCGGTTACATCCGTTGCGGGAGTTCGGCCGGCGACCTATTCATCCTCATAATCCAGCCCCAGGCAGCTGCTCAGGGCCTGGCGCAACTCGCTGGCGGCGTGCTGCTGGCCGGCCTTTTTCGCAACAACCAATCCTTTTCGGTACACTTGCTCGGCCTCTTCCTTGCGCCCAAACTCCTCCAGCAGTTTGCCGGCGTGGTAGTAAGTTCCAACATAATCAGCATGTTCAGCCAAAAGCTTCTGATAAAATCCCCAAGCGCGCTCGGGTTCTTGGGTGCGGTATTCGGTAGCCAGGGCATATATGGTGAAGGCGTCGGTGGGGTCGTCGGCGTAAAAGGCCAGGAGTTGCTGTAATCGGGTGGCGGGAGTGTTCATTCGGCAGGGAGATTTGTTTACCTTTGGGGCAAAATTGCGGCTTTTTCGTGGCACTGCCCGAAACCGCGGTTTTTTGCTAAAACTTGTATGCTTTTCAGAGGTTGTTATGCATGCAGCCTTTTTTCCTCGATTTCGCCACCCTAATCCCGCTTAGATGAAGTTTCTGGTTTGCATTTCCAACGTGCCCGACACGACCACCAAAATTGCCTTTACGCCCGATAACAAGGAGTTCAACAAGGCCGGGGTGCAGTTCGTGATTAATCCCTGGGACGAATACGCCCTCACCCGTGCCATCGAGCTGAAGGAAGCCGCCGGCAGCGGCACCGTGACGGTGCTGAACGTGGGCCAGGCTGACACCGAGCCCAACATCCGTAAGGCGCTGGCCATTGGGGCCGACGATGCCATTCGCGTGGATGCCGTACCGCAGGATGCCTACTTCGTGGCCGAGCAAATTGCCGCCATTGCCAAGGAGGGTGCCTACGACGTAATTCTGATGGGCAAGGAAAGCATTGACTACAACGGTTTCCAGGTGCACGGCATGGTGGGCGAAATGCTCGGCATCCCAACCGTGGCCCCGGCCATGAAGCTGGACATGAGCGGCAATACCGCGACCCTGGAGCGCGAAATTGAAGGCGGCAAGGAGATTGTGAGCGTGAACACGCCCTTCGTGGCTTCGTGCCAGCAGCCCATGTGCGAGCCCCGCATCCCCAACATGCGCGGCATCATGACGGCCCGCACCAAGCCCTTGAAAGTGGTGCCCGCCGTGGGTGAGCCCGCTCGTACTACGGTAGCTGAGTACGCGCTGCCCCCCAAGAAGCAGGGCGTAAAGCTCATCGATGCTGAGAATGCCGGCGAGCTCATCAAACTGCTCCGCAACGAAGCCAAAGTAATCTAATCCTGTTTGTCATGCTGACGAAGGAAGCAACTTATCACGGCTGCTTTCGTCGCAATCACTAATTCTTAGAGCGCGAGTGTGATAAGGTCCTTCGCTGCGCTCAGGATGACAAAAAAGCAAAAATCATGTCTGTAATAGTTGTAGTTGAATGCGCCGACGGCGAAGTAAAGAAGTCGTCGTTGGAAGTGGCCTCCTACGGGGCTGATGTGGCCGCCATGCTAGGCACCACCGCCACGGCCATTGCCGTGGGCGAAGCCAACGAGGCCAACCTGGCCAAGCTGGGCGAGCAGGGCATCACGAAAGTGTTGTACGACGCCGAGCCCCGCCTCAAGGACTTCGTGAACAATGCCTACACCAAGCTCATTGCCACGGCAGTTGAGCAGGAAGGCGCTAAAATCATTGTACTGGCCAACAGCAATATTGGTGCGGCCGTGGGCTCGCGCTTATCGGTGCGCCTGAAGACCAGCCTGGCTACCAACGTGGTGGAGCTGCCCAAAATCAGCGGCGACCAGTTCACAGTGAAGCGCGGTGCTTTCTCGGGCAAAGCATTTTCGGATGTGGTGCTGAGCGGCGACCGCAAAATCATCGCTGTGAAGAAGAATTCGACCGAAGCCAAGCACGATGCTGGCAAAACGGCCGAAGTGAGCAGCTTCTCGGCTCAGCTGTCGGATGCCGACTTCGCCGATGCCCCCAAGCAAGTGGTGATGCAGGACCAGGCCGGCGGCATTCTGCTGCCCGAGGCCGACCGAGTGGTATCGGGTGGCCGCGGCATGAAGGGCCCGGAGAACTGGGGCCTGATTGAGGAACTGGCTAAGGCGCTGGGCGCGGCTACGGCCTGCTCGAAGCCAGTGTCGGACGTCGACTGGCGTCCTCACCACGAGCACGTGGGCCAGACCGGCATCACGGTTTCGCCAAACCTGTACATCGCCTGCGGCATTTCGGGTGCCATCCAGCACCTGGCCGGCGTGAACAGCTCGAAGGTAATTGTGGTCATCAACAAAGACCCCGAGGCTCCTTTCTTCAAAGCAGCCGATTACGGCATCGTGGGCGACGTGTTTGACGTATTGCCCAAGCTGACGGCCGCCGTGAAGGCGTTGAACTAACCAAAAAAGCCCCGCCCCGGTGGGCAAGTTGGGGACCCAGGCGGTCGGCTTTCTGCGGAAGGCTGAGGCCTGGGTCCCTAATCTTTTTGGGGCTATCCTGGTTTCAACACCTGTTTCGGGTGGCAGATGCCCGGACTTTTCTTTACTTGCACGTCCATCCCGATGGGCCACCCCGAACGGACCCTTCCCGGGCCCGTCCTCCCCTTCCCCGACACCTAGCACCTTGTATTCCCTTGAAAAAAATCCAGCTTGAAATCCTGGGCCTCTCGTCCAGCCAGTCGCAATCTGGCTCCTTCGCGCTGATTCTGGGCGAGAAGGGCGGCAACCGCCGCCTGCCCATTATCATCGGCATGTTTGAAGCGCAAAGCATTGCCATTCAGATTGAAAAAATCAGCCCCAACCGGCCGCTTACTCACGACTTGTTCAAATCGTTTGCCGAGCATGTGCACGTGGTGATTCTGGAAGTGGTGATTTCGGACCTGAAGGAAGGCGTGTTCTACTCGCGCATTGTGTGCTCGGACGGCGCCACGACTTTCGACATCGACGCCCGGCCCTCCGACGCCATTGCCATTGGCCTGCGCTTCGGCGTGCCCATCTACACGGTGGAAAGCGTGCTGAGTGAAGCCGGCATTATTCTTTCGGACCTCGACGAAGCCGAAAGCGACGCCGAGGATGACGACGAAGACGAGGACGATGAGGACACCGACAGCGAGTCGCCCAGCCCGAAGCGCGCCCAGCCCGAAGCGCGCGAGCCCAGCGGCCAGGTGCCGGTGGAGGAGCTGAGCAAAATGCTGGCGCAGGCTCTCGACAAAGAAGACTACGAGAAGGCCGCTAAAATCCGCGACGAGCTCAACAAGCGCAACGGTTAAAACTTTAGCTAAACTTTTATAAGTGAAGAGTTAACGGGATTTCCCCGATTAGCTCTTCACTTTTGCTTTCCGAGCTTTTCACTTTTAACAACCGAACTTTAATTGCCTTATGGATGAATCGTTGAAATACCCCATTGGCCGGCCACAATTGCCAAGTGCCCCCCTGTCGGCTGCTGAGCGTGCGGCGCTTATTCAACAAATTGCCGAGGTACCGGCCCAACTGACCGCGGCCGCAAAAGTTGTGGGCGGCGTGGGCCTTGAGCAGCCGTACCGCCCCGGCGGCTGGAACGGCCGCCAGGTGATTCACCACGTGGCCGACTCGCACATGAATGCGTACGTGCGCTTCCGGCTGGCCCTGACGGAGGACAAGCCGACTATAAAGCCCTATGAAGAAAGCGCCTGGGCTGAGCTGCCCGATGTGGCCGCCACGCCCATTCCGGTGTCGCTCACGTTGCTGGAGGCGCTGCACTCGCGGTTTGTTACGCTGATGCATCACCTCACGGATGAGCAATGGCAGCGTACGTTCTATCATCCCGGCAACCAGCGCACTGCCACCCTCGAGCAGACCTTGGCGCTGTATGCCTGGCACGGAAAGCACCACCTGGCGCATCTGCTGCTGCTGCTGCCAAAGGAATAAGATGCCTTTAATGGCGAACGTCCTGCTACGCTTGCCTGGGCCCTCTCACTGCTAGTAAATTAAATTACTAAACGGCACAGAGGCTCCGGCAAGTGCCGCAGGACGTTTTGTTGTTATGCCTAGGGCGGTATCGTGGCCAGTGTACAGGCGTAACGACCCCGCCCCTACATCCACTGGTTCCGAATCGGCTCTAATCGGCTGATTAGATGCCGGCGCCAGCCTCGCCGCCTTCGGCGAAAGCGGCCATGCCACCAATGGTTTCTTCGTCGATGCGCTTGGCAGCGCGCACCAGGCTGCTGCTGAAGATGAAGTCTTTCAGTTCGGGTACTTGAGCGTTCAGGATTTCATCCTTGGTGCCGTCCCAAAGCTTTTGGCCCTGGTGCAGGAACACGATGTGCTCGCCAATTTCAATCACCGAGTTCATGTCGTGGGTTACGATGACGGTCGTAATACCGTATTCGTGGGTGATTTCGTGAATCAGCTCGTCGATTTTGATGCTGGTGAGCGGGTCGAGGCCGGAGTTGGGCTCGTCGCAAAACAGGTAGGTGCACTGGGGGGCAATGGCGCGGGCAATGCCCACGCGCTTCTTCATACCCCCCGAGATTTCGGCCGGCATCTTATTGCCGGCGTTTTCAAGGCCCACGCGCTTGAGGCAAAACTCGACCCGGTCGCGGCGCTCAGCGGGCGTCATTTCCGGCGTCAGCATCTGCAAGGGGAATTCCACGTTTTGCGCGACAGTCAGCGAATCGAACAGCGCCGAGCCTTGGAACAGCATGCCGATTTTGCGGCGGATTTCCTGGCGGATATCGATTTTGCTGTTGGTGTACACCGTGCCATCGAAGGTGATGGAGCCCATGTCGGGCTTCATTAGGCCCACAATGCATTGGAGCAGCACGCTTTTACCCGTGCCGGAGCCACCGAGCAGCAGGTTGCACTTGCCGGTTTCGAACACGCACGAAATGCCCTTGAGCACCTGTGTGCCGTTGAACGACTTCTCGATATTGGATACTTCAATCATGGTAGTTATCAGTTGGTCGTTGTCTGTTAGCAGGTTGTTCCACCATCATTTCAGCAGAAGCTGACAACTGACAACGAACAACTGGCAACTAAATCAGAGCAGCAACGCCGCAAGGGCGAAGTCGGCGATGAGGATGGCGATGATGGAATTGGTAACGGCGCCGGTGCTGGCCGCGCCTACTTCGAGGGCACCACCGGTGGTAAAGTAGCCTTTGAAAGCGGAGATACCCGACACGAGGAAGGCGAATACAATTGCTTTAATGAGAGCGAAAACAATGTTGTAGGGAATAAAATCGGTGCGAATGCCTTCGATGTAGTCCTGCGCGGTCATTACGCCGGTGAGAGTGCCCGCTAGGTAGCCGCCCAAAATGGAGAGCAGCATGGCCAGAATAACCAGCAACGGAAACATGAGCAAGGCGGCCAGAATACGCGGTAGCACGAGGTACGACGTGGAGTTGATGCCCATGACTTCGAGCGCCGAAATCTGCTCGGTGATGCGCATGGTGCCCAGACCGCCCGCGATGCTGGAGCCCACTTTGCCGGCCAGCACAATGCTGGTGATGGTAGGAGCGAGTTCCAGAATGGTCATTTCGCGCACCATATAGCCGATGGTCGACTGCGGAATGAGCGGGTTGGTGAGGTTGTAGGCAATCTGGACGCAGGTAACGGCCCCGATGAAGGCCGACACGATGGCGACAATGACAATAGAATCGACGCCGATGAGAATGGCTTCGTCGATGGTGCGGTTCCAGAGGACGCTGAACCGCTCGGTGCGCGAAACCATGCCGCGCAGAAATAGGACAAACGAGCCGAGAGTGGTAAGCATAAGGGAAGGTTGGAAAATAAAAACCGAAGTTTGGGGCCGCAGGTTATTGAAATTGGGCCGAAGGGCGGTTGGCCACCATACGTAAAAACGCAAAACGATAGTGCAAACCAACGAAAATTTAGTCGTCGTGACCGGCGGCAGCAAAGGTATTGGCCGCGCCGTAGTGTCGCGCTTTCTGCGCGCCGGTTTTCCGGTAGCCACCTGCGCCCGCTCCGCAGCGGACCTCGCCGCTCTTGCGGCCGCCATGCAGGCCGCTGTGCCCACCGCCAAACTATATACGCTACCGGCCGATTTGAGCCAGCCAACTGACTGTGCCCACTTCGCGGCCTTCGTGCTGGGGCTGGGCCTGCCAGTAGAGGTACTGGTGAACAACGCCGGGGCGTTCGTGCCCGGCCGCCTGCAGGACGAACCAGCCGACGGCTCGCAGCTGCGCCAGATGCTGGCCGTGAACCTGCTCAGCGCCTACGACGTGACCCTGCCGCTGCTGCCGGGCCTGATAGCGCAGCAGCGAGGCCATATTTTCACCATCTGCTCTACGGCCAGCATCACGGCCTACCCCAACGGCGGCTCCTACGGCATTGCCAAGCATGCGCTGCTGGGCTTCACCCGCAACCTGCGCGAGGAGCTGAAGCCGGCCGGCGTGCGCGTGACGGCGGTGTTGCCCGGCCCCACCCTTACGGCCAGCTGGGAGGGCGTGGACTTGCCTCGCGAGCGGTTTGTGCAGGCCGAAGACGTGGCCGAAGCCGTGTTTGCCGCCTACTCAATGTCGGCCCACGCCGTGGTGGAGGAACTGCTGATTCGGCCGCAGCTGGGCGACCTGTAATTGCGGGCTATTCGGACTCCGGTACCGGCCGATGAATCCACCGCTGATACACGTAGAGCAGCGCCACGGCCCAAAACAAAGCTTCGGCAATGCCAGCGAGGGGCTTTATCAACGGGCGGAACAGGGACGTCGTTTCTACGGTGCTCATCGCGGCAAGTACCCAAGCCAGCTTTAGGTAATCGAGTAGCTCAGGCTGCGACTTGGCGCGGAACCAGAGACCGTAGGTAAGCATCACGACGAGTGGGCCACCGATGATAAATGCGTCGCCGCCCGTCCAGTGCTCAACTTTAAATAAAAAGCCGAGGCCAACCAACAGTAGGCCTAGAAACATTCCAGTGGCGAGGCGGGAATTGTTCCAGATACGGCTACTGGTGAGCAGCAGTCCTAGCAGCACCCATTTCAGAATGGCCAGGGGTGTGGAACCCCAGGTAGTCAGGAAATCTGTCATGCGCGGCTGGAAAATATGGAGGATTTACTCTTGCTTTTTGCCGCCGGTGCCCGTGACCCTCACGGCGAGCGTGGACGGGTTCCCGGAGTAGTATAGCGTACCGTTACCGCCCACAATGCCATCAAGCACGTCGGTGGGGCGCACGTGGGCGTCGCCGTCGCTGTCGCGGGTCATTCGGAAGTAGCAGCGCTTCAGGGTCAGGCCTTGGGCGAAGAGGCGCCCGGAGCCGCCAACGGTAAAGTTGAGTTCCTCGGCCGTGCCGCGCAGGTTGAAGTCGCCCAGCTCGTATTGGTCGATGTTCAGGTAACGGACCTGGAAGTTGAGGTCGAAGTCGCCGGCGCCCACGAGGTGGCAGAAGGCCTGGTCCTGCACAAAAGGCCCAACGGTGCTCACGTTGCCCTGCCCGCGCAGAAACAGGTTGTCGATGCGGGGCAGGTGCAACGTTACTTCGCGGGGCGTGTCGTAGCTGCGGGCCCAGTTGCAGCGGCTGGTGTTGGCAATTTCGAGGGCGTCGCCTTTGCGGGTGAATTCGATGTCGTCAATCAGGTTTTCGCCGGCCCGCACTTCGGCGTAGGTTTGGGAATCCTGCACGAGGCGCAGGTCCACGTTGTCGTAGGCGGTGACGGTAACCAGGCCGGCCGCCACTTCGCGCCGCTGGGTGATGATGGTGCCGGTGCTTTTGATGCAATCGGAGCCGTGACCAGGGCCGCAGGTTGTGAGGCCAACGGCAGCGAGGCCAAACCCGAAGCGGCGTAGTGCGCGTAATCCCCCAAACCCCGCCACGCCGCTAACTTGCGGCCGCAAACTCGTATAGCGCATATTCAACCTTACTTTTTCCAAAGATAAATGGACCTTACCGGTAAAGTTGCCATTGTTACGGGCGCAAGCAAAGGAATTGGGCGCGCCACCGTAGCAGCGCTGCTCGCGCACGGCGCAGCCGTGGCCGGCTGGGCGCGCACCGCACCCGAAGGCTTGGTGCACGACCGATTTCAGTTTTTCGAGTGCGACGTGCAGGACGAACATTCTATTACGGAGGCGTTCACCAACACCCAACGCGAGTTGGGGCCTGAAATCCACGTGCTGGTAAACAACGCCGGGCTGGGCATTATGGGCGAGGTCGACGGTTTCAAAACCGAAGCCTGGAAGACGATGTTCGACACCAACGTGCTGGGCACTTTCCTGTGTACCCGCGCCGTGCTACCCCAGATGAAGCAGCAGCAGCTGGGCCACATCGTGAATGTGGCTTCGCTGGCCGGCACCGCGGGCACGGCCGGCATGTCGGGCTACTGCGCCACCAAATTTGCGGTGCGCGGCTTTTCGGATGCGCTGTTTAAGGAAGTGCGGCCGGCAGGTATCCGCGTTACCTGCATCATGCCCGGCTCGGTCGAAACCAACTTCAATGGCAAAGAACCCGGCACCACGCCCGACCCGCACAAGATGCAGCCCGAAGACATTGCGTCCGCCATTGTGCATGCAGTGGAGGCGCCGGATACGACCATGATTTCGGAAGTGCAGCTGCGGCCGGCGCAGGTTAAATGAGTTGCCAGTTGCTCGTTGTCAGTTGTCAGTTTTTGATGGCATGACAAACGAATGGCCCAACAACTGACAACCAACAACTGACAATTAACCCAATGGTAGAAATTGAGCACCTGACCAAAACCTACGGCACCCAAAACGCCGTGGACAACATCAGCTTCACGGCGGGCAAGGGTGAAATCGTGGGCTTTCTGGGGCCGAATGGAGCGGGCAAAAGCACGACCATGAAAATTGCTACCGGCTACCTCCCTCCCACCGCCGGCACCGTGCGCGTAGCCGGCTACGACGTGCTCACCAACAGCCTGGAAGTGCGCCGGCACGTGGGCTACCTGCCCGAGCACAACCCGCTTTACCTCGACATGTACGTGCACGAGTACCTCGAATTCATCGGGTCGGTGCACGGGCTGCGCGGCGCTGGCCTGCGCAGCCGGGTGGGCGAGTTGGTGCGCCGCGTGGGCCTGAGCCGCGAGCAGAACAAGCAGATTGGCGCACTCAGCAAGGGCTACCGGCAGCGCGTGGGCCTGGCCCAGGCTCTTATTCACGACCCGGACGTGCTCATTCTCGACGAGCCCACCACTGGCCTCGACCCGAACCAGATTCTGGAAATCCGCCAGCTCATCCGCGAGGTGGGCGAGGATAAAACCGTCATTTTCAGCACCCACATTCTACCCGAAGTCACGGCGCTGTGCTCCCGCGTGCTCATCATCAGCCGGGGCAAGCTCGTAGCCGACAGCCCGGTGGCCGAGCTGGCCGCCCGCGCCGCCGGTGAAACCGTGGTGCGCGCCGAGTTTGAAGGTGCGGTTGATACCGCCAAGCTGGCTCGGCTGCCCAACGTGCGCCACGTGGAGCTAGCACCCGATGGCGCGGTACTTCTCCGCACCGCGCCGGGAACCGACGTACGCGCCGCCGTGTCACGCCTGGCCGGGCAGGAAGGCTGGATTCTGCTGGGGCTACGGCAGGAGCAGCAGAGCTTGGAAGAGGTGTTTGGGGAATTGACGAAGTAGTGTCTGCTTTTATGGAAAATTTTAGCAGAGTAAAAGAGTGGATAGAAATAGGGAAACAAGTTGGCAAATCTGATTATTTCGGCGAGGGAGACGAGAGATATTTGCTATCAATAGGGATACAGAAATGGGAAGGTGAGTATAAGTTTTATTTGTTCAAGGCCAATGAGTATAAACTGAGAGACCTTGATTACTATGATGCAGAAGGCACTATCAGAGTCACGCATTTTGAGGAGCTTTTGAGCTTAATAAATGCTCTATCTCCATTCAAATTAGATGAATTAGCTCCTTTGAAAGGACAGAAAATATTCAATCCGGCGTTCGATTAGATTTCTGTCATTTTAAGCTTTTGGCCACGATTACATACATGCTTACAATACTTCAAAAAGAATTCAACGCCTTCCTGAACTCCCCCGTCGCCTACGTGGTGCTGGGGGTTTTCCTGATTGCAACGGGCTTGTTCGTCTGGGTTTTCCCCGATAGCAGCGTGCTCGACTACGGCTACGCCGACTTGCAAACGCTGTTTAATCTGGCACCGTGGATTTTCCTGTTCCTGATTCCGGCCCTCACCATGCGCACGTTTGCCGAGGAGAAAAAAGCCGGCACCATCGAGCTGTTGCTGACGCGGCCGCTCACCGACGGGCAGATTATCGGCGGCAAGTACCTGGCCTGCCTGCTGCTGGCGCTGCTGGCGCTGGTGCCCACACTACTCTACTACTACTCGGTATATAAGCTCGGCAGCCCCGAGGGCAACATCGACTCGGCCGCCACAGTGGGTTCCTACTTGGGGCTGGCGCTGCTGGCGGCCGTATTTGCGGCGATTGGTATCCTGGCCTCGGCTCTTACCCGCGACCAGATTATCGCATTTTTAGTGGCGGTGGTGGGCTGCTTTCTGGTGTATTCGGGGTTTGATTCGCTGGCCTCGGTGCTGCAAGGGAGCTCGGCCTACTACGTGAGCCAGTTGGGCATTGCGGCGCACTACCGCGACCTGAGCAAGGGCCTGGTTGACTCGCGCGATTTGGTTTATTTCTTCAGCGTGGTGGCCATTGCCTTGCAGGCTACGCGGCTGGCTTTACGGAGTCGTAACTGGTAATGGAAAATACGTTGACTACTTCACCGGTTCCGGTTCCTGCCCCATCCTCCCGTAAGCAGCGCGATTTGCTGGCATTTGCGGCGGTTGTGGGTTTACTCCTACTGTTCAATTTCATCGCCCAGCGCTTCTTTTTCCGGCTCGATATGACCGAGGAGAAGCGCTACACCATGTCGTCGGCCACTAAAAAGTTGCTGCGCGACCTCAAGCAGCCGGTCACCGTCACGGTGTACCTCACTGGTGATTTTCCGCCCGCCTTCCGCCGCCTCGAGCAGGGCGTGCGCGAAACCCTGACTGAATTCCAGGTATACGGCGGGGCCAACCTGAACTACATTTTCATCGACCCCAGCGCTGGCAGCACCGAAGCCGCCCGCAATACCTTCTACCAAACGCTGTTCAAAAAGGGTCTGAAACCTACCAACCTCGGTGCCACCGAAAATGGCAAGCGCGTCGAGAAAATCATTTTCCCTTACGCCGTGGTGAGCGTGGGCGGGCACGATAAATCGGTGCTGCTACTGCGCGGCAACCAAGCCGCTCCGGCCGAAGTGCGCCTCAACCAAAGCATCGAAGGGCTGGAATACGAATTGGCCAGCACCATTCGCGGGCTGGTGCCGGCCTTGCGCAAGCGCATTGGCGTGGTGGAAGGCCACGGCGAACTGGACAACGTGCAGGCCGGCGACATCCTGGGCTCGTGGCAGCAGCAATACGACGTGTTTCGGGTGACGCTGAGCAAGGTAAAGGACCTGAACGCGCTCGATGCCATCGTGGTAGCCCAGCCCAAAACGCCTTACTCTGAAGACGACAAGTTCAAGATTGACCAGTTTGTCACCCAGGGCGGCCGGGCGCTGTTTTTTGTCGATGCGCTGCGCGTGGACCTCGACAGCGTGAGCCGCAACGGCGCGTCGCTGGCCACGCCCTACAACCTCAACCTCGACGACCTCTTCTTCAAATATGGCCTGCGGGTGAATCAGAACCTGCTGCTCGACCTGAACAGCGGCCAGATTCCGCTCGTGACCGGCACCGATGGCAACAAGCCCAAAATCGAGCCCATGCCCTGGCAGCTCTACCCGCTCATCAACAAGTTCAGCCCCCACCCCATCACCCGCAACCTCGACGCGGTGTACCTGAAATTCGTGGGCAACCTTGACACCGTGAAAGCCGCTGGCATCCGCAAAACTGTGCTGATGAGCACCTCGCGCTATACCCGCGTGCTGCCCGCCCCGGTGCCCATCAACTTCAACGACGCCCGCCTCGAACCCAACCCCAAGCTCTATCAGAAGGGATTTCAACCCGTGGGTTACCTGCTCGAAGGCCAGTTCACCTCACTCTTCGCGAACCGCGCCCGGCCCGGCACCATGCAGTTCCAAGCCGAGAAGCCGGCTAACGCCAAGCCCAGCAAAGTGCTGGTGGTTGCCGACGGCGACTTCATCCGCTCCGACATCGACCCCAAAACCGGCAACCCCTACCGCTTGGGCTTCGACCGCCTGGCTAACACCGAATTCGCCAACCGCGAGCTGGTGCTGAACGCCACCGACTACCTGCTCGACGAAACCGGCCTCATCGCCGTGCGCGGCAAGCAAATCACCCTCCGCCCCCTCGACAAAGTGAAGCTAGCCGAGCAGCGCCGCCGCTGGCAGCTGCTGAATATTGGCGCGCCGCTGGTGCTGCTGGGCCTGTTCGGGGCCGTGCGCACGTGGCGGCGCAAGCGGCGCTACGCGGGGTTTGGAGGATAGATTCAGCCATGAAAAAATACACGCAACGAGAATTAGTTACCAGTGCGTTGCTCAAAGGCAAGGAGCAACGCAAGCATTATACCCATCCGTTACCTGATAACCCCGCCGTTACGGTTTGGGGAACCGTTGCTATTATCTTTAAGGATGATGTTTTCCTGGTTTCTATTACTGAATTCCATGACCCCTCGGAAGTATCAGCTTCGAGGGACGAATGGGATGTGGACGAACTTTATACCTTAACAAATTTAGTGGAAGTTGAAGCCCTGCTCTCTCAGCGGCTCTCAATTGCATTAGACGAATTGGGGCCGGCGAAGGGAATTAACCATTTTCAATTAGTGAACCGCACCAACATTTTGCTCTGGGTGTCTGAAAACCGTCCAACGGGCACCAACATTTTTCTATGAGTGCCTAAAAACCGTCCAATGGGCACCAACATTTTTCTGTGAGTGCCTGAAAACCGTCCAACGGGCATCAACAGAAAAGTGTGGGTGCCCGTTGGACGGTTTTCAGGCCTTTTCACGGCGTACCGGCCTTCGGTTGAATCTTTCGAGGCTGCCCACGACCTAGCGCTTTCCCTTCGCAAGCACTATTATTCCCCTACATGGTGCCAGGCACTGCCGACGCGGGGGCCTTGGGCAGCATAATGGCATCAACGCTTTTGTCGCGGATGAGCTTGTTGAGGGCGGGGATGTCCTGCTCCTTTACCATCCTGAACTGAATCAGCTGCTGGTTAATCTGCTCCATTACCTGCTTCTTGAAGGCTTCGGCTTGCGCGGTGGGCCGGTAGCTGCCGTTGCCCACTTGGCTGGCCAGATTCGCCAGCTTGTTGTTCAGCTGAATGGGGAAGTTGAGCGGGTCCTGGTCGCTCTTGTTTTTGGTCTGGTACAGCAACTCCTCAATCTGGGTCATCTTCTTCTCGATGGCGCCGGCCGATTCTATCACATCCTTGGCATTGTCCTGGCCTTTGAGGGGCGCAGTAATGGTTTTGAGCTGCCCGCGAATGGTGCGGATGTCCCGGATGGCGTCGTGGGTTTCGGTTAGCTTCTGCTGCACGTCGCGCAGGAAATCGAACTGCGCTTTCAGGTCTTCCGGCGTGGCTTTGCTGCGCGGGTCGGGCAGCACGACGAAATCGGTTTCCTGCGTTTCCTGGTTGAGGGTGAGGCGGGCTTTGTAGGTGCCGGGCATGGCCGGGGCGCCTTGCGTGCCGCCGCCCCACAGAATAAGCCCTTCGAACCGGCTCGCGTCGGGGTAGCCCAGGTCCCACACGTAGCGGTTCAGGCCCTTGCGGGTGGGAAGCAGCTCTTTCTTCGCCTTGGCTTTTTCCTCCTTGGTCAGGTTCTTGTCGCGCAGGTCGCGGTCGGTGTTGGCAAACGTGCGGATGAGCTTGCCGCTGGCATCCAGAATTTCTAGCTTCACGGCGCTGGTCGAGTCCTGCTTTTGCGCCAGGTAATAGTAGAGCATGACGCCGCCGGGGTGGTTCTGGCCGGCCGTTTTCGGAACATCCGGCGTGCCGCGGCCGTCCATCTTGTAGCTCGGCGTGGGCTTGAACAGGTGAAACTTGCTGGCCGCTACCGGCGCGCTCAGCTGGTGCAGGGGCGTCACGTCGTCAATCAGCCAGAAACCCCGGCCCTGGGTAGCGGCAATCAGGTTGTCGTTTTTGAGGGTGAGGTCGGTGATGGGCGTGGGCGGCAGGTTGAGCTGAAACGGCTGCCACAGCGCGCCATCGTTAAACGAGACGTACATGCCGTACTCGGTACCGGCATACAGCAGGCCGGGCCGCTTGGGGTCGGCGCGCACCACGCGGGTGAAGTGGGTAGCGGGTATGCCGGTGGTAATGGCAGTCCAGGTTTTGCCGTAGTCGGCGGTTTTGTAGAGGTAAGGCTGGAAGTCGCCCGACTTGTACATGGTAGCCGCCACGTAGGCCGCGCCCTTCACGGTGGGGTGGGCTTCGATGCTGTTAATCTGAATCCACTCGGGCAGGCCTTTGGGCGCCACTTTCGTCCAGGTTTTCCCGTTGTCGCGGGTCACGTGCAGCAGCCCGTCGTCCGAACCCGTCCAGATAACACCCGCCTCCACCGGCGACTCGGCGATGGCGAAGATGGTGCCGTAGTACTCCACGGCGGTGTTGTCTTTGGTGATGGGGCCGCCCGAGGGGCCCAGGGTTTTGGGGTCGTTGCGGGTCAGGTCGGGGCTGATGACGTCCCAGGACTGGCCTTCGTTAGTAGTCACGTGCAGGTTGTTCGAGCCGGCGTAGAGCCGCTTGGGGTCGTGGGGCGAAAACAGCAGCGGGAAGTTCCACTGAAAACGGTATTTCATGCCCTCGGCACCGTGGCCCATGGGATTGTCGGGCCACACGTTCACTGTGCGCTCCTGCTCGTTGGCGTGGTCCACGCGGGCCAGGTAACCGTCGTAGCTGCCGCCGTACACCACATCGGAGTTCAGCGGGTCCACCGCCAGGTGGGCGCTTTCGCCGCCGGCCGTGCTTTCCCAGTCGCGCTCGCCGATGCTGTTGCCGCTGCTGCGGTGCACGATGCGCACGGTGGAGTTGTCCTGCTGCGCCCCGTAGATGCGGTACGGGAAGTGGTTATCCGTCACCACGCGGTAGAACTGGCCGGTGGGCTGGTTGCCGTAGGTGGTCCAGTTCTGGCCGCCGTCGGTGCTGATTTGGGCCCCGCCGTCGTCGGCAATAATCATGCGGCTGGGGTTTTCCGGCGCAATCCAGAGGTCGTGGTGGTCGCCGTGCGGGGCGTTGCTGGCCGCGAACGTGCGCCCGCCGTCCTTGCTTTTGTGGTACGCCACGTTCATCACGTACAGCACGTCGGCGTCCTTCGGGTCGGCGTAGATGCGGGTGTAGTACCAGGCCCGCTGGCGCAGGTTGCGGTCGTCGCTCAGCTTGGCCCAGTGCAGGCCGCCGTCTTCGGAGCGAAACATGCCGCCTTTTTCGGCCTCCACCAATGCCCACACCCGTTGGGAGTTCACCGGCGAAACTGCCACTCCAATAATGCCCAGCGTGCCAGTGGGCAAGCCCTCGGCCCGCGAAATATCCGTCCAGGTGTCGCCGCCGTCGGTGCTTTTCCAGAGGCCCGAACCCGGCCCGCCCGACGAAAAGCTGTAGGGAGTGCGCCGCACGTTCCAGGTGCTGGCGTAGAGGATGCGCGGGTTGGTGGGGTCCAGAATCAGGTCGACGGCCCCGGCATCCTTGTTGGCAAACAGCACCCGGTCCCAGCTTTTGCCGCCGTCTTTGCTGCGGTACACGCCGCGCATCTCAGTTGGCTTGTAGAGGTCGCCCATGGCGGCCACGTACACCAGGTCGGGGTTGCGGGGGTGAATGCGAATGCGGCCAATGTGGCGCGAGTCCTTCAGCCCGGTGTTGGTCCAGGTTCGGCCGGCGTCCTGCGACTTCCACACCCCGAAGCCCGACGACACGTTGCCGCGCACCGTCTGCTCGCCTTCGCCGGCGTACAGCACGTTTGGGTCCGATTCGCTCACGGCCACCGCGCCCACCGAGCCGCCAAAGTACTTGTCGGTGATGTTGGCCCAGGTGCCACCGCCGTCGGTGGTGCGCCATACGCCGGCCCCGGCCGTGCCCATGTAGTAGAGATTGGGGTTGCCCGGCACGCCGGTAACAGTGCCGGCCCGCCCGCCACGATACGGCCCGATGGAGCGCCACCGCAAGCCGTTGTACAGCACGGAATCGTAGACTGCGGCAGTGCCCTTTGCGGCTTTGCTACGCGTTTTGGTAGTGCCTTGAGCTAGTGCGGCTGGTGCTAGCAGTACCAATAGCAAAAGGCTTAAAAGAGTGGTGTGGGAGCGTAAACTTAACTTCATAAGCGCATGAATGGGAATAGCTCTACCAGCAAAAAGCTAGTTGGAGAGGGTGCGAAAATGTCTCTGGTCTGACCAAGGTACAAGGCGGCAACATTCTATTGATTCTGACACGACGTAGAATCCCGCGACAGCTTCACCCGACACCAGAAACGTTATTCAGCTAAGCGCCTAATTCGCCAACCGCGAACCGGTACGCCCCGAAGAAAGGGCATTGCACGACCAGCTGTTCACAATTCCCCACCGGCCTTCCAAAGCCCAACCCCACCCCCTATCTTTGCCCTCCCTCATTCCTAGCCCCAGCCCAGCACCATGAAATTCATCGTATCCTCCTCCGCGCTGCTCAAGCAGCTGCAAAGCATCAACGGCGTGGTGACGAACAACCCCGTGGTGCCCATTCTGGAGAACTTTCTCTTTGAGATTGAGGCCGGAAAACTCACCATCACGGCCTCCGACCTCGAGACCAGCATGATTACCGAGCTGCCCGTGGAGGCCCGCGACACCGGCCGCATTGCCGCGCCCGCCCGCATCCTGCTCGACACCCTCAAGAACCTGCCCGACCAGCCCGTCACCTTCACGCTGGACGAGGAAACCTACACCATCGAAATCAGCTCGGCCAACGGGCGCTACAAGCTGGCCGGCGAAAACGCCGCCGACTTCCCCCGCGTGCCGGTGGTGAAGGGCTCCGCTCCCATTGAAATGCCGTCGTCGTCGCTGGCCCGGGCCATCAACAAAACCATTTTCGCGGTGAGCACCGACGAGCTGCGCCCGGCCATGACCGGCATTCTGGTGCAGTTGGCCGACTCGCAGGTAACCTTCGTGGCTACCGACGGCCACCGCCTGCTGCGCTACCGCCGCCAGGACGTGGGCGCCGGCCAAACCGCCAACCTCATCATCCCGCGCAAAGCCTTCAACCTGCTGAAAGGCACCCTGCCTTCGGAAGCCACGCCGGTGAAAATCGAGTTCAACCAGAGCAATGCCTTCTTCTCCTTCAACCAGATGCGCCTCGTGTGCCGGCTGATTGACGAGCGGTACCCAGACTACGAGAACGTGATTCCGGTGAGCAACCCCAACAAGCTCATCATTAACCGGTCAGAGTTGCTGAATTCGGTGCGGCGCATCAGCATCTACTCCAACAAAACCACCCACCAGGTGCGCCTGCGCCTCACGGGCTCCGAGCTGGTGGTTTCGGCCGAGGACCTGGATTTCAGCAACGAAGCCAAGG
Source organism: Hymenobacter glaciei (assembly GCF_039539585.1). NCBI lineage: Bacteria > Pseudomonadati > Bacteroidota > Cytophagia > Cytophagales > Hymenobacteraceae > Hymenobacter > Hymenobacter glaciei. Next base: position 131,160 of record NZ_BAABDK010000001.1, on the reverse strand, counting down.
AAACACTGGCTTGCCAATACGACGGCGAAGACATGGAAATCGGCTTCAACGCCCGCTTCCTGCTCGAAATGCTGTCGAACATCGACTCCGAGGAAATCACCCTGGAACTGAGCACGCCCAACCGCGCCGGCCTGCTCATGCCCACCACGCCCGACGACAACGAAAGCATCCTGATGCTGGTGATGCCAGTGATGCTGAACAACTACGTTTAAGCCGCCCTTTTTAATCGGACGTCATGCAGAGCGGAGCGAAGCATCTCTACCGCGCAACTAATCAGTTTTAGTATTGCAGCAGAGAAGCTCGGCTACGTTCCGCATGACGTTCTGCATTTCTACTTTAAACCTATGAAAAAATCAGAAATCCGCTTCAGCATTGCCCTCGACGATAAAAAAGTCCCGGAGGCCATCAGCTGGTCGGCCACCGATGCGGGGCCGGACATTCACTTTGCTAAAGCCATCAATATCGCGCTGTGGGACCGGGAGCAGGCCGGCACCATGAAAATTGACCTCTGGACCAAGGACATGCCCGTGGACGAGATGAAGCGCTTTGTGGTCGACAACATTGGCTCGATGGCCGAGAACATCGTGACGGCGACCGACGACAAGGAGATGGCCAACAAGATGCGCGCCCTTTGCAAGGAGTTGTCGGAGTATCTCGACAAGCAGGAACAAGGCCAATAGCCTTGCCCCAAAGCAATTGCTTACAATCAAAAAGCCCCGCTGGAATTAACCAGTGGGGCTTTTTGCATTTCGAACGCAAGCAGAAGCGTGCGCGGCAGGCTTAACGCGCGTTGCGGCCCAGGTTGCCAGCCGGGCGGTTGGCAGGCTTGGGAACGGCCGGGCCAACCGTGGCATCGTTGGCACGCGAAGGGGCCGGATTCTGTACCGCATCGGTGAGCAAAATGGTCGACGCGCTGGCAGCGTAGTCGCGGCCAAGCTTGTTGTAGGTGCTACGGGCGCTGTAGTAAGTACTGTACTGGTCGGTGCTTAAGAAGTCCTGAAACTCCTTGTCGCGCTCCTTGCACACGCCGTTGCATTGCTCGTCGATGGCTTGCGCGTTGCCCGCGTTTTTGCGCTGAATAGCGGCCATCTTAGCTACTTTATCAGCGTTGATGGCGCGGACTTTAGCGGCCTGGTAGCCATTGAGGCGCAGGTCGTGCACCATCTGATTACTGAGCTTGTCGGCGCGCGAAGCGCCAGGGTTTAGGCGCGGGCTGGACTGGGTTTTGTCCTGCACGGCAACCGGAGAAGTGGGGGCCTGCTGAGCCGAGGCGGCACCGGCTAGCAGCGCCAGCACCAAAGAAGCAAAAGCTGTTTTCGTCGTCATGGTCGTAGGGTTTTGAAAGGACACTTACGCAAGTACCGGGCCACCCAGCGGCGGCCCAGTAACCATAGGATAACGGAGAAACGCCCGTTGCGGTTCGGCTTTGAGGCAGCAGTATAGTTGCTTAGCTATACCTTACCACTGGTTTTTCCACATCATCGACTCTACCGGGCGGTCGGTGCGGTCGTTGTATTTGGCGTTCAGCTTGCGGTTGTAGAAGGTATTTACATCGCCCTGCACGGTGAAGTAGATGAGCTGGCCGATGGGCATATGCCGGTACACCCGCACGGGCATCGACACGCTGATTTCCAGCGTCCAGTAGTTGCAGAAGCCCACATCGCCCTTGCCGGCAGTAGCGTGAATATCGATGCCAAGGCGGCCGACGCTGCTCTTGCCTTCGAGAAAAGGCACGGTCGCGTGGGTTTCGGTGTATTCCTGCGTTACGCCCAGGTACAGCGTACCCGGTTGCAGGACAAAGCCTTCTTCGGGGATTTCGAAATGGTCGATTTCGTTGTGCTTGCGCGAGTCGAGCACCGCATCCCGGTAGGTAGCCAGATACGGGCCTAGGTGCACGTCGTAGGAATTGGTGCCCAGGCAGCTGCGGTCGTAAGGCTCAATTACAATGGCGCCTTTTTCGATTTCCGCGAGGATTTGCTGGTCGGTAAGAATCATGTACTAGGGGTGGTGTTGGAAATGCAAAACGGTATTAGGCTGTCATGCAGACAAAGCGCAGCGAAGCATGACGGTAATGACGGGCCAAATCAGTCGTCGTCGTGGCGGTAGGGAGCGGCGGGTGCGCCGTCAATCTCCTCGTCCTCATCGTCTTCGTAGCGGTCCTCGCGCAGGCCGGCGCGGCGCGTGGGGCGCAGGCGGCTGGTCAGGCTGCGGGGTTCGGGTTCCGGCTCGGGGTCGGCGGCGAGGTTGTTGATTCGACGGCTTAGCGTTGGCAAAACGTTGGCAACCAAATGAAAAAGCAAGGCAGCACTGCCCAGACTAAGCAACAGCGTGAGGTAATCTACCCAGTCGTGGCGCGGGGCCGGGCCGGCCGGTGCGCCAGGTGCACTGGTTAGCGGAGCTTCCTCGTTGTCGGCAGTGGCCGCCAGGGGCTCGGGGGCGGCGGGGCCGTCGTTGCCGTTGGTGGTGAGCGGGACCGTGACGGGTGCTTCGGGCTGGGCCTCGTTGCTGGCGGCGGGCAGGGCATCAGCGGGTGCGCCCGAGTCGTTGAACTGGGCGCTGGCCTGCTGAATGAGGCGCTGCTCGGCCCGGATGAGGGCCACCCGCTCGTCGCGCGGCAGATTGTGAATAAAGAACTCGAAGTTCTTGTCGAGCAGCACCGATTTTAGCTGCTTATCGAACTCCGCCAGGGTAAGCGAGCCATTGCCAAAACGGTTTTTGTAGCGTTCGGCAATGCCGTTGTAGTTCAGGAACAGTTGCTTGAGGGCTGCATTTTGGCCGAAGCCATCGAAGGTGCGGCGGGCGGCAGCAGTGCGCAAGGTGAGCGGAAACTTGCCCCGGGTGAACGACTTGTCGTACACGGTTTCCATGGTCCGGAAGTTCAGCTCGTCGATGGTTTTATCGAAGAGGCGCTTGTTGGCCTGGGCTGGGGTTTCGGCGTGGGCCAGCGCCGCAATTAGCAGAAAAAGAGTAAGCAGACGGAGTTTCAACATCGGGCAAAGGTATAGCGCAAGGTTTCGCGAAGTTTAAAATTTAAGTTTCGCAAAGGCCCGCGACTTCAAGCCCAGCAAGAATAGAGCAGGCGCGTGCCATTGCGAAACTTCATTTTCTAACTTCGCGCTACTTGGCGCGGTGGGCTTCCACCAACGACTCGCGGCAGGCGGTCAGGTACTTCTCCACCAACTCGTCGCTGATGGCGGTGGAAACAAACAGGGCTTCGAACTGCGAGGGTGCGAGGTAGATGCCGCGGTTGAGCATGGCGTGGAAATAACGGCCAAAGGCAGCCGTGTCGCACAGCTTGGCATCGTCGAGGTTGGCCACCGGCTGGTCGGTGAAAAACAGGCTGAACATGGAGCCCACGCGGTTCACGGTGTAGTTCAGGCCTAGCTCAGCGGCAATTTGGCGGGTGCCATCGGCGAGGCGGGCGCTACTGGCTTCGAGGGCGGTGTAGAGCTCGGGGTGCTCGTGCAGGTAGCGCAGTTGGGCCATGCCCGCAGCCGTGGCCATGGGATTGCCCGAGAGTGTGCCCGCCTGGTACACTTTGCCGGCTGGCGCCACGCAGTTCATAATGTCTTCGCGGCCGCCGTAGGCGCCCACGGGCAGGCCACCACCAATGATTTTGCCCAGCGTCGTCATATCAGCTTTGATACCGTAGAGTTCCTGCGCACCACCCTGAGCGAGGCGGAAGCCGGTCATTACCTCATCAAAAATGAGCACAATGCCGTGCTGCGTGCACAGCTCGCGCAGGCCTTGCAGGAAGCTTTCAGCAGGAATTACCAGGCCCATGTTGCCCACCACGGGCTCCAGAATGAGGGCCGCGATTTGGCCAGGGTTGGCGGCGATAAGGGCCTCGACGGCGGCCAGGTCGTTGTAGGGCGCGGTGAGGGTGTCCTGGGCCACGCCCTGGGTCACGCCGGCCGAGTCGGGCTCGCCGGCGGTGAGCGCGCCGCTGCCGGCGGCAATCAGGAAGGCATCGCCGTGCCCGTGGTAGCAGCCTTCGAACTTGATGATTTTGGCGCGGCCGGTGTAGCCCCGCGCGGCCCGAATGGCCGACATGCAGGCTTCAGTACCGGAGTTCACGAGGCGTACTTTTTCGATGCTGGGCACCATCTTCCGAATCAGCTCGGCCATTTCGACTTCGCGGTGGGTGGGCGCGCCGAAGCTGAGCGAATGCGGCAACGCTTCCCGCACGGCATCGAGCACCACGGCCGGCGCGTGGCCCAGAATCATCGGGCCCCAGGAGTTGATGAAGTCCACGTAGCGGTTGCCGTCGACGTCGGTGAGCCAGGCACCCTCGGCGCTGGCCATGAACACCGGTGAACCACCCACCGAGCGGAAGGCCCGCACGGGGGAATTGACGCCACCGGGAATCAGGGTTTTAGCGCGTTCGAAGAGGGCAACGGAAGTGGTGAGGTTAAGCATAAGTAGGACGCAGCTTTTGCTGCGTTGAGGTAAGGTATTGAGGGCAGCCTTTGCTGCTTTTAAGCCATAAGGGAAGCACAGCAAAGACGGCGCTGTGGAATCAATTGGGGTAGATAATGGTGCCCGACGACGCAGCAAACGCTGCGTCCTACTTCAGCACCTGGTACTCCAGGCCGCTGAGCTTGATGATGGGCACCACTTGGTTATCGTGAGCGCCGCCGAGGTAGCTGGCGCCTTCGAAAATGGCCCCGGGTGTTTGGCTGGCGGCAGCCAGGCCGGTTTGGAAGGCCGGACCGTACTGAAACAACGCGTTGCCGAAATACAACAACAATTCGAAGCCTTGGTTGGCGAAAACTGAAGGGGGCAGGTGCTGGCGCTGCAGGTAAAGTGAGCGAAACCGGCGGAAACCAATCGACTGCTCGTCGTAGTATTTGGGATGAATGAAGTAGGTAGCGGCTCCATTCAGCTGGCTTACATCAAGGCGCGGGTTGTCGAGCCAGGAACCGGGCGCCAACACGCCGGGGCGCGTAGCAGCAGGCTGCTGCTGCACCTGCCGTAGGGCGTACGGACCCACGCGCTTATCATCGGAAACCACAACGACGTGGCCTGCGGCAGCGAACTCAGGGCCGGCGAAGGCGGTGGCAAGGCTGGCGTCGACATCGGGGTTGAAGCGGCGCAGGGCACTGACTTTGCCACCCTGCTCTTCCAGAGCAGCTTTGTAAGCGGCGGCAAAGGCTGCATCGTCCTTGCCGTCTTCGTAAAGCACCAAGGCGGGGCGGCCGTTGCCAAACGCACCCGCGGCAAACTGCGCAGCCGTGCGGCCCTGGGTAGCGGCGCTGGGGGCGTACAGATAGTGCCAGGGGTTGTCGAGCACGAGGTCGCCGTCCTGCGAAAGCGGGTTCACGCACACGATCTGGTGCTCCTGCGCAAAGCGGCCCAGCAGCTTAGCTCCCGATTTATAGACCGGGCCAATGAGCAGGTCCATGCCAGCTAGCTCGGGCAGGGCCAGGGTTTGCTTTAGGGCCAGGGTGTCGGCCCCGGTATCGTAGGCAAAAATTTGAATGGTGCGACCGGCACGCTGCAGGCTGTCCTGAGCCAGGCGCAGGCCAGCGTAGAGGTCCGTTACGAACTGGTTTTTGCGCTGGGTTTGCCAGCTGGGGTCGGCCAGCTCGAAGGGCAGCAGCACGGCCACGTTGTAGCTGCTTTTCTTAACAGACACCGGGCGGGGACGCGGCGTGTACCGGGTGCGGTCGAGACTGAAGCGCGTGATAAGGTCGTCGAGCTGCGGACGGTCGGCTTCGGTGTAAGCACCACCCAGCACGAGGCGGTCGGCATAAGCGCGGCCCAGGGTAGTATCGGTGGGGTAGCGGCGCAGGTTGCGCAGCCAAGTGTTGCGGTCCTGGATGCGGGTCAGATAAGCGGCTTTCAGGTTTTCGCGCTCGGCCACCAGCTTGTCGGCCGGCAGCAGCGTCAGGGTTTTGAGGGCCGTATCGTAGTCCTCCAGCTCGAACGACACCTGGCCTTGCAGCAGCAGCACGTCGGGCATGTTCGGATAGGTCGGGTACTCGGTGCGCAGCAGGTTGAGCAGCTGCTCGGCCTCGGGCCACTGCTTGAGGCGGGTTTGGGCCACGGCGGCCAGGTAAGCAGCATCGGCGGCGCGGGAAAAGCGGGCCGTGGGCAAGGCCAGGGGCTCGAGTTGGGCCAGCGCGGCGGCATAATTGCCCTGGTCGAGCTGGTTTTTGCCGGCGCGGTAACGCACATTGGCCTCTGCGGGCGGAATTGCGGTGGGGCGCGTCGGTACTGGGGTGGGTTTCGGTTTGGTGGCGGTCGGGGCAGTTGTCGGCTTCGCAGCCGGCTTAACAGCTGGCTTCAAAACCGGAGCAGTAACCGCCGGGCTGGTAGTTGCGGGCTTGGCAGGCTGGGGCCGGGTGGGCGTTTGGGCCAGGGCGCTGCCGCTGAGCAGCAGGCCAGCAATCAGCCAGTGTAACGGCCGCTGCCGCGAAGATGAAAACGTCATTGAACCAGAACACACGCCGGCCTTCGTGGCCGGCGGGGCAAAATTAGCCATAAATAGCCGGTGCCGTGCGCAATCAGCCACTTGCCATATCCAGCGACCTTGGCCAGGGAAGGCAACGCACATTAAAAGGCTATTAAAAATGATAGTATTACTTTCATTGACAGAAAATAGCCCTCACTTTTGCATCTATAATTGCGCTTCCGCATGCTGCCTTCCCTCCGTCCTGACCTCAATGAGCACCTGTACCTGCGCGACCCGCAGGCGACCGAACTGGGCCGCCGGCTGCTGGCAGAAAGCGTGCGCCTGCTCGATGAAATCGGCTTCGAGGCGTTCACGTTCCGGAAGCTGGCCACGGCTCTGGGCTCTACGGAAGCGTCGCTCTACCGCTATTTCGAGAATAAACATCGCCTCCTTACTTACCTGGTAAGTTGGCATTGGGCGTGGTTGCGGTTCCGGGTGCGCTTTGCCCTGCACAACGTAGCCGACCCGCGGCAGCGCCTGCGCCTGGCGCTGGGCGCCGTGTGCGAGGCCAGCACCGACGACCCGGCCACGCCCGACTTCGACGAGGCCGCCCTTTTCCGGGTGGTGATGGCCGAGGCCAGTAAAGCTTACCTCACCAAAGAGGTCGACGCCGATAATCAGGCGGGGCTTTTTCGGGAATACAAGCGCCTGGTGGCCGACCTGGTGACGGTGGTACAGGCCGTGAATCCGGCTTATGCCCACCCCTATGCGCTGGCGAGCACGCTGCTCGAGTCGGCGCGCAAGCAGCTATTTTTTGCCCAACACCTGCCCTCCCTCACCGACGGCCCCGACCAGGTGGGGGCTTTTCTGGAACACCTGGCAATGGCGGCGCTGGCCGCACCAGCGGCTTGCCCTCCCGCTCCGGCCTCGTCGGTCGCCGGCTAACCGCCAAAACCTAAATTCATTAATCCGGCTTGTGCCGGTGCGGTTGCCCACTCATCTCCCCCCATGTCCGAATCTTCTCTTTCCCCCGTTCAGCGCCTGTTCCGATTGCTGGCCGCCGAGCGGCGGGACATTACCTACCTCTACGTATACGCCACGCTGGCGAGCATCATCAGCTTGAGTTTGCCGCTGGGGGTGCAATCGGTGATTGGCTTCGTGAGCAGCGGGGCCGTGAGCACTTCCCTGGTTGTGCTCATCGGGCTGATTGTGCTGGGCACGGCGCTGGTGGGCGGCCTGCAAATCATGCAGCTGCACTTGGTCGAATACATCCAGCAGCGCCTGATGGCGCGTGTGGCCCTGGACTTTGCGGTCCGCCTGCCCCGGGTGCGCACCGAGGCCCTCAAAGGCGAGTACCTGCCCGAGCTCATGAACCGCCTGCTCGACGTGCCCACCCTGCAGAAAGGCCTGGCCACCATGCTCACGGAGTTCACGGCCGCCGGGCTGCAAATTCTGTTCGGGTTGCTCCTCCTCTCCTTTTATCACCCCATTTTCATTGGCTTCGGGCTGATTTTGGTGGTGCTCCTGTATGCGCTGATAGCCGTGACGGGCCCGAAAGGGATGCGCACAAGCATCGCGGAAAGTCAGTACAAGTACCGCGTACTGGCCTGGCTCGAAGACGTTGCCCGCACCGTGAGCACGTTCCGGCTGCCGGCCCGCCAGGGCCTGGCTTTGAGCCGCACCGACGACTTGCTCAACGGCCACCTGGGGGCCCGCGACTCGCACTTCCGGGTGCTGGTCACGCAGTCGTGGGGGTTTGTGGTGTTCAAAACGCTGGTTACGGCGGCGCTGTTGGGCATTGGTTGCTGGCTGCTCATCGACAAGCAGTTGAACATCGGCCAGTTCGTGGCCGCCGAAATCGTTATCATCGTCACCATCAACGCGGTGGAGAAAATCATTCTCAAGATTGACGTGGTGTACGACGCCCTCACTGCGCTCGACAAAATCGGGCATGTGCTCGACCTGGAGCTAACGGCCCCAGCCCGGGGCGTGGCCGCTCTGCCGGCGCCCAATGCCCCAGCCGCCAGTCTGGCTGTGGACGTACGCGGCCTCACTTACCATTATCCCCACGCCACCCGCGCCGTGCTCGACCATGTGTCGTTTGCGCTGGCTGCCGGCGAGCATCTGGCCTTGGTGGGCGACGATGGCTCGGGCAAAACCACCCTGCTGCGCCTGCTGGCTGGCCTGCTGGGCGGCTACACCGGGCAGGTAGCGTACGCCGGCTTTGCCCTCCCCGACCTGAGCCCCGACGCCCTGGCGGCGGCCGTGGGCGATAGCCTGGCCCATCAGCACCTGTTTTCGGGCACCGTGCTCGAGAACATCACCCTTAACCAGCCCCAGCTCACGGCGGCCGATGCGGCCTGGGCCATTGAGCTGGTGGGCTTGCGCGAAGACCTCTACAGCCGGCCCGACGGCTTGCAAACCCTCGTGGGGCCCGGGTACTCGTTGGGCGAAGGCACCAGCCAAAAGATACTCCTGGCCCGGGCCGTGGTGGGCCGGCCCCGCCTGCTGCTGCTCGACAGCCTGCTGCCGGACTCTGCGCTGGCCGAGCGGGTACGGGTGCTGCGCCGCCTGGTGGCCCCCGACCTGCCCTGGAACCTGATTCTGACCACCACCCAGCCCGAATTGCTGGCCCTGCTGGCCCGTGTGGTGGTGCTGCGCGAGGGCCGCGTGGTGGCCGAGGGCACGCAGGCCGACTTGCGCGATTCGCCGGAGCTGCAGGCGTTGCTCAGAAACTAATGGCGCGGCGGGTGGATAGCTGCCGGCCCACCCGGTGGAACCACGAGTGCCCGACCGTTACCAAAAATTACCGCTAACCGACTGCTCGCAATAATTGATAGCTGATGCCTTTTGCCGAACATCCCAACCCCGAAACCCACCCCGATGCCCATCGCTTCACGGCGTTTGCGCGGGTGCGCACGCCGCGTGCCGGCCGCACCCTGGCCCGCTGGGCCGGCGCCCTGGGGCTGCTCGTGCTGCTGGCCGGCTTCCTGCCCTGGACGCAGAACATCCGCTCGACGGGCAAGCTGACCACCCTGCGCCCGCAGGACCGGCCCCAGACCGTGCCCAGTACCATTGGCGGGCGCATCAAAGCCTGGCGCGTGCAGGAGGGCCAGCTGGTGCAGAAAGGCGACACGCTGGCTGAAATCGTCGAAATCAAAGAAAAGTATTTCGACCCGCAGCTGCTGGCCCGCACCCGCGAGCAGCTCGAAGCCAAAATGGGCGGCCTGCGCGAAAACACAGCCAAAACCCAAGCCCTGGGCAGCCAGCAAACCGCCCTGCGCCAAGCCCTGCAGGCCAGCCTGGCCAAAGCCCGCAACAAGGTGCGCCAGGCCGACCTGAAGGTGCGCTCCGACCGCGCCGAGCTGGTGGCGGCCCGCGCCGACTTTGCCATTGCCGAGCGCCAGCAGGAGCGGCAGGAATTCCTTTACCAGCAGGGCCTCAAAAGCCTAACCGAACTGGAGCAGCGCCGCCTCAAGTTTCAGGAAAGCACCGCCAAGCTGCAGGCCGTGCAGAACAAGCTGGGGGCCTCGCGCCAGGATTCGGCTTCGGCCCGCATCGAGCTGCTGTCGCTGGATGCCGAATACGGCGACAAGCTGGCTAAGAGCGAGAGCGACCGGCGCTCGGCCACCGGCTACCAGTTCGACACCGAAGGCCAGATTGCCAAGATGCGCAACGAGCTGGCCAACCTCAGCATCCGGGCCGGCTACTACTTCATCACAGCCCCGCAAACGGGCTACGTGGTGCGCGCCCTAAAGGAAGGCCAGGGCGAGATTGTGAAGGAAGGTGAAGACCTGATAACCCTGATGCCCGCCAACCCGCGCCTGGCCGCCGAGCTCTACGTGAAGCCCATGGATGTGCCGCTGCTGCGGGTGGGCCGCCGGGTGCGGCTGCAGTTCGATGGCTGGCCGGCGCTGGTGTTCACGGGCTGGCCGGGCAGCAGCTTCGGCACCTTTGGCGGGGTGGTGCAGGTGATTGACAACATCGACTCGCAGGGCCAGTACCGCATTCTGGTGACGCACGAGCCCGGCACCGAACCCTGGCCGGCGCCCCTGCGCGTGGGCTCGGGGGTGTATGGCTGGGCCCTGCTCGACGACGTGCCCGTGTGGTACGAGCTGTGGCGGCAAATCAATGGCTTCCCGCCCGACTACGTGGGCGATGCCAGTGCTTATCCGGCCGGAGCAGCCAAGAAATCAACCAAAAAAGCCCCCGCCGATGCTGTCGAAGAATAAGCCGCTGCCCTGGTTCCTGGGCCTGCTGCTGGCGCTGCTGCTGCCTCGGACCGGCTGCTCCCAGGCTCCGCAGGCCGATTCGGTGGTTATCAGCCACGCCGAGTTTCTGCGCCTGGTAGACCAGTACCACCCCGTGGCCCGGCAGGCGGCCCAGCAGCCCACCCGCGCCGAGCAGGAAATCCGCCAGGCCCGCGGTGCTTTCGACCCCGCCCTAACCGGCAAATACTACGGCAAAACCCTGAAGGGCAGCGACTACTACCACGACTGGGAAACGGCCCTGCGCATTCCGACCTGGTTTGGGGCCGATGTGAAGGCCGGCTGGGACCGGGGCACCGGCCCCTACGTGAACCCGCAGGAGTATACCGCCATCGGAGGCTTGAGCTACGTAGGCCTGAGCGTGCCGCTGGCCCAGGGCCTGCTCATTGACGAGCGGCGGACGGCCGTGCGCGTGGCCCGGGCCTTGGTGGGCCTGGCCGACGCCGAGCGCCGCGCCGTGCGCAACAAGCTGCGCCTGAGCGCCAGCAAGGACTACTGGGAATGGGCCCTGGCCACCGAGCGCCTGCGCCTGCTGGTGCGCAACGAGCAAGTGGCCGGCGTGCGCTTCGCGGGTATCCGGCAGCGGGTGCTGGCCGGCGACTTGGCCGCCCTCGACTCGGTGGAGGCCCTGAGTGAGCTGCAAAACCGCCAGGCCCAGCGCGTGGCGGGCCGCGTGCAGTGGCAAAACGCCGCTTTGGTGGCTTCCAGCTACCTCTGGGACGCCGAAGGGCGCCCGCGCGAGCTGCCGCCAGGCGCCGGCCCCCAGCCGCTGCCGGGGCCCACCGCTTGGCGGGCCCCGGCGCCCGACTCGCTGGCCGCCCTGGCCGAGCGGGCCCAGCAGCAGCATCCCGACCTCGCCAAAACCCGCGCCAAGCAAGCCCAACTCAGCCTCGAAAGTCGCCTGCTGCTCAACAAGCTGCTGCCTAAGCTGACGGTTGATTACAACCTGCTGCTGCCGGGCCGGCCCTTTGCCTTCGAGGGCAGTCCCCAACCCTGGCAGGGCGGCTACTCGGCCAACAACTACAAGCTGGGCCTGAGCTTTGCCCAGCCGCTGCTGCTACGCGCCGAGCGCGCCAAGCGCCAGCTCAACCTGCTGAAGCTGCGCGAGGCTGGCTGGCAGCTCGACTACGACCAGCGCCAGGTGGCCAACGCCCTGCAAACCAGCGCCAACGACGCTCAGGCCCTCGCCGAGCAGCTGCGCCTGCAGCTGCAGGCCACCGCCAACTACCAGCGCCTGCGCAACGGCGAGCAAATCCGCTTCGACGCCGGGGAAAGCACCATTTTCCTGCTCAACTCCCGCGAAGCCAGCCTGCTGGCGGCCCGCCAGAAGCTGGCCGAGCTGCAAGCCAAATTCGCCCAGACGCAGGCTCAGACCCGTTACGCAGCTGGCCTCGACTAAGCGAGGAATGCGTCTGCCCCGGCCGCGTTACTTGGGCCAGACCGTGGCCAAAGATGCGCGCCATCCTTGCAGCAATTGTGGGGGCTGCGCAACCCAACCCGTCGGCAGCCCGTCGATACCGGGTTCGTCGGTCCCTAACTTAGTATCATGCCTACTGCCAGTCTCTCCACTCAATTGTTTAGCCGCGCCCGGCTGGCACTTACGTTCGTGCTAGCGGCTTCTGTCGCTCTTAGCGTGCTGCTCGTGCTGGGTCGGGTGGTATTGTCGGGGCGCTACTTTTTTGTTTTCATGATTTGGAATCTGCTGCTAGCCCTCATTCCGTTTGCCATCAGCACGATGCTGGCGGCGGCGCGGGGGCCGCTGCGGGCGCGCATATTGGTGCCGGCCGGGGCGGCGTGGCTGCTGTTTTTTCCCAACGCGCCCTACATTCTCACCGACTTTTTCCACCTCGAAGCTCGGCCGGGCGTGCCGCTTTGGTACGATTTGTTACTCATCGTGAGCTGCGCCTGGAACGGCCTGATGCTGGCCTATGCCTCGCTCTCCGACATGCAACGGCTGGTGCAGCAGCGGCTGGGCTTATGGCCGGGCTGGGTGTTTGCGGCAGTGGCGCTGCTGCTCAGCGGCTTCGGCATTTACTTGGGCCGCTACCTGCGCTTCAACTCTTGGAACATCCTCACCAACCCGCTCACGCTGTTTTTCGACATTATGAACCGGGTGCTGCACCCGTTCTCGTTTCCGGGCACCTGGGGCGTGACACTGCTTTTCGGGCTGTTTCTGCTGCTGGGATATGGCACGGTGCGGGTGCTGGGCCAGGCGCAGGAAGAATAGCCTGGTTTCCGAGGCGCAGGCTCAGCAGGCTTTTCAACGAGATTGGCCAATAATGCGCAGGGTCTTTTCGTCTTTGGCCCCATTGAAGAATTTTTCCAGCACTGCCTGAAATACCGGGTCCGCCCCGGGCATAGCCGCGAACAAAGTCATCGACGATTTTAACTTCAAGTCGTCGGGGCTACCCATGACGGCGTTGGCATCGTTCGATTTCACCCCCAGCAGTGCCGTGCTGATAGCAACCAAACGACTCCCTAGAACCGGATGCCGGGCGTATTCTTCGGCTTCTTGCAAATCCTGGATGGCGTAGAATCTGGCGGTTTCGCTCAGGCCCAGGCCCTGGATTTGCGGGAAGATGTACCACATCCAATGGCTGCGCTTGCGGCCATTTTTCATTTCGGAGAGGGCAGACTGGTAACTGCCGGCCTGCGCTTCAATAAATCTATCGAGGTTGCTTTTCATTTGCTTTTCTGGCAGTTAGTGTGAGTAGCAAAGGCGTGGTTGCCATACCAGCTTGGGTGCGGCAATTGCTTTTAAACGAGGGTTAGCAGGTATGCTACGGTTGTTATTATCGTCCAGTTAATACTAAAGGTTCAGCTGCCACAAACCGAGTATGGAGTTTAGGACGAAGTACTCGTTCGCCCCGGCGCCGTAGCTTCGCGGCGGCTAGCGGCCCTACCCCTGCCGGCCACCTTGCTTCATGAACAAACCCCTACTCATTGGCCTGCTGGCCCTACTGCCCGGCCTGACGCTAGCCCAGCGCCGCCCCAAGCCCAAAGCCAAGCCCACCGCAAAAGTTGCTGCCGGCCCTTACTTCCAGCAGGAAGTGAAGTATTCGATTGATGTGCGGCTCGATGACAAAGCCCATGTTTTGCGCGGGCACGAGGAGCTGACTTATACCAATAATTCGCCGCAGGCGCTGCCGTTTATCTGGTTCCATCTGTGGCCTAATGCCTACCGCGACAACCATACGGCGTTTGGCCGTGAGCAGCAACGCCACGGCAACCGCAACTTTTTATTTGCAAGTCCCCAGCAGCGCGGTTTTATCGACAGCCTGAGCTTTGTGGTGAACGGGCAGGCGGCCAAGCTGGAATACGACCCCGAAAACCCCGACATCGCCAAGCTGCTGCTGCCGCAGCCGCTGGCTCCGGGTGCGGCGGCCACCATCGCCACGCCGTTTCGGGTGAAGCTGCCAGGCTCGTATTCGCGCATGGGGCACGTGGGCCAGAGCTACCAAGTAAGTCAGTGGTTTCCGAAGCCGGCCGTGCTCGACCGGCGCGGCTGGCACCCCATTCCCTACCTCAGCCAGGGCGAGTTTTATTCGGAGTACGGCTCGTTTGATGTGAGCATCACCCTGCCCAGCAACTACATTGTGGGCGCCACCGGTGAGCTGCAAAACCCCGACGAGCGCGCCCGCCTGGCCGAGCTGGCCACCGCCACGGCCGTCAAGAAAACGGCTGAAGCTTTTGGCAATGACCGGAAATTCCCGGCCTCAGCCCCCACCACCAAAACCCTGCGCTACGTGCAAAACCGCGTGCACGACTTCGCCTGGTTTGCCGACAAGCGCTTCAACGTGCTGCAGGATACCGTGCGCCTGCCCTCGGGCCGCACCGTGCAGACGATGGTGCTCTTCACCAACCGCAACCCCGTGCGCTGGATTCAGGGCCTGGAGGAAGTGAACACCGCCCTGCGCAGCTACTCGCGCTGGGTGGGCGAGTACCCCTACTCGGCCGTGACGGCCGTGGACGGTGCTCTGACCGCCGGCAGCGGCATGGAGTATCCGATGGTGACCGTAACCGAGCCCGGGGCCATCGTGCACGAGGTGGGCCACAACTGGTTCTACGGTATTCTGGGCTCGAACGAGCGGGATTTTCCGTGGATGGACGAGGGCGTGAACACCTACGAGCACGTGCGCACCGAGGCCCTGAGCAACCCAATGGCCGGCCTACTGCCCGAAATCACGACTTCGCCCCGCGCGCTGAAGCTGGTGGGGGTGGACGGCCTGCCGGCGTCGGCCTTCAACCTGCTGCCCTACCAGGTGCTGGCCAGCCACGGAGCCGACCAGCCCGTGCAGGGCCCTTCGTCGGCCGCTTTCACGCAGCTTAACTACAACGGCGGGGTGTACTTCAAAACGGCTTCGCTGCTGCGCTACCTGGCCGGCTACCTGGGCCAGGACAAGTTCGACGACGCCATGCGCCTGTACTACACGCGCTGGCAGTTTCGGCACCCCTACCCCGAGGACATGCAGGCGGTATTCGAGGAAAGCACGGGCCAGAAGCTGGGCTGGTTTTTCGGCGACATGCTGGCCGGCACCCACCACTACGACGCCGACCTGAGCGCCGTAGCCATCTTCAACGACGTGGTGAAGGTGCTGGTGCGCACCGACTCCGAAGTGCCCTGGGCCGTGCCTGTGAGCAGCCTCGACGCCCAGGGCAACGTGCTCGAAACCCTCTGGACCGCGCCCTTTGGCAACACCGACGCCAGCGCCGAGGAAGAAGCCACCAGCCAGCTCAACTTCAAGCGCGCCAACGTGGTTGCGCTGGTGGTCGATGCCGGCTACCTCACGCCCCAGCTCAACCGCCGCAACGACCGCCTGAAGCTCGAAGGGCCTTTGGCGAACACTGAGCCGCTGCGCCTGCGCCCGCTGCTGAGCGTGGAGCGCTGGGACAAGAAAACCGTGAGCTGGCTGCCGGTGCTGGGGGCCAATACCTCCGATAAGTTCATGCTGGGCGCGGCCTTCTACAACGACCCGCTCGCGCCCCGGCCGCTGCAATACCTGGCAATGCCCATGTACAGCTTCAACCGCAACGAGCTGAACGGCATCGGGCGCATTCAACTCAACGTCCTGCCGCATTCCAGGGCCCGCCGCTTCGTCACGAGCTTCACGGTGCAGCGCTTCGAGCGCTACCTCAAGCTGGAGCCGGCCTTCACCTTCTACCTGCCGCACCGCCCGGGTGCAGCGGTGCAGCAGCAGGCCAGCGTGGCGCTCACTTCCGTGCACGACCAGGACCGCGACCGCACCAGCAGCATTTATTCCGTCGAGTACGGCGCACACCACAAGGATGCCCTCAACCACTGGAGCGGCCACGTCGAGCTAAACCAGCTGCAGGCTGCCACCAACAGCACCAATGCCCCCGTGCTGCTGCGCGCCGAGGCACGCTACCTGCGTTACTACTCGCGCACCAAGCGGCTGCAGGTGCGCCTGTTTGGCGGCCGGTTTCTGGAGGATGCAGCGCAGTCCGATTTCGTGCTGGGCCTGAGCGGCAGCCCCGACTACCGCCGCCAAACGCCCTTCTTCGACCGCCAGCAGATTTCGCCCGCATTGGCGGCCCAGGTGCACCAGACCGACGGCCGCGACGGTGCGTTCAAGGCCTTTATTCCCGTCGCGAGCAACTCCTGGCTCAGCACCCTCAACCTGCAGGCCGACCTGCCCATTACCAGGCTGGCCGTATTTGCCGACTTCGGCGCTACTGGCAACACGCAGTACCTAGCGGGCCGCCCCCAGGGCCAGCGCCTGTTCTACGACGCCGGCCTGACTGTACCATTCTTCGGCGAAATCCTGCAGCTCTACATCCCGGTAGCCGGCTCCCAATTCCAGAGCGGGACCCCCGAAAGCCGCCAGGATTTCACCGACGCCATTCGGTTCCAGATTCACTTCGAAAAGCTGAACCCCTTTAAGCTGCTGGATGAGGGAGTGAACAAGTAGATTCCCTGTAGTTACTCGGTTGCCGCAATTGCATGCCCTCGTTTTTTATCGGTCTTAATAGGCCTTTGAATAGAAATTACCGGGCTGCAATAAAACTGCATTACCGCCTTCATCTACTCTAAATTTGGTCTCCAGCGAATTGCCCTTCCCAAAACCAGGCAGAAAACACACGAAGTGTAAGTGGGGGCCACTCGACCAACCAACATTACCACTGTAGGCAATTATATCGCCCTTTTTTACCGTCCCCCCCACGCTAAGAGAAGTGCCGTTGTACCGGATGTGCGCATACCGGGCGAAACTGCCATCGGAGTGCATTATGATGATGTAATTATTGAATTTACTGCACTCCTCCCGAGGGCAGGACTCCGTGTTATTTTTCTCAATTTGCACCACCACACCCTCCCGGGCGGCCACTATTTCCGTCCCCTCGGGCATCGTAAAATCTAAAGCTTTTTCGTCCTGATGTGAAAACGGCCCATTATATCCTTGGTGAAGCAGGAATTTTTGCCCTTTTTGAAAAGGCAAGTCATATAGAATTGACTTATCATACGTGGTGATGGTGACATCTCCCATCGTTGAGATAAACTTATAATTAAAAGTGTATCGACTAGAAGCGTCCATTACACTTAGCTCCCCTATTTTAAACTTATTACTACCCGGCGGGATAACGAATATTCTTTTCCCTCCGCCCGAAAAGGACAAATTTGATGATTCCAGATTCAGGGCAATAGACACCGGGTGCAAGGCACTGTTATTAGCATACAGCACGAACCCACCGCTTTTATTCTCATGAAACAGCTTAATTGTTTGAGCTTTAAGAACAATACTAAACAACACGAATAAAATTGTAAGCGGCAAGCGAGCTTTCATCTTTGGCAGATTAGGTAAAACGGTGTTCAACTCCCAGGTACTGATGCCCGCGAAGTTACTGCGGATGTATAGGCAGCAACTAACTGCTTAGTAGCAGCCAGTGGTTTGCTTTGCGCCTTCTTCTAGCTTTGACGCATGCCCTCCGCACCCGAAACAACCTGGCCTTCCCTGCTTTCGCAGCGCCGCTACCCCGACCGCCCAGCCGAAATGCCCGCCCCGGGCCGCTCGCCCTACCTGGCCGATTACGACCGGGTGGTTTTCTCTTCCGCGTTCCGTCGCCTTCAGCGCAAAACCCAGGTGATGCCGCTGCCCGAAACCGACTTCGTGCACACCCGCCTCACGCACTCCCTCGAAACCGCCTGCGTGGGCCGCTCGCTGGGCCGCCTGTCGGCCCGCCGGGTGCTGGAAGCCGACCCAAACCTGGCCCAGGAAATGCCCGATTTCGCCCAGGACTGCGGCGATATTGTGGCGGCCGCCTGCCTGGCCCACGACATCGGCAACCCGCCGTTTGGCCATTCCGGCGAAGATGCCGTTTCGGCTTACTTCGCCAGCCGGGCGGCCGAGCGGTTCATCACCGGCCTTAGCGCCGCCGAGCAGGCCGACCTGCAGCACTTCGAGGGCAACGCTGCCGGCTTCCGCATTCTCACCCATACTTACCCGGCACTCAGCAGCGGTTCGGGCGGGCTGGGGCTCACGTATGCCACGCTGGGCGCCTTCACCAAGTATCCGCGCCCGTCCGTTATCGACGAATCGAAAAAGCAGCGTGGGGCCAGTGAGAAGAAATACGGCCATTTCCAGACCGAGAATGCGCGCTTTAAGCGGGTAGCCGAAGAGTTGGGCTTGCGCCCCAAGGATGCCGCGGCCGGCTTCTATCACCGCCACCCTCTGGCGTTTCTGGTCGAAGCCGCCGACGACATCTGCTACCGCATCATCGACTTTGAAGACGGCCTCAAACTCGGCCTCATCGATAACGAGCGCGGCCTGCAGCTCATGCGCGACCTGCGCGCTGCCGCGCCCAATGCCCGCCCCAAAGCCAGCGGCGGCAGCGGCCTGCAGTGGCGCGACTGGCAGGAAGAGCTGGGCTACCTGCGCGCCACCCTCATCGGGCAGCTGGTGGATGAAACAGCTACCCGCTTTGCCGAGCACGCGCCCGCCATTCTGGCCGGCACCTACGATGCTTCGCTGGTGAAGGAGCTAACCGGCTACCAATTTCTGGAAGAAATCCAGCGGCTGAGTGTCGATAAGCTCTACCGCTCGCGCCCGGTGCTGGAAATTGAAGCTGCCGGCTTTGAAGTGCTGGGCGGCCTGCTCGATGCTTTCCTCTGCGCCATCTTCGACTCCAAAAGCAACCACCGCTCCCGCAAGCTGCTCGACCTGCTGCCCAACCAGTTTCGCGCTATTGGCCCGCAAGCCGGTGCGTCGGCCTACGAGCAGATTCTGCTGCTCACCGACTACGTGGCCGGCATGACCGACCAGAACGCGCTGAGCTTGTACAAGACGATTAAGGGGATTGAGTTGCCGAAGGGCTTTTGATACCCCTTCCCATCATATTCCTGATACTGTAGCCGTCACTTCGACTTTTCGAAGGCGGTTATTGCTGCGCCCAACCTTTCCACTCTGCTGCCTTCTTCTGCATCGCCATGATATTCCCCTCCCTGCAACGCATTGCCGACGAAGCAGAGCGCGTGTTGCGACGTTTCCCGCTGACGCTACTGTGCAGTTTTGTACTGGGCGGCGTGGGCATGTTCGTCATCCACTTAGATGCTGAGCGAGCCGAACAACTCACCTGGACGTTCCCGGTGCTGTCGGCGGCGGGGATGGGATTGTCGCTCACGTTGGCCCTTTCGCTGGCGGCCGAGCGCTACCGCTGGCCGAGCTCCCTGCGCTGGGCCACGCAAATAGGGGCTGTTGTATTGCTGGTAACCTGGGCCCTGCTGGCCCCGCCGAGGCCCGACAGCGTCTGGGGCATTCGGCTGCTGCTGTTGCTGCTTGGGCTGCACCTGATGGTGGCCGCTGGCCCCTATTTGGCGGAGTTGCGCCGCAAAGCCGACACGCCCGGATTCTGGCGCTACAACGAAACCTTGTTTCTGCGCATTCTCAGCGCCATGCTGTACTCGGGAGTCCTGTATGCAGGGTGCGCCCTGGCCCTGCTGGCTGTCGAAAAGCTGTTCGACGTCAACCTCGGCCATCACGTTTACCTCGACTTGCTGCTCTTGCTGGGCACAGTGTTCAACACCTGGTTTTTCCTGGCTGGGGTGCCCCACGATTTCGCGGCACTAGAGGAAGAGGCGGCTTATCCGAAAGGCCTCAAGCTCTTCACGCAGTTCGTGCTGCTGCCGTTGGTAGTGCTCTACCTGGCCATTCTCTACGCCTACCTGGCCCGCATTCTACTGGCCATGAAACTGCCCCAGGGCTGGGTGTCGACGCTGGTATTGGCGCTATCCGTAGCGGGCATTTTCGCCCTGCTGCTCATTCACCCCATCCGCCAAACCGCCGAAAACGCCTGGATTCGCACCTTCGCCCGCTGGTTTTACCGGGCATTGTTTCCCCTGCTTGCCTTGCTGGCGGTGGCTATCAGCACCCGCATTAGCAGCTACGGCATCACCGAAGAACGGTATTTCGTGCTAGTGCTAGCCGCCTGGCTGTTTGGCATGGCGGTCTATTTCTTACGGCACAGCGGGCAGGGCATTATCTGGATACCAGCCTCGCTGGCGGTGGTAGCGTTTCTGGCGGCAGGCGGGCCGTGGGGCGCTTTTGCGGTGGCCGAGCGCAGCCAGTTCAACCAGCTGGTAGCCCTGAGCCGCCAATACCGCCTGCTCAGCGCCGGGCACCTCGACGACGCGGGCCAGCGCGTACCAAACCTGCCGCTGGAAGCCCGGGTGCGCATCACGTCCATCTTCGAATTTTTCGCTGACCGCTACGTGGCCCAGCACCTACAGCCTTTGTTTGCCGCCAATGTGGCCCTCCCCGATTCGCTCACCAATACCATTTCTTTATCAACACGTTATGCCCGCTCTTTGTGGCAGGCCGACCGTCTATTCACCCTGAGCAGCCTGAAACGCACAAACAGCAACAGCGATATGATGGAGGATGAAAGTTCGATATCGTTTTTGGCTCGAAGTAGCAGTACCCGAACGTTAGGCAATGGCCAGTACTGGTTCAACGAAATCGGGGTGAATGCTTATAACCCGCAAGCTTCTAAAGTACTAGCAGAGGCCAACCTTCAGGAGGGCAATTTCCGGTTCCGCACGCAAGCCCACGCCCGCCAACTGCTGCTTGAGCAGCTCCGAGCCGACGGTAGCTGGCAACCCCAGCTTACGCTTTTCCCGGGGGCCGTGGCCGACTCCTTAGCCCGTATTCCCAGCGGCCGCACGCAGGATTTGCCCACCGAGGCGCTCACGCTGCACCGCACCGCGGGGCGCATCACCGTGCATGTGTTCATGCAAAACGTTAGTCGATACCAGCAGCACGACTCCATCCGCTATGCCTACAATGCCCAGGCGTTGCTGGAACTGAAGAAATAATGCGGCCCGTGCGTACGTGCCGTAAAACGTTAAGCAGTTGCCTCGGCATGATGCAATGCCACCAGGTTCTCCAGTAGGGTCTCCAGCAGCTTGCGCCCCTTCCACACCGATTTCAGCTTGGCGCGAATCTGCTCCGCGGTCTGCACGAATTCCTGCACCTCGGCCTGCTCGTGGTTTTCGTCGGCCATTAGCTGCTCAACCATGGGCACCGTCATTTCGGGGTGAAACTGCAGGCCAATTACGCCATCGCCCCACACAAAGCCCTGCGTCGCGCAGCCCGCCGACATGCCCACCCGCATGGCTCCCGGCGGCATCGTAAACGTGTCGAGGTGCCAGTGCAGCACAGCGGCCTTCTCGGGCCACCCGCGCAGCAGCGGATGCTCCAGCGACTTGCCCGAAAACCGCACCGTCCAGAACCCGATTTCCGGCGCGTGGTTGGGTCGCACCTCGCCGCCCAAGGCCTCAGCCACCAGCTGCGCGCCCAGGCAAATGGCCAGCGTAATCTTGCCCGCCCGCAGCACCTCACGGATGAAAGTTTTTTCCTCGCGCAGCCACGGTAGGTTTTCTTCGTCGTGCACGCTCATGGCCCCGCCCAAAATCAGCAACCCGTCAAAATCGGCCAGCGCCGGAAACTGCGGATTGGGATCGAACAGCTTCGTAAAAGTGAGCGAATGGCCGTGCGCGACCAGCCAGTCAGCCGCGTGGCCCGGCCCTTCGTGGGGCATGTGTTGGATAATACTAAAGCGCATTGTACCTAAATAATTTTGGCTAAATCAAAAGCTCCTTTTCAAATGCTAGATGTTTTCTGCGTGACGCAGCATAATGAGAATTTCTGCACCAAATGCTACTGCTATAAAGCCCAAAAAGAAAACAATCCAGAATAACGCTCCCGTTACAAGTTGCGTCCAGACATTTCTGTACTGCTTTCGGCTAAGAGTGCGATAAATCCAGACAGCAGCCATCATGTACGGGATTTCAAACACGTAAAATTCCCAATAGGACAGCAGAAACAGGAATAATTTCATTGACTTTTATAACAGAAAGTCGCTACGGTAACCCGTAGCGACTTTCTGTTATTTGCGCTACTACAAAACGCTAATTTACTCCCACTCAATCGTCGCCGGCGGCTTACTCGAAATATCATACACCACGCGGTTAATTCCCCGCACTTGGTTGATAATCTTGTTGCTCACCTCGGCCAGGAAATCGTAGGGCAAATGTGCCCAGTCGGCCGTCATACCATCCACGCTGGTTACGGCGCGTAGGGCCACCACCCGCTCGTAGGTGCGCTCGTCGCCCATTACGCCCACGCTTTGCACGGGCAGCAGCATGGCGCCCGCCTGCCACACGTGCTCATACAGTCCGTGCTGTTTCAGCAGGTTGATGAATACGCCGTCGGCACGCTGCAGCAGGTCCACTTTCTCGGGCGTGATGTCGCCCAGGATGCGGATGCCCAGGCCGGGGCCGGGGAATGGGTGGCGGTTGAGGATATCAGCCGGCAACTCCAGCGCCGCACCCACCTCGCGCACTTCGTCTTTGAAGAGCATCCGCAGCGGCTCCACAATTTTCAGGTTCATTTTCTCGGGCAGGCCGCCCACGTTGTGGTGGCTTTTGATGGTCACCGACGAGCCGTGCACCGACACCGACTCAATCACATCGGGATATATGGTACCCTGGGCGAGCCAGCGCGCGCCCTGCACCTTTTGCGCCTCGCGGTCGAACACCTCGATAAACGTGCGGCCAATGGCCTTGCGCTTGCCCTCTGGGTCGCTGATGCCGGCCAGTGCGGCGTAGAATTCGGGCGCGGCATTCACGCCGGTCACGTTCAGGCCCAGGCCTTCGTAGGCCTTGAGCACGGTGGCAAACTCATCCTGGCGCAAGAGGCCGTTATCTACAAAAATGCCGTGCAGGCGCGGGCCGATGGCGCGGTGCAGCAACAGGGCCGCCACGCTGCTGTCCACGCCGCCCGAGAGGCCCAGAATCACCTGGTCGTCGGGGCCAATGGTGTTTTGCAGCGCGGTCACGGCCGAATCCACGAAGTGGTCGGGCGTCCAGGTTTGGGCGCACCGGCATATATCGACTACGAAGTTGCGCAGCAGTTGCTTGCCCTCGGCCGAGTGCGTCACCTCGGGGTGAAACTGGATGCCGTAGGTATCCTGGCCCTCGATTTTGAAGGCAGCTATCACCACTTCAGGTGTGCTGGCAATGATGTCGTACCCAGCAGGCAGGCGCTGAATGGTGTCGCCGTGCGACATCCAGACCTGCGACTCGAGGTGCATGTTGGCCAGCAGCGGCGAAGCCGTATCGAGCGACGACAGCCGCGCCCGACCATACTCGCGGATGGTAGCGGGTGTGACCTCGCCCCCGCCCTGCTGCGCCAGCAGCTGCGCGCCGTAGCACACCCCCAGCACCGGAACCTTGCCCAGAATGTGGCTCAGGTCGGGGTTGGGCGCACCTTCCTCACGCACCGAGCACGGCGAGCCGGAAAGAATAACGCCCCGAATATCATCGCTAAGGACGAGGTTCGGGGCGTGAGTGTAGGGGTGAATTTCGCAGAACACGTGCAATTCGCGGATGCGCCGGGCTATCAATTGCGTGTACTGCGAGCCGAAATCAAGGATGATAAGTCGTTCCATGCCGCAAAGCTACTCCCGGATAATGACGGATTAGTAGGGTTAAAGGCAGATTTGTTCGATTTAGTGAACGCCCCCTAATCGTCTGGTCACTTTTTGGAAAGTCGTGAGCCGGTTCCATTTCCAAAGAAATCAGCCCCTTACCTAAGGAGCTGGTGCCCCACCCCGAAACCAGGCCATAAAATCCGACAACTCCGTGCTGAGTTCGACGAATCCGTGATTACCTTTGCATCGGCAAGTCAGAACGACCAGCTCCTGCTGAACTCCCCCAGGACCGGAAGGTAGCAAGGGTAAGTGGTTGTAGCGGTGCGATTTTGGCTTGCTTTTTTTGTCCTTTCGCATCGGCCCCGATGCTGCTCTATTCCGCAATTTTGGCGGGCCAATGAGTAGCTTTGGGGCCGATTCTTTTTCAGTGAGGAATGAAGAATGAGGAATGAAGAATGGACGCTGGCATCGTCCACTTTGCTCAGTCATTCCTCATTCTTCATTCCTCATTCCTCATTAAAAAGCATGAAATTCTTCATCGACACCGCCAACCTGGCCGAAATCCGCGAAGCCGTGGAGCTGGGCGTCCTCGACGGCGTAACCACCAACCCCTCGCTCATGGCCAAGGAAGGCATCAAAGGCCTTGATGCCGTGATGGCCCACTACCGCCAGATTTGCGAGTTGGTCGACGGCGACGTTTCGGCCGAAGTGATTGCCACCGATTTCGACGGCATGGTGCGCGAGGGCGAGGCCCTGGCCGACCTGCACCCCAACATCGTGGTGAAAGTGCCCATGATTAAGGACGGCGTGAAAGCCATCAAGTACTTCGCCGACAAGGGCATCAAAACCAACTGTACCCTGATTTTCACCGCTGGCCAGGCCCTGCTGGCGGCCAAAGCCGGTGCTACCTACGTGTCGCCTTTCGTGGGCCGCCTCGACGACATCGGCGCCGATGGCCTGCAACTGGTAGAACAGATTGTGCAGATTTTCAGTAACTACGGCTACCCGACCGAAGTATTGGCCGCTTCGGTGCGCCACGTACCGCACCTCATTCAGTGCGCCGAAATCGGGGCCGACGTGGTGACCTGCCCGCTCAGCGTTATCAACGGCCTGCTCAGCCACCCCCTGACCGACAAGGGCCTGGCTACCTTCCTGGCCGACCACAAGAAAGTCAACGCTTAATCTGTTACTTGGGGAGTCGGGGACTGGGAAACGGTTTATTCCTTTGTCGAAGCAAGCCCGCTAAGCAATTCAATTTCTCAGTCCCTACGCCCCATGTACATCATCAAAGTAAAAGGCAAGGCCAAAATTCCGGACTACATCCAGCTGCGGGACGAGGCCTTCGTGCTCATCGCCTACTTCCGGGCCGACCGGCCGCTGAAGGACCTGCACCGCTACGGCCTCGAAGGCAAGGAAAATGAGCTGGCCGCGGTGATTTCGGGCTTGGCTTTTGGCAAATTGCAGGCACTGAGTTTGTAATCGTATGACTGAGAATGTAATTGAGCTGCAGGATGCTACGATAATGCAGGAGCAGCAGGCCGTGCTGCAGGGCGTGTCGTTTACAATAGAGAAGGGTGCCTTTGCCTACCTAGTGGGTCGCACCGGCTCAGGCAAGTCGTCGCTCCTGAAAACCCTGTACGCCGACCTGCCGCTGCAAAGCGGCATGGGCACCGTAGCGGGTTACTCGCTGCCGAAGCTGTCGGCCAGCAAGGTGCCGTTTCTGCGCCGCAAGCTGGGCATTGTGTTCCAGGACTTCCAGCTGCTCGGCGACCGCACAGTGGCCGAGAACCTCATGTTTGTTCTGAACGCCACGGGTTGGAAAGGCAAGTCGCAAAAGCAGCAGCGCATTTCGGACGTGTTGGTGCGCGTGGGCCTGAGCGGGGCCGCCAACCGCATGCCGCACCGCCTCTCGGGTGGCGAACAGCAGCGCGTCGTCATCGCCCGCGCCATGCTGAATGAGCCGGTGCTGATGCTGGCCGACGAACCCACCGGCAACCTCGACCCCGACGTTTCGGCCAGCATCATGCAGCTGTTTGGCGAGATTAACAACGCCGGCACGGCCATTCTTATGGCCACACACAACTTCCAGCTGATTGAGCAATACCCGCACCGCGTGCTTACCTGCAAGGATGGTGAGCTGCTGGATTCGGCGCGCACCACGCTTCCGGGCTAATGTTGCCGGGTACCGAAGCCGGGCTATCGGTGCTCATCCCCGTGTATCAGCGGGAGGTGAGCGAATTGGTTACGGCCCTGCTTGCACAGCTGCCCGACTGGCCGGGCCCGGTAGAAATTCTCCTGTTTGATGATGGTTCGGCTAAAGAATTCCGTTCGTTAAACCGCTCGCTGGCTTCGCTACCCGGTGTGCGCTACCATGAGTTGCCGCACAACGTAGGTCGCGCCTCCATCCGCAATCAATTGGCCAACGCGGCGCAACACCAGTGGCTGCTGCTGCTCGACAACGACAGCCAACTACCCGATACGCACTTTCTGGCACGCTACGCAGCAGCCTGCAACCAAGCTCACCTCCTCATCGGGGGCACCAGCTACGAAGCAGTACCGCCCGCCGACCCGTCCCTGCTCCTGCGCTGGCGCTACGGCCACGAGCGCGAGGCCCGGCCCGCGGCCGTGCGCCAGGCGGCGCCCTACGCCCAGCTTACGATTAACAATGCCTTGGTTCGGGCCGACGTTTTCCGGCGGTTTCCGCTCGATGAAAGTCTGCAAGGGTATGGCCACGAAGACACCAAATTTGGCGCAGAGCTGGCGGCAGCGGGCATCCCCATCCTTCACCTCGACAACCCCGTGATGCATGACGGGCTGGAGCCAGCCTTGGCTTTCCTAGCCAAGAGTGAGCAGGCCGTGCGTAATCTGGCCCGCGTATACCGCGAAAGCGGGGTTGGGACCGATTCCCGACTGCTGCAAACGGCCCTGCGGCTGCGGCGAATGGGTGCGGCCCGGGTGGCACGGCGAGCGCTGGGCGCGGCGGCTCCGGCCCTGAAGCGCCAGTTGCTTTCGCAACATCCAAACCTGCTCGCTTTCGACTTGCTAAAGCTGTACTGGCTCCTGAGTGAGCTGGCAAACTAATTTTCGTTCGGCCCGGGAAGTTTAACTGGCTGCGTTCGGCCGGTATCTTTGGCGGCAATTCTTCGCTACTCCTTTGATTCTTCCCGCCCCGTCCTCCCCTATCCAACTCCTCGATTTGGCCGCCGAGCACGCGCTGCTGCAGCCGGCCCTGAACGAGGCGATGGCGGACGTGCTGAAATCAGCAGCTTTCATTCAGGGCCCACCCGTAGCACAGTTTGTGGGGGAGCTGGGTGAGTATTTGGGCGGCGCTCACGTCATCCCCTGCGCCAACGGCACCGATGCCCTCACCCTGGCCCTGATGAGCCTGAACCTACCAGCCGGGGCCGAAATCATTGTGCCCGCCTTCACCTACGTGGCCACGCTGGAGGCTGCGGCGCTGCTGGGCCTGCGCCCCGTGCTGGCCGAGGTGCAGCCCGATACCTTCAACCTCGCCCCGGCCGCCGTGGCTGCTGCCCTTACTCCCCGCACCGGGGCCATTATCGCCGTGCACTTGTTCGGCCAGTGCGCCGATTTGCAAGCCTTGCGTGCGCTGGCGACCCGCCACGGGGTGGCCCTGATTGAGGATAACGCGCAGGCCATTGGGGCCACTTTTCAATTCGAAAGCGGCGAAACTGCCTTTGCGGGTGCTGTGGGCGAGGTGGGCACCACTTCCTTCTTCCCATCTAAAAACCTGGGCTGCCTCGGCGACGGCGGCGCCCTTACTGCCCGCGACCCGGTCCGCGCCGCCCTGTTGCGCCAACTGGCCAACCACGGCCAAAGCCAGAAATACTATCACCAGCGCATCGGTCTCAACTCGCGCCTCGATACCCTGCAAGCCGCCTTGCTGAGCGTGAAGCTGCGGCAGCTGCCACACAATACGGCTGCGCGCCAAGCCGTGGCCGCACGTTACGACGCAGGCCTGGCCGCCGTGCCCGGTCTCATTCTGCCGGCCCGCGACCCGCGCAGCACCCACGTATATCACCAATACACCATTCAGGTAGCCGAAGCCGACCGCCGCGACGACTTGCAAAACCACTTACGCCGGCTGGGAGTGCCCACCATGATTTACTACCCGCTGCCGATACACGCGCAGCCCGCCTATGTTTATTTGGGCTACCGCGCCGGGCAATTTCCGGTAGCCGACCGGCTGTGCGGTGCGGTGCTGTCGTTGCCCATCCATCCGTTGCTGACGGCGGAGCAGCAGGATTATATAATCGGGAGCATTAGGGCTTTCTTTGGGAGTTAATTCTGTTTCGTGCGCAACCTTTCCCTTCCCGTCCGCTTCGCCATCTGTGGAGTGGGCCATATTGGCCGCCGCCATGCCACGCTGGTTGCCCGCCACCATGGCGCCGAACTGGCTGCGCTGATTGATGTTCGAAGCGACCTACAGCCCAGCCTGGCCGCGGAGTTTCCGGACGTGCCTTTCTTCGCTTCGCTCGAAGAATACCTGCAAAACGGCCCGGCCGCCGACGTGCTCACCGTGGCCACGCCCAACGGCCTGCACGCCCGGCAGGCAATGGCCGGCCTGCATCACGGCCTGCACGTCGTCATCGAAAAGCCCATTGCCCTGCACTCAGCCGACGCTGAAGCCATTGTGCAAACGGCCCGACAAACCGGCCGGCTGGCCTTTGGCGTGATGCAGAACCGCTACTCCCCGCCTGCCGCCTGGCTGAAGCAGATTGTGGACGAGGGCCGCCTGGGCCAGGTGTTTCTGGTGCAGCTGAACTGCTTCTGGAACCGCGACGCCCGCTACTACCAGCCCGGCGGCTGGAAGGGCACGCAGGCCCTGGACGGCGGCACGCTCTTCACGCAGTTCAGCCATTTCGTCGATTTGCTGTACTGGGTGTTTGGCGACATCACCAATATTTCGGCCCGCTTCCGCGACTTCACCCACGAAGGCCTGACCGAGTTTGAAGACAGCGGCCTTGTGACCTTCGACCTCGCGCGTGGCGGCAGCGGCACGCTCAGCTATAGCACCGCCGTGTGGGACCGTAACCTCGAAAGCTCCCTCACCGTGGTGGCCGAGCGCGGCAGCCTGCGCATTGCCGGCCAGTACATGGACAAGGTAGAGTATTGCCACCTGCAGGACTACCAGATGCCGGTGCTGCCCCCCACCAGCCCCGCCAACGACTATGGCCCCTTCCAGGGCTCGGCGGCCAACCACGTGCAGGTCATCGAAAACGTGGTGGAGACCGTGCAGCAACGCAGCCACGCCACCACCAATGCACTGGAAGGCTTGAAAGTGGTGGAAATAATTGAGCGTATTTACGCCCTGCGGTAGTAGACTTTCAAATACTCTTTTGAAATGAATTGTCTCAGAATAAGTAGCTGCTTTTTATTTATGCTCTGCTTTACGCAGTGCGCTTCGCCCGTCAAGGAGTAAGAGCAATTTACAGGGAATAAAGTACCGACTGAGTGGATTGAGAAGGTTCGCAAATACAACTATAAGCAGGACAACTTACCGCTACTGAAACAATTCGAGCAGTTCGTGAAGCCCGATACGCTGGACTGTGCGAGTGAAGCTCCACACCTTGGCAAAGGCATCATGGAGCCCGGACCAGCGGCGGAATTAACGCCGCTATTTCTCAACCTTGATGAGGACCCCGGGGAAGAATTAATTGGCATTTTGCGCTATGCACGGTGCGAACCCATGCTATTCGTGTTTAAAATGATAGGCAATTCGTGGTATTTGCTCCACCACGAATCCATCTTCGTTCATAATGAAGAGCCGGAATTACTTGTCGCGAATACTCCTTCTGCACACAAAACTTTTTATGTGCGTTTTCTCCAAGACCGAGGCTCCGGAATTTACCGCGATTCGTATCGATTTTATAAACTAATTGGCAATAAGGTGCACGGCTGTTTGGAGCTAACCAACCGCGCTTCGATTTATGGGTGGGGCCTGTACCTGAATCAGAAAGTTGACTTGAGGCTCCAGTTTAACAGCACCTACGAGGATGCTATTGCGGCGAGTTATCGATACTCATTTTTCCCAGGTGCGGTATTTGACCACGAGATGAGTTGGGCCGCCCACCCGGAAATTCCGTTCGTGCAGGGGTCCGACCTCGCCTATTACAAATGGGATGCGTCAACGCTGACATATCAGCTCATAGCGCCAGCACTTGATGAACCAACGAATTTGAATAAAGCCAAAATAGCCACGTTCGGCAACTTTGGCAACGACTCACTGTTCGTCAGAGCCTTTGCTTACGAAATTGACGAAACGCTCCGCGAAGGAACCCCCGCAGCAAAAAGGTTATTGGCCTCCTACCTGCGTTTTGTAAAGCAAAAACAACGGCCCCCGGTGCATTTTGGCGAGCTAGAAGAGAAGCAACACGTTAAGGGAACAAAATTTTACGGCCCGAAGCCCAACTAGCATTCATGCCAGTAGCAGCAGGGCCCCAACCCCAAAAAAAAGCGTCGGCCTTTCCCGGCTCTTGCGCTGCTACAGGCACTGCTGTTTTGAACTCCACCGATAACGCCCAGCCCGAGGACCTGCGCGTACGGCTCCTCACGGGCCAGGTCTTCGCCTTGGGCAGGTTGCCCAGCGCGTTTACAAATGGGCTGGTCTGGGCCGCTGTTCGCTTGCCCGGGCCGAAGAGCTTAAAGTCATGCAACCGCCGCCTGGGCTCGAGGAGAAAGCCAGGGTGGACACCCCAAAACGCTACGCCCAATGCATCGCTAGCGCTTTCCTGCTATATATTTCCCGCCGGACTTCTTTGCTCACTACCACCTCCTGCTGATGAATACAACCCGCAAAGAGTGGCTTTTTTTTGGCTGCGCATGTTGCGTTAAACTGCTGCTGACCTTTCTTATCCACCCGGGGCTGGCGAGCGGCACGGCTACGACCACCGGGATTTTCGCAGTGCGCGGCGGCGACACCTTTTCCTACCTCGACCCCATCGAGAACCTCATCAGGTACGGTACCTATGCTCAGGACCTGGGCCGGCTTGAAACCTACGCCGGCCGCATGCCCGGGTATGGAATAGTTTACGGGGCACTGCGGCTTGGATTTGGCCCCGGCGGGGCAGCCGACGGCGTAGTGCTGCTGCAAATTTTGCTGAGCTTATGCGCGCTGTATTGCCTGGGGCAGCTGGCACAAGCAGCCACGCAGCGCCGCACCGCCTTTCAATGGACGGTGCTGCTTTTCGCGGCCAATACGTTCACCACGGTTTTCGATATCCGGCTGCTCACCGAGAGTTTTGCTATAAGCACCTTGATTATTGGCATTTATGCATTTCATCGGGCACAACGGCAGGCTTCCGCCGGCTGGCTGCTGTGCACCGGCGGCTTCCTGATTTGGATGATTTTTCTGCGGCCTTTTCTAGCGCCGGTGCTGGGGCTTGCAGCGGGCTGGTATTGGGGGCAAGCGTTATTGCTGGGCCTGCGCCGGGTCCCGGCACGGCTGGCGCGCTACATGCTGCGGGGCACTTTACTGTTCCTGCCCTTACTGATAGCTGATGCCGCTTGGATGGCCCGCAACTGGCCCTGGTACCATTCGCTGGTCCCTTTGCAAAGCAATACCTGGGCTGGGTATAAGAATGCTCCGGGCCTACTCGAGCTGAACGGTTTCATGGGGGCAATCGGCGAGGAGCACGCCTGGTGGAATGAGGCCAGCGACATGGCGTGGTTCTACAAGCCCATGGCCGACCCGGCCCCGAATTTTCGGGGTGAAGCCAGTAAGTTCGCCCCCCCGGCCTACACCTACGACTCGCTGCTGCTCGTGCGACGGAACCTGGGTGTAGCCCAGGATAGCACGCAACTGCCTTCCATCCGCGCGGCTGCTGCGGCCAAAGCCAGCCGCGCGCTGGTTGCCTAAAAGCAGGCGTATCAGCAACGACGGCCCGTGCGGGCTTTTCTGCTCAATCCTTTTAAGTTGATGTACCGCATGGTGCTGGCGCATCCCGGCGACTACTTGTTTCAGCAGCCGTTCGCCCAGCTGCCACCCGGGCAAAAGGGCCTTAAAATCCTGGTTCACTTGTGGTACCTGCTGGTAGTGGCACTGGGTATGGCGGGCACTCTGATGGTAGGGTGGCGGCGCCAATTTGTTGCCTTTGCTGTGAAAGCCATTCCAATTTACCTGGTTGGTCTATTCTGCTTTATACTGCACTTAGTTGATGCCCGGTATTTTGCCATCGCCTATCCGTTTGTCCTTATCAGTGCTGTCAACTTGCTATTGCATGCAGAAGCCGCGGTTCGCAAACGCATGGCAACGGCACGCTCATAACAGGCCAAGCCATCCAGGCATCTCGACTCAATCTCCTACTTCTTCGCATCCACGTAGTTCTGGAAAGCATAGGCCACGCCAATGGTGAGCCCCTGCGAGAACTGCACGTCGTGGTCCTGGTCGTAGTCATAGAGGGCAATTCCGTTCAGGGCTACGTTCACATATTTGCCCACCTTGGCTGTGAGGGCCAGGTCGAGGCGGTGGTCGATTTCCTGGAGGTTGAGGTGCTCGTAATTCGCAAACAGCACGTACCGCGTCTTTATGTTGACGGTGGGGCTGAGGTTTTTATCGTATTCGGCCAGAATTTGGGCGGCCAGCACCTCGAAGCGGGTGCTATGGCCGGGGTTCACGCCGTAGGGCCTGTCGCCGAGGGCCTCCACAAAACGCTCAGCACGGGTTACCACAGTCAGGCGTGGGGCAAAAGGGGCCAGGCGCAAATGGAAATAAGTAGTGGGGTGGTATTCAAAGCCGTAGGCGGCCGTTAGAAAGGCCGGCGCAAAGAAATCGGACGTAAGCCGGGCGCGGGCGTTGCCCGCGGCGTCGGTATCGTATTTATAGCCGGGAGCAAACTGCGTGAGCAGGTTCAACGACAAAAACATGTCCCACCGGTCGGTAAGGGCCCGGCCATACTTGGTGTCCAGAAAGAGCCGGTCCTGCCCCTTGCGGTAACCCAGCCCTTTCGTTTGCGAGAAGGCAAAGAGCAGGTCAGCCTCGTTGTCGAAGTTGTGCGGGCCGACTTTGCGGTTGGCCTTGGCGTTGAACAATGCATTGAACCCGATGCTATTAACGCCCCCACCGCGCCAGTTGCTGCTCAGCAAGGACTCGTTCAGCCCCAGCCCCGTTTTGACGGACTTGTGCCAGGCCGGGTCGGGCGCCGGAGCGAGAGGCGCGGGCGCGGGGATAACGGCAGGCGTGGTCTGGGCCACCGCGGCGGGCGCGGCCAGCA
This sequence comes from Hymenobacter glaciei, assembly GCF_039539585.1. Taxonomy (NCBI): domain Bacteria; kingdom Pseudomonadati; phylum Bacteroidota; class Cytophagia; order Cytophagales; family Hymenobacteraceae; genus Hymenobacter; species Hymenobacter glaciei. Next base: position 98,320 of record NZ_BAABDK010000001.1, on the reverse strand, counting down.
GCAGGGCCAGGGCAAATGGTTTCATTGCGTAGCAAAAAAGGAAATAAAATCAGGGATTAGCAGCGGAAATGTACGCCAACAGCCGCAGGGAGCAGCATACCGCAGGAAGTGCGAAACGAAAATTTAAAAATAGCCCCTGCAGCCTATTGACTTCTTACCATTTTTAATTAATATTGTCCTCCTCCGCCTTCTAGCATCCTGGTTGCTTTCCTTCTGGTTGCCGGCTACCCGCTTTGTTGTTCGTTTCGTAATCGTATTCCCTACGACGATGCCTATGAGCCTGTACCAGCTTATTTATCAGAGTTATTCGCTGATTCCTTTCGAGCCCCAAGAGCTGCAGGAACTGCTGGATAAATCCCGCGTTCGCAACCAACGCCACCACATCACCGGCCTGCTGCTCTATACCCCCGATGGCCGCTTTCTGCAGGCTCTCGAGGGCCCGCGCGAGGCCGTGCGCGACCTCTATTACCAGCACATCGTGGCCGACCCGCGCCATTACAACTGCCAGGTGCTGGGCGAAGGCCCCAGCGAAACGAGCAGCTTCGCGAACAATGCCCTGGCCTTCCGGCCAGCGCAAGCCCAGGACCTCCGCCAACTGCTGGCTCCGGTGCGGCTCCAGGGGGCGGCACTGCTTGTGCCCCGGCCCCACACCCGCCCCGAGCTCACCGAGCTGCTGGTCGAATTCATGCGCGGTGAGCTAACAACGGCGTAGGAGTTGCTCGAACAGGCCGGGTTAGGCCCGGCATAGACCCCGGCATCCGGGCCCGCTCCGGTATCTTTACGTCGATGCCCGCCCGCCCTGCCTCCTACCCTGCTGCTCTTCCGGCTGCGCTTCCCGAGCGGCCGGCCTCTTTCCTGGCCACCATCGCCCGCCAGCTGCTCGACCGCTACGGCTCGGGCCCGCTCGATGAGCTCTCGGACATCATTGTGGTGGTGCCCACGCGCCGGGCGGTGGTGTACCTGAAGAACGAACTGGCACTGGCCCTGCCCATGGGCGAGCCGCTGTGGGCCCCGCGCGTGGCCGCGATGGAAGACTACATGGTGGAGCTGGCCGGTGTGCAGGTGGAAGAGCCTATTGCGCTACAATTGCTGCTCTACGACATTCTGAAGGGCATCGACACCGGGCTAAATTTCGACCAGTTCGTGGGCTGGGCCGGCCTGCTGCTGAGCGACTTCTCCAACCTCGACCAGAACCTGGCCGACACCCACAAGGTGTTTGAGTACCTGAGCGAGGCCAAAGCCCTTGAGCGGTGGGACCTAGCCGAGCTGCCACCCAAAAGCCAGGCCGCCGCGCACTCCTTCGGCTTCTGGAACCAGCTCGAACGGGTGTACCACTTGCTCAAAAAGCGCATGCTGGCCAACCACCTCGCCTACCCTGGCCTGGCCTACCGCCGCGCCGTGGAGCGGCTGGAAAAGCAGCTACAGGACCCCGCCGCGCCTACGCCCGCCGTGCACGTATTTGTGGGGTTGGGTAATTTGTCGAAGTCGGAAGAGAAGCTGGTGCGCCTGCTGCTGAATGTTGGCCGCGCCGAAATACGCTTCGATGCTGACCCCTTTTACCTCGAAAAAGACTCGCCCAACCGCGCCGGCCAGCACCTGCGCCGCTACTTCGAGCAGTGGAAGCTGCCCCTCGACACCTTTGGGGGCGGCGTGGAATGGCTGCGCGGCATGCCCCACCACGTGCGCTACCTGGGCGTGGCCAACCCCAGCATGCAGGGCAAGCTGGCCGGCCAGCTCCTGGCCGAGGCCCGCCAGCGCTACCCCGATGCGACTGTGGCCGTGGTGCTGCCCGACGAAACGTTGCTACTGCCCGTGCTGCACGGCTTGCCACCCGACGAGGTGCCCGACTACAACGTGACCATGGGCCTTAGCTTTCAGGCCACGCCGCTGTTCAACCTGGTCGATTTGCTGTTTGAGGTGCACCTCACGGGCATTCGCGAAGGCAGCGCCGAAACCGGCTACGGCGTGCCCCGTTACCATCACCTGGCCGTGAGCAAGCTGCTCAGCCACCCTTTTCTGCGCCGCTACCAGCAGTGGCAGGACCAGCAGGCCCACCAGCCCCAGTACCACGGCGTGCTGGACCAGATTTGCCGCGAAATTGTGCGCCTGAATGCCGTGCTGCTGCCCGCCGAAGAGCTACTGCGCCTTGGCGCGCACCACCCGCTCGTGGAGGCGCTGTTCAAAACCTGGAACAACTGCGACGACATCATTGCTGCCTGCTACACCGTCATCGACCTGCTGCGCCAGGTATATGCGGCCGAAGTAGCCACGACCGACCGAGAGACCAGCCTCGGGGCCGAATACCTGTACCTGTTCTATACCCTCGTCAAGCAGCTCGATTCGGCTTTCGACTGCCGCGAGCAGCGCCTGTCGGTGCGCTCGTTCCGCCGCTTTCTGTACGAGCAGATGGGCCGTACCCGCCTGCCTTTCTCGGGCGAGCCGTTGGCCGACGTGCAGGTAATGGGTTTGCTCGAAACCCGCGCCCTCGATTTCGACCACCTCATTATCCTCAGCTGCAACGAGGGCGTGCTGCCGGCGCCCAAAAAGCAACAGTCGCTGTTTCCCTACGATGTGCTCATGGCAGCCAACCTGCCGACTTATGCCGATGCTGAAGCCATCACGGCCTACAATTTCTGGCGGCTGCTGCAACGGGCCCAGCGCGTCGACCTGGTGCACGTGCTGCCCGGCGCCGAAGGCATGAAGAGCGGTGAGCGCAGCCGGTTTCTGCTGCAGCTGCAGAACGACTTGCTGCCCCAAAACCCCCAGCTTATCCTGGAGGATTTGACAGTTGCCGTAGCCGGACCGGATGTAGAAGTCGGCGTGGACCCTTACGAAGGCGACCTCGTTCTGGAGAAAGACCCCGAAATGCTGGCCGCCCTGCGCGGTGTACTCGAACGCAATATTTCGCCCTCGCGCCTCAACGATTTCCTGGCCTGCTCGCTGCGTTTTTACTTCTCGAAAGTGGCCCGGTTCCACGAAAACGACGCGGTGGAGGAGACCCTGGAAGCCAGCAGCTTCGGCACCATGGTGCACGAGGCCCTCGAAAACCTGATGTTGCCGTTCGAGCAGGATGCCCGCCCGATTACAGCCGATGACATCCCGGAGCTTATCAGGCAAGCTCCGGCCGAGGTGCAAAAGGCCCTGCGCCAGGAAGAAACCGAGAAGCACGCTCGCGCCGATGAAGGCCTGAACCACGTGTATGGCCAAGTGGCTACGCGCCTCGTGGTGCGCTTGCTCGAAAGCCTCACGGAACAGCCCGGCCTGCTCCCCATTCGCCTGTTCGGGCTGGAGAAAGAGTTGGCAGCCACCGTATTCGTCGATGTACCCGGCCAGCCTGAGCCGCTGGCAGTGCGCTTGTTTGGTTTCGCCGACCGCGTGGACGAACTTCCCGACGGCCGCCTGCGCGTGGTCGACTACAAGTCGGGGCTCGTGAAAAAGAGCGACCTGCAGCTGCGCGGCTACCGCGACAAGTTCAGCCCCGCCGAAGCCGTTGACCGCCTGCTACACGAAGCCAGCAGCAGCGCCGATAAGGTGCGCCAGCTCTGGCTTTACCGCCTCATGCTGGCCCACACCGCCAACCGCGAAACGGCCGAAACGGCCATCCTTTCGCTTCGCAACATCGACGAAGGCCTGCTCTCGGCCGACCTCAGCTTCCTCACCGAGGGTGGCGAAGACTTCTTAGCCGTTTCCGAAGCGCTGGTGCGTAAAATTGTGCTGCGCATTCTGGACCCCACCGAGCCCATCCGCAAAACCGACGACTTCACCAAGTGCGAGTACTGCCCCTACAAAGGCATTTGCGCACGCTAAACCCTTCGGTCCCTGCCCTGTGCTCGCTGTTTTATTCGCTCCACTTGCCTTCCTTATCATCAATGGCTTTTCGTTGATGTTGCTCACCGGGCTGGCACGCGTATTTCCGTGGTTAGCACCACCCACCGCTGCCAGCGGCGCTGCACCAATCATCAGCCGTCGAATCGTTAAACTCAGCCTGGCCTGGCAGTTAGCGCTGCTAGTGCCGTCGGTAGTCCTGAATCTGAACCGCGAGGTGGTGCTGTTAGTGCTGGCCCTAGCTTCTTTTGTGGTGCCGCTGGGGCTGCTCCTGCTTGCCAATCGGCGCAACGCTCTTTAACCCGCTAACTCTTTTTACTATGGATGAATTCATGCAAGCCGCCATCGACGAAGCCCGCCTGGGCCGTTCGCAGGGAGGTATTCCCATCGGCTCGGTGCTCGTGCGCGATGGCAAAATCATTGGCCAGGGCCACAACAAGCGCGTGCAGGAAGACTCCGCCATCAAGCACGGCGAGATGGACTGCCTCACCAACGCCGGCCGCCAGCGCACCTACCGCGACACCGTTATCTACACCACGCTGATGCCCTGCTACATGTGCGCCGGCACCATCGTGCAGTTCAAAATCCCAAAGGTGATGGTGGGCGAGTCGCGCACGTTCGGCGAGTCGCGGGCCTTCCTCGAAAGCCACGGCGTAGAAGTGGTTGACCTCAACCTGCAGGAGTGTGTGGACATGATGAACGAGTTCATCGAAGACGAGCCCACACTCTGGAACGAGGACATCATGGAATTGTAAGCAAGGAATTCCGCTATCGATTGCTGGAAATTATTGCACTGGCAATAAGCACAGTGAGTGCGCACTTACTCATAAGTGAGGTTATACTCATCGCGCAACGCTGCATGTTACCCTACCTTTGCTTGCAGTACCGGAAACCAGTTCACTGGTGGTTTCTAATTCCCAAATTTTCCATACTCTTTTTTCCGGGTGACTCCCACCCCATCCGGAGAATATAAGTTGAAAGCCGTTCGGTCTTCCTGCTTGCAGGAAGCTACGTTACCCGGGTTTCAACGTGTTGCAGCCGGCTAAGTCGACCACGCGTCGGTTTAGCCGGCTGTCTCGCTTTTGGGTGGTTCCGGAACAGTTTCTTTTGCGGTTCTCTCCCCTGCTTTACGCGAAGCCGACCCTGCTTTTGCGCGCTCAGGTTGTTATTTGCCGTTTCATTTACTTGGGCCCGGCCATGACCAGTCATTCCAAAATCGAGCAGGCAGCCCTGCAGCTTTTCGGCGAGAAAGGCTACGACAACACCTCCACGGCCCTCATTGCCCGTCAGGCAGGCGTATCGGAAGCCCTGCTATTCAAGTACTTTCTGAGCAAGGAAAAGCTGTTCGAATACCTCATTAAGCAGGGCTTTCGGCGCATTGTGGAGGCCAATCGGGGCATTTTGGCCGAGAACGACCCGCGCATCCTCATCGAAAACGTCATCGACTTGCCCTACAAGCTGGTGCACGACGAGCCGGATTTCTGGAAAGTACAGGACAAAGAATTCAACCGGCCGTTGGTGCAGAAGTATTTTCAGCGGTTCATGAGCCCCATCGATAACCTGCTGAAAAAGGCCTTCGTCGAAGTGGGCGCCCCGAGCCCCGAGCTCACGACGCTGCAATTATTACTGCTCATTCAGAGCCTGTGGCGCAACCTGCTCTACCCGCACGACGCCAACCTGCCCAACCTGGCCCGGCACCTGAAGCAGAGCTACGGCTTGGGCCGGCCGGCGGCGGGCTAGCTAATAGTGGAAATGCAAGGGTTGGCATGCATCCGCCGGCCCGAAATTTGCGTTGCTGTTGATGCGTCCATTTACCGCCGCCGTTTATGCCCCATCACGCCGTTCACCGCCTGTTGCGCCCGCTGCTCGTTTGGCGGGCACGCCACATCAGCGAACGGATGTACATGCTCATTTTAAGCATGCTGGTGGGCGCCACCGCGGGCTTGGCCGCCGTATTATTGAAAACGTCGGTGCGCTGGGGCCAGGAAATGCTGCGTAGCGGCATTACGGAGCCCAAACGGGTTTTTGCACTGTCGATTTATCCGGTGGTGGGCATCGGGCTCACAGCGCTGTTTACCAAGCTGTTTCTGGGTGGCAAACTGGGGCGGGGCATTGCGCCTATTATCTACAACACGGCCCGCGAGGGCAGCGTAGTGCCGCGCTCCAAGCTCTATTCGCAGCTGATAACGGCCTTTTTAACAGTAACGTTTGGCGGCTCGGCCGGTACCGAGGCACCCATTTCGGTAACGGGCGCGGCCCTGGGCTCCAATGCCGGCCGCGTGCTGCACTTGGACCGGCGGCGGCGGCGCCTGCTCACGGGCTGCGGGGCAGCGGCGGGCGTGGCGGCCATCTTCAACTCGCCCATTGCGGGGGTGCTGTTTGCCGTCGAAACCATTCTGATTGAGTTGCCGGCACAATATTTTATTCCGCTGCTGATTTCTTCGGCCACGGCCACGGTAATATCGAAGGCGCTGTACGCGGGCCAGCCGTTCGTGCTCATCACCACCAGTTGGCCGGTGAATGCCGTGCCATTTTATATACTGCTGGGGCTATTCACGGCCTTCTTCTCGGTATACATGATTCGTTCCTACGCGTGGTTCGAGCATTTCTTCGAGCGTTGGCCGGGGCTGAACTGGCGCAAGGTGCTGGTGTCGGGGGCCATGCTGGGTGGCCTGATTTTCCTGTTTCCGACGCTCTACGGCGAAGGCTACAACACGGTGGAGCTGCTGCTGCGCGGCCACGCCGAGCACATCACCGACGGCAGCATCTTCTCAGTTTATCAGGACAATAATCCGTGGTTGCTGCTGGTGCTGGTGCTGTTCAGCATGCTCCTGAAGGTAGTGGCCACGAGCATTACCGTAGGCGGCGGCGGCAACGGCGGCATGTTCGGCTCGTCGCTGTTTGCGGGGGCGCTGGCGGGGTTCTTCTTCGCCCGGCTCATCAACCTAAGTGGCGTCATTCACATTCCGGAGGTGCATTTTGTGGTGCTGGGCATGGCCGGTACGCTGGCGGGCGTTATTCACGCGCCGCTCACGGCCATCTTCCTCATTGCCGAAATCACGGGTGGCTACGCCCTGTTTGTGCCTTTGATGGTGGTAAGCTCTTCGTCTTACCTCATTACCAAGTACTTCGAGCCTTACTCGGTGTATACCCGCAAGCTCACGGCGCGGGGTGTCGACGTGTACGCCAACCGCGACCGTGGCTTGCTGGCCCAACTCGACCCGCGCAAGCTGCTCGAAACCGACTTTATGCCGGTGCGGCCCACCACCACGCTGGGCGAGCTGGTCGATGTTTTCCGACACGCGTCGCGCAACCTGTTTCCGGTGGTGGCGGCGGGTGGCCGCCTGCTGGGCGTGGTATCGCTCGATTCGGTGCGCGATGCCTTGTTCGACGATGCCCACTACAGCACCACCACCGTGGGCGAGCTCATGAAGCCCCCCCCCGCCGTGGTGGGCCCCACCGACGACCTGGAGCACACCCTGGCCTTGCTCGACCGCTACGGGGCCTGGGCCTTGCCTGTGTGCGAGGAAGACGGCCACTACCTCGGCTTCATTCTAAAATCGACTATCCTAGTGCGCTACCGCCGCCAACTCATCCAGGAAAGCGAAGCCTGACGCTACGCTCAATGAGGAATGAGGAATGAGGAATTTACTTTTGTGGAGTTGTTCATTTGCTTTCCTTCACTTTTAATTCTTCATTCCTCATTCTTCATTCTTCATTGAGCGTAGCGATAATCGGCGGCGGCCCGGCCGGGCTCATGGCGGCGCAGCGACTGGCCGAGGCGGGACACCGCGTGCAGTTATTTGAGGCCCAGGCTACCATGGGACGAAAGTTTCTGGTGGCCGGCCACGGCGGCTTCAACCTCAGCAACAGCGAGCAACTGGCTGGTTTCGCCAACCGCTACGGAGCGGAACAGGCCCGATTCTCGGTGCTACTTACCCATTTTTCAGCCGACGATTTACGCGTCTGGGCGGCTGATTTGGGCATCGACACCTTCGTGGGCACCAGCGGACGCATTTTCCCCTTGGCTGCCCACAAGCCAGCTGATTTGCTGCGCGCCTGGCTGAACCGCTTGCGGACGCTGGGGGTGGAAATATTTACCCGTCACCGCTGGCTGGGCTTTGCCGGGAGCACTGGCGTGCGGCTGCGCGATGAAAGCGCGGGACAGGAAGCGGGCCGGGAATTCATTATTGAGCCCAACGCTACGGTGCTGGCATTGGGCGGCGCCAGTTGGGCCAAAACCGGCTCCGATGGCGCTTGGGTACCCCTGTTGCAGGATATTGGGGTTGCCACTGTGCCTTTTGCGCCCGGCAACTGCGGAGCCGAAGTGGCGTGGTCGACATTCTTCCGGGAGAAAGTGGGGCGTGCGCCACTCAAAAACATTGCCCTAAGCGTGAATGGTGGCTTGGCCGTGCGTGGCGAGCTCATGCTGACGGAGTACGGCGTGGAGGGCACGCCCGTATACGCCCTGACACCGGCACTGCGCGCCGCCCCGGCCAGCGCGGAGCCAGCCATTCTGCACCTCAATCTCAAACCCGACCTGCCCCTCGGGGCGTTGCTCCAGAAGCTGCGCCAGGCGCGCGCAAAAGCCTCTTTTGCCGATTTCCTGAAGAAAACCCTGCATCTGGCCGCACCCGTGCCCACGCTGCTGCGCGAGCTTCGGCCCGACTGCGCTACCCTGAACGCCGAGGAGTTAGCGGAGCTCATCACTGCGTTGCCTATTCTGGTTAGCGGCCTGCGCCCGCTTGACGAAGCCATTTCTACGGCTGGGGGCATCTCCTTCGCCGCTGTGGACGAGCACCTGATGCTGCGGCAGCGCCCGGGCACTTATGTAGCCGGCGAAATGCTCGATTGGGAAGCGCCCACGGGCGGTTATTTGCTGCAGGGCTGCTTCAGCACGGGCGCATGGGTGGCCCGGGCCATAGCGGGCGGTGAACAAACCGCCGAAACAACAGCCTGATAGAAACAGTAGACGAAGCTTGGCGAGGCCTGAACGGCAGTTTATCCTAGGTTCAGGATTCGGTTCGCACGCGGCTTTTTTCTTCGGCTTCGCGCAGAATCTGGCGGGCCTCGCCGAGCAGGCGGCGGCCGGGGTTCAGTTCATCGCGGGCGATGAGGGCGAAGAGCAGGAAAAATGAGGCAAACGGCAACAGCCACCCCAGCGCAAACCACAGCCAAAACGAGCGGCCCCGGCTCTGGGCGCAGTAGCCCGTTAGAATCGGAATAAACGAAATGGCCACCGCCATCACGAACAGCATGTCGACAAACAACATAGGCGGGCGGGGTAAGAGGATGAAGACGAACCTGCGACGGCAGCCGGGGCATCCCGAAGATACGTCGGCGCGGGCAGCAATAGAAGCACCGAACAGGAAATTTGTTCTGAAACACCACTACTAAGGGTATTTTTCCGTAGTTCGGGGCGAAGTCGTGCCTGCAGCGGGGGGCGGCCGTTCGGTTATCGTCTATGTGGGAACACCAAAGCTTGTTTCGCGTCTCGGCTCAACTCTTTGCCGAGGGAGTTTTTAATTTGCTCGACCGCAGCCTGCGGCCCGAGGTCTTTCTGCTGGGCTTTGCCGCCGGGCGCGAGGCCGAGGCTCCCCAGGCCGTGGTGCTCGAACCTGCTTCGCACCGCTACTCACCCGCCGACTTCCGGCACGTGAAAAACCGCGCGGCCACCCTCGAAGCCAACGCTGGGCCCCAGGGCTCCGTGTACCACCTGCACCCCAACGACCACGACCGTTCCGAGAAACAGCACTGGTACGAGCTGGTGTGCCAGGCCACCGAAAGTACCCTCAACGAGCTTACCGCCACCCTTGGAGAGAACCGCCGCTCCTTCTGCTCGGCACCGGTGAACTTGCAGGGCTACCTCGTGACCGTGGTGCTGCAGCTAGCCGCCGACTGCTACGAGGGGTATTATTCCCTGCCCAAGCCCGGCAACGGCCGCCCCATCAACCTGCCCCACGCGGCGGTGCTGGAGTTTATGCACGACTGCTCCCGGGCCTTGCGCGAGGCCGATACCGCCGACAACGACCAGCCCGTGCTTGACCGCGACTACAACGAGCTGCTGCGCTCGGCGGGCCGCCGCCTGATGCTGCGCGTGGCCCCGGCCGGCACCCACGGCCTCTACGATGCCTGCAACGGTGTGGCCGCCCTGCGCCACGAGGGCGACGAGGCCATCGGCACCATGCTGGTGAGCCGGCGGCTGCACCCGGCCGTGGTGCCCGTGCTTACGCTTGAAACGCCGGTACCCATGCGCGACCACCGCTCCATCCGCAAGCTGTTGGAGCTGAGCGAGGGCCACACGGCCCTAATTTCGGACGCCTCGCACGTATTTGGCCTGGGCCAGCTGGTGCCGCAGTCCGACTCGCAGTTTGAGCCCCTGGTAACGGTGCACTTCACCAACCACTACAGCTGGGAGGTGAGCCACGCCGGCCACGTGCTGATGCGCGTGGTGAGCAACACGCCCCGCCTGCCCCAGGGCCAGGTGGCGGCCGACAACTTTGCCCGGGTCATCCGCATCGTGTTCCCGGAACTGAGCGTGGACAGCAGCGACTACCTCTGGGACCTGGCTCAGAAGGCCACCACGCAGCCCAATGGCACCATCCTCGTCATCAGCGCCGGGGCAGCACACGAAGCGCAACGCCTCACGCGGCAGTGTTTCCGGGTGGTGCCGCGGATTATGACGCCGACGGTGCTGCGCCTCGTCACCAACATCGACGGGGCCGTGCTCATCGAGCCCAACGGCATCTGCCACGCCATTGGGGCTATTCTCGACGGACTGGCAACGGCTAAGGGCGACTCGTCGCGGGGTTCGCGGTACAATTCGGCCCTGCGCTACGTGAACAGCAGCAAGTACCCGGTGCTAGCGGTGGTGGTGAGCGAGGACGGCTGGATTGACTTACTGCCGAGTTAAGGCCACTTACTAACGGTATATGGCGCAAGCATGGCGCCCTGGTAGTACATTTAACCGGCCTTTCCGACGCCGTGCTGAATATGACTACTCCTGCTGCTGATTCATCTGTTAACATTGACTACCCCCGGGCCCTGGCTGCTGCGGAGCAAAGAATCAATGAGTTGACGGCTGCGCTGGCCTACGCGCAGGCCAACGAGCAGGCCGTACAAGCCTTGGCCTACCTGCCCGACGAAAACCCCAACCCGGTGGTGCGCATCGGGGCCAACCAGCAGCAGCTCTACGCCAATACGGCCGCTCGCGCTTTAGGCAGTCACCTAAGCCGGGCCGAGCGGGTGCGGGTGCAACACATCCTCCGCGAGGGTACCCGCCAGGCCCTGGCCCAGAACACCCCTCAGCAGCTGGAGCTGCAGGTAGGCGAGTACAATTACGACGTATCGGTGGTGCCCCTGCCCGGGCAGCGGCACGCCAACCTCTACTTTGCCGACGTGACCGAGCGCGAAGCCGCCCGCTTGCAGCTGCGCGAAAACCAGCAGTTTATGGAACAGTTGCTCGACACCATTCCGTCGGCGGTGATGGTGCGCGATGCCAACCAGCAACTCGTGTTTGGCAACCAGGCCATGTACGCACTGTGGGAGATTTCGCCGCTCAGTGGCCCCCGACCCATGCCTCCGCAAACCATTGCCGAGCTCAAAAAGTCGGCGGCGCTCGATGCGCAGGTGCTCGCGACCGGCGAAGAAGTTACGCTGGAGGAGTCGCTCACGCTCAGCGATGGCAGCACGCGTTGGTTTTATGCCGTGCGCCGCCCCCTGCACCGGCCCGATGGCACCGTGCAGGTGCTGGCCGTGAGTACCGACATCACTGCCCTGAAGCACGTGCAGCACACCCTCGAGCGCAGCGAAAAGCAGTACCGCGACCTGATGACTTACGGCCAGGCCCTTATCGGAACCTGCGACATGCAGGGCACCGTGAGGACCGTGAACCCGGCCCTGGCCCGGCTGCTGCGTGAAGATGCCGCCGCAATGGTGGGCACGTCCGTAACGGCACACATGACGGAAGAAGACCGGGAAGGCTTTCCGTTTTATCTCCAACAGATTGCCCAGACCGGTGAGGCCGAGGGCGTGCTGCCGGTGTACCCCCGCGGCAGCGACCAGCTACGCTACCTGCACTACCACAACTACGTGGTGCGCGAACCCGGCCAGGACCCCTACATCGTGTCGCACGGCCACGACATCACCGAGCGCGTGCTGGCCAGCAAGGAGATGAAGCGCGCCAAAGAAGCCGCCGAAGCCGCCGTGCGCGCCCGCGAAAATTTCCTGGCCAACATGAGCCACGAAATCCGCACGCCCATGAACGGCGTGCTGGGCGTGGCCAACCTACTGGCTAAAACGTCGCTCACCCCCGAGCAGCGCGAATACGTGCGCATCATCAGGGGCTCGGGGCAGCACCTGCTCACGGTGCTGAACGATGTGCTCGACATGGCCAAAATTACCTCCGGCAAGCTGGAGCTAAACCCCGAGCCGTTCGACCTGACCACCTCAATACAAGAGGCAGTGAAGCCTTTGTCGCTGCAAGCCATCGACAAAGGCATTGCCTGCGTGATGCACCGGCCCTCGGCCCCCTACCCGCCCGTGGTGGGCGACGCGCTGCGCCTCAACCAGGTACTGCTCAACTTGGTCAGCAACGCCATTAAGTTTACCCCGGCCGGTGGGCAGGTGCTGATTACGAGCGAAGCGTTGGCCGAGACGGCCGACGAGCTAACGCTGCGCTTCGAGGTGAGCGACACCGGCGTGGGCATGGCTCCGGAAGTGGTGGCCCGCATTTTTGAAAGCTTCACCCAGGCGTACGCCGACACTGCCCGGCAGTTTGGCGGTACGGGCCTGGGCCTCAGCATCAGCCGTGCGCTGGTCGAACAAATGAACGGCACCCTCACCGTCGAAAGCACGCCGGGCGAGGGCAGCACCTTCGCCTTCACCCTCACCCTGCCCAAAGCCGACCAGCACGCTCCTGAACCTATTCCGGCCGACAACTTCGACACCGGCGTGCTGCAAGGCGCGCGTGTGCTGCTCATCGAAGACAACGAAATCAACCGCATGGTAGCGGCCTGGACGATGCAGAACTGGGGCATTGAGGTGGTAGAGGCCGAAACCGGCTTCAATGGGCTCGACCGCTTCGAGAACGACGGCCCCTTCGACGCCGTGCTGATGGACATTCAAATGCCTGGCATGAGCGGCGTGGAGGCCTCGGCCCACCTGCGCCAGCACCCCGACCCGGTGCGCGCCAGCGTACCCATCCTGGCCCTCACCGCCAACGCCTTCCGCAGCGACCACGAGCGCTACCTCGCCGCCGGCCTGAACGACTGCCTGGCCAAGCCGTTCGAAGAGCCCGAGCTCTACGCCAAGCTGCGCAAGCTCCTGCACCGCTAGCCGACACTACTTTATTCTAATGGATAGAAAAAGCTCATTTCCAAATCGGAAATGAGCTTTTTTCTTACGCGATGGAATAGAACAATTCCCGCCGCTACGCCTACACACGCTGCCTGACACGCCCAGCCGTCAAAATAGCACGGTGGATTAATACGCTAATACGGTGCCCGATTTTCCCACCACGAAGCGGGCGCTGTCAAGAACCAATGCCCCCAGCTTGTTTTTGGACCGGTATACATGCCAGACAACGGTACCAACCCGGGTTGTATCGGTGCTTTCTTTCAGCCGCTGGCCAATTTCTTCAAGTTTATCGGCTTTCCCGGCTGCAGCCATCATCCGCCGCTTGATATCGTCCTCCATTTTGGAACCGCGCTTAACAGCTTTGCTGCGTAAGCTATCGAGGCCCTGTTCAGCACGCATGACCTGTGCTCTATAAGAGGCCTCCAGCGTAGCCGCTGCAGCTAGGTCGGCATCGGATTTGCGCCACGGTTTTTCTGTGCCCCACCGCACCGGCTCGTAGCTGGCAGGGTCATTAAGCTTGGTTTTCAAATAGCCCGGTACGGCTTTCTGCGTTGGGTTTTGCGGTGAACAGGCCGAAAGAGCAATACCAAGAAATAAGAAAACAGGTAAACATTTCATGCCCGAAAGCTACAAAAGACATTGCTGGCCCTAGCCCACAGTGAGAAAATTATTCGCCAGCCACTGGCGAAGCGGAGGAAGCACCTGAGCGAGAAAAAGCCCCGAAAAACACTTGCATTAAGTATTGTCGGGGCTTTTTCAGGCAACTTGTTGAGGGGATGGGATTCGAACCCACGATGAGCTTTTGACCCATACACACTTTCCAGGCGTGCTCCTTCGACCACTCGGACACCCCTCAAGGATGGTGGTTGATGGGGCAAAGATAGGGCGACTCCGCTGGCCGGGCAAGTAGCACGCAGCCTTTGCTGCGTGGCGCCGGGTTGGTACCGAGCAACGATACGCAGCAAAGGCTGCGTGCTACAGCGTGATTTCGCCACGTAAGTCGGTGGCCAGCAACTCGCGGGTGCGCGCTTCGCTCACGCCCAGGCCGAGCACGAACATGAGCTTGGTTACCGCTGCCTCGGTGGTAATATCGTCGCCGCCCACGATGCCCATTTCCGCGAAGCGGGCACTGGTCTCGTACTTGCCCTGCACCACGCGGCCTTCTTCGCACTGGCTCACGTTCAGGAGCCACACGCCGCGCTGGCGGGCTTCGGCCAGGCAGTTGAGGAACCACTCGGCGGTGGGCGCATTGCCCGAGCCGTAGGTTTCGAGTACGCAGCCGCGCAAACCGGGCACGTTTAGTAGCGCCGAAACCACCGCCTCGGTAATGCCCGGAAACAGCGGCAGCACGGCTACGCCGGTTTCGAGGTTGGCGTGCACCTTGAGGCGGGCGCCGGGCAGCAGGCGAATGCTCTTGTCATCAAATTCGAGCCCGATGCCGGCGCGGGCCAGCTCCGGGTAATTCTCGCTCTTGAAGGCAGCAAACTGTTGGCTTTCCACCTTTTTGGCTCGGGTGCCGCGGATGAGGACGTCGTTGAAAAACACGCACACCTCGGGCACGCGCACCGTGCCGGCGCGCGGGTGGCGAGCGGCCGCGATTTCAAGGGCCGTAATGAGGTTGCGCTGGGCATCGGACCGGTTGGCACCCACTGGTACCTGCGCCCCGGTGAACACCACCGGCTTGCCCAGATGCTCGAGGATGTAGCTGAGCGCCGCTGCCGAGTAGGCCATGGTATCGGTGCCGTGCAGCACCACGAAACCATCGAAATCGGCGTAGTGCCGGCCGATGAGTTGGGCCAGAAAGAGCCAGTCGGCGGGCGTGACGTTGCTGCTGTCGATGGGCGCGGGCAGGCTGAGCAGCTCCAGCCGAAAGGGCAAGCGCGTGAGCTCGGGCATTTTGCGGTCGAGCCGGCCGAACTGCATGGGCACCAGGCCGCCGGTGCGGTTCACGGCCATGCCCACGGTGCCGCCGGTGTAGATGATGAGCAGGCGCGGGGCCGTGGTATCGGCCGCGTCGGCGCGGGTGGGCAGGGGCAACAGGGGCAGGTCGAGGTCGGGCATGGGGGCAGTCATTGAACTGCAAGTTGGACAACAAATACGTAGCACGCAGCCTTTGCTGAGTTGGCATTGCACGTGCCGAACCAGCCGCGCATATACCGTTCAGCGCGACGCAGCAAAGGCTGCGTCCTACTTCGAGGGGAAACGTTTTTTCCGCAACAACCAGCCTTGCCCCTTTGTCCGCCGTATTGCCCCCGACACCTTACCACTGCTTATGAATTCAACTGACACCTCCCCTGCCAAACCCGTTTCCGACGTCATCCTCATAGGCGCGGGCATCATGAGCGCCACGCTCGGCGTGCTGCTCAAAGCCCTTGACCCCGGCCTCACCATCAGCGGCTACGAGCGGCTCGATGCCGTGGCTGCTGAAAGCTCCGATGCCTGGAACAACGCCGGCACCGGCCACTCGGCCTTCTGCGAGCTGAATTACACGCCCGAGCGGCCCGATGGCTCGATTGATATTTCCAAAGCCGACAAAATCGCCGAGCAGTTCGAGCTGAGCAAACAGTTCTGGGCTTCGCTGGTACAGGAAGGCACCTTGCCCGACCCCACGGCCTTCATCCACAGCATTCCGCACATGAGCTTTGTGTGGGGCGAGGCCAACGTGGAATACCTGCGCAAGCGCCACGCTGCGCTGCTCCACTCGCCCCTGTTTCAGGGCATGGAATTCAGTACCGACCCCAACCAGATTGCTGAGTGGGTTCCGCTGGTGATGGACGGGCGCGACCCCGCCCAGCCGGTGGCCGCCACGCGCATGGCCGTGGGCACTGACGTGAATTTTGGCGCCCTCACCCGGGCACTGTTGGATAACCTGCAGGCCCAGCCGGGCGTGGATTTGCACCTGGGCTTCGAAGTGGAGGATTTCCGGCACAAGGACGACGGCATCTGGCGCATCAAGGTGCGGGAGCTGGCCACTGGCGAAAGCCGCATTGTGCGCGGCCGGTTCGTATTCATCGGTGCCGGCGGCGGTTCGCTGCCGCTGCTCGAGAAATCGGGCATTCCGGAAGCGCATGGCTTCGGCGGCTTCCCCGTGAGTGGGCAGTGGCTGAAGTGCCAGAACCCCGCCGTGATTGCCCGCCACGAGGCCAAAGTGTACGGCAAGCCGGCCGTGGGCTCGCCGCCCATGTCGATGCCCCACCTCGACACGCGCCAGATAAATGGCCGCAAAGAGCTGCTGTTCGGGCCTTACGCGGGCTTCAGCACCAAGTTTCTGAAGCAGGGCTCGTACACTGATTTGTTTAAATCCATCGAGTTGGGCAACATTCGGCCGCTGCTTTATGCCGGCGCGCGCAACCTGGGCCTCACCAAATACCTCATCGGCCAGGTGCTGCAATCGCCGGAAGAGCGCACCGCCGCCCTGCGCGAGTACTACCCCGAAGCCAACCCCGCCGACTGGCAGCTGGCCGTGGCCGGGCAGCGCGTGCAGGTCATCAAAAAAGATAAGAAGGAAGGCGGCGTGCTGGAATTCGGCACCGAGATGGTGACTTCGGCCGACGGCTCCATTGCCGCGCTGCTGGGTGCTTCGCCGGGCGCCAGCACCGCCGTGGCCATCATGCTGGAGTTGGTGCAGAAGTGCTTTCCCGAACGCGCGGCCTCGCCCGAGTGGCAGGCCCGGTTCCGGCAACTGGTGCCTTCCTTTGGCCAGAAGCTGGCCGATAACCCGGCGTTGGCCGCCACCGTCCGGGAGCACAGCCGTGCCGTGTTACAGTTGGAGGCATAGGGCCTTACAATGATGTAAAAACAACGTCATGCTGAGCGTAGCCGAAGCATCTCTGCCGCAGTAGTAATCCTGTCGATGGATTAGTTACGCAGTAGAAATGCTTCGACTGCGCTCAGCATGACGCACCTTTTTTATCCACTAGTTCCTACCGAAAGCTACAATTCCGGCTAGCTTTGCGCAGTACCTCTATTCTGCGCAAACATGCTGAAAGCCTACTTCTTCGCACCGCTACTTTTGGTAGCTGGTGTGGCCTATTCCCAAACCCCACCCACCGAAACCCTACTGTTGCGCGAGCCGGCCATGAGCCGCGACAAGCTGGCCTTCAGTTACGCCGGCGACATCTGGCTGGCCAACCGCGATGGCTCGAACCCGCAGCGCCTCACCGTAGGCCCAGGCGTGGAAACGAGCCCCCACTTCTCGCCCGATGGGCAGTTCATTGCCTTCACCGGCGACTACGACCGCAACGCCGACGTGTACGTGGTGGCCGTGAGCGGCGGGCAGCCGCGCCGGCTGACGTGGCATCCCTCGGGCGAAGTGGTGCGCGACTGGACGCCCGACGGCCAGCGCATCCTGTTCAGCAGCTCGCAGGAAGCCTACGCACGCTCGTTGCAGCTGTTTACGGTGCCGATGAGTGGCGGCCTGCCTACACGCTTGCCTTTGCTGATGGGTGAAAAGGGCAGCTACTCGCCCGATGGCAAGACGCTGGCCCACACCCATATTACCAACGCTACTACTACCTGGAAGCACTACCGGGGCGGCCAGACCGGCCCCATCTGGCTGACGGATTTGCAGACGCTCGCCACCGAGGAAATTCCGCATGAGAATGCCACTGATACTAGTCCGCTGTGGCTGGGCGGCAAAGTGTATTTTTTGAGTGACCGGGCCCGCACCAACAACGTGTTTGTGTACGACCCGGCCACCAAAAAAGTGGAGCAGCTGACCCGCCACAACGACTACGACGTGAAGGCGCTCAGCGGCAACGGCACCGATTTGGTGTACGAGCAGGCCGGCCGCCTGCACGTCATGAATACCGGCTCGGGCCAGACTACCGACCTAAAAATCAGCATCTCGCCCGAAGTGCTGGCCCTGCGGCCGCAGTACCGCAGCGTGGCCGGCATGCTGCGCGGGGCGGCCATCTCCCCCACCGGCGTGCGCGCCGTGGTGGAGGCGCGCGGCGACGTGTTCACAGTGCCTGCCAAAAAAGGCGAAAGCCGCAACCTGACGCATTCCGACACTTCGCACGAGCGGTACCCGGCCTGGGCTCCTGATGGCGCGCACATCGCCTACGTGTCCGACGCTTCCGGCGAGTACCAGTTGATGGTACAGGACCAGCGCGGGCTGAAACCGGCGCAGGCGTATTCGCTGGGTCCGAACTCGTTTTACTTCCGGCCGATGTGGTCGCCGGATAGCAAGAAAATTGCCTACACCGACAAGAAGCTGAACCTGTGGTACCTCGACCTGGGCTCGAAGAAAACCACCCGCGTGGCGGCCGACACCTACGGCCCATTGCTCGGCGAGCCCGCCCTCGACCCGGCGTGGTCGCCCGACGGGCAATGGTTGGCCTACGCCCAGCAGATGCCGAACCACATGCGCACCGTGTGGGTGTACCACCTGCCCAGCGGCCGCCGCGTGGCCGTGAGCGACGGTCGCAGCGATGCCACCGCGCCCGCTTTCAGCCGCGACGGCAAATACCTGTTCTTCACGGCCAGCAACGACGTGGCCCTGCGCGCCACCTGGCTCGACATGTCGTCGTACGACCGCAACAGCAAGCGCACTCTGTACGTGGCCGTGCTTAACCGCCGCGATGCTTCGCCTTTCGCGCCGCAGAGCGACGAGGAAAAGGAAGCCATCAGCAAGCCCGACTCGATTATCGTGGGCAAGCCGGTGGGCAACCGCCCCGCGCCCAAAGTGGCCGTGAAGGACTTGAAGCCGCGCAAGCCGGAAACCACCGCCAAGGTCGTGATTGACACTGTAGGCCTTGGCCAGCGCATTTTGGCGCTGCCCGGCTCGGCAGTGGGCGAGTTGAGCAACGTGCAGGTGGCCGACGGCGACAAAATCTTCTACCTGGAGCAAATGCCCGCTGCCGTGGCCGCTGGCCCCGATGCGCCCCAGCTAGCGCCCACCCAGCGCCTGCACCGCTACGATTTGAAGGAGCGCAAAAATGAGCTGTACCTGACCGAGGTGAACGATTACGCCCTGAGCGCCGACGGCAAAAAACTGCTTTATATGGCTCCGCGCGATGCTTACGGTATTGTGGAAGCGGCCGGCAAACCAGCGGCCAACGACGGCAAGCTGGCCCTCACCGGCCTTGATGCCTACGTAGACCCGCGCCACGAGTGGGCCCAGATGTTTGACGAAGTGTGGCGCCTAGAGCGCGACTACTTCTACGACCCCGGCATGCACGGCCTCGACTGGGTGGCTACCAAGAAGAAGTACGCCGGGTTCCTGCCCTACGTGGCGCACCGCGCCGACCTCAATTACCTGTTTGCCGAGATGATGGGCGAGATGGTGGTGGGCCACAACTACGTGAGCGGCGGCGATATGCCCGCCATCACGCCCAACCCGGTGGGCCTGCTCGGGGCCGACTACGAGGTAGTGAATGGCCAGTACCGCTTCAAAAATGTGTTCAACGGCGAGAGCTTCAACCCCGGCCTGCGGGCGCCCCTCACCGGCCCTGGCGTGGGCGTGAAGGCCGGCGACTATTTGCTGGCCGTGAACAACCGCCCCCTGCGCGGCACCGACAACGTGTACAGCTTCTTCGAAAACACCGTGGGCAAGCAGATTACGCTGCTGGTGAACGACCAGCCCAATACGCGCGGAGCTAGGGAGGTAACCGTAGTGCCGGTAGCCAGCGAAGCCACCCTGCGCCGCATTGCCTGGGTAGAGGAAAACCGCCGCACCGTCGACCGACTCACCGGCGGCAAAGTGGCCTACGTGTACCTCCCCAACACCGGGGCCGAGGGCTACGAATTCTTCAACCGCTACTACTTCAGCCAGCTCGACAAGCAGGCCGTGATTGTAGACGAGCGGTTCAACGGCGGCGGCTTCGTGGCCGATTACATCCTCGACCTGCTCAACCGGCCGTTGCTCAGCTACTGGGCCCCGCGCGAGGGCCGGGCGTTCACCACGCCGGGCTCGTCCATCTACGGGCCGAAGGTGATGCTGGTGAACGAGTTCGCCGGTTCGGGCGGCGATGCGCTGCCGGCGTTTTTTCGGCGGCGCGGGTTGGGCACCGTCATCGGCAAGCGCACCTGGGGCGGTCTGGTGGGCATTTCGGGCTACCCGCCGCTCATCGACGGCGGCAGCGTAACCTCGCCCAGCTTCGCTGTGTACAGCCCCGACGGCAAGTGGGAAATCGAGAACGAAGGCGTGGCGCCCGACATTGAAGTCGACGTGCGCCCCGCCGATACGCAGAACGGCGCCGACCCGCAGCTCGCCAAAGCCATCGAGGTGATTTTGCAGGACATGGCCAAGCAGCCGGCCAAGTCGCAGGGCATCCCGGCGCAGTACCCCATGCGCGGCCGGGAGTAGTTGTAGCGTGGACACTGCGAATCCGCGCGTGGTAGGACCTACTGGCGCAGCCACACGCGGACTCGCAGAGTCCACGCTACACTACCGATTATTCATCACCCGGAACTGTTCGTCCAGCTCGGCCCGCGAGGCCAGCCGCGACGTTTCCGACGTACCGAAGCCGACCTCCTGCTCGCCGGCAGCTAGGCGGCTCATCACCGAATCGGCAAACTCGTCTACGTTCACGCCGAAGGTGTGCAGGCCGGGGCCGCCGAGGTCGGTATTCACGGCCGGGGGCACAATTTCGAGCACCGCGATGCCTTCCGGCTTCAACTGGTGGCGCAGCGAGAGCGTGAATGAGTGGAGCGCCGCTTTGGTGGCGCTGTAAATCGGCACGAAGGCCGCGGGGGCAAACGAGAGGCCCGACGTGACGTTGATGATGGCCGCGCCCAGCCGGTGGCGCAGATTCGGCACCAGCAGCGTGCTGAGATGAATGGGCGCTTCGACGTTGATAACCAGCTCTTGCCGGCGGGTTTCCCAGTTGGTATCGTGGTCGTGGGCCAGCTGAATGCGGTTCTGGATGCCGGCATTGTTTACCAGCACGTTCAGGTCGGGGTAGGTTGAAGTGGCCCAGAGCACCAGTTCCTGACGCTGGGCGGGGTCGGCGATGTCGCATTGGCGCACGACCAGGCCGGGGTGATTTTGCTGGGCTTCGGTGAGTTTATCTTCACGCCGGCCCACGATGATGACGGTGCTGCCGGCCCGCAGGAAGCGCACGGCCAATGCTAGGCCAATGCCCGATGCGCCGCCGGTGAGCAGGATGGTGTTGGTAGCTAGATTCATAGCGAAACGGGAAATGAAGAAGTACGGCCTTGCCAACAAAGCGGCCGGCGGCCCGGTTATCCCCGGCCCAAAATAAGCCCGGCACTACCTGCGCCGCGTCCTTATCTTGCAGATTCATCCGCGCCAATTTCTATTTCACCATGATTAAACTCGAAGCCTTCACTTCCGACGATTTTACCCAACTCATGGAATGGGTCGACGATGAGCGGCTGATGAAAGAGTGGAGCGGCTCGATGTTTTCCTTTCCGCTCACCGAGGCCGGCCTGAGCTGGTACATCGAGGGCTCCAACGACATAAACGACCCCAACGTATTCATCTACAAAGCCGTCGACTCGAAAACCGGCATCACCGTGGGGCACATTTCACTGGGCGGCATCAGCGAGCGCGACCGGGCCGGGCGCATCACCCGGGTACTGGTGGGCAACAGCACAGAGCGCCGCCGCGGCATTTGCCAGGGCATGGTAAAAGCCATTCTTCGCATTGGGTTCGAAGACCTAAAACTACACCGCATCAGCCTGGGAGTCTATGACTTCAACCACGCGGCCATCAACTGCTACTTGAAGTGCGGCTTCCAGGAAGAAGGCCGGATGCGCGACGTAGTGCGCCACGGCGACGGCTACTGGACGCTGGTGGAGATGGGCATTCTGGAAGACGAGTGGCGGGCGTTGCACCCGAAGGCGCACGCGCCGGCCTGAGCCCCTGCGGCCGCAAGCTGCAGCCGCTAAAAGGCGTAAATTGACACACTTTCCATTTCCGCCTTTCGCTTACCTGCCATGAAGTTGCTTCTACTCGGCACCCTGGCCCTGCTGCTGGGCCGCTCCGTTGCATCGGCGCAACTGGCCCCGACGGGCCTCGAAGGTGCCGCGGGCGAGAGCAACCTGCGCGACTTTACGCGCGGCCTGCCCGCCGTGCTGCCCAGCGGCACGGAAGAACGCGTGGTGGGCTCGCCTTACGCCGACAGCCGCTGGCTGCCAGCCCGGCTCGACGTGTACAATGCCCGGCCACTCCCGCCCGTGTCGCTCAAATACGACGTGCTGGGCCGCCGGCTCCTGATTCGCCCGCAGCTGAGCGGCCGTCCCGACTCGCTCGTGCTGGACGACACCCGCGTGGCCGGCTTTGTGTTGTTGGAGCCGGCTACGCCGCTTGGGCCTGGCCGCCAGCGCCGGTTTCGCCGGTTCGAAGAATCGGCCGTGCCCCTGCAACGCCTGAGCTACGTGGAAGTGCTGCACCAGGGCCGCTACGCGTTACTCATTTACCGCCACAAAACCCTGATTCCGCCCGATGTGCAGAGCGCCTACAACACCGGCCGCCGGGCCCCTACCATCGTCGACCACACCGAGTACTACCTCCGCACCCCCGAAGGCCGACTCCAGCCACTGAAGCTGTCGTTGAAGGCCCTGCAACAGGGAGCCCCCACCCTGGCCACGGCCCTGCAAGCCGCCGTTCAGGCCCTTAAGCCCAACAGCGAGGCCGATTGGGGCGTGGTGCTGGACGTGGCCGACCCGCCAGCAGCTAAATAGCGCTATCCTAGGAGAATAGCCTGCTCACCGGCTCGGGTAGCCGAATGCCAAAATACTGGTCCAGCGCGGTCGCATAGGCGCCATCATCGGCCAGCACCGAAATGGTGCTGCGGCCGTCGGGCCGGCGGACTTTCAGCTCGCGGTCGACCAGTGTGGCGCGGTACTCGGGCGTGGCGCGGGCGCAGATGCGCTGCTGCCGAAACGGGGAGTCGGGCGAGTTCGAGTAGAAGTAGCTCATCATCTGGTAGTCGCTGGGCTGGGCCTCGTCCAGGGTAAACGTGTAGAGGCTTTGCCACTGCCCATCCATCAGCAATTGCACGTGGTAGTTGTGCTGGGGCGCTGCCTGCAAGCGGTAGCTATCGAAGCCCATGCGGTGTTCGGGCCCTATTTCCAGCGGAATCGGCTCGAGCAGGGTATTGCCGCCAAAGCCGAGGTCGGCCACCCAGGGCTGCCCGTCTACTTCAACCAGCAGCAGCTGATGAGCCCGCGGGCGCAGCGGCTCGCCGGCTATTAGGTTGCGACCTACCAGGTTGGTTACCGTAAATCCCAGCTGCCGCAGCACACGCCCAAACAGGCCGTTTAGCTCGTAGCAGTAGCCGCCTCGGCGCTTAGTTAGCAGCTTGCGGCTCAGGCTAGGCGCATCGAGGCCAATGGGGCGGCCGAGGTGAATGTCGAAGTTTTCGAACGGAATGCTGTAGGCCTGCGCCCGGTGCAGCCCCACAAAGGTTTCGCGGGTGGGCGTGAGCGGGCCAGTGTAGCCAGTACGGGCCACGTAGGCAGCAATATCAATAGCAGAATCGGGCATGACGGACGGGAGCAAAGACAGAAACGACCAGCCAATTACGCCATAAACTGCGTGTCCGTCAACTTTTCACTAAGCTCCCACAGCTGCCGGGCATGCTCAGAGGTGTTGAAGGAGTTCTTAACCGGCGTGGTCTTTTTCTTGTCGTAATAGCCGCCACTCGTAGTTGCCACTTCCGGCGCCGAGGCCAGGAAAACACTGGTTTCGGCCCCTTTAGCAGCCGAAATCATGAAGGGGCGCCCCAACTGCACAAAGAAGCTCATCAGGCCGTTGGCTTCGCTGCCGAAGCTGCTGGCCACCACGCCGGGGTGCAGCGCGTTGGTCGTGATGTTGGCGATGCGGTGCGTGCGCAGGCGGCGGGCCAGCTCCTGCGTGAACATGATGTTGAAGAGCTTGGTGTTGGCATACACGGCCAGCGCGCCGTAGCTGCGGGTCGACTGTGGGTCGGCCAAGTCAGGCCGGGCCATGCGGTACACCGTGGATGCTACGTTGACTACCCGGGCGGCGGGGCTGGCTTTCAGCTTTTCAAACAGCAGGCTGGTGAGCAGGAAGGGCCCGAGGTGGTTGGTAGCCAGGCCCAGCTCGTAGCCCTGGGGCGAAACCTGCCGCTCCGCGCCTAGAATCAGCCCAGCGTTATTTACCAGAATATCCAAGCGTGGGTACCGGGCATTAAACTCGTCAGCAGCGCGGCGCACCTGTTCCAGGTCGGCGAGGTCGGCCAGCAGCACGTCCACGTTCTCGTGGCCGGCCGCGGCTTTAATCTCCTGCTGAGCGGTGGCGGCCTTGTCCGCGTTGCGGGCCAGGATGACGACGTGGGCGCCCATTTTGGCCAGTTCGGTGGCCGTAACCTGGCCGATGCCGGACGTAGCTCCGGTAACGAGGACAATTTGATTCTGGAGATTAGCCATGAGGAAATAGTTTTGCGGATTATGCTTGCGCTAACGTAACCCCACCACCTATACTTGGTTTTACCTAAAGAAATACGCCAACCGCCGGCTCGCGTCGGCTTCCTCCCTCCTGCTTATGCGCACTCTGCTGCTTATCGATATTCAAAACGACTTTCTGCCCGGCGGCCGACTGGCTGTGCCGGCCGGCGACGAAATCATCCCGCTCGTTAACGCCCTGCAGCCGCAGTTCGACCTCGTGGTAGCTACCCAGGACTGGCACCCGGCCGGCCACCAGAGCTTTGCCAGCAGCCACGCCGGCCGCGCTCAGTTTGACCAAATCGACCTGCACGGCTTGCCCCAGGTGCTCTGGCCCGACCACTGCACCCAGGCCAGCGAGGGGGCAGACCTGGCGCCCGGCCTGCAAACCGAGCGCATCGAGGCCATCTTCCGCAAGGGCATGAACCCCGAAATTGATAGCTACAGCGCATTTTTCGACAACGGCCACCGCAAAAGCACCGGCCTGGCCGACTACCTGCGCGGCCGTGGCGTGACGGAAGTGGTAGTAGCCGGCCTGGCCGCCGACTACTGCGTGTACTACTCGGCGCTGGATGCGCTGGCCGCCGGTTTTGCCACCACCGTCATCACCGATGCTACCCGCGCCATTTCACCCGAAGGCTGGGCTACCGCGCAGGCCGACCTCACGGCCAAAGGAGCGCAGTTGGTCGCCAACGCTGCGGTAACCGCCTGAACTACTTCGGCAATGATGACAGGCAAAAAGGCCCGACAAATTGCCTTGTCCTTACCCAAAACGCGTTGCCTGCCTGCTGGCGGCACTTGACCGGTCCGGTCCGACCGCCCTAGGCGGTCCGACCGGTTGTTGGCGGAGCGAAACCAGGGGTTCTTCAACCGGTCGGACCGCCTAGGGCGGTCGGACCGGAGCAACGACCGCCGTTTTGGGTAAGGACAAGGCAAATTGCCGGGCCTTTTTGGTTTTCAAATGGTTGAGCAACGGTGTTATAACGTCATGCTCATCTGGCGTCCGCTTGTCGAAGCATCCCTACCTCAGTAGTAAGCCAATGGACTCAACGAAGCGGTAGAGATGCTTCGACTGCGCTCAGCATGACGTTCTGACCAGATTCCGGCTGCTTAGTTATTCACCTTCACCAAGCGCATGTCGAGCGTTTTCTTCTTTTTCAGGTAGTCGGCAATCAGCACGTAGCCGGGTTTGGCGGGGTAGAGATACGAGGCCGTGGGCCCGGCGGGTATTTCGATTTTGTCGACGGTGTACTTGCCGTTGTCGCCGAAGGCAATGTTGCCCACGTAGGTTTTGGCGGCCTCGCCTTTCTCCTTATCGAAGTTGACGTAGACCACGTTAAACTTCGTGTTGTCGTCGTTTTTCTGGATGAACTGGTAGTCGAAGTCGCCCTGCATCTTCATAATCTGCCCCAGCAGGCCCGCGCCCATAAAGCCCGTGCCGGCGGGTAGCTCGGCGTTGGTCACGGTTTTGGGGTAAAATTTCACGTTGGCCAGCTTGGCATCCTGATCGAGCTCGAAGATGAGCAGGTTGCCCACTTTGCCTTTCGAAACGCTCGCGTTGGTGTGGCCGCCGTTCAAAATATTGGCGGCAATGCCCAGGCCGTCGCCCACAATCTTGAACTGCTCGGCCACCACAAACATGTGCCCGTTGGCCCCTTTCAGAATGGCCTGGTTGTAGTTCACGTAGTTGTCTTCGAGGCTGGCTTTGGCTTCGGCGGGCATGAGGGCGGCCACTTCGTTTTGCCAGCCGTAGTTTTTGGTGCTCACCGGCTTGCCGGCTTCGCTGAAGCGCTTCACGTAGAAACCCTGGCTCTTATTCACAAAGGGCTTGTCGTCGAGCTTGTAGTATTCGCCCACGGCCACGAACTCGCGCTTGTCGGCATCGAAGGTGAAGGAGCTGAGCGAGAGCTGTTCGGTGGTTTTGGTTTCGACGGGCAAATCGAGGAGCTTCTTGCCGGTTTTGGCATCCAGGGCCACCATGTACGAGGTGGCTTTGCGCGAGAGCAGGCCGTCGCGCCGCAGCATCACGCCTAGCAAGTACTTGTCGGCGGCCTCGGTGAGGGTGAGGGATTCGTACTCCTTGGCATTCTCGTTGGAGGCAATGCGCCAGTGCAGGCCCAGCTTGTTGTCGTAGATGCCCAGGGTGTAGCCCTTGGCCATGCCGCCGGTGTAGCCGTTGCGCACAAAGCCCAGGCCGGGCACCGGAAACAGGTTCAGGCCCATCATAAAGCCGCCGGCGGCGGGGTCGGCCGCGCGGGTCTGCATCTGAAGCACGCGCAGGTCGCCTTTCGTTAACTCACCGATTACCTTGGTGCCCAGCTTTTGCAGGCTGGTATCGTAGGTTTCAATCTCCAGCGTTTCGTCTTTGCTATTAAAGAAGTAAAACGCGAAAGCCGAACCGTTGAACGTGTTTTTCAGCAGGATGTAGCGGCCCGAAGGCTTCTGCATGGTGATGGAGGACATCTTCTTCAGGTCCTGGTCATACAGGTCGAGCAGGTAGTTGTCGTTTTTGCGGTCGGCCTTGTCGCCGCGGGCAAACGTTACGTAGCCCTTCACTTCGTTGCCGGCGTAGATGGGCGACAGCAGCGAGCGGCGCATGTTGCTGATGCCGTCGAGCGTGATGGTTTGGGCAAAGGCCATGGGAGCAGCCAGCGCCAGCACGGCCGCCAAGGCCGCGCGTTTCACAATTTGCATGAAAAAGGGTAAGAAGTGGGAAATAATAAACTGGAAATCAGCTAAAGGGAAATTGAACCGCACATGAGCCCT
Source organism: Hymenobacter glaciei (assembly GCF_039539585.1). Taxonomy (NCBI): domain Bacteria; kingdom Pseudomonadati; phylum Bacteroidota; class Cytophagia; order Cytophagales; family Hymenobacteraceae; genus Hymenobacter; species Hymenobacter glaciei. Next base: position 70,996 of record NZ_BAABDK010000001.1, on the reverse strand, counting down.
AGCGGTGGCGAACCACAACGGGCGCGGGGCGCAACGCCGCAAACCGGCCCTGGGGGTAGCGCCGCCGGTAGTCGTCGCGCAGGGCCAGCACGGCGGGGTCGGTGGGTGGGGCGGCCAGGGCGGCGGCCGCGTAGCGGCCGGCCAGCGCAAACTCGTCGGCCGGAGCTAGGGCTTCGGTAAGTGGGGCGGCGCGGGCAAAGCAGGCACTCAGCTCCCGAAAATCGTCGGGGCGCAACTGGTACAGCGTCCGCAGCAGCTCGTTGAAGTTGGCCGCCTGGTGCTCCGACACGTTGCTCACTACTTCGGTAAACGTGTGGTCTTGCAAGTGCTGGCGCAACTCGAACAGGCTGAGCTGCACCATGGCACGCAGGTAGCTGTTCTGCGGCTGCTGGGGCAACAGCTGCAGCGCTTCAAACAGGGCGTGGTCGTAGCAGTCGTAATCGAACCAGCTCTGCACCAGCTCCAACCGGCTCAAGCGGCGGATGCGGTCGAAATCGGGTGGGCTAGGCGGCTGGGGGCCCTCCGCCACGCGGCCCTGGGCCAGGCCCTGCACAAAGCGCATGCGCTTGCCGCAGTCGGGGTGCGATTTTAAGGTATCGGAGGTTTCAAGCACTGTTTTCGCGGCCGCTTTCACCGTGAAGATGGAGGCCGACGCCACCGGTGCCCCACCAAACGCCCGCGGAAACTCGGCGCAGCTGAACTGGGCGGCCAACGGCAGCGGCGCGGGGTTTTCGGGCTGGTCGATTATGTCGAGCAGCTGCAGGGTGCGGTAGGCCTGCGGGGCCTCGTAGGTGGTGCGGGCCAGCAGCACGTAGCCCAACGAGTCGGCCTGCCGCTCGAAACGGCGGTGGTGGTAGCTGCTGCTCAGCGAAAAGCTCAGGGCTAGCGCCTTCAGCTGCGAGCCAATGTTGTATTCGGAATCGACGATACGCCGGAACTCGCGCTTGAGCTCCTTGCTGTGGATGGTGGCAAGCCGGTCGCGTAGGCCGGTTTCGAGGTGGTGGCTGGCGCCGTGGGCCAGTTCGTGGCAGAGCACGTAGGCCAACTGGCTCTCGTTTTCGAGGCGGGGCAGCAGGCCCAGGTTCAGGAGCACGGTGCTGCTGCCCACGGCGCGGGCGTTGGGCTCGGGGTTGCGGGTGAGCACGAGCCGGGTGCCGGCCGGCAGCTGCGGGTTGGCGCGCAGGATGCGGGCGAATACCTGCTGCACGTAGGGCTCCACCACGGGGTCGAGCAGGGCGGCGTAGCGAATGGCGTTGTACACGTCGGCCGAAGCTTCCTGCACCACGCGGCGGTAGTGCTCGCGGTACTCGCTGCTGCCGGTTTTGGGCACGGGCATTTCGGCCCGCAGGGCGGCGCGCTGGGCCACGGCCAAGTCGTGGCGGCGCGTGGTATCGCGCGAGTAGAAAGGCCGGTACGCCTCATCCTGAGCCCAAACAGCGCTGGTGCTCAGCAAGCCCAGCAGTACCAGGCAGAGAAGTCGACCCATGAAAGGAACACGCAGAATACTGTTAGAGCGCAAATTTGCTATTTACTAGCCTCAAATCTAGCAGAATAACCAGCGCATATCCAATGCCTTGCGGGAAATTATTTCTACCCCAAACGCCAAAAGGGTGGCGCAGCGCTACCAGCACCACGCCACCCCAACAACCGGCTTTTATTTGCTTTAGGACGTGCCTACAAACGCTTGCTTAGCAGCAGGCCCGAGTAGGCGTAGCCGTTGGCATTCAGGCCCTGCATGGGCACGAAGCTAACCCCGGCCCGGCCGGCTACTTTGTGCAGCTGCGGCACCAGAATGCCCATGGTGGTGCCCACCGTGTAGCCCACGATGTTGTCGGAGAGGAAGTGCTTGCCGGCCTCGATGCGGTAATAGGCTACTGCCGCTGGCACCAGAGCTGCGGCACCCCACACAAAGGCCTCGCCGGCGTAGCCAGGGTTGAAATCGTGCAGCACTTTGGCGGCGAAGAACGTAGCCGTGGCCGTGTGCCCGGTGTGGCCGGCGAAGAAGGAGTTGGTTGCAATGGCGCCCGAGCGGCCGCCCCCACCCTCGGTACCGTAGAGGTAGGGCCGGTAGCGGTACACGTTGCCCACCGTGCTGGTGAACAGGGCATCGGTGGCCAGCATTGTTTCGACGTAGAGCCCCAGCACCTGCCCGTAGTGGCTGCGCACGTCTTTGTTCAGGGCCAGCAGGCCGGGGGCAATAACCAGCGTAGGGTAGCAAAGCAGGTCGCTGACAGTTTGGGCGCTTTCGCTGTAGCGGCCGGCCGAGAACCGGTCGAAGCTGGGGACATCTTCCTTGCGCAACGCGGCTAGTTCGGCATCGCTCAGGCCGCTTTTCTGCTGCACGCGGTAGAGGCCGAAGGCACTGGCCGCGCCGAGGCCCAGAATAATGGGGCCATCGACCGCGAAACGGGTGTGGTAGGGCGAGTCTGATTGCTGCGCTTGGGCGGCTGGAGCTGCGGCGGTGAGCAAAGCGCCCGCGAGGGCGATTGAGGCAAGAATTTTCATGGGGAACAATTGGGTAATGTGGCCCAAACGAAATTCAGCCCCTTGGGTTTTTCCACGGTTGTGCTTGGCAAGGCCGCGCTGTGTGATTCACCAATCAATCCTGCCCTACAGATACGACAGCCACCAGTATGAATGCCGCTGTTTATAGCCCTGGTACCAGCGGCAGGGCCAGTACAGGGCCAGCACCACCACGGCCCACACTACATAAGCCCGCAACAAGCTGGGCTGATACGCCGCTGGCTGGGGCACGCCGGGCGGCGCAAAAGCCAGGTTATAGGGATAGCCAAATTGCTGCCAGGTCCAGAGCAGCGCGCTCCCGCTGATAAGGACCAGGTGCATCAGGTAATAGAACATGGGCACTTTGCCAAAGGCGCTCAGCCACTGGCGCAGCCGGCCGGGGGCTTCTTCGGCCACCGAGAGCAGCAACAGCGCTGTGCCCAGCGTGAGGCTCAGAAACAGCAGCGACGGCGGGTACTTGGTGATGTTCACAAAGGACAGCGCGGTGTAGAGCGGCCCGCGTGCCTGCACCGCCCAGGGCTGCGGGTCGCCGTACCAATTGGTGAAGCGCAGTGCCACGAACAGCAGCAGCGCGCCCGCCCCAGCCAGGCGCAGCAGGCGCTTGCGGGTTGCTAACGGTGCCAAAAACCACGGCCCGATGCTGTAGCCGGCCGCCAGCACGGCCGCCCAGGGCAGGAAGGTGTAGGCCGCCAGCAGCGTCAGTTTGGGCGTGTGCGGGTAAGGAAACGGGCTGTTATACACCAACGCCGGCAACAGGGTAGCAGCCGTTACGGGCTGAATATTGGGCAACGCGTTGTGGCCCGCAATAACCAGCAGGGCCAGCGCGGCCACCAGCCAGCGCGGCAGCCAGATAAGGCCGGCCAGCACCACCATGCCCCAACCAATGGCCCAGATTATCTGGAGCAGAATGATAGCGTAGGCGCCCCATTGCAGGAGGAAGTTGATAACCACGATTTCCAGCACCACCAGCCACAGCCCACGCGTGAGCAGAAAGCGGCTTACGCCTTCCTTGCTGGCTTGCTTCTGCTGGTACAGAAACACGCTGGTGCCCGCCAGAAACACGAAGATGGGCGCGCAGAAGTGCGTAACCCAACGCGTGAAAAATAGCAATACCGAGGCGTGGGCCACGTCTTCGGCCCGCACTGCCATGGGGCTCCAGAATTCGCGAATGTGGTCCAGCGCCATGATGACCATGACCAAGCCGCGCACCACGTCGATGGCCTGAACGCGAGGCGTGGCAGCCCGGCTGGTTGGCGTAAACGACTGGGAATAAGCAGTGGGCGTCATCGGCAAAGCGGATAGGCGAACTACCCGCCAAGGCAGCGGCTTTTCCGAAAATCCAGCCTCTGCTCCCCTATTGCTGTACCGTGGCCCCGTGCACGGCCAGCGCGTCGCCCAGCAGCCAGTGCCGCAGGAAGTTAGGGTCGGCTGACACCTTGCCCAGCACCCGGTATTTCGAAGGCAAAGCGGTGCTGCTTGCCGCCGCCTCGCGCACCACCGTGCCCGGCCCCAGGTAAGTGGAATGCACCATTTGGACTCCCCCGTCGGGGCGCACCCGCAAAAAAGCGGCGTGGAAGTCGAGCCCCAGCACATACAGGCCCGGCCCCAGCGCTTGCGCCTGCCGCACAAAATCGGCCTGGCTCAGGCCCCGGTAGCGGGTAATGTAGGCTTCAGAAGTCAGGTTTTTGATGAGGACTTCGGAGGCTTGCTTGGCCAACACGGTGCGTTGCAGGCGCAGGCCGGCATCGTGCAGCGTGGTCGTGACGAAGTAGCCGCAGGCAATGCTGCCGCGCCGGGGCTCCCAGCTGGTGCCATAAAAAGCCCACGCGGTGCCTTCCCAGGCCGGAAAGATGGTGCTGTCGAGTTCGGAGAGCAGCAGCTGGCGGGCCTCACCCAGGCAGGCGGTCCGACGAGCAGCGGTGGTAGCCCGCCGGTACCGGCCAGCAAGTTGCCGACGCCGGACGTCGAATCGGCGCAACGCCGCGTGGTACGCAGGGGCCGAGTAGGCGGCCTGCGCAGTGGGCAAGCCGGAACCGGCGGCAGATGTATCGGATGCGGCCGTATCGGAGGCGCCCGACTGCCCAAAGCAGCCGCGCAGGCCAGTCAGCAGCAACACGGCCACAAAAGTGAGTTTCATATTAAATGATGAGCCGGCAGCAATAGGAACCAGCCAGATGGCCAACGGGAAACGCGCGGAATATTGTGAGGTGTAAGGGCCAGTAATTGGGAACGAAGCAAGGGCCACCGCAGTCGCTTGGCGCAACAGTCGTCGGATATTTCCCGTTGGCAGGCAAGCGCTTGCTCCGTACCTGTCCTTCATGTTGTTTCGCCTGTTACTGCTGTTGCTGCTAGCCACGCCGCTGGCTCCCGCCACAGCCTATTCTGTGCTCACCCACCAAGCCGTTATCGACTCGACCTGGGATAAGACGCTGGTGCCCCAGCTACAGCATCACTACCCCAGCGCAACCAGTGAGCAGCTCAACGAAGCCAAGAGCTACGCCTACGGCGGCTCCATTTTGCAGGATATGGGGTACTACCCCCTGGGTTCGGCCCTGTTCACTAACCTCGCCCACTACGTGCGGGCCGGCGACTTCGTGCGCAACCTGCTGCGCCAGGCCCGCGACCGCAACGAGTACGCTTTTGCCCTGGGCGCGCTGGCCCACTACACTGCCGATAACGTGGGCCACCCCGAAGGCACCAACCAGATTATGCCCACGGTGTACCCAGATTTGCAGGCCCAATTCGGGCCGGTTATCACCTACGAGCAAGCTACCAAGCGCCACACGGAGCTGGAGTTTTCGTTCGACGTGGTGCAGGTCGCAGCTGGCCGGTACCGCACCCAGGAGTACCACAAATTTATTGGTTTCCGGGTGAGCAAGCCGGTGCTGGAGCGCGCCTTTCAGCAGACGTATGGGCTGGAGCTGGGCCAGGTGGTGCTGAACGTGGACGCAAGCATAGCCACCTTTCGCTTCGCCGTGAACCAGCTGCTGCCGGCCACCGCCCGTGCCGCCTGGCACAGCCAGCGCAAGGCAATCAGGAAGATTAGCCCACGGGCCCGGCGGCGCGATTATCTGTACAGCGCCAACCCGCATGCGTTCCGCAAGGAATTTGGGGAGCGATACAAGCGGCCGGGGTTGGGGGCCCGGGTCATGGCGTTTTTCATCAACCTGATGCCTAAAATTGGCCCGTTGCGCACCTACGCCTTTAAGCTGCCCGATGCGGCGGGTGAGGCAAAGTTTCGCGCCAGCTACCGGGCAGTACTGGCCCGCTATGCCACGCTGGTACGCGAGCAGCCCACCGACACTGCCCGCACGCTGCCCCTGCCCAACAACAACCTCGACACGGGCCAGCCCACTCGCCCGGCCGCCTACGCCTTGGCTGACCAGACGTATAACGAGCTGCTGCGCGAGCTGCACAAACGCAAGTTCGAGCACCTCACCCCGGCCCTGCGCCAAAGCCTGCTCGCCTACTACGTCAACGGCGTGCCCACTCCAGCCCAGGAAACCGAACACGGCGACCCCAAAACCGAGCGCAAAGCCGAGAAGCAGCGGCCCGATACCGAAGCAGCACTGACAGCGCTGCGGGCGTTGCCCCGCTAACCAAACCGGGTTGCGGATGATGGAAGCAAGCTCCTGCAGAGTCAGGCTCGATAGGCGACCTATCAGCAATTAGCGAACTGGGATATTTACTTCGTTAGAAACCGGCTGATGGCCGCGCTCATCTCCTGCTTTTCAGCCTTGGTTGCCCCGTCCCACATGTCATTGTGAACGGTGTTTTTGAGCTGCACTAGCATCGTCCCAAACTCCGCTTGCTCGGCTGGGGTGGGCAGCACGCCGGGGTCGGCTACCTGGTCGGATGAGCGCAGGGAGAGGACGCGGGGCCGCGCGGCGCGCGGCAGGGGCATGCGGCAATTGTCCAGCGAAATAACCCGCGCCGCCAGCGCCGGGTGCTCTTCGGCAAACAGCATAGCCGAGTCGCCACCCTTGGAGTGGCCCACCAGCAGCAATTCGTTCAACTCGACGCCGGGAAATTTCCGCGCCAGCGCCTGCCGCACAAACAGCATGTTCTGCACATCGCGCTCCCAGAAGGGCTGCCGCACCTGGCGCACGTTGCCCACCGTGGGCATGGGCGCATCGGTGGGCAATTCGTGCTGGATGCTGGCCACGACGTAGCCCTGCGCCACCAGTGTCTGGGCCACGAAACCGTACTTCGTGTTGCGCCCGCCGTAGCCGTGGCTGAGGATGGCGGGCTTCAGCTGCTGCTTCGAGCTGCCGCGCGCCGGCAGATACAGCATCACGGGAATGGTCCGCTGCCGTGCTGCATCGAACAGCATCCACCGCTCCCGCACCATTTTACCGGGCGCAATCGGCGCATGTTGAGCGGCAGGGGCGGCAGTTCGGGAACTGGTGGCGCAGCCGGCAATGCCGGTAAGGAGCAGTGCCAGTCCGAGGAGTCGTTGATATGTCACGACGCAAATATCACGCGCTGGCTTTTTGCAGCAGGCGCACCACGAGGCCGGTCCAGCCGGTTTGGTGGCTGGCCCCGAGGCCGTGGCCGTCGTCGCCGTGGAAGTATTCGTGGAAGAGCAGGTTATCCCGGAAGTGCGGGTCGGTCTGATGTATTTCGGTGTTGCCCATGGCGGGACGGCGGCCATTTTCATCCTTGAGAAACAGCCGGGCGAGGCGTGCCGAAAGCGCCTCGGCTATCTGTGCCAGGGTGTGCAGCTGGCCCGAGCCGGTCGGGTATTCCACCGTGAAGGTGTCGCCGTAATAAGCGTGAAAACGCTGCAGCGACTCAATTATCAGGTAATTGACTGGAAACCAGACCGGGCCGCGCCAGTTGGAGTTGCCGCCGAACATATCGGAGTCGGCCTCGCCCGCTACGTACGACACCGAGAAGCTGTCCTTCTCGCCCATGTGGTACCAATACGGGTTATCGAGGTGGTAGCGCGAAAGCGAGCGAATGCCAAATTCGGAGAGAAATTCGGTTTCGTCGAGCATGCGGGTGAGTACGCTTTTCAGGCGGCTGCGGCGCAACAGGCCCATGAGGTGGCGAGCGCCGTGGCCGGGCTCCTGCCAGCGGCTCACCAGCTCGGCCAGGCGCGGGCGGCGCTGGATGAGGGCCAGGGCGCGGGCGTGGAATTCGGGCACGGTGGCCAGCAGCTCGTCGTCAATCACCTCCACGGCAAACAGCGGAATCAGGCCCACCATGCTGCGGATGCGCAGGAGGGTGCGCGAGTCGTCGGGGGCGTGCAGCACGTCGTAGTAAAACTGGTCCTCGTCGTCCCAGAGGTTGAATTTGCCGCCGCCGCCGCGCGTCATGGCATCGGCAATGTAGAGGAAGTGCTCGAAGAACTTCACGGCCATTTCCTGGTACACGGGCGTGGTTTGGGCCAGCTCCAGGGCCATGCGCATCAGGTTGAGGGCGAACATGGCCATCCAGCTGGTGCCGTCGCTCTGCTCGATTTTGCCGCCCGTGGGTAGCGGGGCCGAGCGGTCGAACACGCCGATGTTGTCCATGCCCAGGAAGCCGCCCTCGAAGATGTTGCGCTCGTCGCGGTCCTTGCGGTTCACCCACCAGGTGAAGGTCATCACCAGCTTCTGGAACACGGCTTCGAGGAATTCGGTGTCGCCCTGCCCGTCGTGCAGCTTGCGGTCCATCTGGTACACGCGCCAGGTGGCCCAGGCGTGTACCGGCGCGTTCACGTCGCTGAAATGCCACTCGTAGGCGGGCATCTGGCCGTTGGGGTGCAGGTAGCCGTCCTGGCACAGCAGGCGCAGCTGGTGCTTGGCAAAGTCAGTGTCTACCATGGCCAGCGGCAGGCAGTGGAAGGCCAAATCCCAGGCTGCGTACCAGGGGTATTCCCACTTGTCGGGCATCGACACGATGTCGGCGTTGTGCAAATGCCGCCAGGTCGAATTGCGGCCCTTGAGGCGCTGGGCGGGCGGCGTGGGGCGGGCCGGGTCGCCGTCGAGCCACTGGCTCACATCGTAGTAATAATACTGCTTGCTCCAGAGCATGCCGGCGAAGGCCTGGCGCTGCACGTTGCGGGCATCGGGGTCGGAGAGGCCTTCCTGCACGCAGTCGTAGAACGCGTCGGCCTCCTGCTGGCGGCGGGCGAACAACTGGTCGAAATCAGTAAACGGCGCGGCGTGCGCGGGCTGGCTGAGGCGCAGGCGCACCACCTGGGGCTGGCCGGGCTGGACGGTGAGCTGGTAGCGGGCAGCGGCCTTGGTGCCGTGCTGGGCGGGGTTCACGGCCGTGGCCTGGCCGTTCACGATGTATTCATTGATGCCGTCCTTGAAGTAGCGGCCGGCCTTGTTTTTCTTCTTGCGCTTCTTGCCGAAAAGCGTGGGACTGGTTTCGTTCTCACAAAACAGCAGCTCCGCCGGCTGGTCGCAGTAGAGTTGGAAGCAACCCAAATCGCGGTGTTCGGCCGCCATCGTATGGGGCTGGACGCAATGGATTTCGGGCTGGTGGTCGTCGTAGCCCAGCGTCCAGGTGTTGCGGAACCAGAGCTGCGGCAGCACCGTGAGCGGCGCGGCTTCGGGGCCGCGGTTGTGAATGGTGAGCTGGATGAGGATGTCCTGCGGGCCGGCTTTGGCGTACTCGATGAAGACATCGAAGTAGCGGCTTTCGGCAAAAATGCCGGTGTCAATCAGCTCGTATTCGGGCTCGCGGCGGGTGCGGCGGGCATTTTCGTCCCGTACTTCTATATAAGGGAACGCGGCCTGCGGGTACTTGTACAGCATCCGCATGTAGGAGTGCGTCGGCGTGCTGTCGAGGTAGTAATACTGCTCCTTCACGTCTTCGCCGTGGTTGCCCTGGCCGTTGGTCAGGCCGTAGAGGCGCTCCTTGAGGATGGCATCCTGCCCGTTCCAGAGGCCAATGGCGAAGCACAGCAGCTGCTTGTCGTCGCTGATGCCGCCGAGGCCTTCCTCGCCCCAGCGGTAGGCGTAGGCGCGGGCCATGTCGTGGGAGATGTAGTTCCAGGCGTCGCCGTTGGCGCTGTAGTCTTCGCGCACGGTGCCCCACTGGCGCTCGGTGAGGTAAGGGCCGAATTGCTTCCAGGCTGCGGTGTTGGTGCGGGCTTCGGCAAGTCGTAGTTGTTCTTGCATGGGGAATGAGGGCGAGCGAGGCCGGGCGCGAAAAACGTGGCGCGGGCGCAGCTGCTGCGGTTGGCGGGAAATGGCCCTTACGCAAGCGGCCGGCCCTGTGGCCAACACCCGTCCGACAAATTCCACTGTTTCACCTGCGCCGCCGCCGAGCGCAAAGGATTACGCAACCCGCAGCCAGGGCTGCACCGCCTGCACCAGGTTTTGGTCGGCAAACTCAAAGTTCACTCGCCCATTTCCGACCTGCACCGCGGTGGTATAGTAGGTTACCCAAAGAAACTTACGGGTTTGGACTGGCTCCAGCGCCAACCACGGAATCAGCAGTGGCGGGTGGCCCACCCGAAACACAAACACGACTGACAGCGCCAGTCCTGCGGGCGCAACGCTGGCCCGAATAACGCCATTGTAAGAAACCCACCCAAGCTTGGCCCGCGCCAAACGAAACCGCCCCGGTGACACCAGTTGTTCTGAATTCAGGTAATAGCCTGCCAACCGGTTCCACGCCAGCAAGGACAGGAATTTACTTATCAGGCACCAGAAAGCGGCAAAAACGAGGAGAAAAGCGGGGATAAGCCAAATAACAGCTTGATTATTCATCCGGTAAAGTACGGCACGGTCAGCCCGGCAGTGCCCCCACAAACCACACGATGCTCCGCAAGCGCAAGTCGAGCGCACCATCCTGCCACCCCACACCGAGGAGGCTATTCCCGCCGGTATTCGCGGCCCGGAATGCCTTGCGCGCCGTGGTGCATCACCTCTTTGGCGAGGGCCGTCAGGGCATCGGGCACCCCTGCCGCGACGGCGGGCAGGAAGGCCGCTACTTCTGCCTCTGTGAGGCGCAGGTACACTTCGTACCACCCAATGGTACCGCACACGACTTCCAGATAATAAGCGCCCGCCGACTCGTCCTTCAGCAGGCTATACATCCAGGGCAGGTTTTTATAGAGCTCCGTCATTTTCCGGGGGTTGTTCATGCAGCGGCGTACGTAATTTGGGTTGTCGTTGCGAACCTGGGCAGGCCGCCGCGCCGGGGAAACAGTTGCCCATTCGAACCTGCGGCCTGCCCCCCTTCCCTCCCACCGACGCGTGGGCCCGCCAAGGTGCAGGAGTATTGGGCGCAGCGCAACACGCTGAGCCTGGACGGCAAGCCTACCGGGATTTAAGCCCGGGTACCCGGCGGAGGCAGCTGCCGCGGGGCGTCGTAGCCCGCAGGACGGACCAACCCCGCGGGTTTGGCACCGCTGGTTGCTTTGCAGCACGCACTCTTCCCTGGCGGGCGCGGGCTTCACTACCAGCCGGGATGCCGAAACACGGCAAACGCGCGCAACACGGCCAACCGGCAAAACACGGCGCTTGCCGCGATTCGCGGGGCACTTATCTTGATTTGCAGGGCCCTTGCGGCGGTTGGCGGGCCGCGTGGTGCGTTTCGCGGGGCACTTGCGGCGGTTGGCGGGGCACTTGCGGCGGTTGGCGGGCCGCGTGAAGGGGTTGGCGGGGCGCATGCGGGCATTCGCGGGGCGTGACGGGGGCTTGGCGGGGCGAACACGCGGGATGCGGGGGACGAGGCGCTCGGTTTTTATTCGCTTACATTTAAGGCGGTTGCGCTACCGTAGCGCGGCTATTACTTTCCACTGTAAGCATGTCAAAATCTACCGCAGAAACAGCCCGACTGTTTCGGTGCCGGCTCGAAGAGCTGGGCCCCCTCAACGACATGGTGCTCGCCATGTTCACCACCAATCAGGCCGATTTCGGCAAGGCTTCGCCCGACTACGCCGACAAAGGCTACCGCAAGGGCTGGGATGCCTCGCAGGCAGCTTTTGCCGGGCTGGTGCCGACAGGCGTCCGCCGGGCATCGGACAAGGACGTGACCAAAACCATGGCGCAGGTGGCGAAAAGCCTGCGCGACCCGCTCAACTTTCTGGACCTGCGCCTGAGCCGGGCCGCCAAAAAGGGCGGCCTCACGGCCAGCGCCGCTGATTTCGGGCTGGGCAAGGTGCGCGCCGGAATCACGACCCGCGACATGGAGGGCCTCGACGGCGCGTTGGGCCACCTGCTGCAACTCGTGGAAACGCCCGCCAACCTGACGGCCCTCACGGCCCAGGGCCACACGGCGGCCGACACACAAGCTTTCGCCGATGCCCGCCAGCAGCTCGGCGACTTCAACACCGCCCAAAACACCAACCAAAACGCCGCCCTCGAACTGACGGAGGAGAACATCAAGGCCGGCAACGCCCTCTGGGAGTACGTGGTGGACGCGCTGGGCACGGGCGCGCTGATGTACAAGGAAAGCCAGCCCAAGAAGGCCAAAACGTTCTCGATGGCGACGCTGCTTAAGCGCATCCGCAAGGAGCACGCGGCCAGTGGGGAAGGGACGCCACCAATGCCGGGCGTAGCGTAGGGGTTTGGTTGGTTGGAAAAGGGACGGCCCCGCTGCATTTGCAGCGGGGCCGTTTTTGGTTAATGAGTTTCGAGTTTAAACACGCTTTATGGCTCGAAGGCGCGTCATGACATTATCGCCATATGGCGTCAATTGCCAATATGTATCCTTATCATGGATACTTCTTTTTCTATTACTCTCAGTTATTAAACCAAGTGCTCTAAACTGGACTTTAATGGTCTGCAAAGTATCGTTAGCCTTAATTTCAGCGAATTTACGATTTGTTTTAGCAAGACTTTCAGATATATTATCCTTTTCTTTTTTAAATATAAATGATTTTAGAGTGCTGTTAATTGAATCGTCAGTGGCTTCATCAATCATTAATGGACTGATAGCAGCAAAAATTTCATTCCAAGTAACCGAAAACTCACTTTCGTATTGATAGCGTGTGTTAGGATATGATTTTTCAACTCCTATATACATGAAAGAAAAATCTACCTCATCTTCTCCTTGACTGAAATCTTCTGTACCTTCCGGCCCTTGGGATTTTGATGCATCAGCTTCTAATTTCATTCTCTCAATTTTGGCCTTCAAATCTAGAATCTCCCGAATAGCGTCTTCTGTAGGTAAATCTGTTGCCTTAACCCAGCCTGGCCTTGGATTAGTTTTGATGAGTTTAACAAGACTTCTACTTACCTGAGAACCTAGGTCAGCAGGTGTAATCCAATATCTACACATCTTATTCTGTACAACTGCTAAAAACTGCTTTAGCCTTTCCTTGGCCTTGGGGTCTTGCTCTGTTTTCCCCGACGGAATCTCATCTGGATTCTTATGCAGAAAAGATATTATAGGAATTTTACCCTGAACAGCATATTCGTATTCTTTTTGAGTATAACTCATTCCTTCATCGTCTACAGAACCATATCTAGCCCCTACTATTAGCACATAATAATCACAGTCATTGATTAGGTTTTTAATCAATGTCCATTGGTCATCGTCAGCAGCTGGAAACATTTCCATTCCTACAGGTATACAATCCAGCTCCAGCAAAGCTTGTATAACTTCCTTACGCTCATCTGTTAAATCTTTATAAGTTGAACTTACGAAAACTTGATACTTTTTTTCCATTACAAAGTCATTTTATTATTTTGACACATTAAAAGCAGACACTAAAAAATTATTTAAACACCCGGTGCCTTCATGTAACGAAATATTTTATTGGGATTAAATTCCTGTCTATTTTTATCAGACATTATTTCCCAAGCAAATACTTGATATTGGTTATTTTTACATTCAGCTGGAAATGGTTGTGTACGTCTAGTCACAATCCTATGCGGAATAGGAACATCTTGGACCTTCCCAAACACCCTTTGAAATACAGGTATTCTATATGGTTTATCAGGAAGAAGAGAAAGAGTAGTAAGTTGATTATGCGTAGTGCTTAATATAGGCAATACACCCGGTGTATTTGGTGGCCCAGAAAAATCTTTGCGGTTGAACAATTTTATTAAATCACTCCTTTTCCCCGCCAAAATAAAAATGGAGGAGGTACCATCATAATGGGCCACCATCTCAAGCCTAATTAAGTCCCAAATAATACTCTCAATTGTTGTATGACTCGAACCAGCCCACTTAGTTTCTACTGCAACCTTTACGGTCGGATATGGGTCGCAATAGACAAAATCAATAGCTGGCCTGCGCCCTCTCCCTTTCATCAATGGCGCTAATATTGGATGGTCAAATTCTGAATTGACTCTGTTACCAAAAGCGGCGCTCATTAACTGCCCTAGTGCAAATGATAGATAATGCTCATTAAAAAGGCCACTTCTATTACACACATATTCAAAATGTAACCAAGCACCAACTCCTTCAGTAAGCCTTCGAGTAAGATTCATATATTAATTTTTTTTGCAGATTAACACGTAAACTAATCTCTACTTTGACCCCTGAATATTCGCGACGTGTTTAAATGCAGGTGTGAACCCAGCGATAAAGTAGCGGCGCAAGCTACACCAGTTTCTCAAGAAGCAGCTATTGGGAAGGGCCGAGAGGCGGACGGGGATACCAGAACTCCGCTGGTGTGCGCCAGCCGGGAGGCCACATACAAGCAGCTGTTCAGCGTAGTGCGAACGGGCCGAATTGAAAATCCGGGGTACTCCGCCTGCGATTTCAGCTAACCCAAACAGCTTCTTAGCGGCTAAAGCGCAAGGCGTCTTTGCGCATCCAGCCGGTGGTCGTTACTTTTTCCCAGTTGGTGAAGGTGACGCGCACGGCATCACCGCTCGATTCGAGCACGCGCACTTTGTCGCCGCGCTGGCAGAAGGCCTTTCGGGGCTGGCCGAGGTCGGGCGAGTTATAGAAGTAAGCCCGGTCGACTTCAACTAGTGCTTTGGTGGCGCTGGTTGCCGGTGCATTTCCCTGGCCTTTAGCGGTACTGCTTGCGCTTGCATTGGTTTCATAGGCAGCATCGGTCTGGGTTGCAGGCGGGCGCGTTGCCGGGCGGGCCGCAGGAGTTGCTTTCGCCGCGCCCGTGGCTGCACCACCCGGAAGCTTGCGCAGGCCCTGCGCCTTCAGCCAAGCCGTGCCGCTGGCGCCGTTCGGTTGCACAAAGCCGGCTTTCACAAAGCCGTTGCTTTCGCCCTGCCCATAAAAGGTATCGCCCCGGCGCAGGTATCGGCCGTTGGGAGTTGACTGCACGGGCCGGTCGAAAAAATACGCCGTTTCTACAATTACCTGGTATTTGCGGCCATGCTGAGGCAGGGCACCGGAGGGCTCCTCGACCGGCGTTTCGTCAGCCGCACGCGCCGCTGGGGTTTCGGCAGTAGCGGCAGGCGGAGCGTCCACTGTCATTTCAGAATCTTTGCGGTGGGGCGGGTCATCGGAGCAGGAAGTCAGCCCGCTCAGGCCGAGTAACAACCCGCAAACCAGCGCCCAGGCGCTTGGTAATCTGCCGCTTTGATGGGTGAGGCGACCATCTTGCTCTTCCGCCGCGCCGAACTGCGGCGAATTAATTTCTGCTTGTTTAAGACTGCTCATTGCGTTTCGGGGAGTAGCTCCTTATTCGTTTTAGGCTACTTCGCATACGCAGTTCGGCCCGGGGTTGATATACCAAAGGCTTTGCTGGTCTAAAAACGGACTCTCTTTTTAATGAAGCGCAAATGCTCCACAGCCACTCGTCAGCTTATGCCGTGCTAATAGCAGGCCCAAGCTGTCAATCAGCCAATTCCAGCCAAGCCGAATTTCACTCGCCGCTTTCTTCAGCAAGGGCTGAAGAACTCCACTGCTTGCAGGCGGCCTTTCTTGAATAGCAGGTTTAAAGAGCCATCGAGGGGCACGTCCTTATCAAAGAACGGCAGGCTCATTTCTTCACCGGAGCGGCCTGTGGAAGGCTTATCAGCTGCTTTAGCCGATATCGGGAAGAAGCGGCGAACATCTTCCAGCGTGGTATTTTGGTCGAGCACGAGCTTTCCGACCTTGCCCCGGAACTTGCCCGACGTTACATCAAAGCTGCACAGGATGGCATGCGTGCCGCTTACTTCGTACAGCGTTTTGCCGTAGTACCAGGAGTCGCCGTTGGGGGCGCCCATGGGACTGTTGAGGCGGCCGCCGCACTCCACGGCACCTTTGGCAATGCTGTCGGGGCGGCCCAGTTGCTGCGTTAGCTGTTTGGTGGTCAGTTCCTCGTCGGGCAGGCCAATGACGGTCACCATGGTCGGGTCGATGTGCTCGGGGTTGGCAGGTTCTGGCTGGGGCGATGCCGGGGCCGTTGCACTGGTTGCGGCGGGAACTGTGGGGTTGCTTTGGCAGGCGGCCAGACACAGCACCAGGGGCGCTAGTTGCAGCAGTTGTTTCATGAGGATTGGTAGGTGGGTAACTCGCATCGGCGCGGCTACAAACAGCCGTGGCGGAGTTGGTGTGGAAACCATGCAATGAGCGCGCACTCATTTAACTGGAAACTGCCGGGGCAAGCCAACGGAATCGGGGCGCCAGTTCAACTCACGCCGCGCCCGTGCCCTTAGTGCCGTTTCGTATACTTGCTCATTGAGCATATCGAAGCTGGCCGCGAATAGAGTCCCGGTGCGCCGGTCGTTTTTTTCCAGCAGCAGGTAGCTCCGCTGCCCCAGCCAATGCCATTGCTCTGGCACCGTGTCGGCCCGCGGCGGCCCGTAGCGAGCAGTTAAGCGGTGCAATAGCTCGTCATAAACTTCTGGTGCTTTCAGTTGAGCATCAACGCCAATAAAGCGGCCCAGCCGAAACCAGTAGGTGAGCGGCACACGCATGCCGGCAATGGTCGTGGTATCGCCGGGGCGGCTATACAGTCGGGTCGTGCGCCAGCGTTTGCCAATGCCGGCAAACTGCTTTTCAAAGCCGGTTATCTGCTCCGCTCGCACGCCAAATACCAGTCCACCTACGCCATTGGCTTTGTCTAGTGCCAAAAGCGGCGCCTGCGACGGCAGGGCGGCCATCACCAGCGCGGCGAGGACGAGCAAAGGCACAATGCGAATACTCTTCATAGCATATGATTCCAAGATTTTAGCTGACCGACGCTAGTCCCGCTTCCCTACTGCAGCCCCGGAATCTTGGCGCCGCGCTCGCGGGCCACGTCCTGGGCCAACTCGTAGCCGGCGTCGGCGTGGCGGAAAATGCCCATGCCGGGGTCGGTGGTGAGGACGCGCTTCAGGCGTTCGGCTTTTTCGGGCGTTCCGGTCGCTACTATCACCATGCCGGAGTGGGTGGAGTTGCCGATGCCCACGCCGCCGCCGTTGTGCAGGCTCACCCAGTCGGCGCCGCTGGCGCAGTTGGCCAGGGCGTTGAGCAGGGGCCAGTCGGCCACGGCGTCGGAGCCGTCCTTCATGCCTTCGGTTTCGCGGTTGGGCGAGGCCACCGAGCCGCAGTCGAGGTGGTCGCGGCCGATGACGATGGGCGCCGACACTTCGCCCCGCGCCACGAGGTCGTTGATGACGAGGCCGAACTTCTCGCGCTCGCCGTAACCCAGCCAGCACACCCGCGCCGGCAGGCCGATGAAGGGCACTTTGGCCTGGGCCTTCTCAATCCAGCGGGCCAGGAGCTTATTGTCGGGGAAGGTTTCGAGCAGGGCGCGGTCGATGCGCAGAATGTCTTGCGGGTCGCCGCTGAGGGCCGCCCAGCGGAAAGGCCCCTTGCCCTCGCAAAACAGCGGGCGGATGTAACCGGGCACGAAACCGGGGTACAGGAACTGGCCGTTTTCGTCGCGCACGTTCAAGCCGCCCTTTTCGGCCTGCCCGCGCAGGTTGTTGCCGTAGTCCACGGCGATGGTGCCGCGCTTCTGCATCTCCAGAATGGCCTGCACGTGCTTTACGATGGAGGCCAGCGCCTGCTTTTTGAAGGCATCGGGGTTAGCGGCACGCAGGGCCAGCACTTTGTCAATTTCACCTTCCGGGATGTAGTCCATCAGGTCGTGGGCCGAGGTTTGGTCGGTCACGATTTCAGCCTGGAAGCCCAGCGCCAGCAGCTGCGGTAGCACGGTAGCCGCGTTGCCAGTAAGGCCCACCGACCAGCCTTTTCCTTCCGCTTTGGCGCGCTCACACAGCTCCAGGGCGTGGGTGAGGTCGCGGGCCTGCTCGTCTACATACCCCTCGCGCACTTTCTGCTTCACCCGCTCTTCAATCGGCTCGATGACGAGGCAGACGCCGTCGTTCATGGTCACGGCCAGGGGCTGAGCGCCGCTCATGCCGCCCAGGCCCGCCGTCACGGTAATGGTGCCGCGCAGGCTGCCGCCAAAATGCTGGTCGGCCATGGCTGCAAACGTCTCGTACGTGCCCTGCAAAATGCCTTGGGTGGCAATGTAAATCCAGGAGCCGGCCGTCATTTGGCCGTACATCATCAGGCCCATTTTGTCGAGCTCGTCGAAGTATTCTTGGGTGCTCCAGGCGGGCACGATGTTACTGTTGGCGATGAGCACGCGGGGCGCGTGGGGCCAGGTTTTGAGCACGCCCACGGCCTTGCCCGACTGCACGAGCATGGTTTCGTCGGCTTCCAACTCCTTCAGCGTTTTCACGATGGTTTGATACTCCTTCCAGTTGCGGGCGGCCCGGCCGGCACCGCCGTACACAATCAGCTCATCATACACCAAACTCACGGCGGGGTCGAGGTTGTTTTCCAGCATGCGCAGGGCGGCTTCGGCCTCCCAGGTTTTGCAGCGCAGGGTGGTGCCGTGGGCCGCTTTGATGGTTTCCTCGGGCTTGAACTCGTAGAACATCGGGCGCTTGCCGTCGCCGCGGAACTTGGTGCCGCTGGCTTGGGCAAAGGAATTGGCTTCCAGATTGAGTTCGGGTGGGGTGGTGGTCGAGGCAGTAAGAGCCATGGGTGGGGTGGGAATTTGGTGATGCGTTGGGTGGGTGGCGAAGATAGGAAAGTACCGGGTAGCGGGCCCTCAACGAGGGCAAGCCAAAGCTTTTCGGCGGCTTTAAGAACCTATACTCATGCGCTGGCAGGCAAACCGCTATATTTAGCTACCCATCCCAACTGCTTTCCCGCCATGTCCCTCTCCTTCCGCGACCTGCGCTACCTGCTGGCTTACACCCTGCCCCTGTCGGCCGCCGCGGGCTTGTGGTGGGGCGGGGTTGCCACCTGGCTCACCGTAGCCTACGCCTTTGGCCTGGTGCCCCTGCTCGAATGGCTCCGGCACCCGGCACCGCCTATTGCCAATGCCCCGGCGGCGACCGAAGCGCGCCGCCACGCCTTTTTCGACGGCCTGCTCTACCTGAACGTGCCGCTGCAATACGGCCTGCTGGCGTACTTCCTGCACACCCTGGCCACGCGCGGCTTCACTGCGGTCGAAATTGCCGGGGCGGTGAGCAGCGTGGGCATCTGCTGCGGGGCGCTGGGCATCAACGTGGCGCACGAGTTGGGCCACCGCGCCCGCGGCTGGGAGCAGCGCCTGGCGCAGGCCTTGCTCCTGAGCACCTGGTATCCGCACTTTTTCATCGAGCACAACCGCGGCCACCACCGCCACGTGGCCACGCCCGCCGACCCCGTAACGGCCCGGCTGCATGAGCCCTTTTGGCGCTTTCTGCCCCGCGCCGTGTTTGGCGAGTACCGCGCGGCCTGGGCCCTAGAAGCCGAGCGGCTGCACCGACTGGGCCAGCATTGGTGGCGGCCCGCCAACCAGATGCTGCAGTTTCAGGCGGTGCAGCTGGGGCTGGCAGCCCTGGTGTGGGCCGGGTGGGGCCCGGCGGGGCTGCTGGCCTGGGTAGCAGCGGCGGCCGTGGGCTACATACTGTTTCAGTTGGTGAACTACGTGGAGCATTACGGCCTGCTGCGCCGCCAAACGGCCGCTGGCAGCTACGAGCGGGTGCAGCCCCACCACTCCTGGAACTCTGAGCACGCGCTGGGCCGCATCCTGCTCTACGAGCTTACTCGCCACTCCGACCACCACTACCAAGCCAGCCGCCCCTACCACACGCTGCGCCACCAGCCGGCGGCCCCGCAAATGCCCACCGGCTACCCCGGCATGATGCTGCTGGCCACCGTGCCGCCGCTGTGGTTTCGGGTGATGAACCCGCGCGTGCCCACGCCCCAAGCCTGACCCGGGCCCGCCCGCGCAACCCTGCCGGCCGGGTGCCGGTTTAGCTCAACCAGCCAGACTTCCCCGCGTCAACCTTCGTCCCATGAGTGCCCCCTACACCCCCATCGACTGCAACTACTACGACCACCTCGAAGCCGCTGCCACCCAGCGCCACCGCGTCGAACTGCAATATTTCAACGACCTGCGCCAGCTGTGCCTGGGCTCGGGCGTGATTGACACCCTGTTCATCCGCGAAAAGGTTGAATACATGCGCCTGAAATCGGGCGAGGAAATCCGGCTCGACCACCTCATCCGCATCGACGACAAGCCCGCGCCGCTGTACGCCGACTACCCCGATTTCAGCTGCGGCTGCTGAGACATAGGTAAGCAAACACCAATAAAACGTCATGCCGAGCGCAGCCGAGGCATCTCGCGTGCAGCAGTAGACTCATCGATTGAGTTACTACCACATGCGAGATGCCTCGGCTACGCTCGGCATGACGTGCTTGTTTTATACCTTCTGGGAAGAAACTATTGCTAGTCCCGCTCCTGGCTCACGCTGATGCCGCCGTTGGTGGTCACAGCCTTCACCATGGCCCCGCCCTGGCCCAGGGTGGCTTCCACTTCTTTGTGGAACATGCCCGTTTTCGTCACCGGCAATTCGGTGCGGATGCCACCCATGTTGGTGCTGGTAATGAGGCGGGCCGAGTACGTGCGGGGGAGTTTCCAGTGAATGCCGCCGTTGGTCGTGCTCACGTCGAGGCCCTGCCCCTGCCACTGGCTACCGCTGAGGGCAATGCTGAGGCCGCCGTTGGTGGTTTCGCCTTTCACGCTGCCGCCCAGGTTCTCGAGCGACACGCCGCCGTTGGTGGTTTCGAAGCGGATGGCGGCCTGCACGTTGTCGATGTGGATGCCGCCGTTGGTCGTGTTCAGGGCCAGAGCGGTGGTGCGGGGCACAAATATTTCGTAGCTCACGCTCCAGTCGTGGTCCTTGTTGGGGTCGGTGGCGCGCAGCGTGTTTCCCTGGGTGGCAATGTTGATGCGGTGAGCGCGAGTAGCTGCCTCCGCTTCGCTGGAACCCCAGGCCTGCACTTTGGCCCGCACGCGCACGTTGGGGCCGTCCCAACCCCGCACCGTGATGCCGCCGTTCGGGCCGCCGTCCACGGTCAGGGCCTGGCCGTTGGGGGCGGGCATGGTCAGGTCGCGGGTTTCGCAGAACTGTTTCATCGCCTTATCGCCGCGGCTCCACGAACTATTATTGCAGGTGGTTTCGAACTGAGGCTCGGTGGTGGTTTGGGCAGTGGCGCCAAGCGAGGCAGCCAGCATCGCGAGTGCAGAAAGCAGGGTCTTCATGATGAAACAGGAAAAGGGTTGGAGATGTGAAAGCAGAGATGCACACCCACCCAATGCGGTTGCCCGGTGAGGGATGGCGAAAGGGGTACCGGCCGCATGTCGTTTCGTTACCGGGCTGCCCAATTTTTTTTTCGAACACTGCCCAGCCTCTTTTCCGTATCTCGTACAGTTCACCTTCCGCTCCCACCAAATCACCAAGCCTATGGATACCGTTGCCGCCGGCGTCACCCAGTTGCGCATTCAGCGCTTTGTCAATGTGTATTTTGTTGAAACCGGCACCCCGGGCGGGTGGGTGCTGATTGATACCGGCCTACCGGGCAGCGCCAAAACCATTATCGCCGCCGCCGAGGAGTTATTTCAACCGGGCACACGTCCCGAGGCCATCCTGCTCACCCACGGCCACCTCGACCACCTGGGCTCGGCCCGCGAGCTGGCCGACCACTGGCACGTGCCCGTCGTCGTGCATCCGCTGGAACTGCCCTACGTTACCGCCCAGGCGCTGTACCCTCCGCACGACCCCACCGTGGGCGGCTCGCTGGCTTTCATGAGCCGCTTCTTTCCGACCCAGCTGCCCAATCTGGAAGACCGGGTGCAGGCCCTGAACGTGGAAGACCCCAATGTTCCCCACCTCATGGCCTGGCGCTGGCTGCACGTGCCCGGCCATGCCCCGGGCCAACTGGCTTTCTTCCGCGCTGCCGACCGGGTGCTGATTGGGGGCGATGCCTTCGCTACCTGCCACCACGACTCCGTGCCGGCCATTCTGCTCGACACTCCAAAAATCAGCCGCGCCGGCACGCCTTTCAACTACGACTGGGAAGCCTCGCGCGCATCGGTGCAGGCATTGGCGGCGCTCGAGCCCAAGGCCATTGGCTGTGGCCACGGCCCGGTCATCACTGGCTCGGAAGCTGCTGCTGGCCTGCACAAGCTGGCCAACAACTACCCCATCCCCGCCCACGGCCGCTACGTGAACGAGCCCGCCCGCACCGACGCCAGCGGCGTCGAGCACCTGCCGCCCGCGCCCAAAGACCCGCTCCGCATGCAGCTGGCCATCATTGGTGGAAGCCTGCTGGCGGCGGGCGCTGCCTGGCTGCTCAGTGGCGGCCGGCGGCGCAACCGGAAATCGAAAGCCTATAAAAAAGCCGCGAAAGCCGCCAGAAAAGCCCAGGGCTACTCGCCGCCCCCGCCCTTGTACCGCGATGGCGTCGGGAGTTAAGGATGTTGAATTCCACCAGCTACCCCCGTTAGATAGGCGGTGATGATGGTGGCAGCTAACCGAGCAGTCTGGTTGTCGCGGTCGAAGAGCGGGTTCAGCTCCACGACCTCGAACAGCCGGACTGCTTCATTTTTACCGGCCAGAAAGGCTGCTTCCACGGCCTGCCGGGGGGTAAAGCCATCGGCGCTGGGGGCCGACACGGCCGGGGCATACGCTTCGGCGCAGCCATCAATGTCGAAGCTGACGAATGCCGGGCCCTCCTGCGTGGCCCGGCTCAATGCCCGGCTGGCGCACCCCTCCATCCCGTCTTTTTGCACGTGGGCCAGCGGCACGATGGTAGCTTGTTGCTGGTGCAGAAAGCCAATATCTTCGCGGGTGTTGAGGTTGGAGTGCAGGCCGATTTCGGAAAAGCGTGCCCCGGCCAGGAAACCCTCGCGCAGCAATTTACCAAAAGGAGTCCCGCTGCTGATGAGTTCGGGCCTGTCCTTCACATCGGCGTGCGCGTCGAAGTTAATGCCGCCCACCGGCTGGGCCCCAGTCGCGTCAAACAGCCCGCGCACTGTAGAGTAAGTGCCGTCGTGCGAGCCTCCCAGCACCACCACGCGCGGGTATTGGCGCAACAGTCCGGCCAGTTGCTCCCGAATGTGGGCATGGTTGCGGGCATGGTCGGCGTGGCGCAGGTCCAGGTTGCCAGCGTCGGCAATTCGCAGGCCTTCCAGGCTGATGTCGTGCTCCAGATTATAGGTTTTGTGGTAGCGGCGCAGCTCGCGCCGGATGGAATCGGGCGCATGCACCGCGCCGGCACGGCCGCCCTCGAGCACCGTACCAAAATCGAGGGGCAGGCCCACGAGGCACACATCGGCTTCGGGTAGCTCAGCAGCGGGGCGAATCAGGTCGCAGAGGAAGGTGGGCATGAGCTAGGCGCAAAAGTTAGGCCGCGGCACTCGACTTTTGCAATTGGCCACGACGCTGCAAAGGTGGTACGATTTTGCCTGAGGCCTGCTGCCTTTATCGACATTCGCTTTTATGTTCTTCACCCGTTACGCTCCCTTAGTCCTGGGGCTGCTGCCAGCATTTTCCCAGCCTGCCGCCGCCCAGGCGCTTCCCATGCCACGCCCCCTGGCGGGCACCTACCGCTACACCGGCTACACCGTTTTTGATGCCGAGAGCCCCAACGAGCCCACGGCCGTGCGTGGCGTGGGCGGCACCCTCACGCTACGGCCCGATGGTAGCTACGCCAAACGCCTGAGTCTGGCATTGGGCTCGCGCACCGTTCCCTTCTCGCAGGATGGCACTTACACCCTGGCCGGCGACAGCATCCGCTTCGCCTTCCGCGACCAGAAGGGGGCCGATGTGCAGCGTGGTACCGCCCGCCTCGATTCTGCCGGGCGGCACCTCACGCTTACCATTCTAGGGTACCCGACCGGCAACCAGGGCGTGTATGAGCTTGAAGCTGTGCCGGCAGAAACAATGGTAGCGCCGGCTCCAATTCCAGCCCCGTTGCCACCCACCAAAACCGGCCGAAAGCGCCGCCGCTAGCGCGCCCAGTGCCATCCCCTTTGCCACCCCCGTCCCTTCTGGCTAACTTGCGGCCCGTTTCGGCCCCGCTGGCCCGCCAGCGCGCCGCCACGGCACTGTTAATTGCTCATTGCTACTTGTTAATAGACCTAAATGGGACGCGCGTTTGAATTCAGAAAAGGCCGCAAAATGAAGCGGTGGGATAAGATGTCGAAAGACTTCACCCGCATTGGCAAGGAAATCGTGATGGCCGTGAAAGAAAACGGCCCTAACCCCGACACCAACGCCCGCCTGCGCGCCGCCATGCAAAACGCCAAAGGCGTGAACATGCCCAAGGACCGCGTGGAGGCCGCCGTGAAACGCGCCAGCAGCAAAGAAGAAAAAGACTACGCCGAAGTGGTGTACGAAGGCTACCTACCCCACGGCATCGCCATCGTCATCGAAACCGCGACCGACAACCCCACCCGCACCGTGAGTAACGTGCGCCTCATCTTCAACCGCAACGAGGGCACGCTTGGCACCGCCGGCAGCAGCGACTACACCTTCACCCGCAAGGGCGTCTTCAAGCTGGCCGCCGAAGGTCTCGACCGCGACGAACTGGAGCTGGAGCTAATTGATTTCGGCGCCGAAGACGTGTACGAAACCACCGAGGAAGACGAGCACGGCGCCGAGCACAAGTTCATCGTGGTCGAAACCGCCTTCACCGACTTCGGTCAGATGCAGAAAGCCCTCGAAGCCCAGGGCCACCACGTGGTGAGCGTAAACCTCCAGCGGGTACCCAACACAACGGTATCCCTCAACGACGAGCAGCTTGAGGAGATTATGACCATTATCGAGAAGTTCGAAGACGACGAGGACGTGCAGGCCGTGTACCACACCGTGGGGTAAAGCGAGCTACTGTAACACAGAACGTCATGCTGAGCGCAGCCGAAGCATCTCTACCGCGCAACTAATTAAATCGTTGCAACGAAGTGGCAGAGATGCTTCGGCTGCGCTCAGCATGACGTTCTGTTTTGATGCCAATTGGCCCTACGCCCACCACCGCCCCCGCACCGCTCGCCTACCGCCCCGGCCTCAACGGCATCCGGGCTATCTGCGTGTGGCTGGTGGTGCTGGCGCACTGGACGCTGCCGGGCTTCCCCATTGGCGAAATGGGCCGCATCCCGTTTTTCGTACTCAGCGGCTACCTCATTTCGGGCATCGTCTGGAAGCAGCAGGTGCACCCCGGCGCTCCCAGCGGCTGGCTCCGGCGGCTGGGCACTTTCTATCAGCGGCGCATGCTGCGCATTCTGCCACCTTACTACTTAGCTCTAGCCCTGGGGGCGCTGCTACCGCTGGCTACCCTGCGCGAGTTTCCGGGTTGGTTTATCCTGCCGGTTTCCAACCTGCTGTTCTACCGCCTGGGCCACTGGGGCGAAGGCGTGGGCCACTACTGGACCATGGCCGTCGATGAGCAGTTTTATTTGGTTTGGCCGTTACTGCTGGGCCTGTTGGGCCGCCGTGTGGGCACCCTGCTGGCGGTAGTAGTGGCCAGCGTGCTTTTCCGGGTGTGGTGGAGTTTGCACGTTACTCCCACGCTCACCTTCGTGCTGCTGCCCGCCTGCCTCGACATGTTTGCCCTCGGCGGTGTGCTCCGCATCCTCGAGCCCCAGCCCTGGGTGCGCCGCTTGGCCCGTGGGCGCTGGATGCTGCTGGCCTGGGTGGCCTGGGCCAGCCTGTGGGCTTTGCTGGAGGCAGTGCATGCGCACCACATTTGGCTGCTTATCTCGACTGCCGCTGGTGGGCTGGCCTCGGTGGTCACGCTCAACTGGGCGGTACAGCTGGCCGGGCCGGCCGCTACTGGCAGTGCGCGCCTGCTGCAGCATCCGGTGCTGCAATGGGTGGGCGTGCGCAGCTACGGCTGCTACTTGTACCACTTGCTGCTGGTCGTATTTTATCAGCGGGCCGTGTACCATGTTTTCCCGACCGCGGCCACCCGTAACCTCTGGCTTAGCCCGCTGCCCACCGTGCTGCTGCTTACGCCACTGCTGCTGCTGCTGGCCGCCGCTTCCTGGGCCTGGCTCGAAGCCCCGTTGAACCGGGTAAAGGACCGGCTGCGCTATTCGTAAGTTTGTACCGTTCAATTTCTGCGTTCACCGACCACCCTCCCGATGCTCAACTACCTTATCAATTCCTTCAAGCGGAAAATGGCCCGCCGCATCACCCAAAAGCACCCCATGGTGCTCGATACGTTCGCCATTACCGGCATCGGCAACGGGCAGGTGCAATTTGCCAACTGGGAAAATCCGCTGGTCGAAAAGAAGGTGTTCACCAAGGAGACGGTCGACTTTTTCAAGAAATTTCTCCATCCCGGCGACTTCGCCATCGACATTGGAGCCAACATCGGCCACACCACTGTGCAAATGGCCCTGGCTACCGGCCCCACCGGCCTTACCCTCGGCTTCGACCCCAATCCTTACGTCTTCGAAATCCTGCAGCGCAACGCCACCCTCAACCCCGAGTTGGTGCGCATCGGGGCCCACAACCTTGCCATTTCGGAGCAGGACGACGAGTTTTACTACAACTCCTCCGAAGCGTCCTTCAACAACGGCGGCATTTCCAAAACCCCGAACAACAAACACGGCAAGTATTCCCTCAGCACGAAAATTAAGGGCGTCAACCTCGAAGCTTTCCTCGAAAAGGAGTACCCCGATTTCCTTCCCAAGCTGACGTTGATTAAAATCGATACCGAAGGCTACGACAAGGAAATTATCCGCTCTATTTCCAGCCTCATCACCAAATACAAGCCGATTATCATTTCCGAATGCTTTGGCAAGAATTCCGATGAGGAGAAATTCGAGCAGTTCAACCTGCTACAATCCCTCGGCTATTCGCTGTTCTATTTCACCGACTTCGTTGCCACCACCGAAATTATCCCCATCAAGCAGAAGGAAGAAATGCTGAAGTATAAGCACTTCGACTTCTATGCAACGCCTAACGCTTAGCGCGTTTTTTTCAAGGACGATGGAACACCTATGCGCTGTATTTCAGCCATAATATGCAAAACAAGGGCAGTGGGCATCAGTTGAATACTGGTTTCTAATAACCGGCCCCTATTATATGCGGCTAAGCTATTCCCTGAGCTCGTTTAAATGGCTATGGCTTTTTGCGATACTAGTGGCTTGCTTCCACGGCCAGGCTTCCTACGGCCAAAGCCGCGAGCAAGTCGATGTTTACTATAAACCGATTGCGCCATTGTTACGCCTGAATCAGGCCAGCCAAACTCTTGCAAAAAACCTGGACAGCCTTACCACAACTGTTCGCTTCTCGCGTAGCACTGTTTCAACGGAGTTTGACCGGGATATCGACTTTGGGGCTACCCATCGCCGGACGGTAATTAACGCCAATGGCATCATATTCCAGCTTGATGCCGTTTCCAGGAACGGGCACATTATCGCGCTGGCAGCGGCCACCACCGAACTAGGCGCTGACTCCATTAAGCAGAAAAACGTGCTGCTTCAATCCTGCGATACCGCGTCGGTACTGCAATTTGTGGCCAACCGAAATGCATTCTATCAGTCCCGCAAAACGTTACCTGACTTCTTCGTAGAGCTGCAGGCTAACGAGCTCTATGCCCTGACCTGCGGAGATTCATCACCTAAAACATCTCGGTACCTGCAAATCGAGGACCTGGCCCGCCATAACCAGGTCAGCATCTTAGCCGAGTGGCTCGCCAGCATTCATTGCGAAACCCAAGCTTATGCAGTAACCGGCTTCGACATGATTAAGAGCAAGCGTAAAATCCTGCTTCAACAGCAGTTGCTGATAAAACATATCAAGCAGCGCAACGCTGTACTTGTCACCTGCGCTGGCTGTTTAGCTGGTTTGAAAAGAACAATCTATTGACACGGGCATGGTGACGCACTGCGCCATATTCACAAAAAAGCGCCGCTGCTGAGGATATCAGCAGCGGCGCTTTTCGCTTTAACTAAACCAATTACTTAGTCCACGTTGTCGTGCAGGAAGCGGTTATCGCCCAGCAGCTCGTTATCATCTGATAAGTTGAAGCGGGAGATATTCTGAGCCGAGCTGGGCTCCACGTTCTCCAGCTTTACCTGGCGGCGCAGGTAGGCAGGCGTGTCGTACTGGCTCACGGCCTCGGGCGGCAGGCCGTTGCTCAATTCCTGCAGGCGGCGGCGGCGCTCCAGTGCCTGGGCATCCATGGCCGGGCGCGGACGGTGGGCTTCCGGGCTCGCTGCCGGCACCGGCGCACTCGACGTAAGCACCGGCTCGGTTGGCGCACTGGCCGGAATGCCAGCCAACGGCGGCGCGTTGTGCGCCGAGGGGCCGTTCAGGTCAAACGTCACGCGGGCGGGCTCGGGCGAACCAAAGCTGGGCACGAAAGGAGCCGAAGTAGCCAGCGACGCTGGCGTAGCTTCTGGACGCGGCGCTTCGACTGCAGGAGCCGAGGCAGTTACCGGCTCGGCTGAGGTGCTGCCACCCATTGCGGGCGTGGTGATGGAGTGCGCGTCGCGGGCAAAACCCGTGGCAATTACCGTGACCCGGATGCTCTGGCCCAGGCTGTCATCAATGCCGTGACCAAAAATCATCTCGGCGTCCTGGCCAGCTTTTTCCTGGATGTACTCCGTGATTTCCGTCAGCTCGTCCATTTCCAGCTCGTGCTCGACGCCCGACATGATGGAAAGCAGGATGCGCTGCGCGCCGTGGATGTCGGTGTTGTTGAGCAGCGGCGAGTTCAGGGCTTCCTCGGCGGCGCGGCGGGCGCGGTTTTCGCCTTCGGTCACGCTGCTGCCCATTACGGCGGCCCCGCTGTCCTTCATCACCGTTTTCACGTCTTCAAAGTCAACGTTCACATCGGCGGTCACCGTGATGATTTCGGCGATGGATTTGGCAGCCGTGGTCAGCACGGTATCGGCTTTAGCAAAGGCGGCGCCCATCGTCAGGTTGCCGTAAATCTGCGGCAGCTTGTCGTTGAGAATCACCAGCACCGTGTCGCAATGCTCGCTCAGCGCTTTGATGCCTTCTTCGGCCTGCTGGCGCTTTTTCTTCCCTTCGAACATGAAGGGAGCCGTTACGATGCCTACCGTGAGAATGCCCAACTCCTGGGCTACCTGCGCAATTACGGGAGCTGCGCCGGTACCGGTACCGCCGCCCATACCGGCCGTGATGAAGAGCATTTTGGTGCCCTGGTTCAGCAGGTCGCGAATTTGCTCTTTGCTTTCGATAGCGGCCTGACGGCCGCGCTCGGGCTTGGCACCCGCGCCGAGGCCTTCGGTGAGGTCAACGCCAATTTGCAGCTTGTTGGGCACCGTGGAGCTTTGCAGCGCCTGGTGGTCGGTGTTGCAGATGATAAATTCCACGTCCTTGATGCCCTGCTTATGCATGTGCTTCACGGCATTGGAGCCACCGCCGCCAACCCCAATCACCTTGATGATGGACTTGCTCTGGGCGGGAATATCGAATTTGTAATTCATAATGGAATGGTTGAATAGGTGGATGACTGAATTGTCAAATTGTGCCTGCAGGTAATTAGTAATCGGTGAGAACGAAACCGTTACACCGCACCTTCCCGCAATTTAGCAATTCAACAATCCGCCAATTCAACAGTCTTAATAAGATTTATCGTCGTAATCGTCAATCAGCAACCCCTTGGTGCGGGTAATGATGTCCTTGAAGAAGCGGCTGGCGGCACCGGGCTCTTTGGGCTTGGCGGGCTGCGGAGCAGGGGCCGGAGCCACGGCAACAGCAGCGCGGGTTTCCACGGGCGCGGGCGCTGCCTGAGCTACTGGTGCAGCAACGGCGGGCGCAGCGTAGTAAGAAGGCGTAGTGACCTGCTCCTCTTCGTAGCTGGGGCGCGTCACCTGGCGCTCATCCAGCGAATGGTAGCCCGACAGCACGAGGCCCACGGTGGTCGCGTACATCGGCGACTTCACGGCTTCGATGCGGCTCTTGCCGAGATGCTGGTTGGGGTAGCCGATACGCGTATCGAGGCCGGTGATGTATTCGGTAAGCTGCTCCAGGTTCTGGAGTTGCGAGCCACCGCCGGTGAGCACGATGCCGGCCGACAGCTTGTCGTGCAGGCCCATGCGGTAGATTTCGGCATACACCAGCTCCATGATTTCCGACATGCGGGCCTCAATGATGTAGGCGAGATTTTTCAGCGAAACCTCCTTAGGTGGGCGGTTGGGCAGGCCGGGGATGCTCACGATTTCGTAGTCGCTGGCTTCCTGCGCAATGGCTTTGCCGAACTTTACTTTCAGCTGCTCGGCCTGGCCGGGGGCCACGTTGCAGCCGGTTTTGATGTCCTGCGTGATGATGTTGCCGCCGAATGGCAGCACGGCCGCGTGGCGGATGATGCCGTCCTTGAACACTGCCAAGTCGGTGGTGCCGCCGCCAATGTCAATCAGGGCCACGCCGGCTTCCTTCTCCTCCTCCGAGAGGATGGACATGGAGCTGGCGAGGGGTTCGAGAATGAGGTCGGCGATTTCGAGGCCGGCCTTGGTCACGCACTTGTTGATGTTGTTGATGGCCGTACTCTGGGCCGTGATGATGTGGAAGTTGCCTTCCAGCCGCACGCCTTCGTAGCCCACGGGGTCGGAAATGCCTTCCTCGTAGTCCACTTTGTAGTCCTGCGGCATCACGTGAATGATTTGCGAGCCGGGCTGCGTAACGAGGCGGTACATGTCCTGCGTGAGGCGCGCCACGTCGTCTGGCCCGATGGTATCGTGCGAGTTGCGGGTGATGCTGCCGTTGTGCTGGAGGCTCTTGATGTGCTGGCCGGCAATGCCGACGTTTACCACTCCAATGCTAATTCCAGACTGTTCTTCGGCCTGCCGAATGGCCCGTTTAATGGCGTCTACGGTCTTGTCGATGTTGAGCACGATGCCCCGCGAAACCCCCTCCGACACGGCTTTGCCCATGCCCAGGATTTCGAGTTTACCAAATTCGTTTTTGCGGCCCACCAGGGCACAAATTTTTGTGGTACCAATGTCGAGCCCGACGACGATTTTGTCTTGTTGCATAGGATGCGGTGCTGGCGAGCAGTGAAGAAGCGGTGGGTTGGGAAAGAGTTTTTTTTGACCTAACGGCCTATTTTTCAACGAATTGTTATTCGCAAATAATCTGATTTTGATATTCCACGTTTACGCGGTGGTAGGTATCCCACCCCAAAACTGACGGAATTTGACGGTAAAATACCATAAGCTTGGCGAATTTCTCCGAAATATTTTCGGGCAGCCCGAATTCAACACGTTGGTCGCCCACTTGCTGCGTGAAGGAGAGCTTCCCACCCGGCTCAATAAATACCTCGGCCACCTGCGCCTTCCAAAATTCATGCTCGTCTACGTAGCGCAAAAACTCAAGATACCGCCTCCCGGTACTATCCTGGAAAAATCCAGTTGGCAGATTACCGCCACTAGGGCGCGCCACAGTGGCTACGCGGGCCGTGAATAGCGGCGAAAGTGGCAGCGTACGCCCCTCGGCATCCACGTAGGTATCGAGGCGGGTATCGGGGTGCGTGAGGCGGGCAATGGGCCGGTTCTGGCGCACGTCGGCATGCAGGTTGCCGGCGAGGTCGCGGTACACCTGAGCGTCGCGCACGAATGCGTGCGCCTTCAAACGGGCCTCGAGGACGCGCAGGCGCGGGCCTTCGGGATGAGTGCCGATGACGGGCTCCTTACCGCCCTTGGTGAGCAGGGCCGTAACGCCGCGCTCGGAGATAAAATAATTATCAAACTCGTTGGCGATGTTCACCTTCACGGCGTCGACCGAGCGGTTGGCTTGGCGCACGGCGGCGAACGCGCCCAGCGCGCCCAGCACCAGCAGGCAGGCAGCGGCCACAAGTAAGTTTCTAACGGTGCGTTCCAAAACGGAGGGCTTGAGGGTGGGGGTAGGCGGGTGTGGGGGTTAGTCTCGGCTGTCATCCTGAGCGGAGCGAAGGACCTTATCACGACTGCATCGTTTAGGTTACCGCAATCCGTTCATTAGTGATAAGGTCCTTCGCTGTGCTCAGGATGACAGAGGTTGTTAAGGTTCTACTTCCACCGCTCCGTTAGTATCAGCTTCAACTGCGGAACCAGCGTATCAATATCGCCGGCGCCAACGGTGGCCAGCACGCCGAACGACGTGTCAGTTTGAGCGGCGGCCAGGGCTTGTTCTTTGGTCACGAGGGCTTTGGTGGGAGCGGTAATTTCAGCCAGGAGCATTTCTGCATTTATGCCGGGTAGCGGCTTCTCGCGAGCGGGGTAAATATCCAACAAAAACACCTCATCTGCAATACTTAAGCTTTGGGAAAAGCCGGCAGCAAAGTCGCGGGTGCGGGTGAAGAGATGAGGCTGAAAAATAACGCGCAGCCGCTTACTGGGGTAGAGCGTGCGCACGGAACGCAGGAAGGCGTCGATTTCGCGTGGGTGGTGGGCGTAATCGTCTAAATAGACGTTTTCAGGAGCAGTCACCACGAACTCAAAACGCCGCTTCACGCCGCGGTAGGCCGCCACGCCAGCGCGTAGCTGCTCCTCCCCTACGCCCTGAAACTGAGCCACGGCGGCCGCAGCCAACATGTTCTCGACGTTGTGGTAGCCAGGCACTGCCAGTTCCAGGCCCTTTAAGGTGCCTTCGGGGCGGTGCAGGTCGAAATGGAAGCGGTGGCCATGGGCGGTGATGTTGGCGGCGAACAGTTCGGGGCCTTGCTCCGGCGTGAGGCCGTAGCGGATGACGCGGGTGCCGGGTGACACGGCAGCAGCGATACTGGCATCGGCGGTGTGGTTGAGCAACAGCGTGCCGCCGGGCTTGATTTGGGCCACAAACTGGCGGAACGACTCAATAAGAGCCGACTGGTCGCCGTAGATGTCGAGGTGGTCGGCATCGGAGCTGGTTACAATGGCCACATCTGGGAACAGCGTCAGAAAGCTGCGGTCGTACTCGTCGGCTTCGACCACAATGGGCGCTTCGGGGGTAGCAGGCAGCAGCAGGTTGCTGCCCAGGTTCACCGAGATGCCTCCCAGGAAGGCTCCGGCGGCGAGGCCGGAATGGTGCAGCAGGTGCGCCACCATGCTGCTGGTCGTGGTTTTGCCGTGGGTGCCGGCCACTGCAATGGTGTAGCGGCCCTGGGTAAGCACGCCCAGCACCTGGCTGCGCTTGCGGATGTCGTAGCCTTCGGCGCGCAGCCAAGCCCATTCCACGCTATCGGCCGGAATGGCGGGCGTGAGGACCACCAACGTCTGCTCGCGGTTTTCGCGAATTTCAGCCGGGATACTCTCTACCGCATCGGCGTAGTGAATGGCAATGCCTTCGGCGGTAAGGGCGCGGGTGAGGGGCGTTTCGGTTTTGTCGTAGCCGCTCACGTGGTGGCCGTTGGCACGAAACCAGCGGGCCAGTGCCGACATGCCAATGCCGCCAATGCCAAGGAAGAAAACGTAGGGAAACTGGTTCAAATTCAGGGGTATTTATACTTTCTTGACCGTCATGCAGAGCGCAGCGAAGCATCTCGCGTGGAATGGTAACTCAATCGTTGCAGCGTTAAATAAATTAGTGGCGGCACGCGATATGCTTCGCTGCGCTCTGCATGACGTTTAAATTACTTCTTAATCAGTTTCAGCAACTCGTCTACAATCGTCACGGTTGCATCGGGCCGGGCGAGCTCGCGGACGCGGATACTGAGTTGCTGCTGGCGCTCGGGGTCGGCAAGCAGGCGCAAGGCTTCGTCATAGAGGCGGGCGGGGGCATGCTCGTCGGTGATGAGGACCGCCGCCCCTTTGCTGACCAGGGCCAGGGCATTTTTGGTTTGATGGTCTTCGGCCACGTTGGGCGAAGGCACCAGAATGCTGGCTTTGCCGGTGAGGCACAGTTCAGACACCGACAATGCCCCGGCGCGGCTGATAACCACATCGGCGGCCGCGTAGGCCAGGTCCATGCGCTGGATGAATTCCAGGGCGTGCAGGCCGGCGGCCTGGTCGGCTTGCTGGCGGGCTTCAGGGAAGTAGAGCTTGCCAGTTTGCCAGAGGAGCTGAACGCCCGCCTCGAGCAAGCGCGGCAGGGCGGCGGCCGTAGCCTGGTTCAGCGTACGGGCCCCGAGACTACCGCCGACGACCAGCAGGGTTTTCTTGTTCGGGTCGAGACCGAAGAAGTGCAGGGCTTCGGCGCGGTTCCCCTGGGAAATCTCGGTGCGCACGGGGTTGCCGGTGAGCACGAGCTTATCGGCGGGGAAGAACTTCTCCATGCCATCGTAAGCCACGCAGATGCGGTTCACGCGTTTGGCGAGCAGCTTGTTCACTAGGCCGGCGTAGGAATTCTGTTCCTGAATGAGAGACGGAATAGCCCGTGAAGTAGCCGCCAACAGCACCGGGGCCGAAGCGTACCCTCCTACCCCCACCACGGCATCGGGCCGGAATTCCTCAATCAGCTTGCCGGCCTTGCGCACCGAACGAAACACCCGCACCGGAAACATCAGGTTCTGGGGCGTAAGGCGGCGCTGCAAGCCGGTGATGTCGAGGCCCACAATTTTGTAGCCGGCTTCGGGCACTCGGGTCATCTCCATGCGGCCGTTGGCACCCACGAAGAGGATTTCGGCGTTGGGCAGCCGGCGGCGCAACTCGTTGGCAATGGCCACAGCCGGGAAAATGTGCCCGCCCGTGCCGCCGCCGGAGATGATAAAACGAAGTGGAGGATTGGTCATACGGAATGGTCTGTCATGCAGAACGCAGTGAATCGCTGAAGCCAATGAGCTAATCAAAACTCAGAAGTCATCATGCGTTCAGCTTGACGTTCTTTTTAGCATGCTTTACGCATACTGGGCGCGCTGGCTGGGGATGCGGGCGGTATCCTCCGGTTCGCCGGTCATGGGCCGAATTTCCCGCTCGCCGCGGCTTACAGCCAGGATAATGCCGATGCTGATGCCGGTGAAGATAAGCGAGGTGCCACCCATGCTCAGCAGCGGGAGTGGCAGACCGGTAATGGGGCCCAGGCCCACAGCTACCCCCATGTTCACGAGCGCCTGCAGTACGAGGCTGAAACTGAGGCCCGCCGAGAGCAGGCCGCCGAAGGCTCCGTAACTGTTCATCACCGTTTTCAGCCCTCGATAGAGAAAGGCCAGGTAAAGGAACAGGATAACAAACCCGCCCAGCAGGCCATATTCCTCAATGATGACAGCGTAGATAAAGTCGGAATACGGGTGCGGCAGGATATTTCGTTCGGTGCTTTTGCCGGGGCCCTTGCCAGCGATGCCGCCGGTGGCAATGGCAATGTAGCTGTGTTCGAGTTGGAAGGGTGTTTTCTTGGTTTTGTCGGTGAAGTTGGTAACGCGCGATATCACCGTGCCCAGCCGTTCACCTGCCCACAGACCGGTGCCGCCCAGCACCGCGAAAATGCCCACCATTACGGCCATGTGCTTGAGCGGCACCCGACCAATAAACATCAGCAGCATGCAGGTAGCGAACAGCAGCAGCGCCGTGGAAGCGTTACTGAGGATGATGAGGCTGCAGATGGTGCCTACCCACAGCATCACCGGGAGCATGGTGGTTTTAAAATCGTCAAGCTGCTGCTGACGCCGGCTGAGCATACTTGCTAGGTGCGAAATGAGGGCGAGCTTGGCCAGGTCAGAGGGCTGGAAGGTCTGGTTGATTACCGGGATGGTCATCCAGCGGGAGGCATGGTTCACTTCGCCACCCATGAAAAACGTGAACAGCAGCAGCGGCACGCTCACCAGCAGCGCATAGAGCGACAGCCGCGAGTAGTGCCGGTAATCGACGCGGTGCGCCAGCCACATGCAGCCCAGCCCCACGAAAATGAGGCTACTGTGCTTGAAAAGGAAGGCTTCGGTGTTGCCGTCCATCTTCTTATAAGCCAGCGTGCCAGTGGCCGAATACACCACGGCAATGCTGATGAAGGAGAACAGGAGCACGATGGCCCACAAAATGGGGTCGCCTTTGAGGTTGCGTTGCAGCCAGTCTTTCATAATCGTTGATTTTAA
This sequence comes from Hymenobacter glaciei, assembly GCF_039539585.1. Classification (NCBI taxonomy): domain Bacteria; kingdom Pseudomonadati; phylum Bacteroidota; class Cytophagia; order Cytophagales; family Hymenobacteraceae; genus Hymenobacter; species Hymenobacter glaciei. The sequence continues at coordinate 35,386 of NZ_BAABDK010000001.1, read as the reverse complement.
AACAAGTTGCTCAGATTATAGTGACTCCGACAGGCCTCCCCCGAGTTGGGTGTGCACCGCCGCCGCAAACTGCCGGCCCCGGTCTTCGTAATTTTTGAACAGGTCGAAGCTGGCGCAGCAGGGCGAGAGCAGCACTACGTCGCCGGGGGCGGCGAGGGCGGCCGCGCGGGCCACGGCGTCGGCCATGCTCTGGGTTTCCTCCACGTGCGGAACGATGGAGTCGAAAGTCGTGCGGAGCTTGGCGTTGTCGATGCCGAGGCAGATGAGGGCCTTCACGCGGTGCTCGGCTAGGTTGAGCAGGCTGCTGTAATCGTTGCCTTTGTCGGTACCGCCGGCAATCCAGACGATGGGCTGGTGAATGCCGTCGAGGGCGTACCAGGCGGCTTCCACGTTGGTAGCCTTGCTGTCGTTGATGTAGCGCGCGCCGTTGATTTCGCCCACCAGCTGCAGGCGGTGGTCGGCATTCTGGAAGGTGGCCAGGGCGGCTTCAATCTGCGCGGTTTCGAGGCCGGCTACGCGGGCGGCAAGTACGGCGGCCAGCGTATTCTGGCGGTTGTGCTGCCCAATGAGCGGCGAGCTGGCGGTGTTTACTTCCATCCCGGCGTGTTCGTCGATGCCGGGCGTGAGGTTGGTGCAGAGCATGTACTCCGACACGTAGTAGCCGGCGAGGTGAACATCGTGGCGGTGGTGCAGGCTGAAGGGCAGCTGGCGCGTTTCCAGAAAAGCCGACTGGAAATACTTGCCCGTTACCTCGTCATCGGCGTTGTAGATGAAGGCGCCGTTGCCATCTAGGTTGCGGGTGATGCGCAGCTTGGCTTGGGCGTAGTGTTCGAGCGAGTAGCCGTAGCGGTCGAGGTGGTCGGGGGTGATGTTGAGCAGGATGGAAATCCAGGGCTGGAAGTCGTGCGTGTCATCGAGCTGGAAACTGCTCAACTCCACCACGTAGTAATCGTGCTTGTCTTCAATCACCTGCTCGGCCAGCGAGAAACCCACATTGCCGGCCAAGCCTACGCTCAGGCCGGCGCTTTTCAGCAAATGGTAAGTGAGCAGCGTGGTGGTGGTTTTGCCGTTGGTGCCCGTGATGCAGATGCACTTGGCGCGGGTGTAGCGGCCGGCGAACTCAATTTCGGAGATAATTGGAATGCCCTTTTCGCGCAGCGCCTGAATGACCGGCGCTTTCTCGGGGATGCCGGGGCTTTTCACCACTTCGTCGGCGGCCAGGACTTTATCCAGCGAGTGCTGGTTTTCCTCGAATGCGATGTCGGCGGCAGTGAGTTGCTGCTTGTAGTCGGGCTGGATGGGGCCACGGTCCGACACGAATACCGCGTGGCCTTTTGCCTGTGCCAATAGGGCCGCGCCCACGCCGCTTTCGGCCGCTCCGAGGATTATAACGTTCATTCTTAGCGCAGTTTCAGGGTAACCAACGTGATGACGGCCAGCATGATGCCGACAATCCAGAAGCGCGACACGATTTTGGATTCGTGGTAGCCCAGCTTCTGGTAGTGGTGGTGCAGCGGCGACATGCGCAGCAGGCGGCGGCCCTCGCCGTACTTGCGCTTGGTGTATTTAAACCACCCCACCTGCACCACCACCGACAGGTTTTCGATGATGAACACGCCGCACAGAACCGGAATCAGCAGCTCCTTGCGCACCACCAGGGCCAGCACCGTAATAATGCCGCCTAGCGTCAGCGAGCCGGTGTCACCCATGAAAACCTGCGCCGGGTAGCTGTTATACCACAGAAAGCCGATGCAGGCTCCCACAAAGGCCGTACAGAAAATGACCAGCTCGCCCGAGTCGGGAATGAACATTACGTCCAGGTAATCAGCCAGTAGCGCGTTGCCGCTCACGAAGGCGAAGATGGCCAGCGTGATGCCGATGATGGCCGAGGTGCCGGCCGCCAACCCGTCGAGGCCGTCCGTCAGGTTGGCGCCGTTGCTGATGGCCGTAATCAGGAAGATGACAATGGGGATATAGAGAAAGCCGTAGAGGCCATTGAAGAACGTGCCAGCTGTGGCAAACAGGTCGCCGTAGTTCAACTCGTTGTTCTTCATAAACGGCACGGTGGTAATCATTAGGTGCACGTCTTTAAATACTTTGGTGGCCTCAATGGCGGAGAAGGTGCCGTTGGGCAGCAAGTACTGTCGCACGGTGATTTCGTCGCTGTAGAACAGCACCCAGCCCACCGTGATGCCCAGACCCACTTGGCCCAGCACTTTGAAGCGGCCGCTCAAGCCCTCCTTGTTCTTGCGAAACACCTTGATGTAGTCGTCCAGAAAACCAATCAGGCCCAGCCACACCGTACTCAGAATCATGAGGATGATGTAGATATTGCGCAGGCGGCACAGCAGAATGACAGGCACCAAAATGGCCAGGATGATGATGATGCCGCCCATGGTGGGGGTACCTTTCTTTTCATTCTGGCCCTGCAAACCGAGGTCGCGAATAGTTTCGCCCGCCTGCTTCCGTTGCAACACCTTTATCAATCGGTGCCCAAACAGCTGAGCAATGAGCAGGGAAATAACCACCGCTAGGCCGGCGCGGAACGTGGTGTACTGAAACACGCCGGTACCCGCCAGGTGGTAATGTTCGTGCAGGTAACGGAAGAGGTAATAAAGCATTCGGGAAGCGTTTTGGCGGGAGGCGGCGGCCGGTCGGACTGCCCTAGGCAGTCCGACCGGTTGTTTGTCGAACGATGGCGGGTCCGTCGTTCGGGTGTCGTACTGACGGCAACCGGTCGGACCGCCTAGGGCGGTCGGACCGGCGCACGGCGCATTACTTGTTCAGTTCAGCAAAAATTTCGGCAAGCACCAGCTTGTCGTCAAAGGGTGATTTCACGCCGCGAATTTCCTGGTAATTCTCGTGGCCCTTGCCGGCCACCAGCACGATGTCGTGCGGGCCGGCCAGGCGCACAGCAGCTTCGATGGCAGCGCGGCGGTCGGGCACGGTCTGGACCTTGGCCGAATCGGGAGCCGTTACGCCGGCCTCCATTTGGGCCAGAATCTCGGCGGGGTCCTCAAACCGGGGGTTGTCGGAGGTGAGAATGACGTTGTTGGAAAGCCGCGCCGCCAGGTTGGCCATAACGGGGCGTTTGGCCGCGTCGCGGTTGCCACCGCAGCCTACCACCGTGATGATGTGCTGGCTGGGTTGGCGAATTTCGTGCAGCGTCTGCAGCACGTTTTCCAATGCGTCGGGTGTGTGGGCGTAGTCGATGATGCCCGTAATAGCCTGTTTGGCTGACACCACCGGCTCGAAGCGGCCGGGCGCGGTGGTCAGGCCCGAGAGGATGGTGAGAACCTCGGTGGGCTCCTCCCCCATCAGTACGGCCGCGCCGTACACGGCCAGCAGGTTGTAGGCGTTGAACACGCCGATGAGGCGGAACAGAATCTCGCGGCCCTCGATTTCGAGGTGCAGGCCATGCACTTCGTTGGCCACCAGCTTGGCGCGGAAGTCGGCCGACCCGCGCAGTGAGTAAGTGGCGCGCCGGGCCACCGTGTTTTGCAGCATCACCGGGCCGCGCTTGTCGTCGGCGTTGGTGAGGGCAAAAGCGGTTTTGGGCAGTGCATCGAAGAAGCCTTTTTTGGCCTTCAGGTAGTTGTCGAAAGTACCGTGGTAATCGAGGTGGTCGTGCGTGAGGTTGGTGAACATGCCGCCCGCAAAGCGCAGGCCGGTTACGCGGTGCTGGGCCACGGCGTGGCTGCTCACCTCCATGCAGGAGTGGGTGCAACCGGCCGCCACCATGCGCGCCAACAGCGCATTCAGCCGAATGGCATCGGGGGTGGTGTGGGTGCTCGGGATGACTTCTTCGTCAATCTGGTTCTGCACCGTGCTCAGCAGGCCGGCGTGGTAGCCCAGCTCGCGCAGCAGCTTATGCAGCAGCGTAGCGCAAGTGGTTTTGCCGTTGGTGCCGGTCACACCCACCAGCGTGAGCTGGCGCGAGGGGTGCCCATGAAACGCCGCAGCCACGTGGCCCAGCGCCTCGGCCGAGTCAGCCACCAGCACATAAGCAGTGGCAGGGTTCAGCACGGCGGGCAGCTCTTCGCAGATAACGGCAGCCAAGCCCTTTTCTACTGCGCCCTCGATAAACTTGTGGCCGTCGTTGGCCGTGCCACGCAGGGCGCAAAAGGCCACACCCGGTCCGGCTTCGCGCGAGTCGAGGGTGAGGCCGGTAATGGGCACGTCGGTGGGACCGTGCTGGGCGAGCACGTTCACGTCGGTGAGCAGGGAAAAGAGCGGCAGGGAAATCATGAGAGGAGTTAGAAGTTAAAAGGGAGACGTTAAGAGTTGAGGTGTTTTGCTTTCAACTTTTAACCGGTGCTTTTAACTGTTTCAAGCGCGGCGCACAGTGGGCTTGACTGGTGCGGGCTTTTTGGAGCCCTTGCCCGCAGCCGGCTGGCGAGTTGCATCTTTAACTTTATCGGCGGCTCTTGCTCTGCTGCTGGTTGTCGCCGGCTTGGCCGTTGCTGCAACACCAGGTTTTACCGTGGGCTTGCCGGCTTTGGCATTCGGTTTCACGCCGGCCGAACGTTCGGCTACCGCGGGCTGCACATGGGCCTTCTCGCCATCGGCAAATGACTTGCGAACTTTAGTTGGCTCCATATCGACCGGCACCAGCAGCTTGTTTTCGGCCAGGTCGGTGTGTTCGGGCTCCGGTAAGGCCACGGGCGCGGCGATGCGCGGGCCGGACTCTTCCATAGTCAGCGTTATGAGCGCGCCGCGCTTGATGGGCGTGCCAGGAGCCAGCGACTGCTCGCGCACCCGGCCCGAGCCGACAGCTCGAACGTGCAGCCCCCGGTTTTCAAGCAAAAACAGGGCATCACGCAAGCTCAGACCGCGAGCCAACGGCACCCGGCCGGGCAGCACTGGGTTCACTACCAAGGCCACGGTGCGGGCGTGGAAGGCGGTGTCGGACGCGCCGCGCACCCACTCTTCGCCGCCCGTGGCCTGAGTATTGCCCACCAAGCCCAGCTTCTGGCACACGAGGGCCAGCTCGTCGTTCATGCCGGCGCGCACCAGCGGCACGTGGCTCTTGTTCAGGCGGGCCTTGGCCAGCAGCGGGCGCTGGCTCAGCAGGTCGCGGGCCATGCACTTGTCGGCCACTTCGCGGAACACCGGCGCGGCCACGTCGGCCCCGTAGATGCGGCCATTGCGGGGCGAATCCACCACCACGATGCAGCTGTACTTGGGCTTGTCGGCCGGGAAGTAGCCGCAGAAGCTGGTCGAATACGTTCGGGTATACTGCCCGTTCTTGAACTTCCAGGCCGTGCCGGTTTTACCGGCAATGCTGTAGTCCTTGGGCCGAATGCTCCGTGCCGTGCCAGCCGTCACCACCCCTTCCATCATCGACTTTACCTTGGCCAGCGTGCCGTCGGAGCAGATTTTGGGAATCAGGACCTTGGTTTCGTTGTGCTGCAGCACTTGGTCGGCCTGCTTGATTTCGCGCACAATCATAGGCTGCACCTTCACGCCCCCGTTGGCTACGGCGTTATAAAGCGCCAGCGTTTGCAGCGGGGCCAGTTTCAGCTCGTAACCAATGCTCATGGTCGTGAGCGAGGTGCGACTCCAGCTGCGGTCCTTGGTGTCCTTCACGTAAGGCAGCGCCTCGCCGGTCATCTGGAAACCCAGCGGCTTGTCGAGCCCGAATTTCTTCAGGTAGTCGGTGTATTCGGTGGGGTTACCCGAGAAGTACTTATCCACCAGCTTGGCCACGCCGATGTTGCTCGACTTTTCAAATACCTGCTGCACCGTGATGCGGCCGTAGCCGTGCGAGTCCGACTTCACGGCTCCGCCCACGTACATGCGGCCATTGCCGGTGTCCACCATGTCGTCGAGCGTCAGCTCCGGGTGGGCCTCAAACAAGGCCATCATCGAAGCCAGCTTGAAGGTGGAGCCCGGCTCCGTCCGGCCCTGGTCGGCGAAGGCGTAGTTGTAGTCTTCCTTATAGGTATCGTCAGAGGCCTTGCCCAAGTTGGCCACGGCTTTGATTTCGCCGGTCGCTACTTCCATCAGAATCACGCAGCCGTACTGGGCGTTGTTATCAACCAGCGACTTGTACAAGGCATTTTCGGCCACGTCCTGCAGGTTGATGTCGAGTGTGGTTTTCACATCGTAGCCCGGCAGAGGCTTGATTTCGGTGCCATCGTACACCGGCTTGATGCCGCCCGGCACGCGCTCAAACAAGGCCTCGCCCGATTTCCCGGCCAGGCTCTGTTCGAAGGTGTACTCGAGGCCCGCGCCGTGCTTGTCCTCGTTCACGAAGCCGATGGTGCGTTGCGCCAGCCCGCCAAAGGGCCGGAACCTCTTATCCACTTTCTCAAAAATGGCCCCGCCCCGGTTCCGCTTCTCGCGGAATATCGGCCAGTTCGCCATCATTTTCTTTTCCTGAAAATTGATTTGGCGGGAGTTCAGGCGGATGTAACGCTGCTTTTTCTCGTGCGCATTGGTTAGGCGCTGCATATAATCCTGTTTGCTGCGGTCGCCGAAGAAGTGTGCCAAGTGCCAGGCCAGCGAGTCCACGTTGGCTTTGAATTTATCATCATCTACCACGCCCGGGTCCCAGGCCACCCGGTAAAACGGCAGCGACGTGGCCATAATGCTCTCGTTATCCGAGTAGATATTGCCCCGCGTGGCCGGTACCGACTGGTAGCTGATGCGCCGCTCCTGCTCCAAAGCGCGCCACTTGGCGCCCTCCTGAAATTGAATCTTGGTCGCCTTCCAAAAAATGGCGCCCGAAAACACGGCTACCCCCAGAAAGGCCAGCCGTACGCGCGTCACTATCGACTTCTTAACACTGCCTTTCATCGGGAATGAGCTTTAACGGTCTGCTTATCTGCCGATTGTTTCTTAAGCGAACTTGTACCCTTTTGTACTTTATTCTTACTGTCGTGCTTATCCGACTTGCTATTAGTGCTCTTAGCTCTAGAAGCTTTTGTAGCTCGAGAAGCAACATCCCGCCGCGCAGCCTGCGGCGTAGCTTCACTGTTTGGCGTGGGAGCTAGCGGCACCGAGTCGCCTTCCAGCGCCTGGGGCGGCGCAATGATTTCGGGTCCGCTGTCCACATCGCCGCCATCGGTTGGGTGCTTGCGGCCGGCCAGTTGGTCGGCGCGTAGGGCAGCGGTGGAGTCGCGGTCGGCACGGGCGGCCAGCGTATCGGCGGTGAGCACGGGCATCAGCTCCAGTTCGGCCGCGTCGAGGTGACCGGCCGGCACGCTGATGCGAAAGGGCGGCGAGGAACTTTCCACCAAGCCAATCGCGGCCACTTTGCGGGCCACTTCGCTCTGCTTGCTGGCTTCCATGTAGTCCGATTTCAGCGTCGTATAGTCGGCCCGCAAGTCTTCGGTTTCCTGCTTGAGACGCTGGATATTGCGGTTCATGCGGTTGCCGTAGTGCGTGTTACCAATGTAGAGCAGCACCAGCAGCATCACGAATAGCAGGTGCGGCAGAAAGCGCACCGGCAGGCCTTCGCGGAAAAGCCCGTCCACACTTGTGGCGCGGTCGAGCAACGAAAACAAGCTCCACGAGCTGCGGGGGGCTGCTGCGGGGGCAGGCTCGCGGCGGCGCTTCTCGCGCTTGGGCGCGGGTGCCGCTGCGGGCTCAGGCTCGGGGGCAACGTACTCGGCCACGGGAGGCGCGGGCGCTACTTCCGGCTCGGGCACGGCAACCGGACGCGGCACATTGGCGCGGCGCGGGGCATCGGTGGGACGGAGCGTGTTAGCGGCCATCGGCAAGGTCTAGTTTCTGATTGCAACCCGCAATTTAGCACTTCGCGCGCGGCTATTCAGCACGACTTCGGCCGGGTCGGCTTCTTCGGGCTTGCGGTTCACGGCCTCAAAGGGCTTGCTTTCATTGCCGAAGAAGTCTTTTTCGACGGTTCCGAAAAATTTGCCCTTCCCGATGAAGTTTTTCACCAGCCGGTCTTCCAATGAATGGTAGCTCATCACCACCAACCGCCCCCCGGGCCGCAGCACGTCGGCGGTTTGCAGCAGCATCTCCTGCAAGGCCTGCATTTCCTGGTTCACCTCAATACGCAAAGCCTGGAAAACCTGCGCCAGGTACTTGTTCTCCTTGCCACGCGGGGTGCAGGGCTGAATGGCCTGCTTGAGTTCGGCAATGGTTTCGAGGCGGCGGCCGCGCCGGGCCGCACCCACGGTGGCAGCCAGCGTGCGGGCGTTGGTCACCTCCCCGTACATCCCGAAAATGCGGTGCAGGTCGGCTTCTTTGTAGTCGTTGAGGATATCGCCAGCCGTCAGCGGGCCGTCGGGGTCCATGCGCATATCCAGCGGCCCGTCGAAACGGGTCGAAAAGCCGCGCTCGGGCGTGTCGAACTGGTGCGAGCTTACGCCGAGGTCGGCCAGCAGCGCATCCACGGGTAAGGCACCAATCTGCTGCAATTCAGTGCCTAAGTCCCGAAAGTTGGCTTTTACAAACGTAAACTGCGGGCAGACCAGCTTGGCGGCTTCGGCCTCGGCATCAGCGTCCTGGTCGAAGCTGTAGAGATGGCCCGTAGTCAGCTTCTCGAGGATGCGGGCTGAGTGGCCGCCCCCGCCAAAGGTGACGTCGACATAGCGGCCGTCGGGCTGCAGGTCCATGGCGGCCAGGCATTGGGCCAGCATCACAGGGCGGTGGTAAGCTTGGTCGTTGTCGTATTCGGTCATGCTCATGCGGCCAGGCCGGCGAGCGGCGGAATTTCGGACGATAAAAACTTCTGCGCCAGCTTGCTAAAGCTCTGCTGGTCTTTGATAAGGAACTCATCGTAACGGGCCGGGTCCCAGATTTCGCAACGGTTTCCCAGGCCCACAATGATGGCCTCTTTTTCGATGCCCGCGTAGCGCAGCATGCTGCGTGGCAGCATAAACCGGTTGATGCTGTCCAGCTCCACCTCGGTCATGCCCCGAAAAAAGTTGCGCTGAAACTGGCGGTACTCCTCGTTGAACTCGTCCAGGGCCATCACCTTCTCATGGATGACGCGCCAGGCCGCTCGGGGGTACAGCACCAGGCAAGGCTCGAAGCCGCGCACGAGCACCAGTTGGTTGCCCGATTGCTCGGGCAGGTTGCCCTTCACCTTGGCCGGCAACACCAGCCGACCCTTGGGGTCGAGCTTGCATTCATATTCGCCGGAGAGCAGGTTCATGGGCACAAACCGCTGGGTGAGGAAGCGGTGACATTGGCAAATGTACGCGAGCCCCATCGAAAATCAACCACGATTTACCATTTCCTACCACAAATGCAAAATGGCCTTTACAGGCTTTAAATGCACTTTTGCGACACTTCTATTTAAGACATTTCTAACATACGGCTAGCTATTCCAGAAATTTGTCAGAATGTCAGGTGGTTTTACCCTGGCAGTGAATCATGCGGAGACGCACCCATGTTCCAGCTTCCAAAAGAGGGAAGCTTGACAATTTTTAGCCATGCCCTAGCAGCTGCACCTAGGGAGGGTGCCTGACTCTCATCTTCTCCGGAGTGGGCCAACCATGAGGCAAACGCGCCCCGATGTTGTACCTCCCCGAGCCGGATTTCGCACGTCGAACAACTTCAGGCAGGCCGTATCTTTGTAGCAGCTATGCGTCCTTATTCACTGTTCCGTCGCTCCGTCAGCATGCTGCTGGCTGTGCTGGTGCTCATCACCTCGGTGGGCCTCACAGTGCAGCGCCTGACTTGCCGCTTGAGTGGGCAGAGCACCGTGGCTGTGTCGGTAGCCGGCCGGGCTGAGCTGCGCGGCTGCATAGGCGAGTTGGCACCGACAACCTCCAAAGCCAAGGACGGCTGCTGCGATTTCAGCAAGCACGAGCACAAGTTGACCAGCCCGGCGCACGAGCTAGCGGCCAAAATTCTGGTGCCAGTTCCGGCGTTGCTAGGGTTGGTCCCGTCCATGAGCTGGTTGGTAGCACCAGCTGGCGTAGCCGCGCTGGCCGGTGCCGGGCCACGCTGGTTCGCAGCCGATGCCTCGCCCCCACTTCTGGGAGGCCGGGAGCTGCTGGCCTTCGTCTGCACCCTGGAAGTCTAAGCTTTTCTGAGTCTTGCTGACGCTGCCCATAAAGCAGCCGAAGCTGTCGCGGCAAGTTGTAGCGGCAATTCATCAGAAACGTTTAACTTCCAGATAACATGAAATCTATCGGCGGTTTTATCCCGCATTTACTAACTTGGGTGCTCCTCGTGGCTTTGCTTCCTGCGGGGCAGGTAGCCGCGCAATCATCGGCCATCGCGCCGGTGCGGGGCGAGGTAACGGAGGCCGGCAAAGCCACTCCCCTGCCCGGTGCGGTGCTGCGCTGGCTCTACGATGCGGCCGATGCGGGTGCGCCGGTTATCACCACAACCTCGGACGATGCCGGACGCTTTACGCTGGTGCGGCCGGCGCGGGCAGCCTCGCGGCTGGTGGTGCAGGCGCTCGGCTACCGGGCCGATACGCTGGCCGTACCCGTGAGCGGCGCGCCGTACCTGCGGGTGGCCCTGCGCGCTGGTGCGGAGCTGGGCGAAGTGGTGGTGACGGACCGTGCCCCGGCCTACTCCTCCCTCACACCGGCTAACGTGCAGATGATTTCGAGCCGCGACCTTACCAAATCGGCCTGTTGCAACCTGGCCGAGAGCTTCGAAACCAACGCCTCGGTGGAAGTCACGACTTCTGACGCGGTATCCGGGGCCAAACAGATTCAGCTGCTAGGGCTTGATGGCAGCTACTCGCTGCTGACCGTGGACAACCAGCCGGCGCTGCGCGGGTTGGCCGCCCCCTACCGGTTGGGCTATCTGGCCGGGCCATGGATTGAAAACATCGAAATCATCAAAGGCACCGGCTCGGTGGTGAATGGCTACGAGGCCATTTCGGGGCAGGTGAACGTGAAGCTGAAGGAACCCGAGAAGACGGACCAGTTGCTCTTCAACACCTATGCCAACGACCTGGGCAAACTCGACGTGAACCTCAACGCCTCGGCCCGCATCAACCCGAAGTGGAGCACGGTGCTGCTGCTCCACACCGACCACCTCGGCAGTCGAGCGGACCGCAACCAGGATGGCTTCCTGGATTTGCCGCTGGCCACGCAGTTCAACGCCTTCAATAAGTGGAAATACCTCTCGGGGCACGGCATCGTGAGCGAGGTGGGCCTGGGTGCACTGCGCGAAACCCGCCAGGGCGGCCAGCTCGGTTTCCGCGATAGCGGCGAAGCGGCTTTTACCCAGAGCTACGGCACCACGCAGGCCACCACGCGCTACACCGGCTACGCGAAAGCATCCTACAACTGGCCCTCGCGCCCGTTCCAGAGCCTCGGCCTGCTGCTAACCGGTACCGACCACGACTTCACCTCGCAGTATTCATACGGCTACCAGACCTACCACACCGGCCACGACCCCAGCCTGCCACCCTACCCGGTTACCAACCGCAGTTCGCGCGCCTATGATGGCAGCCAGCGCACCGGCCAGGTCACGCTGCTCTTCCAGAGTGCGCTGGGCAATACGGCGCACGTGTACCGCACGGGTCTGAGCTTTCTCTACGACGACTACAACGAGCGCCTGACCGCCGGCCGCAGCTACCTGACCGACACGCCGGCCGATGTGGAAGCCCGCGAGCACCGCACCCGGCGCGAACTGGTGCCCGGCGCTTTTGCCGAATACACCTACCAGAACAGCCGCAACCTGACCCTGGTAGCGGGCCTGCGCGCCGACCACCACAACCTCTACGGCTGGCAGCTAACGCCCCGCCTGAACCTGAAGTACGATGTGCTGAAGAACACGGTGCTGCGGGCTGCCGCCGGAAGTGGCTTCCGCGTAGCCAACCCCATCGCCGACAATGCTGCAATGCTGGCCAGCGCCCGCGAGTTCGTCATCGGCAGCAACCTGCGGCCTGAAAAGGCCTGGAACGTGGGTGGCAGTGCTACCCAATACTTTACAGCGTTGGGGCACCCGGCTACCTTAATTCTCGATTATTATCACACGGAATTCGAGAACCAGGTAGTAGCCGATATGTACACAGCACCCGACATTATCGCCATCGATAACCTGCAGCCGGGTGGCCGGTCCTTTGCCCGCAGCTTGCAAGCAGAGCTTCAAGTGGAACCCCTGAAAGGGCTGCAGGTCAAGGGCGCATACAAGTACCTTGATGTGCGCACCAGTTACGACAACCAGCTACTGCCCAAGCCCCTCACCCCTACTCACCGCGCTTTCTTGAATCTGGGGTATGCCAGCGCTTTCGACAAGTGGCGGGTCGATTTTACGGTGCAATGGTTTGGCGAGCGGGCCCTGGCGCACATTACTAGTGCGCATGCCCACGGCACCGGGCAGGACTACACGCCCGAAACCGCCCCGCGCTACGCCCTGCTAAACACCCAGGTCACCCGGGCATTCAAGCGTCTCGAAGTGTACGCGGGCGTGGAGAACCTGACCAACTACCGCCAGCCCAACCCCATTGAAGGCGCAGCCACTCCCTTCGGGCCCACGTTTGATGCAGCCATGGTTTGGGGCCCCGTATTCGGCCGCCTGACCTATGCGGGACTGCGCTACCGCATCGAGTAACAACAAGGAATACGCTTACTTTAGAATCAATTTTTTCGGCCGCAAGTTTGTTATGCGTCCGGCATCCCAACGCCTCCTAACCTCAACCATGAAATTAATCCTCCCGCTTTCGCTGCTGGCCTTGCTTAGCTTCTCTTCCAGTGTTCAGGCTCAGACGGCCCCGGCATCTGTGCAAGCCGCCACCCAAGGCACCGCCACGGCGCAGTTTAAAACTTCGGCGGTGTGCGACATGTGTAAAACCCGCATTGAAAAGAGCCTTGCCTACGAAAAAGGGGTGCAAAGCGCTGTGCTCGACGTGCCAACTAAAGTCCTCACCGTGACCTACAAGGCTGACAAAACCACACCAGCTGCCCTGCGCACCGCCGTGCAAAAAACCGGCTATGATGCTGACGAGCTGACGGCAGATGCCCGCGCTTATAACCGCCTGCCCGACTGCTGCAAGAAAACCAACCCGGTGCACTAATTCGCGCCGTCTGTCATTGCGAGGGAAGTTTTGCGATGCATCCGTTCCTCTCAATGCGGTACCCTTAGAGCTGTGACAAGTCTTTTTGAAAATGAAAAGCCCCGACTCAAGAGTTGGGGCTTTTCACTTTACGGTTGCACGCTGAGCAGGAAAGTTGTCGCATCTATAGCCATGCACTTCCAATTAGGCCTTGGTCCGCCATAACCGCCACCACGGCAGATACGGCTGGTCGTGGTGCTCGTAGTGGTAGCCGAAGAAGTAGCAGCTCACAAATGCCCACAGATGATGCCGGAACTGGCTACGCGACTTGTGCAGGTTATCGTCCGCATGCTCGCCCCGGTGCGGCAGGTAAGTACCGAAGAAGAATAGTTGGAGTGTTGCCAGCACCGCCGGTATCATCCAGAAGGTAATGACATTGGCCTGCGGGAAGTAGAGTTTTAACACGTTGTAGGTCACAGCCATTAGCAGCACCTGCCACCAGGTCACGTAGTTCCAGGCGAAACGCAGGAACCAGGGCAGGAAACCCGGGTGGCGCCCATCATGAAAGTCGGGGTCGTCGGAGGTGCCGACGTGGCGGTGGTGGGCGTGGTGCTTGGGCAGTTGACCAGGAAACCAATTGTAGGCAAACAGCCCGGCGGCCAACGTGCCTAACCCATTATTCAAGCGCTTGTTGGAACTCACTACGCCGTGCATGGCATCGTGCGCGGTGATAAACAGACCGGTATAGAGGTGTGTTTGCAGCAAGGCCAGCAGATAAGGCGCCGGCGAGTGCCAGTTGGGCTGGTAGCGGGCCAGCAGAAAGCTCAGCAGCGCTGCCCATAACAGCAGAATCAGCCCAGCAATGACTGCGCCAGTGGTACCTACGGGCGCAGGCGCAACCCGAGGAGCCATCACCCTATCTGGAGCTGAAGTCATCATCAGTCAACGATAAATAGCGCAGCCCCGCCCACGGTATTGCTGCGGTGCGCTTCGGCCCCATCGGCTACCTGGTAGCTCATCCCCGCCGTGAGCGTGAATATGCGCCCGTCGGCCAGTTCCGTTATTAATTCTCCTGCCGTCACCAGCAAGAAATGCCCCTTTTGGCACCAATGGTCGGCTAGGTAGTCGGGGCTGTAATCGACCATGCGCACCCGTACCGGCCCAAACTGCCGGGTCCGCCACGTGGCCACCCCGGTAATGCCCGGGTGCTCCTCACCGGCAACTTCCGCCCAATTTGTGACGCCGAATGGCAAATCCGTTATCTGCATGACTCCGTGAAAAACGTGGCTATAGGCTCAACAGCCGGTCGCGCACCTGCTCCATCAGCCACATGGGGGTACTGGTGGCCCCGCAAATGCCGACTGACTGCCCCGGTCGGAACCATACTTGCTCTATTTCACCCACGTTGGAAATGAAGTGGGTTTGCGGGTTGGTTTCTTTGCACACTTGGTAAAGCACTTTGCCATTGGAGCTTTTGGTCCCCGACACAAACACAATCTGGTCGAACTGGGCGGCAAAGCGGCGCAAGTCTTTGTCGCGGTTGCTTACCTGCCGGCAAATGGTGTCGTTGGCATTCACCTGATAGCCCCGGGTCTCGAGCTGGTTCTTAATGTTATAGAAGCTGTTCGTGCTCTTGGTCGTCTGGCTGTAGAGCGTGATATTCTCGGGCAGCTCGTGGCTTAGCAACTCGTCCAGGTTCTCGAATACCACGGCGTTGCCGCTGGTCTGGCCCAGCAGGCCTAGTACCTCGGCGTGCCCGTGCTTGCCGTAAATGAAGATTTGCTCCTTTTTGTCGTAGCTGGTTTTGATGCGGTTTTGCAGTTTCAGCACCACCGGGCAGCTTGCGTCAATCAGGGTCAGGTTGTTCTCCATGGCCATTTGGTAGGTGGCCGGGGGCTCGCCGTGGGCCCGAATGAGCACGGCTTCGTCGCGTAGCTCAGCCAGCCGTTCGTGGCAAATGATGCGCAGGCCACGCGCTTCGAGGCGCTGCACCTCCTCATCGTTGTGCACAATATCACCCAGGCAATAGAGGTAGCCTTGCTCATCGAGCAGGTCTTCGGCCATTTGAATGGCGTAAATTACACCAAAGCAAAAGCCAGAGTTAGGGTCAATTCGGACGCTGAGCGACAGGTTCGGCATAGGACCTCGGTAACCAGTAACCCGCCCGCAAAGTTGTGTAAAAAAGGGCGGTGCACCGAAAATACGTTAGGAAAGCCTATTCTAGTTTGCATCATGCGCTAATGAAGCAAATACTTCAGCTTATTCCATGAGCAATAAGAAGCGGCAGCAAGCCTTCCAACTAGTCAGGAGCGAGTTGCTAGTATGGTTTAGACTCCTGAAGGACAAGAATTTCCCAGTATCCGGCTACTCCTTCACTTTGCTTAGCTTATGTGCATCGCTCTCGGTCACGTGGCCCCGCTCCACCAAAAAATCTCGCACCGTGCGGAATGCTTCCGAATCGAGGCCCGATTTAGGATGGCTGAGCGCCGCGCTGAGCAGCATTTCCTTGTCTTCGTCTACGTGCTTGCTCAGGCCCAGAAACGCCGGCAGGTTACTTTCGACGGAGAAGCGCAAAAAGCGGATTTCGGGATTTTGTGGGTCGATACTTACCGCCTGCTCGAAGGTTTTGGCCGCATCCTGCACATAAGTGAGCTTGTTGAACATCGACGCATCGCGGGCCCGAATGGCTTCGGAAGCACCTTTATAGGCCAGCACCAGGCCGTCACGGTCTTTATAATCGGCCAGCAGCTTATAAAACTTTTCGCCAGCGGATTTATCAGCGGCGGCCAGCTCGTAGTGGCGACGCAAATTGGAAGGGTGGTAAGGAGAAGACGACACGGAATGCAGGGAAATAAGGGAGGGAGAAAAACGAACGACAAGGGTCGCCCGCCCGGCACTACTACGCAAACCAGCCGCCGAGGATGATGAGCCAACCCCAACTATCACCGCAAAAAAAAGAACCTTGAGAATCCGCATATCGGCAAAAATAAGGCGCACGGCCTCAACACCGCATCTGCAGGCAAAAGCCGGGCCCAAAAATGCCCTCAGATACGCGAAAGCCGGTAACGGAAGTACGAGCCCAGTAGCAGTAATAGTTTGGTGTTGTCGGGTACCCGCACGCGCTCACCCAGGATGCGGGCCGCGGGAAGCTGCTTAATTTTGTAGAACAGCTTGAGGTAGTACACATAGGCCAGGTACACGCCCAGCTTGGCCGAGCGCGGCAACTGCTGAATACCTGCGTAAGCCGCCTCAAAATCAGCTTTAATGTCGGCCTCTATTTGGGCCTTGGTAGCGTCGTTGAAGCGGGAGTAGACTACGCCGGGAAAGTAAACCCGGCCCCGGTCCTCGTAATCGGAACGGATGTCGCGCAGGAAATTCACTTTCTGAAACGCCGAGCCCAACCGCCGGGCCGGCTCGCGCAGCCGCTCAAACATTGCCTCGTCGCCGTCGCAGAAAATGCGCAGGCACATCAGCCCCACCACTTCGGCCGAGCCATAGATGTATTCCTGGTACAGGCCCGGATGGTAATTCTGGTCCTCCAAATCGAGGGCCATGCTGTGCAGGAAGGCTTCAATAAACTCCCGGTCAATGCCGTACCGGTGCACCACGTGCTGAAAGGCGTGCAGAACCGGGTTAAAGCTTAGACCTTTATCGAGGGCCTCGTACGTCTGCCGGCGGAAGTCGGCCAATAGCCCGGTCTTGTCGTGGTCGTGAAAGGTGTCCACAATTTCATCGGCCCAGCGCACAAAGCCATACACGGCATACACCGGCAGGTGCAGCCGCTCATCGAGCGTGCGAATGCCCAGCGTGAACGAAGTGCTGTAACGGCCCGTGATGAGCTTGCTGCATGCCAGGCTGGTGTCGGTGAAGAGTTTAACGTGGTCCATATGTTCAATTAACAACTAACAGTGAGCATTGAACAATTCGAAGCAGGGCGGTTTCGCATACCCGATTGCACACTGTTCATTGCTCATTGTTCATTCTCTTTCAATACTTCGCCGGCCACTACCTGGCCCGAAATGAGCGAAGGGGGCACGCCGGGCCCGGGTACGGTGAGCTGGCCCGTGAAATACAAATTTGCTACTTTTTTACTCTTGAGCGTAGGCTTCAATATAGCTGTCTGCTTCAACGTATTAGCCAGACCATAGGCGTTGCCCTTAAAGCTGTGGTAGTCGGCAATAAAGTCGCGGTGCGCGTAGCTGCGTTTGAACACCACCGCGTCGCGGATAGAATGGCCGCAGTGTTTCTCGAGTCGGGCCATCAGTAGCTCGTAGTACCGCTCGCGGGTGGCTTCATCGTCGGTCAGGCCCGGGGCCACGGGAATGAGCAGGAACAGGTTTTCCTGCCCTTCGGGGGCTACCGTGGGGTCGGTTTTGCTGGGCACCGAGGCGTAGTAGAGCGGCCGCGTGGGCCACTGCGGCTGCTCGTAAATCTCGCGGGCGTGCTGGTTCAGGTCCTCATCGAAAAAGAGGTTGTGGTGGCGCAGCTTGTCGAGCTTTTTATTCACGCCAAGGTAGAACAGCAAGCTCGATGGTGCCATCACCCGCGAATTCCAGTATTTCTCGTCGTAATGGCGAAACTCGGGTTTAAGCACCTGCTGCTCGATGTGGTGGTAGTCGGCCCCGGCCACTACCACGTCGGCAGCAAAGAAACCATTAGCGGTGCGCACGCCGGTGCTATGCCCGTTTTCAACCACAATCTCGGTTACCTCTTGGTTGTATTCGATTTGTACGCCCAGTTCCTGGGCCAGGCGTACCATGCCGGCCACAATCTGGTGCATGCCGCCCTTAGGGTACCAGGTACCTAGCGCCAGGTCGGCGTAGTTCATCAGCGAGTATAGCGCGGGCGTATTCTCCGACGTGGCCCCCAAAAAGAGAATGGGAAACTCCACCAACTCCAGCAGGCGCGGGTCCTTAAAGAACCGGCGCACGTGCTTGTGCATGCTTTGCAGCACGTCCATCCGCACCATGTCTACCAGAAGCTTGGGGTCGGCAAACTCGAAGATGGACCGACTTGGCGCGTACACCAGCCGGTTGATGCCAACCTCGTACTTGTACGCTGCCTGCTTCAGAAACTCGTCGAGGCGAGCGGCGCTACCAGGTTCGTAGCGTTCGAACAGGGCCCGCAGCTCGCTCATTTTGGCCGGAATGTCCACCGCTTCCGGCCCGCGGAAAATTACCTGGTACGAGGGGTCGAGGCGCACCAGCTCGTAATAATCAGCTACTTTTTTGCCGAACCGGGCAAAGTATTTCTCAAACACATCGGGCATCCAGTACCAGCTCGGGCCCATGTCGAAGGTGAAGCCCTGGGCATGGAACACCCGTGCCCGCCCGCCGGGGCCCTCATTTTTCTCGAGGATAGTAACGCGCCAACCGGCCTGGGCCAACGTGGTGGCGGCCGCCAATCCGGCAAATCCGGCCCCGATAACGATGGCCTGTTTTGAATGGTTTAGGGGGGAAGGCAAGAGCAAGCAGTAACGGACTGGGGTGAAGAGGCAGGCAAAGGTCGCCCAAAAAGAAACCGCCGGCCCAGCGCCGCAAATGCAGCAGCAGGCCGGCGGCCACCGCGCGGGCGCGGTGAAACTAGTCTTCCAGGGTTTCGGCAGCGGCCGATGCCCCTACCGGCGCATACACCTGCAGGGCCGCCTTCAAATCTTTGCGGGCAATGTGGATGCGGTTTTTAACGGTGCCAATCGGAATTTGCAGCTTCTCGGCAATTTCCATGTACTTGTAGCCGATGTAGTACATCATGAACGGCGTGCGGTAGTCGGTACCGAGGCTGGAAATAGCCTCGTTGATGTCGCGCACCACAAAGTCAGAAGTGGCCCCGTTGTGGGTGATGTAGTTCTGGTCGGTGTTGAAATACTGAAAATACTCCGTCGAATCGATGTTGGAGCTCCGCTTGGTAATCTTGTTGTAATTGTTGATGAAGGTGTTGCGCATGATGGTGTACAACCACGCCTTCAGGTTGGTACCAGCTTTAAACTTATCCTTGTTTAGCAGGGCCTTAAGAAGGGTTTCCTGCACTAAATCTTTGGCGTCGTCAGCGTCTCGCGTCAAGTTCATGGCGGCGGGCCGGAGCGTCAGCGAAATTTTTTGCACTTGCGAGGTGAATTCGAGCGAAGTCATGCTGTTTAGCTTTTCGTGACCGATTGTTAAACAAATATACGAGCCGGTCACCATTCCGACTAGTCCGGGCCAAAAGTATTTTGTTCGGCACGCCTACTTTTCGTTGTAGGCACGGCAAGGGACGGCCAGGGCCTATTTTAGCCCGTTGAATATTCTAAAAAATTCGGATGTTTTGATGCGCCTTTCGTGCGTAGCTACGAAGCCCGGCCCGGAAAAAAACTGCTGCCTCAGGCTGCCACGGGTTCGGGCTCCTGCTCGCCCACCAGGGCCAGAAAATCCGTCATTAGTTGCGGCGAAACGCAGTTAGCGGGCAACTCCAGGCCTTCCTGCCGGGCCAGCGGACCATACAGCACCACCAGCTTGTTGCCACAGTGGGCCGATACTTCGCGTGCAAACTCGGCCACCCGGCTTCGCTCGGGCTGCGAAGTGAGCACGGTAACGACGGCATCGGGCAGGTAGGTGTCGCACACAACGCCCAACTCTTCCACGGGCAGGTTCTGGCCCAGGTACAGCGTGTGCTGTCCCCGCGCCCGGAGGGTGTAGTTCATGAACAGCAGCGCCAGTTCGTGCAGTTCATTAGCAGGCAGAAACAGCACCCACCGGCGTGCCGAAAGGGGCACCCCGGGCAACGCATCGGTGGCGGCCAGCAGTTTTTGGCGCAGCAAATGCGTTAATAAATGCTCCTGGGCCGGGTTCATGGTGCCGGCCAGCCACATCAGGCCAATGCGCTGCAGCAGCGGATAGGCCACGTACAGCATCATTTTCTCGAAGCCCAGCCAGGCCGCCGCCTCGTTGAACAGGTGGTTGAGTTGCTGCTCATCGAAGCTGAGCATGGCGGCCAGCAGGGCATTCACCTGCTGGTGGTAGTCGTGCGCGTCGTTGCAGCAGGCCAGCACGGCCTCCTGCATCTCGGCATCGCTGAGGCTGGCCACCTGCGAAATGCGCTTGCCCCGCGCGCACAGCGTGCTCACATTGAGCAGGCGGCGCAGGTCGTCGTTGCAATACATCCGAATGTTGGTGGCCGTGCGCACCGGCCGCAGCAGGCCATAGCGCTGTTCCCACATCCGGATGGTGTGCGCCTTGATGCCCGAAAGCTGCTCTAAGTCGCTGATGGAGAAGTGGCCCATGGTAACTAAAAAATATTATTGACGAATACAGATTTGAGGACAGCGAGATTAGCAAATGAGTGCCCTTCTTATTCGTTCTTTATTTCCCGTTTCTTAATTTTTGATTGACGTTCCCGGGCCAACTCCAGGTATTTGGGCGAAACCCACAACAAACCGAATTCGGCCGAGCCATCGCGGCCCGTAGTTTTATGGTGCGTTTTGTGGGCCATATTCAGGGCCCGCAGGTAGGTATTCTGTGACTTCTTCCAGAAGCGCAGCCGGCCATGAATCAGCACATCGTGCACAAAGAAGTACACCGTGCCGTAGCAGGCGATGCCCACGCCTACCCAAAACCACCAGCGCCCGCCATTGTCGCCGGTGATGAACAACGCAGCCGAAAGGGCACCGTAAACAATAAAGAACAAGTCGTTGCGCTCCACCGGATGCGGGTGGCGCACGTGGTGCGAACGGTGCAGAAACCACAGCGGGCCATGTTGCACAAACTTGTGCATGAACCAGGCCCAGAATTCCATGAACCCGAACGTGGCGAGTGTAATGCCGAGGGCAGCCAGTGCAGTCATGCCGAAGTAACCGTTGCAGAGAAAAAGTTGTTTGGCGTAAACGTAAAAACGCCGCTTCGGCCTATTCCAGACCAAAGCGGCGTTTAAGATACTACTTTCCGGCGGGCTACGGGTAAGGCCCCGCGCCCGGGCGGACTACCACACCAGCTTCTCCTTGTTGAGGAAGGCGGCGATGCCGCGGCGGCAATCGTCGGAGCCCCGGGCTTCGGCGTTGCGCTGGGCAGCATAGCGCAGACCTTCTTCGAGGCCCAATTCGGGCAGGCGGGCCAGCATTTCCTTGGTTACTTCCATGCTTTGCCCCGAGTTTTCGCGGCACAGGCGCTGGGCGTAGGTGCGCACGTTTTCGGCCAGTTCCTCCTTCGAAGCCAAGAAGTTGACGAGGCCCATGTCGAGGGCCTTTTGGGCCGGAATCACATCACCGCTGAGCAACAGCTGCTTGGTGCGGGCTTCGCCAATTTTGCGCACCAGAAACACACTCACAATGGCGGGGATGAAGCCAATTTTGACTTCGGTGTAGCCAAACTTGGCTTCGGGCACCGCAAACGTGAGGTCGCAGATGGCGGCCAGGCCGCAACCGCCGGCCAGCGCGTGGCCCTGCACCTGCCCGATAACCACTTTCTTGAGGGTATAAATCTGGTGGAAGAGTTGCATGAGGTGCGTGCTGTCTTCCAGGTTGTCGGTGTAGCCAAAGCCCTGCAAATCCTGAATGTAGGCCAGGTCGGCCCCGGCGCAGAATACGTCGCCGGCAGCACGCAGCACAATGACTTTGGCAGCTTCGTCGTTTTCGGCAAACTCGAAGGCCTGTTTGAGTTCGGTTACTACGTCGGCATTCAGGGCGTTGCGCTTGTCGGGCCGGTTGAGGGTAATGTAGCCGATGCGGTCCTGGGCTTCATACTGAATGTAGCGAAGGGCTTCGAGCTCGGGAGTAAGCAAATTTTCCATGAGGGGCGGGGAACGGCGCGGATGGATGGTTGGAGCAAGGATGCCTATAAGGGGGGGAAAGGTGGCATGCACTCGTGGCAATTAACGCAAAAAACGGGCGGATGGTCTGCTCCAGTCGGCCAATAACCTGACTGGGCCGTCGAAACCGGCTGACAACCGGACCATTGGCCGTTGGCCAGCACTCGAAGGAATTGCGCCCGCCGGTTGCCTGGCCGGCCGGCTCAGCGCCGGGCCAGCGGAGGCACGCAGCGGAACGCGCCCCGCGCCGTCACGTCCCAGGTGCGAAAGCCCCGCGCCCGCAGCAGCGAATCCTGCCGGGCCACGTACCAGATTTTACACGAAGAATCGAAGACAACCTGCGCTTGGGAGCCAAACACGGCAGCCATGGTTTCGGGCTTTACGCGGGCGTTGCGGCGCAGCACCAGCACGTCGACCGGCGTTGGCTGCATAGCCGAAGAAATGCGGTTGGAGACGAAGGCCACGCGCAGCCCTCGCCATTGGGCCAGCACCACCGGGCCGGGCCGAAAGAACAGGTTGCCGGTGGCGCTATCTGGGTCGGGCAGGCGCTGCACAGGCACATGGCAGCCTCGCCAGCCCACGCTGTAGGATGTGCGGCGCGCGGCACGGCGAATGATGCCCGGCAGCAGGCGGTAGGTACGCTCGGTTTCGGTGAGAGGCAAGGAGTCGGGCGTGACAAACTCAGCCGCCGCACCCTGCCAAAACCCCACCGCCGAGCGGCGCGGAATACTGTACACGATGAATTCCTTGATGGGGGCCACGGCGCGGGCTTCGGTCACGCGGCTGCCGGCGTAGCAGCAGAGCAGCAGCGCCAAGCCGCGCAACCAACCCAGACGGCGAGTACTCAGCCAAGCTAATCCCGCCCCAATCATGCCAAATAGTAGGACTGTTTGCAGGGCCGAAACGTGGATATCGCGCACCACCCAACCGGAGAAGAAGCTGCTAATCAGGAAGATGTATTCATTGAACATCCACACCATCCATTCGAACAGCTGCGCCACCGCACGCGGGAGCAAGTCGAGCCACCACGCGGCACCGGCGGGCAGCACAGAGCCAATTGCAGCCGCAATGCCCTTCACTGCCAGCAGCGCTAAGCCTACGTACACGGCCCCACTCGAAATAGGTACGGCTACCAGGTTGGAGAATAGGAAGCTGAACGGGAACTGGTGGAAGTAATACAGCCCCAGCCCGAACGTGGCCACCTGCGCGGCCAGCGACAGCGCCACCGCCTGCCATACCTTATCAAGAAACCAACCGCTGCCGCGCCAGGCCCACTGCACGGGTCTGGGCTGCCAGGGCCGGCGGCGGGCGTAGAAGTAGGCTTCTACATCGACCCAGCCGGCAATGCGCGGCTGCACATACACAATGCTGAGCACTGCCAAAAAAGAGAGCTGAAAACCCACATCGGCGACTAAAAACGGGTTCCAGACTAATAGTAGAAAAGCCGCCACACCGAGCGTATTGAATATGGAATCCTGCCGCCCCAGGGCCCGGCCGATGATGATAACCGTGAACATGACTGTGGCCCGCAGCACCGACGCCGACAGCCCCGTGAGAAACGCGTAGCTCCAGATGACGCCCAGCCCTACCAGCGAGGACCACAGCAAAAAGCCCTTCAGCCGCCCAAACAGCTTGCGCAGCACCCACGACATCGCCGCAAATAACAAGCCCACCTGCAAGCCACTCACGGCCATAATGTGCGTGGTGCCGGTAGCCGTATAGGCCTGCTTGGTCGCCAAATCCACGTCATCCTTGATGCCCAGCACTAAGGCCGAGGCAATGGCGTATTCGCGCTTGGCGTGGATGTAGTGCCGGAAAACCGCATCGAGCTGCGTAGCGGCGCGTAAGCTCACGGCCACTAGCGGGTTGGGCGGGGCCAGGCCCAGTACGCGGTACTGGTCGGGGTGCACATATTGCTGGTGGTAAACCTGTCTGTATTCGAGGTAGCGGGCGTAGTCGAACTCGCCGGGGTTGAGTGGTGGCTTGCTCAGGTCGGGGTGCCCGGCAATCAGCCATACCTCGCCGTACCGCGGCTGCGCAATGCCCGCCACCCGGGGCAGCGACACCCGCACGCCACCGGTAGCCCGCCGCCAGCGGCCGGCCACGCGCACCGCCCGCACCCGCAGCGTGGTAGCGTAGGTAGCAGCCCGCACCACCGGCGCTTCATCCACTACGGCGCGGTAGGCTTCGATTGTATCGCCGAAACGAGCGAGGTGGTCGGCCCGGCGGCTTTCGGTGGCGCGCTGGGTGAGCGTGGCGCCCAAGGCCACAATGGTAAGCAACGAGAGCAACCCCACTGCATCGGTGGCCATAGGGCGCGGCCGGCGTACTGCCCAAAACGTTAGCCCTATACTAAGAAGCGCCAGCGTAACGGTGGCCGGCCACAGCTCGGGCCAGGCGGCGCCGAGGTAGAGGTAGCCCACGATACCCAGAATGAGCGCCGGGGTATAGCGCACGAAGGGAAAGGTGGCCCAGGTAATCATTGAATTGGTAGAAGCAGGAAAGGTACTTGGCTGGCAATGTAGCGGTTTGGGGCGAAACGGCCTTCCAGGGCACCGGTCGCCAAGCCCCCGCCGTACCTTGGCCCCCTCAAACCTGCCCTGCTCCATGTTTTCCTTTCTGCGCCGCCTCAAGCTCAGCTACGCGGCATACAATCTTTTCCAGCGCCGCCGGCTCACCCACAACCTGCCCATCTACCAACGGTTGGGGTTGACTAAGAGCTACTTCTCCCCCATCAGCAGCCGCGACTTTGCCGCTCTGCCGGCCGATGCCGGCCTGCCTCCGGTTGCGCCATTGGCCGAGCGCCTGGCTACCAACCGGGCCTTTCGGTGGCTGCCCGTTGCCACCCAAGCCAGCCTGCGGGCTTTTGAGGACCAGGGCTTTGCCATCCTGCCCAGGTTTTTCACCAGCGAGGTGGTCGACGGCATTAATGAGGAGTTGCACCAGCTCATTACCAGCCGGCAAATTGGCGTGCGCTACGCCAACAAGTTCATGTTTGCTTTTCAGAAATCGGCGCGCATCCGGGCGGCGGGCGAGGGCCAGTTGCGCGAACTGGTGAGCCTGTTGCTGGGCCACGAGGCCACGCTGTTCCAGAGCATTAACTTTCTGACTGGCAGCCAGCAACGCACGCATTCCGATAGCATTCACATGAGCACCTTTCCGCTGGGCGGCATGGCGGCCGCCTGGGTTGCGCTGGAGGATATCACGCTTGACAATGGCCCGCTGCACTATTACCCCGGCAGCCATAAGCTGCCTTATTACCTGAATGCCGACTACCACAACGAGGGCTCCGAGTGGCTTATTGGCGACAAGGACTACGCCGAATACGAGCGGTTCATCGCCGGCCGCGTGGCCGAGTTGGGTTTGCAAAGGCAGGTGTTTTTGGCCCGCAAGGGCGACGTTTTCATCTGGCACGCCAACCTGATGCACGGCGGCGAGCCACACCTCAACCCGGCCCAGACGCGCAAGAGCATGGTGTTTCACTACTTCAGCCGCGCCCACATCTGCTACCACGAAATCACGCAGCGGCCGGCCCTGCTTGGTTAAGTGCCGGTCAGCTTAAGCAATGCCCTGCGCCACCTGGCTGAAAAATGGAAAGTGGTGTGTTTCCGAAAAACTGGCCACCTCGGTCCGTAACCGGATAACCTGCGCAGCCTCGCCGGCCAGGGCGGCCAAGTGCAGCTCCACCAAGGCAATGTGCACTTGGTAGTAGTCGAGCAGCCAGCTGTGGCTTTCGAGCTGAAAAAGCGAATGCGCCGGCAGGGCATGGTCGGATGGCCGGCCGGTGCGCAGCTGGGCTACGGCCGCGAAGCCCCGCAACAACTCGTTGTATACGTTGGCCTCAAGGGTGGCGAGTTCCGGAAATTCGGCTTGGGTGAAATCCAGCCAGCCGTGCAGGGTCTCGAACTGACCAGTCAGGAACAGGCCCTCAGCCACGAAGAAATGGTAGCCCGCCGGAAAGAAGTTATAAAAGGCCGGTATCGGCGACGGCGGGGCTACTGGCCGGGGCACGCGGGCCGCATCAGCCAGCAAGCGGGAGAGCAGCTCGGCAGGCACCTGCGCAAAGTCGGCATCGTGCCAGGCCGCTACAATCTCGGCAAATGCAAGGCGGCCGCGGGGGAAAGCGTGCAGGTCGGCAGGTATTGGCAAAGCCCGCAAGTGCTGCAGCCGGCTGCGCCAAGCGGCTTCATCGTTGGCCAGAAACTCCTTCAGAAACAACGTGCCGTGCCCGAACACCTGGGCTTCGGGGGTGTGCTTGTGGCGCAGGTATTCGGCCAGCACTTCGCCAAAGGCCCCGTTGAGGTGGGCCAAATCCACAAACGACTCCACAAAGAATTCCTGACCGGCCGGGTGGGCCGCCAGCCGCAGGGCCAGCGGAGCCGCCGCGCCGCCGGGCTGAGCCGGGCGCGTTACCCGCCCCAGAAAGTAGCCCAGCAGCAGGCGCTCGGGGGCCGCCAGGCGCTCCATGGCCAGCAGCTCGGGGATGTCGGTGGGCGAGGCAGTGGTTTCGGCGGTGGCGTGGCCGGCAACCGACTTGCCAAAGTCGGCAAACGTGGCGTGCCCGGCGTAGCGCGCCAGCGTATCGAGCGTGTGCAGGTGAAAGCCGCCTTCCTTATCGACCAGCCCAAAAAAACGGCGCAGCGTACTGGGGCTCAAGCGCCGCGCACCCAACCCACTCGCTTTCTGCAATTCGGCTTCGAGCGCATCGCAGTGGCTGGGATAGCGCAGCGGCTGGCCAAAACGGTTGGCAACGGCCGCGCGCAATGCGGCTTGTAGCGGTGCAGAAAGGCGGGGCATGGCAGAGACTTCGGGGAACGCTCACCAAAGAAAAAGAATTTTTTGGCCTTCGCACGAATCAGTCAACTTCTTCACCTTTGCCATTAGGAAGCAAAGCCCTGATTGCTAACCCATCCGAGGATTTCGCAATGCGGCTTTATTTACTATCCCTCACTCCTTTCCTTCTGCATGGTTTGCCTCGACTGTGGCCGGCCCGCCACCGTATTCTCCAGCTACTGCGTGGGCTGCCGCACCACCCACCGACAGCATCCAGGGGCCCAGCCCGGTTTCTGGGACAAGTTCACTACTAAATCGAGTCGCTATACCCGCCAATACGACTTTGCCCGACCGGCCGTAGAACGCAGCTTTTTTTCGGGTTGGTGGCCGCTAAAACTACTGTTTCTCCCATTTTGGCTGCTCTGGAAACTCGTTCAACTGCTGCGGTAAGCGGTTACTACCTGCCATTGCTGGTTCGTTAGCTACGCCTATCCCTCGTCCATTTATACCGTCTCTCTTTTCTCTAATTACCCTTATTTGCAATAATTTACCAACAAAGAAACCACTCAGCTAGAGTGGTTTCTTTGTTGGTAAAGGGCAAGTCAACTGCGCGCCCGGCCTCCTTATCCCAGTATCATTTTGAAGTGCTGAATGCCGGCCTCCTCAAACATCTCCCCTTCCTTCCGGAATCCGTGCCGCTCATAGAATGGAACGGCGCGCAGCTGCGCGTTCAGGTACACTTCGGCATCGGGTAGCTCGGCTTGCACCTCGGCCAGCACGGCATGCAGCAGCGCGGCCCCAAGCTGCTGGTTGCGGTAGCTTTCGAGCACGGCGAAACGCTCCAGCTTCACGCCGTTGTCGGTTTCGCGCCAGCGGGCGGCGCCAGCGGGCGTGCCATCCTCGGTGCAGGCCAGGTAGTGGCGGGCGTCGGTGCGGTCGTGCAAGTCGTTCTCGAGGCTGGCTGGCACCCCCTGGCCTTCCACAAACACTTTTTCGCGGATGGTGAAGGCGGCGTCGAGATCGCGCAAGTCGGTGATGCGGTAGGCGGTAGCGGGCATAGTGGTATAGTTAAGACGAAAAACTGTCATCCTGAGTATAGCGAAGAACCTTATTACGTTGGAATAAATCCGTATGACGTGATAGGGTCCTTCGCTTCGCTCAGGATGACAGCTTGTAAAAGATGTCACATAATGAGGCTTACAGCGGCTGCTCGTGGTTTACGGGGAGTTCGCCTTCGGCGGCAGCTGGCTGGCCATCTTCCACCAAGCCCTGCTCGCGCAGGCGGCGCTCGTGGCGCTCATCGCGGCGGGCCGGAGCACCGGGCTGGGCCTGGCGAATCTGCTCCTCGCCGTCGAACTTGTCGTAGGCTTCCACAATTTCCTTCACCAAGCGGTGGCGCACCACGTCCTCGGACGTCATCTCGACGTAGCCAATGCCTTGCACGTTTCTCAGAATATCGAGCGCCTGCATCAGGCCCGATTTCTGGCGGGTGGGCAGGTCAATCTGGCTGCGGTCGCCGTTCACCATCACCTTGGCCGTGGGGCCCATGCGGGTCAGGAACATCTTTAGCTGCGAGGGCGTGGTGTTCTGAGCCTCGTCGAGCAACACAAAGGCATTGTTGAGCGTGCGGCCGCGCATGTAGGCGAGCGGAGCTATTTCGATGATTTTGTTCTCCTGGTAAAACTTCAGCTTTTCGGCCGGAATCATATCTTCCAAGGCGTCGTAAATCGGGCGCAGGTAGGGGTCAACTTTCTCCTTCATGTCGCCAGGCAGGAAACCCAGGCTTTCGCCGGCCTCTACCACAGGACGCGAGATGATGATTTTCTTCACCTCCTTATTCTTAAGCGCGCGCACCGCCAAAGCCACCGAAATGTAGGTTTTACCGGTACCGGCCGGACCGAGCGTGAAGGTGAGGTCGTGGGCCATTACGGTATCCACCAGCTTTTGCTGGTTGGGCGTTTTGGCTTTGATGACGCCACCTTTCGCGCCGAACAGAATCACGTCAGGAGAGGCGGCCAGCACCCGGCCTTCGGCTTCTTCGGAAGTAGCCGAGAGGTACTGGTTAACGGTTTTGTCGGTAATCTGACCGTACTGGTGGTAGTGCTCGATAAGCGAGGAGAAAATGTCGTTGATGCGGGAGATGACTTCCGTCTGGCCCTGGATTTTGATTTCGTTGCCGCGGCTGATGATTTTGGAGCCGGGAAATGCGGCGGCCAGCTGGCGGATATTCTGGTTGTCGGGGCCGAGGAAATCGACCAAAGACATGTTTTCGAGGGTGATGATTTTTTCGACCAAGTTGGAAGAGAGGGGGAAAAAGAAAGGGAGAGGGAAAAACGGCCCGTTTTCGACCCGAACCGGCTACTTTTGCCCCGATTCGGGCGGCGAAACAATACTACGAAAAACTACGGAACACTGGCATGGGGTTGATTACGCTGCTCACCGATTTTGGCTACCGCGACCATTACGTGGCGGCCCTAAAGGCGCGGCTGCTGCAATTGGCCCCGGCAATTTCGGTCGTCGACATCAGCCACGGCATCGAACCCTTTAACATTGCGCACGCCGTTCACGTTCTCCAAAGCGTATTTCGGGATTTTCCCGTGGGTACGGTGCACGTCATTGGTGTGGCCGACCATGGCGCGGGCCCCGAGCCCGGCTGGGTAGCGGCCGAACTCGAAGGGCACTATTTTGTGAGCGGCGACAACGGTATTCTGGCTCTGATGGCCAATGGCACGCCCGAAAGCCTAGTAGCCCTGCCGGCCGCCGTTACGCCCTCGCCTACCCGCGACGTGCTATTGCCCGCCGCCGTGGCCCTGGCCCAGGGTGCACCGCTTGGCAACCTTGGCCTGGCCATTACGACACAGCACCAGCTCAACAACCGGCAGCTGCGCCTGCAGGACCACCGCATCACCGGCCACGTGGCGCACGTCGACCACTACGGCAACCTGGTCACCAACATTTCGCGCACGGCGGTAGATGCCGTGGGTCATGGTCGTCCGCTGGCCATTCATTTCGGGCGCGACGTGGTGCGCGACCTGCACCCCCACTTCTCGGCCGTGCCGCCCGGCGAAGCGGTGGTGGTATTCAACAGCCAGAATTTCCTCTGCCTGGGCATTTGCCAGGGCAATGCGTCGGAGCTGCTGGGGTTGAATTTTGACTCGCAGGTAGACGTGCGCTTTGCCGCGGAATAGTCGGCTGTCATTGCGAGTGGAGTGGAGCGCGGCACCCGCGACCAAGCGGCACGCGTAGCTAATCTGTCCTCTCGATGCGACCAGCTCTTAAATGCGACACTGTTTTTCTAATACGGGTATGTTAAAAGCAAAAAAGCCCCAACTCAATTCAGAGCCGGGGCTTTTTACATCTTTGCTGTTGGTCGCATTGAGAGGACAGATTAGCTACGCGTGCCGCTTGGTCGCGGCTCCTTCGGGTGCCCCGGCCTACGGCCTCGCAACGACAGCTACCTCCTGAGGCCAACGCAATTACTTCAGCGCGCCTTTCAGGTCGCTTACTACTACGCCCTGGGCATCTTTTGCCTCTGGCACTGCGGCGGCCATGCCGAAGAATTCGTGCGTCGTGCCGTCGTAGAGCTTGTAGTTGGTTTTTACGCCGGCGGCGGTGAGCTTATCGGCCAGGGTTTTGCCTTCGCTCATCAGTGGGTCGTACTCGGCCCCGATGATGGTGGTGGCGGGCAGGCCTTTCAGGTTGGCGGCTACGAGGTTGATGCGGGGGTCTTTCAAATCGGCAGCGGTGCGCTGGTAGTTCTTGAAGAACCACTCCATGCCGCCCTTGTTGAGGGGCGCGGTTTCGGTGTTGGCCTTGTAGGAAGGCGTGTTGGTGTCGGAGCCGGCGATGGGGTACACCAATACCTGGTACTTGGGCAGGGCTACCTTCTTGTCGCGGGCCATGATGCTGACGTTGCAGGCAAGGTTGCCGCCGGCGCTTTCGCCTACTACCGCCACTTTGTTGGGGTCACCCTTCATGCTGGCCGCGTTTTTCAGCACGGCCTGATACGCGGTGAAGGCGTCGTCGTGGGCAGCGGGGAATTTATGCTCCGGCGCTTTGCGGTATTCCACTGAAACCACCACGGCGCCGACCTGCTCGCACAGAGCCTGGGCCGAGGCAGCGTAGGTATCGTTGGTGGCAATTACCCAGCCGCCACCGTGGTAATACACGATAACCGGGTACGGGGCCGCGCCGCTTTTGGGCGTGTAGATGCGGGCCTTGAGGCCGGGCGCAATGGTTTGGGTGGCGGTGTCGCAGTTGAGGGGCGGCACGGGAATATTGCTGGCGCGCATCTGCTTCATAGCCGCGTCGGCGGGGCTGGGCTGCTTGCGGGCCTGGGCGGCGGTGAGTTCGGGCAGGGGCTTGTTCTTGAAGCTCATCAGCTGCTCGATGACGGCCTGCATTTCGGGGTGCACGTTGGGCCCCCAGGCGGGCTTGACGCCGGTAGGCTTCACAGCGCCAGTGGCATTGGCCGTTACGGCGGCGCTGTCGGATGCGGCGTTGGTTTCTTCCGAAACGACCGTAGCCGTCTTGTCGGTCTCGGTAGCGGTGGGCTGGCTATTGCAGCTGCTCAGCAGCAGGCCTGCAGCCAGAGTAGGAGCGGTTAGCCAAGCAAAAGCGGCCAAACCAGATGAGGAATGCTTCATGAAAAAGAATAGGTAAAGGATGGTGAAGAAGTATTT
The DNA here is from genome assembly GCF_039539585.1 of Hymenobacter glaciei. Lineage (NCBI taxonomy): Bacteria > Pseudomonadati > Bacteroidota > Cytophagia > Cytophagales > Hymenobacteraceae > Hymenobacter > Hymenobacter glaciei. The sequence continues at coordinate 4,213 of NZ_BAABDK010000001.1, read as the reverse complement.
GTTTCGGTTTACGCTCGAAGCTCGACAGAGTTGGAAGAGGCCAAATTTTATCACGTAAAGCCATATTCAGGAATTGCCCGGGGAATCTGGCTGCGGCAGGCCCGACAAGTGTAGCTGGCAGGCATTCGTTGGCTGTGGCGGGCTGTTACTTTTGCAGCTTCCATTTTTTGCTTTCTGCATGCTGATTCGTATTGTTCGGATGACCTTTGAGCCGACGCAGGTCCCCGAATTTCTCGCCCTTTTCCGGGCCACTGCGCAACGCATCCGTGAGCAGCCCGGCTGCCGCCACCTGGAGTTGTGGCAGGATGCCGACAACCCCGCCATTTACTGCACCCATAGCCACTGGAACGACGAGGCTGCCCTCAATGCCTACCGTAAGTCTGGCCTGTTTGGGGAGGTGTGGCCGGCCACCAAGCGGCTTTTTGCCGCGGCGCCCGTGGCTTTTTCTTCGACCCTGGCTATTAGCGTTGTCTCGGCCGATTCGCCCACTTCCAGCCTGCCTTCGTAGTTTATTGGTACCACTGCTAACGAAAACAGCCGCAGGTTGCCCGGCTTGCCACCTCCTTCCCATACCTGCTCAACGAATTAAAACAGCCAGCAATGCAAGCGAGCACTCTAAATCCCAAGGTTAATTTCTACTTCACGAAAGCCGAAAAATGGCAGGTCGAGCAGGAGGAATTGAGAATAATTATGCTTACCAGCGGGCTGACCGAAGAGTTGAAGTGGGGTGTTCCGTGCTACACGCTGGCGGGAAGTAACATTGCCTTGATTCATGCCTTTCAAGAATACTGCGCGGTTTTGTTCCATAAAGGAGCCCTGCTGCAAGACCCCAATGGCGTGCTGATTCAGCAGACCCAGAATACGCAGGGCACGCGCCAAATGCGGTTTACCAACATCCAGAGAATAGCCGAGCAAGCACCCACCATAAAAGCCTACGTTGAGGAAGCCATTGAGCTGGAAAAAACCGGGGCAAAAGTACGTTTCAAAGCAACAGCCGAATACCCTGTCTCCGATGAGTTCCAGCAGAAGCTAGCGGAATCTCCAGCGTTGACAACGGCTTTTTCTACCCTGACGCCCGGCCGCCAAAGAGCGTATCTGCTGTATTTCTCAGCCCCCAAACAGGCCAAAACCTGGGAAGCTCGCGTTGAAAAAAGCATCCCACAAATCCTCACCGGCAAAGGCCTGAACGATTAGACCAGCCGAAACCTGGCACATTGCTCGTATTGGCTACCGCGGCGTTTTCACGTATTACGTTGGGTGGGTTATCAAGCCGCCGAAGAAGAAGAAGAAGCCAAGCCCGCCAACTGCCCAAATGCCCAACCGTCTCCTCACCAATTCCATGACTGATTACTTCGCCTTCTACGGCCTTTCTGAATCCTTCCGCCCCGATGGGGCGGCCCTCAAGCGTCTCTACTACGCCAAGAGCCGCGAAACCCACCCTGATTTTCACGCTACTTCTTCGCCCGAGAACCAAGCAGAGATGCTGCGCCAGGCCACTCTCAACACCGACGCTTACCGGACCCTCGCCGACCCCGACCAGCGCATGGCCTACCTCCTGCGCCAGCACGGCCTGCTCGAAGAAGGCAAGCAGGAGCAGCTGCCGGCCGATTTCCTGATGGATATGATGGACCTCAACGAGCAACTGATGGAGCTGGAAATGGAGCCCGACGCGGCGGCGCAGGCCAGGGTTGCCGCCGAAGCCCAGACCATCTCCGACACGCTCGACGCCGGCATCGAGCCGGTACTGGCTGGCTATGAGCAACTCCCCGCCGACCACCGCCCCGCTGCCCTGCAGCAAATCCGCACCTATTACCTAAAAAAGCGCTATCTGTTGCGCATCCAGCAGCAAGTTGCTACCTTTGCAGCCCGCTCCTGATACCGGCAGAGCGGAATTGTTCTGAATCAAGTTCATCCTGCCCGGATGGCGGAACCGGTAGACGCGTTGGTCTCAAACACCAATATCGCAAGATGTGCCGGTTCGACTCCGGCTCCGGGTACTAGGAAGGTCTAACGACCACCCTCTTTTCAAGCCTCAAAAGCTGTAAATCTGTTCGCAGATGCAGTTTTTGAGGCTTTTTTGCGTTCAGCCCAAATTGGATTTACCAGCGCTAATACCTGGACTTACCAATGGGTTTACGCCACCTCCTACGCCACCTCTTTTTTCCAAGGCTTATGAAAGTTGTGTTTGAGCTCCGGCATGATAAACAGGATAAGGCCGGCACGGTGCCAGTTTATGTATCGGCATACTTCGATGGGCAGCGGCTGCGTTGCTCGACCAAGGAGCGTTGCGAGCCGCGGCAGTGGAACGAGAAGGAACAGGAGTTCCGGCGCTCTTTTCCGGGCTTCACCTCGGCCAACCTGGGGCTACAGGCCCTGGTGCGCCGGCTGGAAGACAAGTACCGGGAACTGCGGGCGGCCAACATCGCGCCGGGCGTGGCGCTGATGCGCGAGGCGGTGAATCCGACGGCCGTGGTGGTGAAGGAAGAGCCTACGCTCGTGGCGCGGTTTGCGGAGTTTCGGGACGTGCTGGCCGGGCGGGGGTATGCCTTCCACACGTTGCGGCACTACAAAACGGCGTGTAACCACCTGGAAACATTTTTGGAGAAGACCCGGCGCAAGGGGCTGCTGCTGGCTGGCTACACCTCGGCGGTGCATGATGACTACGTGAGCCACTTGCGGGCAGGCTGCGGCTTGTCGGCCAACGGGGTATACACGCTGCTGAAAGACCTGAAGACTTTTCTGCGACATGCGCAGGATGAGCGCGGGCTGACGCTGGGGCTGGAATTGAAGCGGCTTGAGGTGAAGTACACGGACCAGGCAAAAACGTACCTGACCGGGGCCGACATGGCGGCGCTGGTATCGGTGAAGCTCTCGAAGACTTTAGAGCCGGCGCGGGACGTGTTCTTGTTTTGCTGCTACACGGGGTTGCGGTATTCTGACGTGGCGGCGCTGCACGCCGGCAACCTGCATTCGCTGGGGGCTAATGGTGATGGGGACCGGGTGTTGCGGCTGATACAGACCAAGACGCGGGCCACGGTGAGCATCTACCTGAGCCGGCTGGCGACAGAGATATTAGACCGGTACGCAACTCCGGAAAGGCAGTTTGACGGGGCGCGGCTGCTGCCGGTGCTGGCCAACCAGCCAATGAACCGATACCTGAAGAAAATAACGCAGCTGGCGGGGCTGTCGCGACCGGTGGAAGTGGTGAGCACGGCCGGCGGACAGGTAGTGAAACAAGCCGTACCGCTGTACGAGCTGGTGACAATGCACACGGCCCGGCACACATTCGCGGTGCAGAGCCTGCTGCGGGGAATGCCGGTGACGGTATTGCAGCGCGTGATGGGCCATGCCAAGATTCAGAATACCATGCGGTACGCGCAAGTGGTCGAGGAGCTGCAGCACCAGGCCATGCGGGCGGCGTGGGATGGGCCGGCCACCGCGCCGGCCGTGAGCGCCTTGGATGGCGCGGTGTGCACGGTGATGGCGGCGTAGTAAGTTGGTGCTTGTATCATTGTGGTCGACAAAAAAATCTACTCTGTTATGAGCGACATCAACCAGCAGCGGGCGGAACTACAGCAACGCGGGCTTTCTTCGATGGCCGACCTGGTGAACCTGCTTCGCCCGTTGCAGCGACCGGCCAGCAAGCTCACGCTCCGCAAAGCCCGCCAGTCACTGGACGGCTCGCAATTGCGTTCGCACTACGGGGGAAAACCTTATTTTGAAAAGGGTGAAGCCTGGCCAACTACCCAGACGGGCCAGCCGCTTGATTTTATCATGCAAGTGGTGGCCAGCGAAGGTGCCTGCCTACCCGCGGGCACGGCGCTGGCACAGCTATTCTACAGCTGGGAAGCCTTTCCGTGGAAAACGGAAGAAGATGGCTGGTTGGTGAAAACCTATCCCACTACCTCCCTGGAGCAGGCGCAGCTTATCGAGCGGCCGCCGGCATTGGGCAAGCCAGCCTTTTGCGACATTGTCTTCACAAGCATCCAATCGTTGCCTGATTGGGGAGGGATAAACGAATTGCTGGCAGGGGCCGATGCCACGACATTGGCCGAGGTGCTTAACGCAGAAGACCCCTGGGATGCGTACGATGAGGCAGTTACACAGCTCTTAGGCGAGTCGGACTATCAGTCCATCATCGGGGGCTACCCCCAGGGTAAACGCATTAAAATGGGGTTATCTTACAGTGGTCCCGGAGGGTCTGTTCTGCGGG